>NZ_FCOL02000029.1 GCF_001544515.1 Caballeronia terrestris
CGCTTGGCCGTCGCGATCGCCTGCAAGCCCGCGACGCCCGCGCCGAGAATCAGCACGCGCGCGGCTTTCACCGTGCCGGCTGCGGTCATCAGCATCGGCATGAAGCGCTGATACAGATTGCACGCGACCAGCACCGCCTTGTAGCCCGCGATGTTCGCTTGAGAGGACAGCACATCGAGGCTTTGCGCGCGCGTCGTGCGTGGCGCGGCTTCGAGCGCGAACGCGGTGACGCCCGCCGCAGCCAATCGCGCGGTGTTGTCGGTATTGAAGGGATCGAGCATGCCGGCCAGCACGCTGCCTGACTTCAGCAACGGCAATTCGGCTTCGCTCGGGGACTGGACTTTGAGAACGATCTCAGCGGCAAAAGCAGTGTTCACATCGACCAGCTCGGCGCCCGCAACGGCGTAAGCATCGTCGATATAGCTCGCCGGCAAGCCCGCACCGCTCTGCACCGTGACCCGGTGACCTTGCGATACGAGTTTCTTGACCGTCTCGGGCGTCGCGGCGACGCGCGCCTCGTTCGCCCGCGTTTCAGCAGGCACTCCGATGTGCATCTTTGAATCCTCCATGGTTCTACGCGCGCGTTCCGTCAGGAAGCGCGGGACTTAGGCTGAGTTTTGAAATTCAAATGCTGGGGCAAACGGCTACCGCAACTGTAACCGAAGAACGCCATTGTAAAAATGTGATCCGGCACTTGAATGGCGCATTTGTGCAACGGGTTTTTCAGGCTTGCGCGCGCGGCCGTTTTGGACCTACAGGCGTGAAAGTGTGCGAAACGGTAAAATACCGACCCATGAAACCAGACCATTGGGCACCGCATGTGACGGTGGCGGCCATCGTCGAGCGGGACGGACGTTTTCTCGTGATCGAGGAGCATACGTCGGCGGGACTTCGGATAAACCAACCGGCCGGTCATCTGGAGGCGGGCGAGACGCTCGCTGAAGCGGTGGTCCGCGAGACGCTGGAGGAAACCGCGCATCGATTCGTGCCGGAGGCGTTAGTAGGCGCCTACATGACGCACTTCGCTCGGCCAGGGCGTGACGTCACTTACTTGCGCTTCACGTTTTGTGGCACGTCGGCGGGCGAGGAAGCAGGGCGCAGACTCGACGACGGCATCGTCCGCGCGATGTGGCTCACCGCCGACGAACTGCGCGCCTGCACGGCGCGGCACCGGACGCCGCTCGTCATGCGATGCGTCGACGATTATCTTTCCGGGCGGCGCGTGCCGCTCGACTTCATTCATACGCATTCGGTAGCGCCAGTGGTGCGGGCCTGAGCCCTTCGATGCCCGCCACGGCGCCGCTTCAGCAAATCGGTAGCAACATGAGCAAGCAAAAGGTGGTGGTGGGGATGTCGGGCGGCGTCGATTCGTCGGTGACGGCGTGGCTGCTCAAAGAGCAGGGCTACGACGTCGTCGGTCTCTTCATGAAGAACTGGGAGGACGATGACGACGGCGAATACTGCTCGACGCGTCAGGACTGGATCGACGTGGTGTCGGTCGCGGATCTGATCGGCATCGACGTGGAAGCCGTCAACTTCGCCGCCGAGTACAAGGACCGCGTGTTCGCCGAGTTTCTGCGCGAATATTCGGCCGGCCGCACGCCGAATCCGGACGTGCTCTGTAATGCCGAGATCAAGTTCAAGGCGTTCCTCGACCACGCGATGTCGCTGGGCGCGGAAACCATCGCCACAGGCCACTACGCCCGCGTGCGCGAGCACGATGGTCTCTTCCAGCTTCTCAAGGCCACCGATTCGACCAAGGACCAGTCGTACTTTTTGCATCGGCTGAATCAGCAGCAGTTGTCGAAGACGCTGTTTCCGCTCGGCGAGATGCCGAAGACGCGCGTGCGCGAGATCGCCACGCAGATCGGCTTGCCGAACGCGAAGAAGAAGGATTCGACCGGCATCTGCTTCATCGGCGAACGGCCGTTCCGCGAATTCCTGAATCGCTACCTGCCGACCAAGCCCGGCCCGATGAAGACGCCCGACGGCAAGACCATCGGCGAGCATATCGGGCTCGCGTTCTATACGTTCGGGCAGCGCAAGGGAATCGGCATCGGCGGGGCGAAGAACGGCAGCGGCGAGCCGTGGTTTGTCGCGGGCAAAGACATGGCGAGCAATACGCTCTACGTCGTGCAGGGGCACGATCATCCGTGGCTGCTCGCGCGCACGCTCGTCGCGGGGAATACGAGCTGGGTCGCGGGATCGGCGCCCGAGGAAGGCGCGTCGTGTGGCGCGAAGACGCGCTATCGGCAGGCGGACGCTGCGTGCAGCTTCGGTGCGGCGTCGGATGGGCGTTTCGAGCTGCGTTTCGACGACGCGCAATGGGCCGTGACGCCGGGGCAATCGGCCGTGCTTTACCAAGGCGATGTGTGTCTGGGCGGCGGCATCATCGAGCAGGCGGTGACGGAGTCGTCGCCAGTGCTGGCGAACGAGGCGGCGCTACTGAGCGCGCGTTGACCGTTTTTCGCGCAGTTTTTTGTCCATCTGCGCGCGGAAACCTTTTTTGATACAAGTGCTTGACTGTCTACCTAGTAGTAGATAATCATCGCCGAATGGACAAAAATACCGTACGCGACCAGGTGCTCGACCACGCCCGCACCCTTCTGATGACACGCGGCTACAACGCGTTCAGTTATCGCGATCTGTCTGAACTGGTCGGGGTAAAGACGTCGAGTATCCATTACTACTTTCCGTCGAAGGAGGATCTGGCCTTCGAAGCGGTCAATGCTTATAGCGCGGACGTGATGTCGTCGATTTACGCGATCGACAGCTCCGCCCCCGCCGATAAAAAGCTCGACCGGTATGTGAAAGTGCTGGTGAGGGTAATTGGCGAGGAGGGCGATCGCGTTTGTCTGTGCGGCATGCTCGCTGCGGACATCGCTTCCTTGCCTGACAACGTGCGGCAGGCGGTACAGGCGTTTTTCAGGGCGAATGAGAACTGGCTCGCGAAGGTGCTGGCCGAAGGCGAAATCCAGGGGACGCTGCACGCAAACAACCAGCCCGAGGCCGCTGCTCGCGCGTTATTTGCGGCGTTTCAGGGAAGCCTGCTCGCGTCGCGGCTTTTCCAGACGCCCGCGCGGCTGGACGAAATCATGCAGGTCGTAAAGCGTTGAAAAATGTGGATAACTCGGTTCCATTCAGGCTCATTTGTCTATCTTTAGATAGATAGATTTTGGCGGATTTTGTTGAGTGGACGAATGTGGGTCGGCTTTCGCAAGATCGCCGGTGGAATTTCGTATTCGGTACGCCACCGCACGGGCCATTCCGCCAATTTTGTCCGCCAATCTATCTATCAGTAGATGAATTCGATTCTGGCGACAACAAAAAAAGCCACCGGTCGGATGGCTTTTCGGTTTTATCCACGGTGCTAAATCAGCTCGGCATCGTATCGATGAACGATTGCCGCTGCGACAGCCGTTGAAAATGCTTGTCCAGATTCGGATAGTCCTCGCGCCAGTTTCTCTCCGGCATGCGGAAGTCGAGGTATCCGAGCGCGCATCCGCAAGCAATATCGGCGAGGGTGAAGTGATTCGCCGAGCACCACGGCTTCGAGCCGAGCCCTTTCGCCATCGCCTTCAAACCGTCGTCGACCTTGCGCTGCTGGCGCGCGACCCACGCCGCATTGCGATGGTCTTCCTCGCGCAGCACGGTTTCGAGCCGGATCAGCACCGCAGCGTCGAGCATGCCGTCCGCGAGCGCCTCCCAGCAGCGCACTTCCGTGCGCTCGCGCCGCTCCTGCGGCAACAGCTTGCCGACGGGCGTCAGCGTATCGACGTATTCGCAGATCACGCGCGAATCGAACACGGCTTCGCCGTCGTCGAGAACCAGGCACGGCACTTTGCCGATCGGGTTGTAGTTGTGAATTTTCGAATCGGGCGCCCAGACGTTTTCGAGCACCAGTTCGCAGTCGATTTTCTTCTCCGCCATCACGATCCGCGCCTTGCGGACGAACGGGCTGCTTAGCGAACCGATCAGTTTCATCATCTTCTTTGCGGGTTTTCAGCAAGATTGGTCATGGAGATCGATCTTAACCGGCTGCCAAGGCGCCAAGGTGATTTCGAGATGGCGCCGTTGTGGTTGGACGACAACAGTTTCAGCGCGCCCGCGCACCGCGCAGTATCTCAACTCGCCGCAGCCTTCCCGACGGGACATGGCAGCACGGCGGTCGGCCTCGTCTTCGCGCCATCCGCCGTTTTCGACGTCGAAACGGCCGCCACCGGCACCGAACTGACGGCGCGCACGCCCGCCGAAATCTCCGCCGCCAGCTGATCGACCGCCTTGCGATGCCCCGCGACGAGCGCGTCGTACCCCGCGCCGACCGGTTGCTGCGCGACCGTGCGACACGTAAGCACGGTCTGCGATCCTGCTGCGCGCACGCTCCACACGGCGTCGATCACGGCCTGCGCGCCCGGCCACGACTCGAAGCGCTGCACGTTCACCTTCACGCGATACACCGCGACCGAATCGGGGCGCGGCGTGCCGTACACGTCGATGGCGCCGAGCTGCCGCGTCAAATCCGACGACAACGCGCGCCGCACTTCGTCGGCGGGAAGCGATGCCCAGCGCTCCTCCTCGAGCACCTGCACCTGCGCGGCGCTCGTCTGCACGACGAGCTGGTTCTTCGCGACCTGCTGCGGCATGTCGACGGGCGGCACTTCGATATAGAACGACGCCGGCATCGTCGAGGACGAGGGTGCGTCGCCGCCAAGCGTATAGAAGCGGCTCGACGGCGAGGAAGCGCAGCCCGCCAGGATCGACAGCGCGGCCGCCGTCATCAGAAACGCGCCTGACCTCATGGTTTATCTCCAGATTTGCCGCGCAGCAACGATTCCGGATGGCGTTCCAGGTAATCGGAGAGCGCATTGAGCGATTGCAGCGTCCGCGTGAGTTCCTGCAGCGCCTGATGAACGTCCGACTGCAGCGGCGAGTCCTGCTGCAGCGTCGACTGCGCATCGGCGAACGTCTTGCGCGCGGCCGTCAGCGTGTCGCGGGCCTCGGGCGCGACCTGCGTGTCGAGCTGCTTGAAGAGGCTGTTCGCGTTCTTCAGCGAACTGTTCAGGTTCGCGCCGATCTCGTCGAACGGGATCTTGTCGAGCTTTCTCGCGATGCTCGCCACCTGTAGCTGCAGTTCGTCGAGGGTGTTCGGCACGGTCGGCAGCTCGATCGGATCGGCGGATGGATTTACCTTCGCCGGCGCCGCTTTCGGGAAGAAATCGAGCGCGATGTACAACTGGCTCGTCAGCAGGTTGCCGGTGCGCAACTGCGCGCGCAGCCCGTGATCGACGAGGCGGTGCAGCAAGTCCTCGCTCTCGCGGCTGCGCGGCTCGGGCAGCGTCTCGCGTGCGCGTGTGCCGAGGCGGTCCGGGTAGATGTTGAGCGTGACGGGCATCCGGAAACTGCGCGACTTCGGATCGTATTCGATGCCGATATTCGTCACGTTCCCGAGCACGATGCCCCGGAAATCGACCGGCGCGCCCACCGACAACCCCCGCAGCGACTGGTTGAAGTTCATCACCACGCGCAGCGGCGTGCCGTCCGGATCGCGCATGGCATCGGTTTCGTCGGAGCCCAGGCGGAATGTCATGTTGTTCTGCGCCTGCGTGCCGGGCTGCTGGTTCGGCGGCGTCTGGAACGCAATGCCGCCGAGCACGATCGTCGCGAGCGACTGCGTGTTGAGCTTGAGGCCGCTCGAATCGAGCCGCAAATCGACGCCGCTCGCGTGCCACCAGCGCGAATTCGTGCCGACGTACTGGTCGTACGGCGCGTTGACGAACACGTCCATCGTGACACCGGTGCCGTCCTTGTCGAGCTTGAAGCCGACCACTTGCCCCACCTGCACGCGGCGGTAGTAGATTGGCGAGCCGATGTCGATCGAGCCGAGCGAGTCGCCGCGCAGCGTGAACTTGTGGCCTTTCTGGTCGCCGGTCACGGCAGGCGGCGTCTCCAGCCCGACGAAGTGCGTCTGCTCCTCCTCCGACTTGCCCGCGTCGACGCCGATATACGCTCCCGACAGCAGCGTCGACAATCCGCTCACGCCGCTTGCCGCGACGCGCGGGCGCACGACCCAGAAGCGCGTGTCTTTCACGGCGAAATCGGAGGCTTCCTTCGTGAGCTGCACGTCGACGAGCACGCGCGAATGGTCCTTCGAGAGCGTGATGGTCTTGACCGTGCCGACGTCGACGTCCTTGAACTTGAGGCGCGTCTTGCCCGGTTCCAGCCCTTCGGCGCTGACGAAACTGATCGTGATGGTCGGGCCGCGCCCGGCGACCGTCTTCACGACGAGCAGCACGCCCACCAGCGCCGCCACGAGCGGAATCACCCAGACGAGCGACGGCAGCCAGCGGCTCCGCGGCTCGATGACGGGTTCAGGAAGGTTGGGCGGCAAGCCGCCGCCGGCGCCTTTCGCGCCGCCGTTCGGGGAATCGTTGCGAGGCTCGTTCGGCCCTTGTGGACTAGTCATATTTCTTTCCTGAGGGTTCGATGTTGTCCCACATGAGTCGCGGATCGAATTGCATGGAGGCGATCATCGTCAGCACGACGACCGACGCGAACGCGAGCGCGCCGGGTCCGGCCGTGATGACCGCGAGCGACCGAAAGCGCACGAGCGCCACCGTGAGCGTGATGACGAAGATATCGAGCATCGACCACCGGCCGATGCGCTCGACCGCGCGAAAGAGCGTCGTGCGCTGGCGCGGCCGCCAAACCGAGCGCGTCTGCACCGACCACGTGAGAAACGCGAGCGTGCCGAGCTTGAGCATCGGCACGAGGATGCTCGCGATGAAGATCACCATCGCGAGCGGATAGTCGCCGTCGTTCCAGAAGAGCGCGACGCCGCTCATGATGGTGTCGTCCTCGGAGCCGACGATCGACGACGTATGCATCACCGGATACAGGTTCGCCGGAATGTAGAGGATCGCGGCGGTGATCAGTAGCGCCCACGTGCGCGCGATGCTGTCGGGATGGCGCCGGTGCAGCGTGGCGTCGCAGCGCGCGCAGCGCTGCCGCTCGACCGTGTACGCACGCGGCTGCACGCGGCCGCACGAATGACACGAGACGAGTCCTTCGCGCGACGCGGTCGTGAAATACAGCTCGGGCGCGGCCGGCTGGCTGCTGTCTGCGGGTTCGTTCATGGCTCGTGTCTCTTGACGGAAGCGGCGCTGCGACTCTCGCCGCGACGCTGGCGGATGGCCCGGATGCGCAGGGCGCGCTGCCTCGGGAGGCGTTCGGAGATGTCCCACAGCGCGCCGGGATCGAAACTCACGACCACCGCGATCATCAGCGTGAGCGCGCCGAACGCGAAAAGCGCGGCTTCGGGAATCACGCGCGCGAGACTCACCATCTTCACGAGCGTGACGAGGATACCGAGCATGAACACCTCGATCATTCCCCACGGCCGCACGAGCTGGATCGCGCGCAGCACGAGATTGAAGCCGACCGGCACGTACCCTGCACGCAGCGGAACGAGCACGTAGAGGAGCGCGAGTAGTTCGGTGAGCGGGAACAGAATCGTCGAGCAGAAGACGAGGACCGCGACGACCTGCATGTTCTCGCTCCAGAGCGCCACGATCGCGCCGATCAGCGTCGTCTCCGAGACGATGCCGTTCGCATCCAGTTCGACGATCGGAAACGCCTGCGCGATGAGAAACGTGATCAGCGCGGCAAGCGTCATCGCGCAAACCCTGTCGACATTCGACGACACTGCCCGATACAGGAGCGCGCCGCAGCGCGGACAGGACGCGCTCGTGCGTTTGGGCAGATATCGCTTGGCGAGAAGCGCGTCGCATTCGTGGCATGCGATCAGATCGACTGAATGTTTCTCGTCAACTTCTTTCATGGGTCGGAATGCCGAGGTCCTCGAGCGTGCGTGGCGGGGGCGCCGAATGAACGGCAGCGGGCGGTTCTAGCAAGTGGCGGGCCAGTGCGCATGGTATCAAATGACGTGGCCGCGACGCAGCGGACGCCCGTGCGTCTCTTTCGCCGCTGGAATGAATTGGCGCGTTCGAACGTTTAATTGGATTGGACCGTCGCGCGCGCACGATGTCATCGGACTGTTGCATCGCTAGGATAGTTCGTTGCGGCAGCAGAACGCGGCGGGCGAATTGAACGGCTAGAATCGCTGAAACTCAATGGCGACGGGCCTTCGCGGCTCGCGGCCGATGGTTTTCCGGCGCCAAGCCTGAACGCGGCCGTTGGGGTACGATGGCGGCCTTGAATGCCGGTCGTTGCGACGAACCGGCTCTTTCGCAATCCTTTCGGTAGGTCACTTATGGCAAGCAGCGCACATCTTGCGCCGACGACACGCTACAGCGCCACCGCAATCGGCCTTCACTGGCTGATCGCGTTGCTGATCGTCGGCGGCTTCTGGCTCGGCTGGATCATGACCGACATCCCCGGTTTCACGCCGACGAAGCTCAAGTACTTCTCGTGGCACAAGTGGATCGGCGTCACGGTGTTCATGCTCGCGGCGATCCGCGTGCTCTGGCGCACCACGCATCGCGCGCCGGAGATGCCCGAAGGCGTCGCGCCCTGGCAGAAGGCCGCAGCGCACGTCACGCATTTCGTGCTTTATCTGCTGATGCTGGTGATTCCGATCTCGGGCTACTTCTACAGTTCGGCGGCGGGCATCCAGGTGGTGTACCTCGGCATTCTGCCGCTGCCGACCATCATCGGACCGGATCAGGCGCTCAAAGACACATTGAAGCTCGTGCATATCTGGCTCAATTACACGCTGCTCGCGCTCGTCGTCATGCACGTGCTGGCGGCGCTGAAGCACCATTTCGTCGATCGCGACGGCTTGCTCGGACGCATGATTCCGTTCGTCAAGTAGCCGTCTGCGCCGACTGTTTCCTGTGCGTTGGCGGCTCATTTCCCGGCGGCGGATTGTTCCGGGCGCTTTTTGCTATCCAATACAGGTTGCACTTTTTTTGCCTCAACTTTGACAAGGCTGACATGAAAGCGAATTTCTATCGTTGGGTCCTGGCGGGCGTGGCCGCCACGTCGCTCACGGCGGCCGTCGCCGCCTACGCGCAGGTCGATGCCGCCAAGAGCACGGTGATTGCGACGTCGAAGCAGATGAACGTGCCCGTCGACGGCAAGTTCAAGAAGTTCACCGCGCAGATCAGCTTCGACCCGGCGAAACCGGCGGCGGGGACAGCCAACATCTCGATCGATACCGGCAGCTACGACCTCGGCGACGACGAATACAACAAGCAGGTGCGCGGCAAGGAGTGGTTCGACAGTGCGACCTTCCCGAGCGCGACCTTCGCCTCCTCGGCGATCGCGCCGGCCGGCACGAACCAGTACAAGGTCACGGGCAAGCTGACCATCAAGGGCAAGTCGCAGACGGTCACGGTGCCCGTCACCGTCACGCAGCAGGGCGCGACCGAAACCTTCGACGGCGCGTTGCCGATCAAGCGCACGCAATTCGACGTCGGTACGGGCGAATGGAAGGACACCTCGGTGGTGGCGGACGACGTCGTCATCAAATTTCACATCGTCGCCGCGAAGAAGTGAGCGGCACACTCATCCTGGAGAAGAACTTGAAGAAGCAACTTTTGATCGCAGCGGGCGCCTTGGCCGCCAGCATGTCGTTCGGCGCGATGGCCGCCGATACTTATCAGCTCGACCCGAACCACACCTATCCGAGCTTCGAGGCTGACCACTTCGGCGGCGTGTCGACGTGGCGCGGCAAGTTCAACAAGTCGAGCGGCACAGTGACGCTCGATCGCGCGGCGAAGACGGGCACGGTGAACGTGACGATCGACGCAACATCGATCGATACGGGTAACGACAAGCTCAACGAGCATCTGCAGAAGGCAGAATTCTTCGACGTCGCCAAGTTCCCGACGGCCGTCTACAAGGGCACGTCGATCAAGTTCGACGGCGATACGCCGACGGAAGTCGTCGGTACGCTGACGCTGCACGGCGTGACGAAGCCGTTGAACCTGAAGGTCGAATCGTTCAAGTGCTTCCAGAACCCGATGCTGAAAAAGGAAGTATGCGGCACGGAAGCGTCGGCGACGTTCGATCGCGGCGATTACGGCATGGACTACGGCAAGGCGTATGGCTTCAGCCTGAAGACGACGCTGCATATCCAGGCGGAAGGGATCAAGCAGTAACGCTGCTTTTTTTGCTGTCGCAGGGCGAAAAACCCGCTTCGTTTGCCGAAGCGGGTTTTTTTTATGATCAAGACATTCCAATAATTCACGAGATTAATTGAGAGTATTCCTATATCTCAAAAAACCCCCGATTTTTATCCTTGAGTCATCTCGAAATAGCACGGAAAAGGCAACTGCCGAACCGGTTCGACTCGACTCAAGGAGCATCATGAACATTGCATCGCAAGCGTCATCGCCGGTATCGGCCAGTGCGCGGGAACAGGCGGCAACTCGCGGCGGCATCGATCCGGGCGTTCTCCGGCCGCTCGCGGTAGCCGCGAGCCTATTGTTTCTCGCGTCGTTATATTCGGCGGCTGCCGCGGCCGACACGCTGAAATTCAGCGACGGCAAGAAGCACATGGTATCCGGTCCCGCGACGTATCAAGGCGCCAATGCCATCAGCACATCGGGCACGAATACGTCGCTTGCGGTGGACAACGTTACCGCGACGTCCAGCGTGCAGGATGCCGCGACGGTGGCGGCAACTAACAGCACCTCGCTTTCGATCTCGAATAGCCGCATCGAGGCCAACGGTACGAATGGCACCGGTGCGAGCGTGGGTGCATCAAAAAATGTCCGCGCGAGCCTGACAGTAAGCGACAGTGTCGTGGTGACCACGGGAACGGGGCAAGCATTCACGCCCGGCTTACGCCCCGGCGGCGCCGCCCTCTCGGCGCTGGGCTATGCGAGCTCGACGGACTTGACAGCCACGTCCATGGACGTCGAACGCACCTCGGTCACGACGAGCGGGTCGGACGCGGGTGCATTGCTGGCCGCGGGCGGAGTGATCAATGGTACGGCGGTCCGGGTGGAAACGAGCGGGGCCAACGCAATTGGCGCGCGAACGGCAACCACGCCAAAGGCTGGCGGCGTAATCGCCCTCACCGGCGATAGCTCGGTCACGACATCCGGCAAGGGTAGCCACGGGTTGATGTCGGACGGGCGAAACATCGGCTTCTTCGTGCCCGGTTCGCTGATTTCCATGACCGACGGCACGGTGACGACGAGCGGCGACAACGCCATCGGCGCGACAGCGATGGGCTCGGGGCGCATCGTGCTCGACAATACGCGGGTTCAAACGAGCGGTGTGTCGGCCACCGGAGCGTCTGCCGCGTCCACCAGCCGCATCGAGGCAGCCGGCGGCAGCATCGTGACGACTGGCGACAACGCCAGCGCGATGACTGCGATCGACGCAGGTACGACGGTCGCCACGCAAGGCACGACGCTTGCCGCGTCGGGCGCTCAGTCGCATGGCGTATCGGTGGATCAGAATGCCACGGCAAGCGTGAACGGCGGCAGCATCGCAACGAGCGGCGCGCAAAGCGCGGGTGTCGTAGCGAGATCGGCTGGGACGCTCGCACTCAGCGACACAACCGTGACGACTTCCGGTGCGGCGAGCCACGGTGCCGTGCTGTCGCGCTCGGGCGGTCTCACCATGACCAGCACGGCCCTCACGGCGACGGGCGACAACGCTCATGGCATTTCCGTCGAAGACCAGCAAGGGCTGGGCACGCCCGAGTCCGTCTCGCTGACGGGCGGCGCTGTTCGCAGCGCGCAGGGCAGCGCGATCCGCGTCGAAGGCGCATCGCTCGCGGTTCACGCGAAGGGCGACGCGCAACTGAGTGGCGCGAACGTGCTCGACGTCAGGACGGGCGCGGCGGGCGACGCGGTTGCCGTGTCGTTTAGCGCGACTGACACCGTTACGCTGTCCGGCGACATCGTCTCCGACGCGCAAAGCTCGGTGGACGTAGGGCTCGATCGCGCGGCGGCATGGACGGGCGCGGCGCGCAATGTCGGCGCGCTGTTGGTTTCCGACGATGCCGTCTGGAACCTGAACGGCGATTCGAACGTGGCGAGCGCGTCGCTGGCGGGCGGCTCGGTGAACTTCACATCATCGAGCGACGGCTCGTTCAGGACGCTCAATGTCGCTGGCGGCTGGAACGCGAGCGCATCCAATGGACGCAACCCGACGGTCACGCTGAACACGACGCTGAACGAAGGCGGCGCGCTGTCGAACCAGAGAACCGACCGCCTGCTGATCGCGGGCGATGCAAACGGCTCGACCACGCTCAATGTGCGCGCGCAGGGCGCGGGCGCTTTCACGAGCACGTCCGTCACGCCCGGCGCGAACGAAGGGATTTCGCTCGTGCAGGTCGGCGGCAACGCGTCGGCGCAGAGTTTCGAGTTGCAGAACGGGTATGTGGCGGTGGGGCCCTATCAGTATCATCTGAGCGCGTTTGCGCCCGGCGCTTCCAGCGCGGAGCAGCGGCTGGTCGCGGGTTCCGGCGACGCATTTTGGGACTATCGTCTGAATTCGGTGCAGGTGAGCGAAGGCGGCCCTTCTTCCGAAGGTAACGGCTCGGAAACGCCGGGCAACGTTGTGCCTCCAGACGGCGACTTGAATGCAAACGGCGGCGGCGCGAGCGGCAACGGTACGAACACGGTCGCCTCGGCCGGTACGGGCGGCAATGGCACGGACACGGCTGGGATTGGCGCCACAGGCGCCACGGCGGACAATGGCGAAGCAGTTGCGAACAACGGCAATGCCGCTGGCGCCGAAGCAACGCCCGCGCCGATCGATAGCGCCGCCAAGCCCGACACGCGTGCACTGCTCGTGCCGCAGGCGCCGTCGTATCTCGCCGCCAAGACGTCGCTCACGCATCACCTGATCGACGCGTTGCCGATGCTTCATGCGCGCAACGGCGTGTCGTCAATAGACTCGGATGCTGATGCGGCAGCTTCGCGCGGTGTGTACGCCCGCACTTTTGGAAGCAACTATACGCAGCACACGGACCGTTCGTTCATGCAATACGGCAGCGATTTCGACATGCAATCCGGCGGCGCGCAGGTGGGTGCCGATGTGTACAAACGCAAGCTCGGGAATGGCGACTCGGTTCAGTTCGGCGTGTTCGGATCGTACGGCTCGGGCCGCACGTCGAGCAATGCCGTGGACGGCGCGAGCCGCAGCAGCTTCGATAGCATCGGCGGCGGCGTAACGGCGACGTATCGGTTGAGCAACGGCGCCTACCTGGACGGCGTCGCGAAAATCGACCGCCTCAGCGATTCGTTCAGCACGAACGGCCGCGATGTCGCATCGACCCGGGGCATGGGCTACACGTTTGCAGCGGAAACCGGCTACGTGCGCAACCTTGCGAACAACTGGTTCGTCGACGGCAGGCTGGCGCTTGGCATGGTCAACGTGAGCCTCGCCGACACCACCGACGCCGATGGCATCGACGTCCAGTTCGGCTCGCAAGCGAGCGCGATCGGACGAGCGGACGCGCGCGTCGGCCGCGAATTCGGTGCCGGCGAAAAGCGCGTGCGCCCGTATGTGCGCGCCGGCCTTGAAGGCGTGTCGGGCGGCAACACGGCGGTGACGCTGTCGGGCTACCGTTTCAACGGATCGGGTGTGGGTAATAGCTGGATCGCGGGCACGGGTATCGACGCGCGTTTCGGCAAGTCGACGACGCTTTCCGTCGACGGCGGTTACCGCGGCAATCTCGGCGCCGCGGGCGCAGAAGGGCTGGAGGGCAATCTGACTTTCAAGAAGGCGTTCTGAGGCTCGTTCTCACAAGCACGTCGTCGCACCTACGCAAAAGGCCGGTTCAGAACGAACCGGCCTTTTAGTTTCTACCGAGCGAGGATCAGACTTCCGCGCCTGCGTTCGGATCATTCGGATCGTACTTCGCCTTCTTTTCCTTCACGAGGTCTTCGCGCTTCACGCCGAGCCACATCGCGAGCGCGGCGGCCACGAACACCGACGAATAGATACCGAACAGAATACCGACCGTCAGCGCCAGCGCGAAGTAGTGCAGCGTGGGGCCGCCGAAGAAGAACATCGACAGCACCATCATTTCCGTACAGCCGTGGGTGATGATGGTTCGCGACATCGTGCTCGTGATCGCGTGGTTGATGACTTCGATCACCGTCATCTTGCGCTGCTTGCGGAACGTCTCGCGAATCCGGTCGAAGATAACGACCGATTCGTTCACCGAGTAGCCCAGCACCGCGAGAATCGCCGCGAGCACGGAGAGCGAGAACTCCCACTGAAAGAACGCGAAGAAGCCGAGGATGATCACCACGTCGTGCAGGTTGGCGATCACGCCGGCCACCGCGTACTTCCACTCGAAGCGGAACGACAGGTAGATCACGATGCCGATCACCACGCACGCCAGCGCGAGCAATCCGTTCGTCACGAGCTCCTTGCCGACCTGCGGCCCGACGAACTCGACGCGCTGCAGCTTCGCCTGCGCGTCCTCGCCCTTGAGCGCGGTGATCACCTGCTCGCTCTGCTGCGCGGACGTGAGCCCTTGCTTCAGCGGCAAGCGGATCAGCACGTCGCGCGATGTGCCGAAGTTCTGCACCTGCGCGTCGGGATAGCCTAGCTTCGCCATCGTGCCGCGTACGGGTTCGAGCGGCACGGCCTGCGGATACTGCACCTCGACGACCGTCCCGCCAGTGAATTCCACGGACAGATGCAGCCCGCGATGCACGAGGAAGAACACGGCCGCGAGGAAGGTGATGAGCGAAATCGCGTTGAATATCAACGCGCGCTGCATCAGCGGCAGGTCACGACGAATGCGAAAAAATTCCATGATCTATTCTCCGGGGCTCAGTGGGACGAGCCCGGTTTCTTTTGGTCGACGCCCGGACCCGAGCGGCGGCGCGCCACCGGCTTGCCGGTGCGCGCGGGCGCGGTGGCCTGGTTCGCCGCACGTGCGGGAACCGGCGTCTTGGCTTTCGCCCTGGCCGGCTGGACGATTTCGTCGACGGGGGAATCGTCGCCGCGCTGCATCGCGAGGTAGTTCGCGGTTGCGGCTGCCGTGTCGCCGCCGTCCGGACGCCACACCTGGCCGATCGCGAGCGACTGCAGCTTCTTCTTGCCGCCGTACCAGAGGTTCACGAGACCGCGCGAGAAGAACACGGCCGAGAACATCGACGTCATGATGCCGATACAGTGCACGACCGCGAAGCCGCGCACCGGCCCGGAGCCGAATGCGAGCAGCGCGAGACCGGCGATCAGCGTGGTCACGTTCGAGTCGAGAATCGTCGCCCAGGCGTGCGAGAAGCCGTTCTGGATCGCGAGTTGCGGCGGCGCGCCGTTGCGCAGTTCCTCGCGGATCCGCTCGTTGATCAGCACGTTCGCGTCGATCGCCATACCGAGCGCGAGCGCGATAGCCGCAATGCCCGGCAGCGTGAGCGTGGCCTGCAGCATCGACAGGATCGCGACGAGCAACAGCAGGTTCACCGACAGCGAGAGCATCGAGATCAGGCCGAACAGCATGTAGTACGCGATCATGAAGACGGCGATCGCGGCGAAACCGTACACGACCGAATCGAAGCCCTTGCGGATATTGTCCGCGCCGAGGCTCGGACCGATCGTGCGTTCCTCGATGATGTCCATCGGCGCCGCGAGCGAGCCCGCACGCAGGAGCAGCGCGAGATCGGTGGCGGCTTGCGGCGTCGGCTGGCCGGTGATCTGAAAGCGGTCGCCGAGTTCCGACTGGATGGTCGCGACCGTCAGCACTTCGCCCTTGCCCTTTTCGAACAGCACCATCGCCATCGGCTTGCCGATGTTGTCGCGCGAGACGCTGCTGACCGCGCGCCCGCCCGCCGCATCGAGACGAATGCTTACCGACGGACGCTGATGTTCGTCGAAACTCGCCGAGGCGTCGATGATGCGGTCGCCGGTGAAGATCACCTGCTTGCGCAACAGAACCGGCGTCGAATTGCCTTGCGTGAAGAGTTCGTCGCCCGGCGGCACCGGGTCGTTCGGATTCGGATGCGTGTTGGTCGGATCGGCGAGGCGCGCTTCGAGTGTGGCTGTGCGGCCGATGATGTCCTTTGCCTTCGCCGTGTCCTGCACACCCGGCAATTCGACGACGATGCGGTCGTTGCCCTGCTGCTGGATCACCGGTTCCGCGACGCCCAGTTCGTTCACGCGGTTATGCAGCGTGGTGATGTTCTGCTTGAGCGCGCCGTCTTCGACGAGCTTCTGCGCCGCCGGCGTGAACGTGCCGACCACCTGATAGCCGTCGCCGCCCTGACGCGTCGCCCATTGCAGTTCGCTCACGCCGATCGTGAGCACGCCGCGCGCGTTGTCCGCAACAGCCTGATCGGAGAAATTGACGACGACCGATTGCCCCGTGCGATTCACGCCGCCATCGCGGATGTTCTTGTCGCGCAGGAGGGCGCGGGCGTCGGCGGCGTCGGAGTCGAGCTTCTTGTTTAGCGCGCCGGCCATGTCCACTTGCAGGAGGAAGTGGACGCCGCCGCGCAAGTCGAGGCCGAGGTACATCGGCAGCGCGTGCAGCGCGGTGAGCCAGCGCGGCGACGCGGCCTGCAGGTTCAGGGCGACGATGTAGACGGGGTCGGTCGGATCGCCGTTGAGCGATTTCTGCAAGAGGTCTTTCACGCGTAATTGCGTGTCGGTGTCCTTCAGGCGCACGCGGATATTCGCGTTGGTCGACGTGTTGTCGAACGTCACTTCGTCCGGCTTCACCTGATTGGCGGCGAGCGTGCTCTCGACCTTATCGAGTGTGGACGAATCGAGCTTGACCGTTGCCTTGCCGCTCGACACCTGCACCGCCGGCGCTTCGCCGAAAAAATTGGGCAGCGTGTACACGAGGCCGATGACGAGCGCCACCAGCATCACGACATATTTCCAAAGGGGGTAACGATTCATGGGGATGGCCGAACGGGAAAGTTGGCTTGGAGGAGCGGGGGGCGTCCGGCGGTTGAGCGCGACGAGCCGTCTGACTGTGCTGACGGCGGCTCGGGAGGGGCGAGGCCGCGCCGGACGCGAAAGAAACTGGCCTTACAGCGACTTGATCGTGCCCTTCGGGAGAATCGTCGTGACGGATGCCTTTTGCACGGTGATCTCGGTGCCTTCGGCGATTTCGACGCCGACATACGCATCCGTCACCTTCGTCACCTTGCCGACGATGCCGCCGTTCGTCACCACTTCGTCGCCCTTGGCCATGGCGGCGAGCATGTTGCGATGTTCTTTCTGACGCTTCATTTGCGGGCGAATCATGATGAAGTACAGCACCGCGAACATGAGGATCAGCGGCAGAAACTGCATGACGCTGGATTCGATGCCACCCGTTGTTGTGCCCTGTGCAAAGGCATTGGAAATAAACGACACGTTGGTCTCTCCGTATTGACGACTGATTCAGAAAATTAGCCCAATATTCTACACCGGGCCAGGCCCCGACAGCGCCGGAAGCGCTTTGCGATCAAGCTGTTAACGCCTTTTCGCGAATGGTTCCAGCGTTGCGGTGCCGGCTGATTGTAATGCGTTTGTAGGTTTCGCTAGTCGATGCCGCGCGCCCGGTTCTCGTGAAACTGCTTCCGAAACGTGTCGAACGTGTGATTTTCGATCGATTCGCGCACTTCGCTCATCAATTGCAGGTAGTAGTGCAGGTTGTGAATCGTGTTCAGCTGCGCGCCGAGAATCTCGCCGACGCGGTGCAAATGATGCAGGTAGCCGCGCGTGAAATTGGCGCAGGTGTAGCAGCCGCAGGTTTCGTCGAGCGGCTTGAGCGCACTCTTGTGCGTGGCGTTGCGGATTTTCACGTCGCCGAAGCGGGTGAACAGCCAGCCGTTGCGGGCGTTGCGGGTCGGCATCACGCAGTCGAACATGTCGACGCCCGCCGCCACGCCAGCCACGAGGTCTTCCGGCGTGCCGACGCCCATCAGGTAGTGCGGCTTGTCGGCGGGGAGCTTCGGGCCGATGTGGTTCAGCACGCGCATCATGTCGTCCTTTGGCTCACCGACCGACAAACCGCCGATCGCAAGGCCGTGGAAGCCGATGTCCGCCAGGCCCGCGAGCGATTCGTCGCGCAAATCCTCGAACATGCCGCCCTGCACAATGCCGAAAAGCGCGTTCGGATTACCAAGGCGCGAGAATTCGTCGACGGAGCGTTTCGCCCAGCGCATCGACATGCGCATTGAATCGGCGGCGTCCTTGTGCGACGTCGGCACACCGTTGGTCGCGTAAGGCGTGCATTCGTCGAACTGCATGACGATGTCGGAGTTCAGCACTTTCTGGATCTGCATTGAGATTTCGGGCGACAGGAACAGCTTGTCGCCGTTGATCGGTGACGCGAACGTGACGCCATCTTCGGTGATCTTGCGAAGATCGCCCAGCGAAAAGACCTGAAAGCCGCCGGAATCGGTGAGGATCGGGCGCTTCCAGTTCATGAATTGATGCAGGCCGCCGTGCGCGCCGATCGTCTCCAGACCGGGACGCAGCCACAGGTGAAACGTATTGCCGAGGATGATCTGCGCCTTGATTTCCTCGAGTTCGCGGGGCTGGATCGCCTTGACGGTGCCGTACGTGCCGACCGGCATGAAGATCGGCGTTTCGACCACGCCGTGATTCAGCGTGAGCCGTCCGCGTCGCGCCTGGCCGTCGGTCGTGAGAAGGTCGAACTTGAGGCCGTTCGCGGGCGGATTATGACCATCGGTCATTGAGTGTGCTCCTGTGCCACCGGAAAACAGTCCGGCGCAAATGGGTGAGAAAAGGTCAGCGCGCCTGCCGCGTGAGCAGCATCGCGTCGCCGTAGCTGAAGAAGCGGTAGCGCTGTTCAATCGCGTGGCGATACGCCTCGCGGATCGTCTCCATGCCCGCGAAGGCGGACACGAGCATCAGAAGCGTCGATTTGGGCAGGTGGAAGTTCGTCACCAGCCGGTCCACGACGCGGAATTCATAACCCGGCGTGATGAAGATGTCGGTTTCGGCGCTGGCTGCGGCGAGCGGCCGGCCGGCGTTGGCGGCGTCGCGGGCGGCGGCTTCGAGCGCGCGCATCGACGTGGTGCCGACCGCGATCACCCGTTTTCCCCGCGCTTTCGTCGCGGCAATCCTGTCGACGAGCGCTTGCGGCAGCGCGTACCACTCGCTGTGCATCTTGTGCTCGTCGATCTTCTCGACGCGCACCGGCTGGAACGTGCCCGCGCCGACGTGCAGCGTGAGCGTCGCGCGTTCGACACCGCGCGCGTCGAGCTTCGCGAAGAGCGCGTCGTCGAAATGCAGGCCCGCCGTCGGCGCCGCGACCGCGCCCGGATTGGCCGCGTACACCGTCTGGTAGCGCGTTTCGTCGTAGGCGTCGGGATCGTGCTCGATGTACGGCGGCAGCGGCAGGCGGCCGTACTGCTCGATCAGCGTGAGGCAATCGGCGGGAAAGTGCAGCGTGTAGAACGGCTCGACGCGCTCGCCGACCGTCACGTCGAACGCGTCCGCGAGTTTCAGGACGGTGCCAGGCCCCGGGCTTTTGCTCGCGCGGATTTGCGCGAGCGCGGTCGTCGGGCCGGTGAGGCGCTCGACGAGCACCTCGATGCGCCCGCCGCTGGCCTTCTGGCCGAGAAAGCGCGCCTTCAGGACTTTGGTATCGTTGAAGACGAGCAGGTCGCCCGCGTCGATCAGGTTCGGCAATTCGGCGAACTGGCGATCGGTGAGCGTGTCGGGCGTCGTGCGGGTGTCGACCTCGAGCAGGCGGCTCGCGCTGCGCTCGGTGAGCGCCGTTTGCGCGATCAGCTCGGGCGGCAGATTAAAATCGAAATCGGAAAGCGTGAACATGGGTGAACATTGGAAGCGGGGATCGATGCCCGGTGGGTCGGGCGTCGCAGCCGGCGCCCGGTGCGCCGAATAGCCGACAAATTAGCCCGATATTGTACTTGCGAAGAGATTAGATGCCCTTGTCCGACCGCCGCCTGGCCTTGAGTCCCGATGCTCCCGACGCTTCCGGCGCGGCGGACGACGCTGTCACGCCCGCATCGAAGCCCCGCAGGCGGACGAAAACCGGCGGCGTCGAACCGGCACAACCCTCGAAAAAGCCCGCCGCGCTGCCGAAAGCCGCCGACAAACTCGCGAAACTCGGCCTGAAATCCGACATCGATCTCGTGCTGCACCTGCCGATGCGCTACGAGGACGAAACCACGCTCACGCCCATCAGCGAGCTGATTCCCGGCGACAACGCGCAGACCGAAGGCATCGTGTTCGAGAACGAGATCGCGTACCGGCCGCGCCGCCAGTTGCTCGTGAAAATCCGTGACGACGCCGGCGACGAACTCACGCTGCGATTCCTCAATTTCTACGGCTCGCAGGTCAAGCAGATGGCCGTTGGCGTCCGGCTGCGCGTGCGCGGCGACGTGCGCGGCGGCTTTTTTGGGCTGGAGATGGTGCATCCGGCGCTGCGTCCCGTCGATGACGACACGCCGTTGCCGCAAGCGTTGACGCCGGTTTATCCGAGCACGGCGGGCGTGTCGCAGGCGTATTTGCGCAAGGCGATCGATAACGCAGTCGGGCGCGTTTCGCTGCCGGAACTGTTGCCGGAGAAGATCGCGCGGACGTATTTGCAGCCGCTGAACCTGCCGGGCCTGCTCGATGCCGTGAAGACGCTCCACCACCCACGCGCCAATCCCGACGAAACCGCGCTCGTCGACGGCACGCATCCGGCGTGGACGCGCATCAAGTTCGAGGAACTGCTCGCGCAGCAGTTGTCGCTCAAGCGCGCGCACGAGGAGCGCCGCACGCGCGCCGCGCCGGTCATGCCGCGCCGCTCTCTGCATGAACCGGAATCGCTCGTCGCGCGGTTTTTGGGAGCGCTGCCGTTTCGGTTGACGGGCGCGCAGGAGCGCGTCTGCGCGGAAATCGCAGCCGAACTGACGCTGCCGCATCCGATGCAGCGCCTCTTGCAGGGCGATGTCGGCAGCGGCAAGACGATCGTCGCGGCGCTCGCGGCGGCGCAGGCCATCGACGCCGGCTATCAGGCCGCGCTCATGGCGCCGACCGAAATCCTCGCCGAGCAGCACGCCCGCAAGCTGCGCGGCTGGCTGGAACCGCTCGGCGTGACGGTCGCGTGGCTCGCGGGCAGCCTCAAAACGAAGGAGAAGCGCGCCGCGCTGGAAGCGGCGGCATCGGGCGGCGCGCAGCTCGTGATCGGCACGCACGCGATCATCCAGGACGCGGTGGAATTCGCGCGGCTCGGGCTCGTGATCGTCGACGAACAGCATCGCTTCGGTGTCGCGCAACGGCTCGCGCTGCGGGCGAAGGCGCACAACGCCGCCGACGGCGCGCGCGATTTCCAGCCGCACCAGTTAATGATGTCCGCGACGCCGATCCCGCGCACGCTCGCGATGACCTACTACGCCGACCTCGACGTCTCCACCATCGATGAACTGCCGCCCGGCCGCACGCCGATCCTGACGAAGCTCGTCTCCGACGCCCGCCGCGAGGAGGTGATCGGCCGCGTGCGCGAAGCGGCGCTGACCGGGCGGCAGGTGTACTGGGTCTGTCCGCTAATCGAGGAGAGCGAGACGCTGCAACTTCAGACGGCGGTCGAAACCTACGAAACGCTTGCCACCACGCTGCCGGAACTGCGCGTCGGCTTGGTTCACGGGCGGCTTGCGCCGGCGGAAAAAGCCGCCGTCATGGACGCTTTCACGCGCAACGAAGTGCAACTGCTCGTCGCGACGACGGTGATCGAAGTCGGCGTGGACGTGCCGAATGCGTCGCTGATGGTGATCGAGCACGCTGAGCGCTTTGGGCTCGCGCAGTTGCACCAGTTGCGCGGGCGCGTCGGGCGGGGGAGCGCGGCGTCGGTGTGCGTGCTGATGTACGCGGGGCCGCTCTCGCAAACAGCGCGCGCGCGCCTGCAAACGATGCGCGAAACCACCGACGGCTTCGAAATCGCGCGGCGCGATCTCGAAATCCGTGGCCCGGGCGAGTTTCTGGGCGCGCGCCAGTCGGGCGAGGCGATGCTGCGCTTCGCGAGTCTCGAAAACGATGCTTGGCTGATCGAGCCCGCGCGCGCGGCCGCCGATCACATGCTCAGGGAATTTCCGGACGCCGTGACGCGTCATCTGTTGCGCTGGCTCGGCGCGCGCGAGCAATACCTGAAGGCCTAAGGGTTTTGAACTTGGGACGCGCGCCTCGGTCCCTAATTCAGCGACGCGGCGCGCGCGGGCATTCAGTTGGCGAATCTCCGTCGCGGGTGTATAAGTCGAACCTATCGAATTCACGTCTTTCATTGGCCCCAATGACGCTTACTGAACTGAAGTACATCGTCGCGGTGGCGCGCGAACGGCACTTTGGCCGCGCTGCCGAGGCCTGTTTCGTGAGCCAGCCGACGCTGTCGGTTGCAATCAAGAAGCTCGAAGATGAGCTCAATGTCCAGATTTTCGAGCGCGGCACGAGCGAAGTCAGCGTCACGCCGATCGGCGAGCAGATCGTCACGCAGGCGCAGCGCGTGCTCGAACAGACGCTCGCCATCAAGGAAATCGCCAAGCAGGGCAAGGACCCACTGATCGGGCCGCTGCGCCTCGGTGTGATCTACACGATCGGGCCCTATCTGCTGCCGACGCTCGTCAAGCAGATGATCAAGGCCGTCCCGCAGATGCCGTTGATGCTGCAGGAAAATTACACGCTCAAACTGATCGAACTGCTGAAGCAGGGCGAAATCGACGTCGCGATCATGGCGCTGCCATTTCCCGAAACGGGACTGATGGTGCGCGCGCTGTACGACGAGCCGTTCGTCGTCGCGATGCCGTCGGGGCATGCGTGGGAAAACCGCAGCAAGATCGATCCCGAGGATCTCAAGCTGGAAACGATGCTGTTGCTCGGCAGCGGGCATTGTTTCCGCGATCACGTGCTCGGCGTGTGTCCCGAGTTGATGCGCTTTTCGCAGAACGCGGACGGCATCCAGAAGACGTTCGAGGGATCGTCGCTGGAAACGATCCGGCATATGGTCGCGAGCGGCGTCGGGATTACGGTGCTGCCGCGCATGTCGGTGCATGAAGTGAAGCCGCACGCTGGCGGCATCGATGCGGGCCTGCTCAGCTACGTGCCATTCGACGAACCGGTGCCCGATCGCCGTGTCGTGCTGGCGTGGCGCAAGAGCTTCACGCGGATGCCCGCGATCGACGCCATCTCCGACGCCATCGCCGCGTGCGATCTGCCGGGCGTAAACAAGCTCGACATGCCCGTCGCTGTTAACTAAAGCAGTACGCCGCGTCCGGCTCCGGGCGCGGTTCTTCGTCCCTTCCTTTTTCTTTTCGGTCCATCTACGCCGATTCTCCCGCTATCGAATAGATAAGAATTATCGAATTAGAATTGCGAATAGGTTTTGTTAAGCTTGGTTCCGGGACAAAACCGGAGAGACCTTATGACGCACATCGCCCGTATCGCTGCTCGATCTCTGTGCGAGACGCGCTGCGTCTTCGCCAGCGTGCTGGCGGATTTCGCCGGCGTTTGCTGAAGCGCCTCTCCGTTCCGATTCCTTCGATAAAAACCTGGAGCCCACGATGACCACACGTACTCTCACCACGGCCGCCGGCGCACCCGTCGGCGACAATCAGAACTCACAAACCGCCGGCTCGCGCGGCCCCGTCACGCTGCAGGACTTCTGGCTGATCGAAAAGCTCGCGCACTTCGATCGCGAAGTGATTCCCGAGCGCCGCGTTCACGCGAAGGGCTCGGGCGCGTTCGGCACGCTGAAGGTCACGCACGACATCTCGCGCTATACGAAAGCGAAGGTCTTCGCGCAGGTCGGCAAGGAAACGCCGCTCTTCATGCGCTTCTCGACGGTCGCGGGCGAGCGCGGCGCCGCCGACGCCGAGCGCGACGTGCGCGGCTTCTCGATCAAGTTTTACACCGAGGAAGGCAACTGGGACGTGGTCGGCAACAACACGCCGATCTTCTTCATCCGCGATCCGCTCAAGTTCCCCGACTTCATCCACACGCAAAAGCGCGATCCGTACACGAACCTGCGCAGCAACGTCGCGGCATGGGATTTCTGGTCGCGTCATCCGGAGTCGTTGCATCAGGTGACGATTCTGATGAGCGATCGCGGCATTCCGAAGAATTATCGGCAGATGCACGGCTTCGGATCGCACACGTTCTCGTTCATCAACGCGGACAACGAGCGCTTCTACGTAAAGTTCCATTTCAAGTCGCAGCAGCCGCTCGAGAACTACACCGACGAGGAAGCCGTCGCCGTCGTCGCGCGGGATCGCGAGAGCGCGCAACGCGATCTGGTCGGCAACATCGATCGTGGGAATTTTCCGAAGTGGGATTTCCGCATCCAGGTGATGTCCGAAGCCGATGCCGCGACTTATCACCTCAATCCGTTCGACATCACGAAAGTGTGGCCGCACAAGGATTACCCGCTGATCGATGTCGGCACGATCGAACTGAATCGCAACGCGGCGAACTATTTCGCGGATGTCGAGCAGTCGGCGTTTTCGCCGGCCAACGTGGTGCCGGGGATCGGCTTCTCGCCGGACCGGCTGTTGCAGGGGCGGCTGTTTTCCTACGGCGACACGCAGCGCTATCGTCTTGGCATCAATCACCATCAGATTCCGGTGAACGCGCCGCGCGTGCCGGTGAGCCACGCGTTCCATCGCGACGGCGCGATGCGCACCGACGGTAACCACGGTGGCCGCGCGAACTACGAGCCGAACCGTTTCGGCGACTACGCGCAGGATGCGAGCGTCAACGAGCCGCCGCTCGCGGCGGGTGCGGTCGCGCGCTACGACCATCGTGAAGACGGTGATTACTACAGCCAGCCGGGCGCGCTCTTCCGCCTGTTCGACGATGCGCAGCGCCAGCGGTTCTTCGGCAACATCGCGCGGCACATTTATGGCGTGCCGGACGACATCGTCGCGCGTCAGATCGAGCATTTCCGTCGCGCCGATCCGGCTTATGCGGAAGGGGTCGTGAAGGCCTTGGCTGCATTGGGCCAGCAGGTCGAAACGGCAATGGCGTAAGCCAAGGAGAAACACGATGACGACGATCGGACGGGCCATGAACAGCATCGAAACGAAGAGCCGCACGGCGTCGCGCGGCGTGCGCATCGCGATCGCGTTCGGGATGGTCGCGGCGGGTTATGGGGCGATCGTCGCCGAGGCGTTGCGTGCGGGCGGCGTGGGCGTTTTTGCTTGACGCGGGTGCGTCCGAAAGGCGCACCGCGAATGGCCGCGCGGCCTTGCCAGGCAACGAAGCGCGCAACGTTTATACGATAAACTGTCGAACGCTCGAACGGCCGCGTCGGGGCATGTAGCCCGAAAGCGCGGCGCGTTCGCTCCGTTCGTATCACTCTCTCAAGGGGGCATCATGGCGAAGAAAGGCACTGCACCGGCTGTCAACATCGGTATCAGCGACAAGGACCGCAAGAAGATCGCCGACGGTCTTTCGCGACTGCTCGCGGACACCTACACGCTGTATCTGAAGACGCACAATTTTCACTGGAACGTCACGGGGCCGCTGTTCAACACCCTGCACCTGATGTTCGAGACGCAATACAACGAACTGGCGCTGGCCGTCGATTCGATCGCGGAACGCATTCGTGCGCTCGGCGTGCATGCGCCGGGCAGCTATCGCGAGTTCTCGAAGCTGTCGTCGATTCCTGAAGCCGATGGCGTGCCGGCTGCGGAAGAGATGATTCGCCAGTTGGTGGAAGGCCAGGAAGCAGTGGTGCGCACGGCGCGCGAAATCTTCCCGGCGACCGAAGCCGCGAACGACGAACCGACCGCCGATCTGCTCACGCAGCGCATGCAGACGCATGAGAAGACCGCATGGATGCTGCGGGCGATGCTGGCTTAAGCGGTTGTTGCGATGATTGGGAAGCCCCCGTGCTCGAAGGAGTGCGGGGGTTTTTTTGCGCTCGGGGTGAAGCCCGACTGAGTTGCCAGGTTGCGCCTTTCGCTAAAGCAAGGAATGGGAGAAGCAGGAGGAATCATGCCCTCAGCCACTATTACGTCCAAGGGACAGGTGACCATTCGGGTAAGCATTCGGAGCGACCTCGGATTGAGCGCAGGCGACCGAATCGAGTTCGTCATGAACGATGTAACCAGTCATTACGAGGTGATCCCCGCAACCTGTTCGGTACAGTCGTTGAAGGGAATCCTCAAAAAACCTGCGAAGCCAGTGTCTATTGACGACATGAACGCGGCAATCGCCGGGAGCGGTGCGTCTGCACGATGATCGGCCTCGATACGAACGTCCTGGTCCGATATTTCGCGCAGGACGATAAGGTGCAATCGGCGAGGGCGACGGCGCTCATCGAATCACTTTCAGTCGAAACGCCGGGGTATGTGACCCAGGTCGCATTGGTGGAACTAGTCTGGGTCATGACGCGCGCGTATTCCGCCGCGCGCGAAGACGTCGCGACGATCATCGAAGCGCTCCTCCGTGCAAAAGACTTCAGCGTCGAAAACTCGGAGGTCGTGTGGAAGGCGCTCAAGGTGTTCGCATCGACCAAGGCGGCTTCGCTGATTGCCTGATCGAGCGCACGTGTCACGACGCGATATGCAAGTACACCGCGACGTTGGACACGAAGGCAGCGAAGCTCGCCGGCCTGCCGCTGATCAAATACGCCTGAAGAAAGCCGGACGGTCGTGCGACGGGCTTGATGCGCCGCTGCACTAAAATACCCCATCGTCCCCACCGATCCCCGTCCATGCTCGCTCGTCTCCCGCTCTACCTGCGCCTCGTGCGCCTCGACAAGCCCATCGGCAACCTGCTGCTGCTCTGGCCGACGCTCAACGCGCTGTGGATCGCATCGAACGGCCGTCCGTCGCCGATGCTGCTCGCCATCTTCGTGATCGGCACGATCCTGATGCGCTCCGCCGGCTGCGCGATCAACGATTACGCCGACCGCGATTTCGACCGTCACGTGAAGCGCACCGAAAACCGCCCGCTGACCTCGGGCAAGATCCAGGCGTGGGAGGCGGTCGCGCTGGCGGCGGCGCTCTCGCTCATCGCGTTCCTGCTGATCCTGCCGCTCAATACGCTAACGAAGGAACTTTCGGTGTTCGCGCTCTTCGTCGCGGGGACGTATCCGTTCACGAAGCGCTTTTTCGCGATTCCGCAGGCATATCTCGGGATCGCGTTCGGTTTCGGCATCCCGATGGCGTTCGCCGCCGTGCAGGACCACGTGCCGATACTCGCGTGGATCATGCTGGCTGCGAACGTGTTCTGGTCGGTCGCCTACGACACCGAGTACGCGATGGTCGATCGCGACGACGACATCAAGATCGGCATTCGCACGTCGGCGCTGACTTTCGGCCGCTACGACGTGTTCGCCGTGATGCTCTGCTACGCGGTGACGCTCGCGATCTACGTGGGGATCGGGATTGCTTTGGGCTTCGGCTGGTTGTACTGGCTCGGCTGGGCGGCGGCGGCGGGGTGCGCGGTTTATCATTACGCGCTGATTCGTAACCGCGAGCGCATGCCGTGCTTCGCGGCGTTCAAGCACAACAACTGGCTCGGCGGCGCGCTGTTCGCGGGGATCGCGCTGCATTATGCGATGGCGACTTAAGCCTCTCGCAGCCACCTTCGCTTGCTAAAAAGCCGTTCCAGTCTCACGACCGGAACGGCTTTTTCATGCGCGTCGAATCATCAATAACTCACCCCGCCCCCAACTCATCGCCCATCTCCTTCGCCCGCGCATCCGCCGCAAGCGCACCGCGCACGATTGCATCTTTCACACCGGACGCATCGAACGATGCCAGCGCTGCCGCCGTCGTCCCGCCCTTCGACGTCACCCGTTCGCGCAGCACGCGCGCCGGCTCGCCCGACTGCGCCGCGAGCTGCGCCGCCCCCGTAAATGTTGCGACGGCGAGCGCGCGGGCTTGCTCCTCGTCCATGCCGAGCTGGCGCGCGGCTTCCTGCATCGCCTCGATGAAATAGAACACGTACGCCGGGCCGCTGCCCGAAATCGCGGTGACGGCGTCGATCTTCGCTTCGTCGTCGAACCAGACGGCCGCGCCGACCGCCTCCAGCACCTTCGACGCCAGCGCCTTCGCCGCATCGTCGACGCCCGGCAGCGCCGCGAGCCCCGTCACGCCCATGCCGATCAGCGCGGGCGTGTTCGGCATCGTCCGTACGATGCGCGCATAGCCGCCGAGCCAGCGCGACAGGTCGCTCGCGCGGATGCCCGCGGCGATGCTGATGACGAGCTGCGCCGACAGATGCGGCGCCAGCGCCTTCGCGACGTCCTTCAGCACCTGAGGCTTGACCGCGAGCAGGATCGCATCGAAGCCGCCGAGCGTTGCGTCGATCGCCGCGCCCGTCGCGATGCCGAACTGCTCTGCGGTGCGCGCGCGGGCTTCGTCGTTGATATCGATTGCGTACAGGTCCGCCGGCGCCACGCCGCGCTTGATCAGGCCGCCGATGAGCGCTGCGGCCATGTTGCCGCCGCCGATGAATGCAATTTTCATGGTGAGTTTGCAGAGGTCAGAAGAGAAGTGTCACTTCGAATAATCGCGCGCGCCGAAGATTGCCGTGCCGATGCGCACCATCGTCGCGCCTTCGAGCACGGCCGCCTCCAGATCCGCCGACATGCCGATCGACAGCGTATCGAGGTCGAGGCCATCGGCGCGCAGCGTGTCCAGCAGCGCGCGCAGGCGGGCGTGCGGCACGCGCTGCTCGTCGCGCGTGGCGGCGGCTTCGGGGATCGCCATCAGTCCGCGCAGCCGCAAGCCGGGCAGGGCGGCGATCTTGTGCGCGAGCCCGGCGGCTTCGTCCGGCTCGACGCCGCTTTTCGATGCCTCGCCGCTCACGTTCACCTGCAGACACACGTTGAGCGCCGCCGCGCCCTCGGGACGCTGATCGGACAGCCGCTCGGCGATCTTCAGCCGGTCGACGGAATGCACCCAGTCGAAGTGTTCGGCGACGACTTTCGTCTTGTTCGATTGCAGCGGCCCGATGAAATGCCACTCGATCTCGTCGCGCAGCGCGCCGAGTTCCGTGATCTTGGCGACCGCTTCCTGCACGTAGTTTTCGCCGAACGCGCGCTGGCCAGCGTCGAAGGCGGCGCGGACATCGCTGGCGGGGAAGGTCTTCGAGACGGCGAGCAGCTTGACCGACGAGGGACCGCGTGAAGCGGCGGCGGCCGCCTGCGCGATGCGTTGCCTTACTGCGTCGAGATGAATGGCGATATCGGACATGGCGAATGCGGCGCGGTATGCAAACCGTCGATTATACGGACGCCCCCGCGACGCACGCGCTACCCGTAAAGCAAGTGTTCGAGCAGTTGAATCCAGTGCGTAACGGGCGTGGACGTGCCGCTCTGCAAGTGCGCGATGCATCCGACATTCGCCGACACGATCAACTGTGCCTCCAGCTTTTCGAGCTTGTCGAGCTTCTGGTCGCGCAGCTTGTAAGAGAGCTTCGGCTGAAGCACCGAATACGTGCCGGCGGAGCCGCAGCAGAGATGGCTGTCGGCGGGCAGGCGCACTTCGATCCCGAGCGCGGTCAGCAACTGCTCGACTTGTCCGCGAATCTGCTGTCCATGCTGCAGCGTGCACGGCGGATGAAACGCCACCGTATGCACACCGCGGCGGCGCGCGAGCGTCACGAGTTCTTCCTCGTATTGCGGCAGGATTTCGGCGAGGTCGCGCGTGAGATCGACGATGCGCCGCGCCCGCTCCGCGTAAGCCGGATCGTCGCGCAAGAGGTGCGCGTATTCCTTCACCGTCGCGCCGCAGCCGGACGCGTTCATCACGATCGCCTCGACGCCGTCGTCGACGTACGGCCACCACGCGTCGATGTTGTTGCGCACGTCTTCGAGGGCGTCGTCGTTGTAGCCGAGATGCAGGCGGATCGCGCCGCAGCAGCCTGCATCGGGGGCCGTCACGATCTCGATGCCGAGCGCATCGAAGACGCGCGCCGTCGCCGTGTTGACGTTCGGCATCATCGCGGGCTGCACGCAACCCGAGAGCATCAGCATCTTGCGTTCGTGCTTGCGCGTAGGCGCGGCGAGCGGCCTTTCGGCGAGCGGAATCTTCGCGCGCAGTTTCTTCGAGAGCAGCGGCCGGAACTGCTGGCCGATCTTCATCGCGGGCGTGAAAAGCGTGCTGTTCGGCAGGAAGTTCGCGAGCAGTTTGCGCTGGAGACGCTGCCGCAGCGGCCGCTCGACTTTCTCCTCGACCACCTTGCGCCCGATCTCGACGAGCCTTCCGTACTGCACGCCCGACGGACACGTTGTTTCACAACTGCGGCACGTAAGACAGCGGTCCAGATGCAGTTGCGTGCTGCGCGTGACGGGCGCGCCTTCGAGCATCTGCTTCATCAAATAGATGCGCCCGCGCGGGCCGTCGAGTTCGTCGCCGAGGAGCTGATAGGTCGGGCAGGTCGCCGTGCAGAAACCGCAGTGCACGCACTTTCGCAGGATGGCATCGGCTTCGTCGCCTTCGGGCGTACCGCGGATGAAATCGGCGAGATTGGTTTGCATCGCGTGGTTTTTCCGCGCTCAGAAGTCGGGGTAGAGACGGCCGCGATTGAAGATGCGCGCGGGATCGAAAGCGGCTTTCAGTCCGCGATGAATTTTCATCAGCGGCGCGGGCAGCGGCGTGAAGACGCCCGCATTGCGATCGTACGAAGCGCCCGCGCGGAAGATTGTCGCGTGGCCGCCAGCCTGTTTCGCGCTGATGCGCACGGTCTGCGGATCGGTATCGGTGATCCACCAGCGCTGCGCACCGCCCCATTCCATCAACTGCGCGCCGGGCAGATGCAGCGGCTCGGCAATCGACGGCAGCGCGAGACGCCAGAGCGCCGCCTTCGGCTCGATCACCGCGAAGAACGGATCGGTCTGTTCGCGCAGGCCGACCCAGAAGCGATCGGCCTCCACTGCATCGACGACTTCGCCGCCGAGCGTCGTGCGCGCCGCCTTCACGGCCGCTTCCGCGCCCGCGAGCCGCAGCGCGAGCGTGCCGTCGCGCCACGCGCTGCCGGTGATCGGCAGCGGATGGCCGCCCCATTCGTTGAGCTTGCGCACGCCGTCGGTCGCGTGCATGTCGAACTTGAGCGTCGCCTCGGCGACGGATTTCGGCAGCACCTTGATCGACAGTTCGAGGATCAGCCCGAGCGTGCCGAGCGAGCCGGCCAAAAGCCGCGAGACGTCGTAGCCCGCGACGTTCTTCACCACTTGCCCGCCGAAGTGAAGCACCTGGCCGTGGCCGTTCATCACGACCGCGCCGAGCACGAAGTCGCGTGGCGCGCCGGTCCACGCACGGCGCGGCCCCGCGATGCCCGCCGCGATGCAGCCGCCGATGGTCGCATCGCGCCCGAAATGCGGCGGCTCGAACGGCAGCATCTGGTCGCATTCGCGCAGCGCCGCCTCGACGGCCCGAAGCGGCGTGCCCGCCTTTACGGTGATCACGAGCTCGGCCGGGTCGTATTCGATGATCCCGCTATGTGCGCGCGTATCGAGGATCTCGCCGCGCAGCGTCTGCCCGTACCAGTCCTTCGTGCCGCCGCCCCGGATGCGGACCGGCGTGCTGGTTTCAGTGGCGCGGCGAATCCGTTCCGACCAGCCGGCGACGATGTCGTCGTGTTCCATGGTGTCCGCTTCTCGTGGCTCGTCGATCGATTGTACCGGCCGGTTCAGGCCGCACGTCTCGGGTTAAACGTGGATAGCCTGCGGTGTGCTCGCTTCAGAAGCGCGGGATCTCGGGATGCGGCAGCAGTCCGCCGCGAATGTGCATCTTGCCGTACTCGGCGCAGCGCGCGCGCGTCGGGATGCCTTTATCGGGGTTCAGCAGGCCGGGCGGGTCGAATGCGCGTTTCACCGCGTGAAACGCGTCGCGCTCTTCCGGCGAAAACTGCACGCACATCGAATTGATCTTCTCGATGCCGACGCCGTGCTCGCCCGTCACCGTGCCGCCCAGCTCGACACACGTCTCCAGGATGTCGGAGCCGAACGCCTCCGCGCGGTGCCATTCGTCGAGATCGTTGCCGTTGAAGAGAATCAGCGGATGCATATTGCCGTCGCCGGCGTGGAACACGTTGATACAGCGCAGCGCGTACTTCTTCTCCATCTGCTCGATGCGCGCGAGCAGCGGCCCGATCTGGCGGCGCGGCACGGTGCCGTCCATGCAGTAGTAATCCGGCGACATGCGCCCGGCCGCCGGAAACGCGTTCTTGCGACCCGACCAGAATTTGAGACGCTCGGCTTCCGAGCGCGAAATCTGGATGCGGCTCGCGCCGTTCTCGCGCAGCACGGCCGTCATGCGGACGATTTCCTCGGCGACCTCGTCGTAGGTGCCATCCGATTCGCAGAGCAGGATCGCGGCGGCTTCGAGGTCGTAGCCGGCGTTCACGAATTCCTCGACGGCGCGCGTCGCGGGTTTGTCCATCATTTCGAGACCGGCCGGGATGATGCCCGCCGCGATGATCGCCGCGACCGCGTTGCCGCCTTTCACGACGTCGTCGAAGCTCGCCATGATGACTTGCGCCGTCTGCGGCTTCGGAATCAGCTTGACGGTGATCTCGGTGACGATCGCGAACATGCCTTCGCTGCCGATCAAAACGGCGAGCAGGTCGAGCCCGGGCGCGTCGGGCGCGAGCGAGCCGAATTCGACGATATCGCCTTCCATCGTCACCGCGCGCACGCGCAGCACGTTATGGACGGTCAGGCCGTACTTCAGGCAGTGCACGCCGCCCGAATTCTCGGAGACGTTGCCGCCGATCGTGCACGCTATCTGCGACGACGGATCGGGCGCGTAATAGAGACCGTAGGGCGCGGCGGCTTCGGAGATCGACAGATTGCGCACGCCTGGCTGGACGGTGGCGGTGCGCGCGTACGGATCGACTTCGACGATCTTCCGGAAGCGCGCGAGCGACAGCACGATGCCGTGGCGGATCGGCATCGCGCCGCCCGATAGACCGGTGCCCGCGCCGCGCGGGACGATCGGCACGTCGAGCCGGAGGCAAATCTGCACGACGCGCTGCACTTGCGCCTCGGTTTCCGGCAACGCGACCGCGAGCGGCAGACGGCGATAGGCGGCGAGGCCGTCGCATTCGTAGGCGGCGGTGTCTTCGTCGCGAAAGAGCAGGCAATGCGTCGGCAACACGGCCATCAGCGCCTGCACGACTTCGCGCTGGCGCTGTTCCAGCACTTCCGGCGTGAATTCCGTGGGTGCGTTCATATCTCCTCCTGGCGCCTGGTTCTTGAAATGTGCGGTTTGTCGCTCGGGCGTCGATCCGGCGCTCTCAGCCGCTGGTCCGCGCGCATCACGCCGCGAAGGAAAAGATCTTGCCGGGGTTCATCAGGTTGTTCGGATCGAGCGAATGCTTGATTGCGCGCATCACGCCGACCGCATCCTCGCCGTGCTCCTCGATCAGGAAGCCCATCTTGTGCAGCCCCACGCCATGCTCGCCCGTGCACGTGCCACCCATGCGCAGCGCGCGCTGCACGATCCGGTGATTGATGCGCTCCGCTTCTTCCAGCTCTTCGGGCTTCGCGGGATCGAGCAGCATCGCGACGTGAAAATTGCCGTCACCGACATGGCCGACGATCGGGCACGGCAGCGTCGATGCCTTCAAATCCTGCTCCGTCTCGACGACGCATTCCGCGAGCCGCGAAATCGGCACGCAAACGTCTGTCGTCACCGCGCGGCAGCCGGGCTTCAGTTGCAGCATCGCGAAATAGGCCGAATGGCGCGCGTTCCAGAGACGGCTGCGATCTTCCGGGCGCGTCGCCCATTCGAAATCGGCGCCCGAATTCTGCGCGACGATCTCCTGCACGATGCCCGCCTGTTCCGCGACACCCGATTCGGAGCCGTGGAACTCGAAGAACAGCATCGGCGATTCGCGGAAGGTGAGGTTCGAGTGACGGTTGATCGCGCGCACGGCGAGCGAATCGAGGAACTCGACGCGCGCCACCGGCACGCCCATCTGAATCGTTTCGATGACAGCGCGCACCGCATCGCCCATCGACGGGAACGCGCACACCGCCGCTGACACGGCTTCCGGCTGCGGATAGAGCCGGACCGTGATTTCCGTGATGACGCCGAGCGTGCCTTCGGAGCCGACGAAAAGGCGCGTCAGGTCATATCCGGCCGACGACTTGCGCGCGCGCGTGCCGGTCTTGATGACGCGGCCGTCGGCGAGTACGACGGTCAGCGCCAGCACGTTCTCGCGCATCGTGCCGTAGCGCACGGCGTTGGTGCCCGAGGCGCGCGTCGCCGACATCCCGCCGATGCTCGCGTCCGCGCCCGGATCGATCGGGAAGAAGAGGCCGGTGTCGCGCAGCGCCTCGTTCAGCTGCTTGCGCGAAATGCCAGGCTCGACGGTGACGGTCAGGTCCTCGGCGTTGATCGCGAGCACGCGGTTCATCTCCGACAAATCGATCGACACGCCGCCCTGCACCGCGAGCAGATGCCCTTCGAGCGACGAACCGTTGCCGTAGGGAATGATCGGCACGTCGTATTGGCCGCAGAGTTTCACGATCGCCTGCACGTCCTCCGTGCTGCGCGCGAAGACGACGGCGTCGGGCAATTGCGGATCGAACGGGGATTCGTCGCGGCCGTGGTGCTCGAGCACGGCGCGCGCGCTCGTCGCGCGATCCCCGAATTGCGCTTTGAGCGCATCGAAAAGCGCGGCGGGGAAGGGGCGGCGAACGGCCAGCGGCGGGACGGGATGATTCACGGTGTTGTCTCCGGACCTCGGGGCGCTTTGTTCAGTCGCCCGATTATTGGTTGATTTGATTCGAATCGCGCGCGGCACGTGACGAAACCGGCGCGGTTAATCGGTATTTTGAAGTTATTTTACGCCGATAGACCCTCGTCCGCCGGGCATCGGCAGGCTTCATAATGAACGGCTCGATGACGCGCAAAACGGAGAGAAACGATGGGCAATCGCCTGAGCAAGATAGCGACGCGCACCGGCGACGACGGCACGACCGGCCTCGGCGACGGCAGTCGCGTGCAGAAGGACGACGCGCGGATCGCGGCGATCGGCGACGTCGACGAACTCAATTCGCAGATTGGCGTGCTGCTGTGCGAGCCGCTGCCGGGGAACGTGCGGGCGGCGCTCGTGGATATCCAGCACGATCTGTTCGATCTCGGCGGCGAGTTGTGCTTTCCGGGGCATTCGATGATCGAAACGCAGCATCTGGCGCGGCTCGATGCGTGGCTTGCCGATTACAACGCAACGTTGCCGCCGCTGAAGGAGTTCATTTTGCCGGCGGGATCGCGGGGAGCGTCGCTGGCGCATGTGGCGCGGACGGTATGCCGGCGGGCAGAGCGGTCGATCGTGGCGCTCGGGCGGGTGGATAAGGTCAACGCGGCGCCGAGGCAGTATGTGAATCGGCTGTCGGATTTGCTGTTCGTGTTTGCTCGGGTGCTAAATCGCGTGGACGGTGGCAGCGATGTTCTGTGGGATCACGAGCGGAGGAAGTAGGGGCTCAGGCTTCCTCGGGCGTTGGGAGAATCCAGTTGCGGGCGGTCCTGTTCAGGCGCGCCCTTTCTGGCGCTGCCTCAGCGAAGTCTTCGTAGACTTCACCGGTTATTTCACTCGGCCATGCCCATTCGTCCGCCTGAGCGTGAGTTTCTTTGGACGGACACACGTCCTGTGACCGGCCCGACCCGTAGCGTTGTTCATTCATGATGGCTCCCCGCGCGCGCTGAGAGGACATTCTGCATGCGAGCTTCGAGCCGTGGTCGATGAGAAAATAGATCCACAAACTGCGACAAAAGCACTCATTCAGCGCTCCCTTAAAAGATGTAGCATCGATGCATCTTAGAAAGGGAGAACCCCCAATGACCGCATTGACCGCCGACCAGATCGCCCGCGTGAAGGCCACCGCGCCCGTCCTCGCCGAGCATGGCGCGACCATCACGACGCATTTCTACAAGCGCCTGTTCGCCAACCACCCCGAGTTGAAGCACCTCTTCAACCAGGCGCATCAACAAAGCGGCGGGCAGCCGCAGGCACTGGCGCGCGCGGTCTACGCGTACGCGGCGAACATCGACAATCTCGGCGCGCTGACCGGCGCCGTCGCGCACATCACGCAGAAGCACGCGAGCCTGAACATCCGCGCCGAGCATTACCCGATCGTCGGCGAGAACCTGCTGGCGGCCATCTCCGAAGTCCTCGGCGACGCCGTCGATCAACCCACGCTCGACGCCTGGGCTGCCGCCTACGGCCAACTCGCCGGCATCCTGATCGGCGCGGAGCAGAAGCTCTACGACGGCGCGGCGTGGAGCGGCTTCCGTCCGTTCGCCGTGGTGCGCAAGGAAATGGAGAGCGACGAAATCACGTCGTTCTATCTGAAGCCTTCGGATGGCGGGAAGCTGCGCGATTTCGCGCCCGGCCAGTACGTCAGCGTGAAGCGGTTCGTGACCGAGATCGGCGTCGTTCAGCCGCGCCAGTATTCACTCTCCGATGCCCCGAACGGCCAGTATCTGCGGATTTCTGTGAAGCGCGAGCGCCCCATTGGCCTGCCTGCCGGGCATGTGTCGAACGGGTTGCATGACGGCGTCGAGGTTGGATCGATCGTCGAGGTGAGCGCGCCGATGGGCGAATTTTCGCTCGATCGCACGAAAACGACGCCCGTCGTTCTGATGAGCGGCGGTGTCGGCATTACGCCGATGGTGTCGATGCTGGCGTCGATCGTCGCCAGTGGCAGCGCGCGGCAAGTCGCGTTCGTGCATGCGTGCCGGCACGGCGGCGTGCACGCGTTCAAGCATTGGGTGAACGACATTGCGTCGAAGCATCCGAACGTCACGCGCGCGGTGTTCTACGAAGCGGTGCGTCCGGAAGATCGCCAGGGCGCGGACTTCGACTTCCCCGGACGCATGGACTGGCCGCAGTTCGTGAGCCAGGCGCTTCTGCCCGATGCCGATTACTACATCTGCGGCCCGGTCGCCTTCATGCGCGGGCAGATGGCCGCGCTGCACGCCGCGGGCATCCACGCCGAGCGGATTCACACTGAGATCTTCGGCGCGGGCATGCTGGAATAATCCGCATCGAATGAAAAAAGGGCTGCGAAACTCGCAGCCCTTGTCACAAGCAGACTGTCAATCAGTTCCCGCCACCGCGCGCCACGCGCCGCTGCTTGACGCTCTCGGCGAGCCCTTCCAACACCTTCACGCTCTCTTCCCAGCCGATGCACGCATCGGTCACGCTCTGGCCATAGGTCAGTTCGCAACCTTCCTTGAGATCCTGCCGCCCCGCGACGAGATGCGATTCCACCATCACGCCGACGATCCGCTCATCACCGCCCGCGATCTGCCGGCCGATGTCCTCGCAGACCGGAATCTGGTTCTCATGCTTCTTCGAACTGTTCGCGTGGCTCGCGTCGATCATCAGGCGCGCGGCCAAACCCGCCTTGCCGATGTCGCTGCACGCGGCGTTCACGCTCTCCGCATCGTAGTTCGGCGCCTTGCCGCCGCGCAGGATGATGTGGCAGTCTTCGTTGCCGGCCGTCGAGACGATCGCCGAGTGGCCGCCCTTCGTCACCGAGAGGAAATGGTGCGGCTGCGACGACGCCTTGATCGCATCGACGGCGATCTTCACGTTGCCGTCCGTCCCGTTCTTGAAGCCGACCGGGCACGAAAGCCCCGACGCCAGCTCGCGATGCACCTGCGATTCCGTCGTGCGCGCGCCGATCGCGCCCCACGAGATCAGATCGGCGATGTACTGCGGGCTGATCATGTCGAGGTATTCGGTGCCCGCGGGCAGTCCGAGTTCGTTGATGTTCAGCAGCAGCTCACGCGCGGTGCGCAGGCCCTCGTTGATCTTGAAGCTGTTGTCCATGTGCGGATCGTTGATGAGTCCCTTCCAGCCGACCGTCGTGCGCGGCTTTTCGAAGTACACGCGCATCACGATCTCGAGCTCGCCCGCGAAGCGCTTACGTTGTTCGATCAGCCGTCCGGCGTATTCCATCGCGGCCTTGGGATCGTGGATCGAGCACGGCCCAACGATGACGATCAGGCGGTCGTCCATACCGTGCAGGATGCGGTGCATCGACTTCCGGGCGGTGTAGATCAGTTCCGACACGGATTCGCCGAGCGAGAATTCGCGGATCAGGTGGGCGGGCGGGGTCAGTTCTTTTAATTCGCGGATACGGACGTCATCAGTGTTATGTGGGGGCATTTCGTTTCTCCAGGAGCGCGTTGCTGCGTGTTGTTTTGCCAGGCGGGGAGGCGAAAAAAAACCGCCAGACTCGGCTGGCGGTTTTTCGGGAATTTCGGGTTCTTGCTTACCTACGACTCACCCCTCTCGATCCGCCAGCGGCTTGAGATGCCAAAAGAAATAAAAGTAAAACTTGGCGGACATGGCGGGTTCTCGATGGTTCGTGAAAAACAGGTGACTGCCTTTATAACCTCAAACATGCTCGACTGACAAGCCGGAGCACGGTAAAACGCGGATTATCCGCACAACACGGGCAAAAATCGCAGAAAACGAGAGTGGATCATGCGGCGTTCCCGCATGATCCACCGTGATCAAACCGTGCCGCCGACCGTCATCTTTTCGATGCGCAGTGTCGGCTGGCCGACGCCCACCGGCACGCTCTGGCCTTCCTTGCCGCACACGCCGACGCCGCTATCCAGCGCCATGTCGTTGCCGATCATCGTCACGAATTTCAGCGCTTCCGGCCCGCTGCCGATCAGCGTCGCGCCCTTGACCGGATAGCTGATCTTGCCGTTCTCGATCATGTACGCTTCGGACGCCGAGAACACGAACTTGCCGTTGGTGATATCGACCTGACCGCCGCCGAAATTCACCGCGTACAGCCCGTTTTTCACCGACGCCAGGATTTCGCCCGGGTCCTTGTCACCGTTGAGCATGTAGGTGTTCGTCATGCGCGGCATCGGCAGGGCGGCGTACGACTCGCGGCGCGCGTTTCCCGTCACCGGCATCTTCATCAGGCGCGCGTTCAGCGAATCCTGGATGTAGCCCTTCAGAATGCCGTCTTCGATCAGTGTCGTGCACTGCGTCGGGTTGCCTTCGTCGTCGATATTGAGCGAGCCGCGGCGATTCGGCAGCGTGCCGTCATCGACGACCGTTACGCCTTTCGCCGCCACCTGTTCGCCGATCCGCCCCGCGAACGCCGACGATCCCTTGCGGTTGAAATCGCCTTCCAACCCGTGGCCGATTGCTTCGTGCAGCAGCACACCCGGCCAGCCCGGCCCGAGCACGACGGTCATCCCGCCCGCCGGAGCCGGCCGCGCTTCGAGGTTCACGAGCGCGGCGTGCACGGCGTCATCGACGTATTTCGACAATACTTCGTCCGTGAAATAGCCGTAGTCGAAGCGGCCACCACCACCACCGCTGCCGATTTCGCGGCGTCCGTCGTGCTCGGCGATCACCGTGACGGAGACGCGCACGAGCGGGCGGACGTCGGCGGCGAGCGCGCCGTCGCTGCGTGCAACCAGCACGACGTCGTATTCGCCCGCGAGGCCCGCCATGACCTGGACGATGCGCGGATCGCGGCCGCGCGCCATCTTCTCGACGCGTTCGAGCAATTTCACCTTGGCGGTGGCATCGAGCGAGTGGAGCGGATCGGCGGGGAGGTAGAGGTCGCGGCCGGAGACGCCGGTGAGCGAACTCGCCGACTTGATCTTGTGCTTGCCGCCGCCCGCCTTCGCGATCGCGCGCGTGGCGATGGCCGCCTGACGGATCGACTCGGGCGAGAGGTCGTCGGAATAGGCGAAGGCCGTGCGATCGCCGGACACGGCGCGCACGCCGACGCCCTGGTCGATGCTGAAGCTGCCCGATTTGACGATGCCCTCTTCGAGGCTCCACGCCTCGCTGCGGGTCATCTGGAAGTAGAGGTCCGCGTAATCGACCTTGTGCGTGAAGATTTCGGCGAGCGTGCGCGTGATGAGCGCCTCGTCGAGCCCATAGGGCGTGAGCAGAACGTCTTTCGCGGTGACGAGATTGCGGATGCCGGGTTCGATGATGTTCATGCGGTGCCTGTGGCTATATCGGTGACGTGTGTTGGAAATGTGATGAATATTCTAACGTCGGTGTCTGGGGAGCTATCTGCGGGATAGAAAGCGCGCTTTCAAGCTCGTTACGTGTTCAGCCTAGCACGCGATGGCGGTACGCCGGCAGGCTCTGCCGCACGGACGCGATGCGCGCCGGCTCGATCTCGCCGGACACGACGCCCGCGCCCTCTTCGCGCACGTCGATGATTTCGCCCCACGGATCGATCAGAATGGTGTGGCCCCAGGTGCGGCGGCCATTCTCGTGCTTCCCGCCCTGCGCGGCGGCGAGCACGTAGCACTGGTTTTCGATGGCGCGTGCTTTTAGCAGCGTTTCCCAGTGCGCCTTACCAGTGGTGTAAGTAAACGCAGAAGGAACGACGATCAACGCGCAGTCGCCCATCTTTCGATACAGCTCGGGAAACCGCAGGTCGTAGCAGACCGACAGCCCGACGCGCCCGAACGGCGCCTCGAATGTGCGCACTTCGCCGCCGGGGCAGATGGTGCGGGCTTCGTCGAAGGACTCTTCGCCCTTTTCGAAATTGAACAGATGAATCTTGTCATAGCGCGCGGCTTGTTTGCCGGCGGGATCGAAGACGAGCGTCGTGTTCAGCACGCGCGACGGTTCGGGCGACTCCAGCGGCATCGTCCCGCCGATGACCCACACGCGATGCTCGCGCGCGGCATCGGCCAAGAATTGCTGGATCGGGCCGTGGCCGGGCGTTTCGCGGATAGCGAGCTTGTCGGTGTCCTTGAAGCCCATGAAGCAGAAGTATTCGGGCAGCAGCACGAGCTGCGCGCCGTCGCGCGCGGCCTCGGCGATCAGCCGGCCCGCCTCGGCGAGATTGCGCTCGCGATCCGGCGTGCTGACCATTTGCAGCGCCGCGACCCTGAACGGCCCGGCGTGGTGTTCGCTTGATCTTTCGCTCATGTCTGCCTGCGGTGAATGCGTCTGATGCGTCGGAAGCCGGTGAAACGCGACGCTGTCAGCCTCAGTCGGTGACAGCGGCGGCAGGAGTTTCGATCTTACCCTGATCGCCCTTCACCCGCTGAATGACCGGTTTCGACCACGTACCGGTGATCGCGTAGTCGCGCGCGAACGCCTTGCCGATCGATTTCGACAGCACCAGGTCCCCCGCCAGCGTCGCTAGGCCGAGCAGCGGATTGATGACCGCCGCGCCGATCGCAACCGCGCCGGCGCTGATCGTCGGGATCACGAGGGCGTGGAGGTCCTGGGTCTGCGTCGGCAGGTTGACCATGCCCTTCAGCTCGACGCGCGCGGGCGAGGTGACCATCGTGAAATTGTCGGTGCGGACGATACCGTCGTCGATTTTCGCCGTGCCGGTGATGCGGTCGAACGGCAGCCCCTTGCCGACGACGTCCTGGAAATTCAGCGTAAGCAGGTGCGCGAGACTTTGCAGGCTCAGGATGCCGAGCAGCTTCGCCGCGCCCGCGTTCACCTTCAGGATCTGGCCGTGGCGCAGGTCGACGGCGAGCGCGCCGTCGAGTGTCGGCAGGTCGACGGCGGTCGGGCCGCCGCTCCAAGCGGCGTTGCCGGAGATCGAGCCGCTGCCCGCGTTCACCGTGCGCGGCAGGCCGAATCGGTCGAGCAGGCCGCCCGCGTCCTTCACGTCGAGCTTGAAATCGAGCGCGGTGCGGCGCGGGGTGGTGTCGTTGGGGTTGTCGTCGTCATCGTCGTCGGTTTCGGCGGACGTGAACGCGCGCCAGTTCGCTGTTGCGGCGAGCGTCGCGTCTGGGTTGGCCAACTCGAACTTGTCGAGCGACCACACCGGCATGCCGTGATCGACGCTGTTGTGCGCATCGACTTCGAGCCGTCCGATCGGCCGTCCTCGCACGACGATTTCATTCACGATCAGATCGATCGACGGCATGTTGCGCGGCGGCCGGCGGATCGTCGGCCCGGCGAGGTCGCCCTCCGATTTGTCCGGAATCACGACCTGCGTGAAGCGCGCCTGCAACGCGCCCGGGCTGTCGCGGATCGCGCCGGGCGTCCACGCGACCTGTCCCGTCAGCTGATCCGACGCGATGTTCGCCTGCCACTTGCGGTTGTCCTCGCTCGCATCGACGACGATGTTTTGCCAGCGTCGGCTAAGTAGCTTGAGCGTCGTGAGATGCAGCGCGACGCGAGTCGGGATGAACTGTCTGATGTTTTCGTTCACCGGCGGTTTTGGCGCGGCGACGGCGGACTGCGTTGCGGGCGGCGGCGTGAATTCCGTGATGAACTTGCGCCAGGCGTCGGCATCGAGTTCGTCGAGATCGATCGCGGCCGTTACGCCTTGCGGCGGCAGATCGGCCGGCTTGTTCACGCCGATCGCGCCGCGCACCACGTTCAACTGCGTCTTGCCCGTCTGCTGCAACAGGTAGTGCGCCTTCACGGGGCCGAGCGTGACATTCGCGTCGTGACGCCCGGCCGGGCCGTCGGTGGCCGGCTCGAAGCGGACGGCGAACGGCATCGGCGTGCCTCGCGGTTTCGCGAACGGCGCCGGAAAGTCGAGACCGAGGCCGGTCAGATCGGACGTTGCCTCGATGCGCGGCAGCGCGTTCTTCATGCCGCGCACGTGCATTTCGTAAGGCGCCGTGCCGCTGACGTGCTTCAGAACCTGCGTGATCTGCGGACTGATGCGCACGTTGAGCCCCTTCGCCGCATCCGCGCCGATGCGCCCGTTCACATTCAGCGCGTAGCTGCCGTCCGGCTTCACGCCGCCGGTTCCGCGCACGTCGCCGCCGAGAAAACGCCCGGTGAGATTGTCGAGCGTGACGCTTTTCTGGGCAAAGCTCGCGCGTCCGCGCACGTGCGAAAGCGGCGGCAGGTTCGCGTAGGCGACTTCGTTGTCGGCGAAGGTGAGCGAGCCTTCGTAATCGACGTGCGGCTTCGGCAGCCGGATGCGCGGCAGGCCGAGCTTGAGCGCGAGCGTGGCGTCGCCGGTCGCGCGGATCTTGCGCGTCGCGTGCTTCGCCATGATGCCGAGCGAGCTGTCGTCGACGTACTGGAGCATGTCCGCGAGCGGCCCGCGCGCCTGCCCGTCGATCAGCAACAGCGACTCGCGATTGCCCGTATCCTCGATGCGCCCGGTCGTCTTCGTGATCGCGACGTTGCGATAGTGCGCGCGGTCGATGTCGAAGCGCAGCTTGTTCTGTGCCATCTGGAACTTGCCGCTGATGCCGTCGAAGCCGGGCCAGAAGTTCGGCGTGCCGTTCAACATTTTGCGCGGCGGGTAGGGCGTCGGATCGAACTTGCCGCCGGTAAATGGCGCCTCGATGCGGAAGATGCCGGCATCGGGAAACTTCGTGTACGGGAAGCGGGTCAGGTCGCCGTGCACTTCGATCGTGCCGTTGCGCGACACGCCTGCCTGCAGCGCGTGTCCCAGATAGACGCGCACGCGTTCGTTGAGCGACGTCGGCAGATAGCGCACGAGGCTCGTCACCTTCAGGCGCGCAACCTTCGCCTTCAGATCGAGCGTGCCTCGTCCGTGGCCCTGGTTCCAGTAATAGGCGGTGGCTTCGCCCTCGGCGTCGGCGTTCTTCACGCGCAGCGTTTCGACGCGCACCGTGAACGCACGGCGCGGCTCGCCGGGCGCGGGCGCATCGGCGATGGTCCAGGCGGCGCGCCCTTCGAGCGTATCGAAGGTGAGGCGCGGATCGTCGAAGGCGCCGGGGATCGTCACGGCGGCATTCTTCGTATCGATCGTGATCGAGCCTTGCGTCTGGTCGGCGTCGATCTTGCCCCACAGGTTTTCGACGCCTGGAATCCCCGCGCGCGGATGGTTGTTCGCCGTGAGCCCCGGCGGCGGCTCCTGCGCCTGCACGCTGATGCCCTGCAAGTCGCCCTTGACCGTGTATCTCAAAACCGGCAGCGCTTCGCCTTTTGCCTGCAGTTCCTTGGCTTCCTCGTCGGTTTTCGGCGCGACGCGTTCCGTTTGCAGCGTGAAATCGGCGATCTGCCCTTGCGGATTGAACAGCACGAGTTGCGTGAGCACCTTGCGCGGCAGCGGCAGCGCGCGGGCGAATTCCGCGAGTATCCCCAAATCGATGACATCGCCCGACACACCGAACAACTGTCCGCGCTGCGCTGACGCCGCCCGGTACTTCGCCGTCAGTGTTTTCGATTCGAGGAGGCGCGCGACCGCTGTGCCATCGGCGAGCGGCGCCTGACCGAGTTCCGCGTGCAGGTCGGAGAGATGCAGCGTGTACTCGGTGTCGTCCTTCGCGAGCGTCCAGCCGAACTGCGCGACCGGCAGATCGAGGCGCGGCTGCGTCGGCCGCACGCGCAGCGCGATGTTGCCGCCCGTCAGGTCACCGCTCGCGCTCTGCAGCATGCCGCCCGCGAAGTTCAGCCAGATCTTGTTGTCGATGCGGCCGCTGTACGTCTCGAACGGGATCTTCACGTACCGCGCGAGCATCGGCAGATCGACCGGGCCGGTCGTCACGTAGGCGCGGCCGGTCCAGTGCGCGGGAACGCCGATCGCCGAGAACGGCTGATGGCGGAAATCCGCGCGAAAGTCGAGCGGGCCGTGGAGCACGTCGCCGTCGGCGGGGGCCTGCAGAGCGAGCCGGTGACGGATGCCGTCGTTGAACACGGCAAGCCGGATGCGCTTCAGCGCGATCTCGGGCGCCGCGCGCTCGGCGTCACGCCAGCGCAGCGTGCCGTCGTGCAGCACGATGGTCTGCTGCTTGAGGAGCCATGTCATGAACGCGCTTTCGCCGGTGCGCCGCGTCGGGATCGGCACGCCCGCCACGCTCAGCGACCCGTTCGCCGCGCGCGCGATGATGACGTCGGGGCCATCGACGGTGAGGTTCGCGAGCGTCGGCGCGAAGCGGAACAGCGAGCGCCACGAGAGGCTCGCGCTCGCGTGCGGGACGGCCAGGCCGGGCGAGCCGTCGGGGGCGTCGATGCGCAGGTTGTCGATATCGAGCACGGGCTCCATCCCGGACCAGCGCGCAGTGAGCCGGCCGATGTGCAACTGCGCATGGATCTTCGACGAGACGAGCTGTTCGATGCGCGGCCTGAAGGCATCGATTTGCGGAAGGACGGCGTAGCGCAGTCCGAGATAGACGGCCGCCACCGCGAAGTACAGCGCGATGACCAGCACGAGAATGATGCGGGAGACGCGTGAAATCACGCGCTCGGCATTGCCGCGGGGCTTCGCTTGTCCAACTTCGAGAGGGTCGACGGATTCCTTGCTGTCGGACATGCTGCGGCGTTTCGGCGATATGGTAGTTTTGCGTGTTTGACGTTCAAATCGTAACACAGGGTATCGCGCTCAAGGCTGGGCGCGGGCTCTCCTGACCTACCGCAAAGCCAAGCCAGACGGCGTTCGACGCGTTTCGCGGCAGGTCTTCCGATACGCGCCCGGTAGCATTTCGCCGGGTGCCGCATTTTTGAAGCAATGAGTGAAGCAACGAGCGAGCCCGACTTCCCATGACTCAAGCAGCGACCCCGGCAACATTGCGCAGTACAGCCTATTCCAACTATGCCGCGCGCGCGTACGCTGCGCGTCCGGATTTGCCCGCGCAGGTCGCGCAATGGGCGTCGGTGCCGATCACGCGCGGCTGGGTCGAATCGCGTCTGGATGCGCTCTGCGGCACCTGCTCGGGCGATGGCGTTCTCAACGAAGCCGCGCTGAAAACCGCGCTGCGGCGTCTGCGCACCGAAGTGTTTTGCACGGTCATGGAGCGCGATCTCGCGGGCGAGGCCGACGTCGCCGAGGTGACGGGCGCGATGACCGATCTCGCCGAAGTCACGGTCCAGCGGGCGCTCGCGGTGTTGTCGGCGGATCTGGAGGTGCTCTTCGGCGAGCCGCGCGGACCCGAAGGCGAACGGCTGACGCTCGGCGTCGTCGGGATGGGGAAGCTCGGTGGGCGCGAGTTGAACGCGTCGTCGGATATCGATTTGATCTTCGTCTACGAGGAAGACGGCGAGACAGCCGGCGGTCAGCGCGCGCCGCTCACCACGCAGGAATTCTTCACACGGCTCGGTCGCCGGCTGATCGGCGCGCTCGCGGAACTCACGCAGGATGGCTACGTGTTTCGCGTCGATATGCGGCTTAGGCCGAACGGCGATTCCGGTCCGCTCGTGTGCAGCCTCGGCATGCTGGAGGAGTATTTCTACGTGCAGGGACGCGAGTGGGAGCGCTATGCGTGGATCAAGGGGCGGCTCGTGTCGGAGGGCGAAAGCGACTCGGCGCGACGGCTCGCGAAGCAGCTCGACGCGATCGTCACGCCGTTCGTGTACCGACGTTATCTCGATTACGGCGTGATCTCGGCGATCCGTTCGCTGCATCTGCAGATTCGCCAGGAAGCGCAGCGGCGCGCGTCGATGCGCCCCGACAAGGCCGACGACATCAAGCTCGGACGCGGCGGCATCCGCGAAATCGAGTTCAGCGCGCAGGTGTTTCAATTGATCCGCGGCGGACAGGCCGCCGCATTCCGCATTCGTCCGACGCTTGCCGTGCTCGAGCGGGCGGCGGCGCACGGGCTGATTTCGACGGCGGTGCGCGCTGCGCTGAGCGAGGCGTATCTGTTTTTGAGGACGGTCGAGCATCGGCTGCAGTATCGCAACGACGCGCAGACGCACGCGATGCCCGTCGCGCTCGACGAGCGCGAGTTGCTCGCGGAATCGCTCGGTTTCGCCGATTACGCCGCGCTGATGACGAAGCTCGATGCGCATCGCGAACTCGTCGAAGAACAGTTCGACGAGATTTTCGCCGACAAGGTCAGCGGGCAGGGCGGCTGCGGTGTGGCGGAGGATTCGGCGGCGTCGTGGATCTGGAGCAGCGCGCTCGCCGACGACAGCGCCGGCGAAGAACTCGTCGCGCGGCTCGCCGGGCTCGGCTTCACCGATCCGGCGGCGTTGCTGGCGCGGCTGACGAGCGTCTGGAATTCGACGCGCTATCTTGGATTGCCGGCGAAGAGCCGGGAGCGCTTCGACATCGTCGCGCAGCGCGCGCTGGAAGCGGCGCAGTCGATCGAGCCGGCCGCGCGGCGTGGTGACACGATTACGCGGCTTTTCGATTTGCTTGAGGCTGTGAGTAAGCGGGGGGCGTATCTCGCGTTGCTGACTGAGTATCCGGCGGCGCTGGATCGTGTGCTTTCCGTTTTGGGCGGGTCGCGCTGGGCGGCGGGGTATTTGATCCGCCATCCGCAATTGCTCGATGAATTGCTCGACGATGAAGCGATTGCCAGTCCGTTCGATTGGCCCGAGTTCAAGCGCTCGCTGCGCGCCCGGCTGGCGGTGGCCGATGGCGCCGAGCAGCAGATGGATTTGCTGCGGCATGCGCATCAGGCTGAAGTGTTCCGGATCCTTCTGATTGATCTGGCGGGGAGTCTTACGGTTGAGCATGTGAGTGACCGGCTGTCTGAACTCGCGGATGCGGTTTTGGACGTGACGGTCGAGACGGTCTGGAAGCAGTTTCCCAAGCGGCATCGGGATGTGCCTCGGTTCGCCGTGATCGCTTATGGGAAGTTGGGTGGGAAGGAACTCGGGTATGCGTCGGACCTCGATCTGATCTTTCTCTACGATGATCCGGATGACGCCGCTTCGGATGTTTATGCGATGTTTGCTCGGCGGCTTGTTACTTGGCTAACCACGGCGACGGGAGCGGGGACGCTGTTTGATGTCGATTTGAGGCTGCGGCCAAATGGGGAGTCGGGGCTGCTGGTCACGAGTTTGGAGTCGTTTCGTGCGTACCAAATCCGCGAAGGCGATGCGGCTAATACGGCCTGGGTTTGGGAGCATCAGGCGCTTTCCCGAGCGCGTTATAGCGCGGGCGATTCCGCGATAGGCGAGGCGTTTGAGGCGATTCGGGCGGAGGTTTTGGTCGCGCCTCGGGAGGCTGGTCCGTTATCGCGCGAAATCGTCGCGATGCGCGAGCGCGTGGAGGCCGGGCACCCGAATCGGACGGCGCTTTTTGACCTCAAGCACGATCGCGGCGGAATGGTCGATATCGAATTCATCGTGCAGTTTTGGGTGCTCCTGCATTCACGCGAACATCGGGAGTTTGTGCGTAATGCGGGGAATATTTCGCTGCTGAGGATTGCGGCGCAGTGTGGGCTTATGTCCACTGACGAGGCGGAGACGGTTGGGGCCGCTTATCGGGTTTATCGGAAGATGCAGCATAAGTTGAGGTTGGATGGGATGGAGAAGGCTCGCGTCGAGCCCGAACTCGTCGCCGGAGAGCAGGCGGCTGTTATAAGCGTTTGGGACAGGGTCTTTAAAGGAGGTGTGGAGGCGTCGGGCCTCGGATAAGCATGGCCTGACAAAAAGCTCGTATATGCGGAAAACGATTTTTTGTTGGGTTTATTGCTATAGCTTCCTAAATGGACGGACGCCAGAAAAACTCGTTGAGGTCATTCACAAGAAGCTGATCAATAGTGGTTAAACGGTACCCTTCGAGGCTATTCGTAAAGCGCTTTTTTCGACAGCGACAATACCTCGTGTTGAGCCGAAAACACCGGGCGTAACGGTCGTCTCGGCCTCCGGGGCACCCGTGCCTTGGGCAACCATTGTCGCTATCGCAGATAACGGTACAACAAGTCCGAACAGACGGATTCGAGCGGTATGACCACGCTCACGATTTCCACACGCCGTCGCTATGAAGTGCTTATCGCGCATCCCAGTTTCGCGGGCGCCATGATCCCTTCATGGGATCCAGCCGACGATGTTCAAGTGTCTCTGGCACCTACTGAGAATATGGGTTCGGTGATTCTCTTTAGTGCTGGATATATTCCTGGACTTCATGGAAGATTAAATCCGATCCTTGACACTGAAAATCGTACATGTTTGTACGCCGATAATATTGCCGTCGACGGGGGTAAAAACCAGTCTGCTACGTTTATAGTGAATCATCCGATTCAACTTGAAGATTGTAACGGGATAATTATGCAAATTCGTATTCTTTATATAAAGGGGCGAACGTCCCTGATTCAGTTCGTTCATTCACGATACGATGACCAAGGATTGGATTAAAGGGCTAATTGGTACTAAAACCGAACGGATGAATCACCCACTGAACGAAAAGACCGCGCACATTATTGGGCGCGGTCTTTTGCTTACGATTTAAGAAGAGTTGTCTTTGCTTCGCGAGGTTTCTTCCGTCCCGCAAACAAAATTCCGCGAAAAAACTAAGCCGCCAACATCTCCCTAGCATGTTTCCTAGTAGTAGCCGTAATTTCAATCCCCCCCAACATCCGCGCGACTTCTTCCACTCGTTTCGCCTTATCTAGCGGCGTAACGGTGCTTACAGTCCCACCATTCGCATCCCCGGCTTTTGCGACTTGGAAATGCTGATCCCCGCGCGCCGCAACCTGGGGAAGGTGCGTAACGCACAAAACCTGCCGATCTCGCCCCAACTGATGTAATAGCCGCCCGACGACTTCAGCCACGCCACCCCCAATCCCCGTGTCAACTTCATCAAAGATCAGCGTAGGCGTCGGACTCGCGGTACTCGCAATCACAGCAAGAGCCAAACTAATCCGCGCCAACTCACCTCCTGAAGCAACCTTAGCCAGTGGCCGAAGCGCAACTCCAGCATGCCCCGCGACACGAAACTCGATCTGCTCAAGCCCGCTCGCCCCACCTTCCGCCAACGGCACGAGCGCAACCTCAAAACTTCCACCCGCCATCGAAAGCTCCTGCATTCCCACCGTAACCGCGGCCCCAAGCGCCGTCGCAGCCTTCGCACGCGCTTTCGACAGCACCTTTGCCTCCGCGAGATACGCGTCCTTGGCCTTCGCCTCCGCCGCCCGCAATCCATCCAGATCCGCCGCAGCATCAAGCCGAGCAAGCTGCTGCCGACGCGCCTCATGCTCTTCCGGCAGCGCTTCCGGCTGCATACGAAACTTCCGCGCCGTCGAATGCAACTGGTCCATCCGCTTCTCAACCTGCGCTAACCGATCCGGATCGAGCTCCAGCCGCTGCGCATAATGCGACAGCGAATACGCCGCCTCCTGCAACTGAATCTCCGCCGGCTCGAGCGACGCCAGCACATCGGAAAGCGCCGGATCGATATCCGCAAGCCCGCGCAGTTTGGAAGTGATCGCAGCAAGCTGAGTAATCATCGCGTCATCCGATTCGGATAGGGCGTCGAGCGCGCCCTGCACGCCGTCGATGAGACTCGCCGAATGCGACAGCCGATGATGCTCCGCGCTCACTTCCTCCCACTCGCCCGGCTGCGGCGAAATCTTGTCGAATTCGCTCAGTTGCCACGCGAGCCGCTCGCGCTCCAACTGCAACTCGCGATCGCGGCTCTGCGCCGTCTCCACCGCCTGCGCCGCGTCGCGCCAAGCGCGATACGCACGCGTCACCGAAGCAGCCGTGTCCGTAAGCCCGGCATGCGTATCGAAGAGTTCGCGTTGCGCATCAGGACGCATCAGCAACTGATGCGCGTGCTGCCCATGAATATCGACCAGCATCTCGCCGACTTCGCGCAATTGCGTGAGCGTCGCGGGCGTGCCGTTGATGAACGCGCGCGAGCGGCCGTTCGAATCGATCACCCGGCGCAGCATCACCGTGTCCGCTTCGCCCGCGGCCAGCGCGTGCTCTTCGAGCCAGCGAAAAACCGCCTCGTGCGTCGAGAATTCGGCGGTGATGTCGGCGCGCGCCTCGCCCGTGCGCACGACGCTCGCGTCGCCGCGCGCGCCGAGCGTGAGGGCGAGGGCGTCGATAAGGATGGATTTGCCGGCGCCGGTTTCACCCGAAAAAACCGTGAAGCCGCTGTCGAATTCGAGGTCGAGCGCGGCGACGATGACGAAGTCGCGAATCGAAAGATGACGGAGCATGAATGGAGGCGTGGAGGAATGACGCGTGTGCGCGTTCAGGGATTCGAAGCATCGGCCTGCGACGGATGCTCATGCCAGTGAAGCTTCTTCCTGAGCGTCGCGAAGTGACTGTAGCCGACCGGATGCAGCACCGGCACCGTATGGCGCGAGCGGCGCACCTCGATCGTGTCGTTCAGTTCGACTGCGGTGAACGACTGCATGTCGAAGTTCACGTTTACGTCGCGCCCGGCGATGATCTGGATATCGACCTTGGAATCGTCGGGCAGCACGATCGGACGGTTCGACAGCGAATGCGGCGCGATCGGCACGAGCACGAAGCCCTGCAACTCGGGATGCAGGATCGGCCCGGCGGCGGAAAGCGCATAGGCCGTCGAACCGGTGGGCGTCGCGACGATCAGGCCGTCGGAGCGCTGGTCATACATGAAATGGCCGTCCACGGACACGCGCAGTTCCGTCATGCCCGAAAAACCGCTGCGGTTCACGACGACGTCGTTGAACGCCAGCGCGTGATAAATCGGCTTGCCGTCGCGCACGATGCTCGCTTCGAGCAGGCTGCGCTCCTCACGCTCGAAGCAGCCCGCGAGCATCTGCGGAACGAGTTCGTGCATCTGCGCGAGCGAAATATCCGTGATGAAGCCGAGCCGCCCGTGATTCACGCCGATCAAAGGCGTCTTGTACGGCGCGAGTTGCCTCCCGAAGCCGAGCATCGTGCCGTCGCCGCCGAGCACGACCGCCACGTCCGCACGCGCGCCGATCTCGGCGGTGGACAGCGCCGGATAGCGCGTCACGCCGACCTCTTTCGCGGTCTGCGCCTCGAACACGACTTCGAAGCCCTGGCCCGCGATCAATTCGGCGATTGACGTCAGCGGCGCCTCGATGCCGGGCGTGTTGGTGCGCCCTACGAGCGCGACGGTCTTGAATTGGCTGCCAATTTCCATGCCGGCATTACAACATAGGTTAAGGGCGAAAAGAACCGTGGGCGAACCCGCCCGCGGCACGCGCGGCGCTTATATATTGTTTGTCGATAGAATGGAGCGCATCCTGAGTTCGGTGGCACACAGCGCGCGCCCAAGCGGCCCCGGGCGCGCACGCCGTTCAATGACGCGTTGAGCTAAAATTTCCCCATGCTAGACCCACGTGCACAAACCCTCCTCAAGACGTTGATCGAGCGCTACATCGCCGAAGGTCAGCCGGTGGGTTCGCGCACGCTGTCACGTTACTCCGGTCTCGAACTGAGCCCGGCCACGATCCGCAACGTGATGTCGGATCTGGAGGAGCTCGGGCTCGTCGCGAGTCCGCATACGTCGGCGGGGCGCATTCCCACGCCGCGCGGCTATCGCGTCTTCGTCGACACCATGCTGACTGTAGAGGCGCCCGAAGACGAAGCAATGACCACTGCCGTCAAGACGCGCCTGCAGGGCGAGGAACCTCAGAAGATCGTCGCGGCGGCGGCGAGCGTGCTGTCGAGCCTGTCGTCGTTCGCGGGGGTGATCCTGACGCCGCGCCGCAGCCACATGTTCAAGCAGATCGAGTTCATGCGCCTGTCGGACAAGCGCATCCTGCTCATCATCGTGACGCCGGAAGGCGATGTCCAGAACCGCATCATGGCGACGCAGCGCGATTATTCGCCGTCGCAACTGACCGAGGCGTCGAACTACATCAACGCGCACTTCGCCGGCCTGTCCTTCGACGAGGTGCGCCGCCGACTTCGCGAGGAAATCGACCAGTTGCGCGGCGACATGACCACGCTGATGCACGCAGCGGTCGCGGCGAGCACCGACACAACCGATCCCGGCGACACCTTGCTGATCTCCGGCGAGCGCAATCTGCTGGAAGTGGCGGACCTTTCGTCCGACATGGCGCGGCTGCGCAAGCTTTTCGACGTATTCGACCAAAAGACGAGTCTCCTGCAATTGCTCGACGTATCGAGCCACGCGCAAGGCGTGCAGATTTTTATCGGCGGCGAGTCAAATCTCGTGCCGATCGAGGAAATGAGCGTGGTGACGGCGCCGTACGAGGTGAACGGCAAGATCGTCGGCACGCTCGGCGTGATCGGGCCGACGCGCATGGCCTACAACCGCGTGATCCCGATCGTCGACATCACCGCGCGGCTGCTTTCCATGTCGCTTAGCCAGCAATAGACAGCCGAGCCTTCCCGCCATGTTCACCCGGCGCACGCCGCGCCGCCACTAGGCCGTTCGGCCGATGATGCGCCTCGACCCGCGCCGCTATAATGGCCTTCACTCCACGACGCCCCTTATCCGGCCGCCTTCTACATGCGTTTCGACCTCGAGTTGCCCTCACAGCATGCCGCCTCGCATCGCGTTGCCGTGCTGCTGATCAACCTCGGTACGCCTGACGCGCCGACGCCTCGGGCCGTGCGCAAATATCTCGCGCAGTTCCTGTCCGATCCGCGTGTGGTCGAGATTCCGGCATTCGTTTGGCAGTTGATCCTGCGGCTCGTGATCCTGCCGTTTCGCAGCCGTGCGTCGGCGAAGAAGTATGCGCAGGTCTGGATGCCGGAAGGCTCGCCGTTGCGCGTCTATACGGAACGGCAGGCCGAGCAGTTGCGGCGTCTGTTCGCCGCGAACGACTATCAGGTGATCGTCGAGTACGCGATGCGCTACGGCACGCCGGGCATCCCCGCGATGCTGAATCAGTTGAAGCTCGAAGGCGCCGAGCGCGTGCTGCTGGTGCCGATGTATCCGCAATATTCGTCATCGACCACGGCCACCGCCTTCGACGACGCGTTTACCGCGCTCAAGCGGGTGCGCAACCAGCCCGAAATCCGCACAATCCGCCATTACGCCGATCATCCGGCCTATATCGGCGCGCTCGCCGAACAGGTGCGCGATTACTGGCGGCATCACGGCCAGCCGGATTTCGCCGCGGGCGACAAACTCGTGCTGAGTTTTCATGGCGTGCCCAAGCGCACGATGGATCTCGGCGATCCGTACCACGACCAGTGCCAGCAGACCGGTTCGCTGCTCACGGCGGCGCTCGGGCTTACGCCGGTCGAATGCCGCATCACGTTCCAGTCGCGTTTTGGACGCGCGGAGTGGCTGCAGCCGTACACCGCGCCTACGCTTGCCGAACTCGGCGCGGGCGGCGTGAAGCGCGTGGACGTGTTCTGCCCGGGCTTCACCGCGGATTGTCTGGAGACGATCGAGGAAATCGGCATCGAAGTGCGCGACGAATTCCTGCACGCGGGCGGCAAGGCGTTTCACCGCATTCCGTGCCTGAACGCTTCGCCGTCGTGGATCAAGGCGCTCGGCGAGATCGTCGCGCAACATCTGCAGGGCTGGCCGGTTCAGGCGGTGCAGCCGCTGAGCGCGGTCGCGTGACACATTAGCCAGAGAAAATGATCCACAAGATTTCGACTGAACCCGGCGCGCGTCTTCGCATCGACAAATGGCTTTGGGCGGCGCGCTTCTTCAAAACACGTTCGCTCGCGAGCGATGCCGTCGAAAAGGGCCGCGTGCGGATCGGCGGGGCGAATGTGAAGCCGTCGAAGGACGTGCGTATCGGCGATATCGTCGAGATCGATATTGACCGGCTGATCTGGCAAGTGGAAGTGCTCGGTATCTGCGACGTGCGCGGACCGGCGACCGTCGCGCAGACGCTCTACGCCGAAACGCAGGACGGCCGGGAAAAGCGGCAGGCGGAAACGGAGCGGCGCAAGACGTATCGCGAGCCGGCGGCCGGATTACAGGGCCGGCCGACCAAGCGCGACCGCCGCACTATCGACAAAATTTCGGGTCCGGATTGAAAAGCTGCTCCACAGTGGCGTGAATGCCGCCGTATTCGGTGTTGCGCGCCGTGATGGTGCCGGACATGCAGATGGTCGTGGTTCCCGCAACGAGTACCAAGGCGACCACCGCGATAGCAAAGGTCAGTTTCATGGTACCCCCAGGTAACGGGCGAAACGGGCTAGGGCTTTGAGCGGGTTGAAATGCTTTCGTAGGGTTAGGGTTAACCTGCGCGGACGAAAGCCTCAACGAAGTGTAGGCGAGCAATGCCATCGGCTCAATCTGAAAGTGATTTTTGGCGTCAAAGTTTGTTACGGTGCGTTAAGTCGTCCGTGGAATAGGTCGGAAAAATCCCGCGCGGGGCCTTGAAAACGCCTGCCCACACCCAAAATGGGCGGTTAGCGCGGAAACAGTGCGCACGCGTGCGCTTCCGTAGTTGTATTTTTGCAACGTGGGCCCGGTGTTTTTTGCCCCGTTCGCATCGGAATCAACCGAATCAACCTTCAGCCAATATTCAGCGACATGGAAAACACGCAAGAGAATTCAGCGAGCCAGAACCCCACGCCCGCCGACGACGCAGCGCGCCAGGCCGCGGACGCCACCGGCGCCAACAACAGCGCGCAAGCGGCGCAGGCCGCGGAGCCCGCAGCGTCTGAAGCCGTCGACGTCAACGAAACCGCGGCGCAGCTCGCCGAGGCGCAGGCCAAGGCCGCCATGCTCCAGGAAGAGTTCCTGCGCGCGAAGGCCGAGACGGAGAACGTCCGCCGCCGCGCTCAGGAAGATGTGCAGAAGGCGCACAAGTTCGCGATCGAAAACTTCGCCGAGAATCTGCTGCCGGTACTCGACAGCCTTGAAGCAGCGCTCGCCGACAACTCGACCGACATCGCCAAGGTGCGCGAAGGCGTCGAACTGACGTTGCGCCAGTTGACCGGCGCGCTGGAAAAAGGGCGCGTGATCGCGCTGAATCCGGTTGGTGAGAAGTTCGATCCGCATCGCCATCAGGCGATTTCGATGGTCCCGGCCGAGCAGGAAGCGAATACCGTCGTGAACGTGCTGCAGAAGGGCTATGTGATTGCCGATCGCGTGCTGCGCCCGGCGCTCGTTACCGTCGCCGCGCCGAAATAACGCAGCGCTCGCCGACATGGCCAACGTCCCGGTCGATGCCACCGCGTTCTCCGTCTTCGAGATGCAGGCGCTGAGCGCCGACACGTTCGACACCGGGCTGGCATCGGCGGGAGAGGAATTGGCGGTCGTGTTTTTCTGGGGCTTCGATTGTTTTAATTGCGAGATCGCCAAGAAAGCGATGGTCGCGAAGCCCGACGAAATCCGCGCGCTCGGATTGAAGTGGTTCCACAGGAATGTCTACGAACATCGCGAACTAGGGCGCCGCTTCATGCTGCACGGCGTGCCGACGTGGTTCTTCTTCTACCGCGGCAAGCGCCTCGGCCGGGCGACCGGCTGGCACGGCATCGGCCAGTTCGGAGCCGCTGTGGCGGCGGCGCGCGGCAAGATTGACGCGATGCAAGCAACGCACGCAACCGGCCCGGCGGCATAGCAAAAAAATAAAGACCGCATCGCATTCGGGGTCTTGAAATCGATGCGAACGCACTTATGTTGCGTACAGGTATGAATTCTGGGCGTCCGGCCCGGTGAATCGGCGGCAAAAATCGACGATTTCACAAGTCCGGCCCCGCTGCGATCAAAGTTCTGGAGAGTACAAAAATGGGCAAAATCATCGGTATCGACCTCGGCACGACCAACTCGTGCGTGGCGATCATGGAAGGCAATCAGGTTCGCGTCATCGAGAACTCGGAAGGCGCGCGCACCACGCCGTCGATCATCGCTTATGTCGATGAGAACGAGATTCTCGTCGGCGCGCCGGCGAAGCGTCAGTCGGTCACGAACCCGCGCAACACGCTGTACGCGGTCAAGCGCCTGATCGGCCGCCGTTTCGAAGAAAAGGAAGTGCAGAAGGACATCGCACTGATGCCCTATCAGATCGTCAAGGCCGACAACGGCGACGCCTGGGTGGAAGCGCACGGCCAGAAACTCGCGCCGCCGCAGATTTCGGCGGAGGTGCTGCGCAAGATGAAGAAAACCGCTGAAGACTATCTCGGCGAACCGGTCACGGAAGCCGTGATCACGGTTCCCGCGTACTTCAACGACAGCCAGCGTCAGGCAACGAAGGACGCGGGCCGCATCGCGGGCCTGGAAGTCAAGCGCATCATCAACGAACCGACGGCAGCCGCGCTCGCGTTCGGCCTTGACAAGGCCGAGAAGGGCGACCGCAAGATCGCGGTGTATGACCTGGGCGGCGGCACGTTCGACGTCTCGATCATCGAAATCGCGGATGTGGACGGCGAAAAGCAATTCGAAGTGCTCTCGACGAACGGCGACACGTTCCTCGGCGGCGAAGACTTCGACCAGCGCATCATCGATTACATCATCGCCGAGTTCAAGAAAGAGCAAGGCGTCGATCTGTCGAAAGACGTGCTCGCGCTGCAGCGCCTGAAGGAAGCGGCGGAAAAGGCGAAGATCGAACTGTCGTCGACCGCGCAGACCGACATCAACCTGCCGTACATCACGGCGGACGCCAACGGTCCGAAGCACTTGAACCTGAAATTTACGCGTGCGAAGCTGGAAGCGCTCGTCGAAGAGCTGATCGAGCGCACGATCGAACCGTGCCGCATCGCGATCAAGGATGCGGGCGTAAAGGTCAGCGACATCGACGACGTGATTCTCGTCGGCGGCATGACGCGTATGCCGAAGGTGCAGGAAAAGGTGAAGGAGTTCTTCGGCAAGGAACCGCGTCGTGACGTGAACCCGGACGAAGCCGTGGCCGTCGGCGCCGCGATTCAGGGCCAGGTGCTGTCGGGCGACCGCAAGGACGTTCTGCTGCTCGACGTGACGCCTCTGTCGCTCGGCATCGAAACGCTCGGCGGCGTGATGACGAAGATGATCAACAAGAACACGACGATCCCGACGAAGCACGCACAAGTGTATTCGACGGCCGACGACAACCAGGGCGCCGTGACGATCAAGGTGTTCCAGGGTGAGCGCGAAATGGCGGCGGGCAACAAACTGCTGGGCGAGTTCAACCTGGAAGGCATTCCGCCGGCACCGCGCGGCACGCCGCAGATCGAAGTGACCTTCGACATCGACGCGAACGGCATTCTGCACGTCGGCGCGAAGGACAAGGCGACGGGCAAGGAAAACAAGATCACCATCAAGGCGAATTCGGGCTTGTCGGACGCCGAAATCGACAAGATGGTGAAGGACGCCGAAGCCAACGCTGAAGAAGATCACAAGCTTCGCGAACTGGCCGACTCGCGCAACCAGGGCGACGCGCTGGTGCACAGCACGAAGAAGGCCGTAGCCGAGTATGGTGACAAGGTCGATGCAAGCGAGAAGGAAAAGATCGAAGCCGCGCTGAAGGACCTCGAAGACGCGCTGAAGAGCGGTACGACCGACAAGGCCGCGCTCGACGCGAAGATCGAGGCGCTGTCCACCGCGTCGCAGAAGCTCGGCGAAAAGATGTACGCCGACATGCAGGCGGCGCAGGGCGCGGCGGCGGGTGCTGCCGGTGCGGCGGGCCAGGCGGGTGCATCGGAGTCGGCCGGCGCGAGCCAGCATCACGACGATGTGGTCGACGCGGATTTCAAGGAAGTGAAGAAGGACTGAGTCGTTGATCCGCACGAGCGATTCATCGCCACGGCCGGATTGGGTTTCGCGTGATGTCACGCGAAACCCGCCGATCGCGACGAAGCGATATTGAAGACGCGCCTGGCGAGCCTGATGGCTCCCCGGGCACGTTGTTTTTTTAGAGGGCGCTTGGCTTCGTGGTTGAGAAGTTGGCTGCAAAGCTGGCTGGGAAGCTGTTTGAGAAGCGGGGCGTCGAAGGGCACACACGGGTCGCGAGACCCGAAGCATCCGAGAGGGAGCCGGTGCGCGGCACGCGCGGCGGCATCGAACCGATATGGCGAAACGGGATTACTACGAGGTTCTGGGCGTCGCGAAGAATGCGAGCGACGACGAGATCAAGAAGGCTTATCGCAAGCTTGCGATGAAGTACCACCCCGACCGCAATCCGGACAGCAAGAACGCGGAAGACCATTTCAAGGAAGGCAAGGAAGCCTATGAAATGCTGTCGGATTCGCAAAAGCGGGCGGCGTACGATCAATACGGTCATGCGGGCGTCGATCCGAACATGGCCGGCGCGGGCGCGCAGGGTTTCGGCGGATTCGCCGATGCCTTCGGCGACATCTTCGGCGACATCTTCGGCCAGCAAGCCGGCGGCGCCGGCGCGCGCGGCCGTGCGGGTCCGCAGGTTTATCGCGGCGCCGATCTGCGCTACAGCATGGAAATTACGCTGGAGCAGGCCGCGCACGGCTACGACACGCAGATTCGCGTGCCGAGCTGGGTCAATTGCGACATATGCAAAGGCTCGGGCGCGAAGCCCGGTACGAAGCCGGAAACCTGTCCGACGTGTCACGGGCAGGGCACGGTGCGCATGTCGCAGGGCTTTTTCAGCATCCAGCAGACGTGTCCGAAGTGCCACGGCACGGGCAGCCACATCCCCGAGCCGTGCGCGCATTGCCACGGCGCGGGCAAGGTGAAGGAAACGAAGACGCTGGAAGTGAAGATTCCGGCCGGCATCGACGACGGCATGCGCATTCGTTCCGCCGGCAACGGCGAGCCGGGCATCAACGGCGGGCCGAGCGGCGATCTGTACGTCGAGATTCACATCAAGCAGCACGCGGTGTTCGAGCGTGATGGCGACGATCTTCATTGCCAGATGCCGATTCCGTTCACTACGGCGGCGATCGGCGGCGAAATCGAAGTGCCGACGCTCGCGGGCCGCGCGAGCTTCACGGTGCCGGAAGGCACTCAGTCGGGCAAGACGTTCCGTCTGCGCGGCAAAGGCATCAAGGGTTTGCGCTCCAGCATCGCGGGCGATTTGTACGTGCACGTGCAAGTCGAGACGCCGGTCAAGCTCACCGATCAGCAGCGCGATCTTCTCAAGCAGTTCGAGAAGTCGTTGACCGAGGGCGGCGCGCGGCATAGTCCGCAGAGCAAAAGCTGGTTCGATCGCGTGAAGAGTTTTTTTGATTGAAGATGCAATGACGGCCGATCTGCGCAGCGCGGCTTTCGCGCTGCTCGACGATTGCGACTCGACCGCCGAAAGGCGGTCGAGTCGTCTCTACACCCGGTTGGCGCACGAGCGGTCCACCACGGACGGCGCGGCGCTCGATGGCGTGTGTGCGCAGGTCGAAGGCGATCTGCGCGACGGTCTGTATGCGGTCGTGGTCGCGGATTACGAGTTCGGACGCAATCTTCAGTTGGCGCAGCCCGGCGATGCCGCGCTGCGCTTTTTGTTGTTCCGCGAATGCACGCATCTGTCGCGCGACGAAGCCGATGCGTGGCTCGCATCGCGTGATGAAGGCGCGGCGGCGGGTGTCGCGGGGATCGAGGCGAGCGTCACGCGCGATGAGTTCGACGCGGCGATCGCCGCCGTGCACGAAGCGTTGCGCGCGGGCGATTCGTATCAGGTCAACTACACTTACCGGCTGACGTTCGATGTGTTCGGCACGCCGCTCGCGCTGTATCGGCGCTTGCGGGAAAGGCAGGCGGTGCGCTACGGCGCGCTAATCGCGTTGCCGGAGGGCGGCGCCGTCGTGTCGTGTTCGCCGGAGTTGTTCATCGAGAAAAGCGGCGACTTGCTGCGCGCCCGGCCGATGAAAGGTACCGCGCCGCGCGAAACCAACCCGCAATCGCTCCACGACGATCCCAAGAATCGCGCCGAAAACGTGATGATCGTCGACTTGCTGCGCAACGACATGTCGCGCGTGGCGGCCACCGGGTCCGTGCACGTTCCCGCGCTTTTTTCCATCGAGCCGTATGCGTCGGTGTGGCAGATGACATCGACGGTCGAGGCGCGCGTGCGCGGGGGCGCCACGTTCGCGGACGTCGTGCGTGCGCTGTTTCCTTGCGGCTCGATCACCGGCGCGCCGAAATACAAGACGATGCAGTTGATCGACGCCATCGAAAGTACGCCGCGCGGGCTGTACACCGGCGCGATCGGCTGGCTGGATCGCGGTGGGGACTTCTGTATGTCGGTGGCGATTCGCACGCTCATCGTCCGCGAAGGGCGGGGCACGATGGGCGTCGGCGCGGGGATCGTGCTCGATAGCGTCGCCGCCGATGAATATGCGGAGTGTCTGTTGAAGGCGTCGTTTCTTACGGGCGCCGATCCGGGCCTGGAGCTATTCGAAACGGCCTATGCCACGCGGGAAAACGGCGTGCGGCACATCGATCGCCATCTCGCGCGGCTCGAACAGAGCGCGCTATATCTCGGTTTCAGGTTCAATCGCGAAGAACTGACGACGCGGATCGACGAATGTTGCCGTACGTTCGATGAAGGAACGCCGTATCGTCTGCGAGCCGCGCTCGACAAGGGCGGCAAGATCACGCTGACGTACGCGCCGCTCGCTCCATTGAATACCGCAACCGTCGACGTTCTTCTCGCGCCCGAGCACGGATTCGCGCCGCAGTCATCGAACGATCCGCTGTTGCGCCACAAGACGACGCGCCGCGCAGACTACGATCGCGCGTGGAAAGCAGCCGAATCGCAGGGCGCGTTCGACATGCTGTTTTTCAACGAACGTGGGGAATTGACGGAAGGTGGCCGATCGACGGTTTTCGTGAAGCTCGACAACCGCTGGTGGACGCCGCCGATCGACGCGGGCGTTCTGCCGGGCGTGATGCGCGCCGTGTTGCTCGAAGAACTGAATGCGGCGGAACGCACGATCATGCAGGAAGAACTGAAAAGCACCGAGGCATTGATTCTGAGCAACGCTTTGCGCGGCGCGATCAAAGCGCGATTAAGGCGCTAAAAACTTAAAACGTATGCTCCGGCCCAGGAAAAGTCCCTTCCTTGACGGCCCGCACATACGCCTCGACGGCAGCGAAAATCGACGGCTGTCCGGTCATGAAATCCTTCACGAAGCGCGGCCGTTTGCCGGGGAAAATCCCGAGCATGTCGTGCAGCACGAGCACTTGCCCCGAACAATCGATCCCCGCGCCGATGCCGATCGTTGGAATCGCGACCTGCTCGGTCACTTCGCGCGCGAGCAGCGTCGGCACGGCTTCGATTACCAGTAGTTGCGCGCCGGCTTCCTGTAGCGCGATGGCGTCGCGCCGCATCTGCGCGGCGGCCGCGTCGGTCTTGCCTTGCACCTTGAAGCCGCCGAACGCGTGCACCGACTGCGGCGTCAGCCCGACGTGCCCGCACACCGGAATCGAGCGCTCGACGAGAAAACGCACCGTATCGGCCAGCCATTCGCCGCCTTCCATCTTCACCATCTGCGCGCCCGCGCGCATCAGCGTGACCGCGTTCGCGTACGCCTCATCGCGCGAGCCGATCGTGCCGAACGGCATGTCCGCGACGATCAGTGCGCCCTTGTTGCCGCGCGCCACGGATGCCGTGTGATACGCGATGTCGGCGAGCGTGACGGGCAGCGTCGTGCTGTGTCCCTGCAACACGTTGCCGAGCGAATCGCCGATCAGCATCACGTCGACGCCCGCGCGGTCGAGCAGCGCCGAAAAGCTCGCGTCGTAGCATGTCAGCATCACGATCCGCTCGCCTGCTTCGCGCATCGTCTGGAGCTTGGGGACGGTGATCGCGTTGCGGCCGGTTTCCTGCAAATACGCCATGATCTTTCCGAAAGAAGGGGTGAGTCAGCGTTGGACTAGAAGGGCTTACAAGGGCCTAAAACGCTCAGAGCGACGTGCCTTTGACAAAGAATTCCTTGCGCCCGCGCATCGACTCGATCCGGTCGACGAGCAGCGCGAAATCCGCCGGCGAATCGAGCGGATTCAGATGCTCGGCGTTGACGGTAAGGAGCGGCGTCGCGTCGTAGTGATAGAAGAAATCGTTGTACGCGTCGCACAGCGCGCGCAGGTACGCATCCGGAATCTGCAGCTCCATCGGCAGCGCGCGCTTCTGGATGCGCGCGAACAGCACCTCGGGGCTCGCCTGGAGATAAACGACGAGATCGGGCGCGGGAGCGCTCGTATCGATGCGCGTCGAGATCTCGCGATAGAGATGAAACTCGTCGTCGGGCAGCGTGAGGCGCGCGAAAAGCTCGCTCTTCTGCGTGATGAAATCGGCGATGAGCGGCGCGTGGCCCGTCATCGCCTCGGCGACTTCACGCGTCTGCGTGAGACGCTGCAGCGCGAAGTTCAACTGCGTTTGCAGCGCATAGCGCGTGGTGTCGCGATAAAAGCGCTCGAGAAACGGATTGTCCTGCGGGCGTTCGAACAGCGTACGCATCGACCAGCGTTCGGCGAGCAGCGTGGCGAGCGTCGTCTTGCCGACGCCGATCGGACCTTCGATCGCGATATAGCGATGTGGCGGCCGCAACTGCGGCGCGGTGACGGTAAGGGGCGGAGCGGCGCTCATCGGCAGGTGTCGGGTTTGTTGGATGCGGTGGATGAAGCGTCGGAGGTCGCGCGTTGCGCGGCGAGCATCGGACACTGGCAGGTCGCGACCTTCTCGATGCGTTGGTCCTGCACGGTGCCGAGGAACGCATCGGCACGGCCGCGCAGCGGAATGACGAGCTCGACGTCGAGTTCGATGAGCGGCACGAGCACGAACGCGCGCTCGGTGAGACGCGGATGCGGCACGATGAGATCGGCGTCGTCGATGGAGGAATCGCCGTAGAGAAGGATGTCGAGATCGAGCGTGCGCGGCGCATTGCGATACGGCCGCTCGCGCCCGAACTGCTCCTCGACCGTATGACAGAGCCGCAGCAGTTGCCGCGCGGGCAGCGAGGTCTCGATTTTCACGACGCAGTTGAAATAGTCGTCGCCACCGGCGTCGACCGGCGCGGTGCGATAGAGGCTCGATTTCGCGAGCACGGTGATCGTGCGTTGCTGAGCAAGACACACGACTGCGTCTTTCAGGGTCTGACGCGCATCGCCGAGATTCGCGCCGAGGCCCAGATAAGCTACCGTCATGGCATAAGTCCTACGACAGTCGTTCAACGGCTTGCATTACTGAAGCATTCGAACGAGTTACTCGTCGCGGGGGCCGGCGTCACGCACTTCACGCGCTTCGCTCGCCGTGCCTTCGCTACGAATCTCGCCACCTTCCGCTCCCTCACCCGTCCTGCGCTTGGCATTGCTGCTGCGCCGGCGCCGCTTCTTCGGCGCGCGTTCCTTGCCGCCTTGCGAGAGCAGCGCTTCGCGCGCGGCGGCGTCGCCGTCGATGAAATCCGTCCACCACTGACCGACCGAAGCATCGAGCTCGCCCGATTCGCAGCGCAGCAGGAGGAAATCATAACCCGCTCTAAACCTTTGGTGTTCCAGCAGCTTCAGCGCGCTTCTGCCCGAGCGTTTTTCGAGCCGATGCTGCAAGCCCCAGATCTCGCGCATGTCCGACGAGAAGCGCTTGTGGATCGCGAGCTTCTCGGTCTGCATGTCGAGCACGTCGTCCATCGCGCGGTGCAGCGCGGGCACCGGATACTCGCCCGCCGCCGTGAACTGCTGCCAGCGCGTCTGCATGTCATGCCACAGGAGCGTCGCGAAGAGGAAGCCGGGCGACACGGGCTTGCCAGCGCGCACGCGTTCGTCCGTGTTGGTGAGCGCGAGCGTCACGAATTTCTCGCCGTGCGGCTGTTCGAGCACGACGTCGAGCAGAGGCAGCACGCCGTGATGCAGGCCTTCCTGGCGCAGCCGCGTGAGACACGCGAGCGCATGGCCGGAAAGCAGCAGCTTCAGCATTTCGTCGAAGAGACGCGCGGCCGGCACGTTGTTCATCAGGTCGGCGAGTTCCTTGATCGGCGCGCGCGTTGCCTCTTCGATCTCGAAGCCGAGCTTCGCCGCGAAACGCACGACGCGCAGCATCCGCACCGGATCTTCGCGATAACGCGTCGCCGGGTCGCCGATCATGCGCAGCAAGCGCGCGCGGATATCGGCCATGCCGTCGTGATAGTCCAGCACGGTTTGCGTCGCCGGATCGTAGTACATCGCGTTGATCGTGAAATCGCGGCGCGTGGCGTCTTCGTGCTGCTCGCCCCACACGTTGTCGCGCAGCACGCGGCCGCTCGCATCGACGGCGTGCGTGCGCGCATCCAGCTCGCCGCGCTTAAGGCGCCGTGGCGGCTCGGCGGGCGGCGCGTCGGCGGGAATGTCGACGAGCGCGCGGAACGTCGACGTCTCGATGATGTCCTGCCCGAACTGCACGTGGACGATCTGAAAGCGCCGCCCGATGATGCGCGCGCGCCGGAAGAGCTTTTGCACCTGATCGGGCGTGGCGTCGGTGGCGACGTCGAAATCCTTCGGCGCGACGCCGAGCAGCAAGTCGCGCACCGCGCCGCCAACGATGAACGCGCGATGCCCGGCTTCCTGCAAGCCGTCGGTCACGCGGATCGCGTTCCTCGAGATGAGCGTGGGATCGATGCCGTGAATATCCGATGACAGAATGACCGGCACGTTCGGGTCGCGCTTGACCGGGTGCGCCGGGGCGGCGGGTTTCTTGCGCGCGGTTTTGCGCACGGCGGCTTTGGTGTCGGCCAAGGCGTCGGCTTCGGTCGATGCCGATGCAGCGTCGGCCGATGCGCCATCGGAGGAATCGGCGCTATCCTGCCCGAACAGCTTGCGGATGAGTTTTTTGATCACTGTGTATTGAAGAGGTCCAGGATGCGCCAGCCTTTGGCTTGCGCGTGGGCGCGCAGGGTGTCGTCGGGATTGGTCGCGATCGGGTCGGTGACTTTTTCCAGCAGCGGGATGTCGTTGTGGGAGTCGCTGTAGAAATAGCTGTGCCCGAAATCGGAGAGTTGCTTGCCCATCGACGCGAGCCACGCCTCGACGCGCACGATCTTCCCTTCACGATAGCTCGGCGTGCCGGTCGGACGGCCGGTGAACGCGCCTTCCGGATGGTTGCCGACGGTTTCGACGTCGCACGCGATCAGCGTTTCGATGCCGAACGCTTCGGCGATCGGCGCGGTGATGAACGCGTTGGTGGCCGTGACGAGGCAGCAGAGGTCGCCTTCGTCCTGATGCTCGCGCACGAGCGTGACGGCGGCCGGCACGATCCGCGGATTGATGACCTCGCGCATGAATTGCGCATGCCAGTCGGCGAGCTGATCGCGCGAGTACTTCGAGAGCGGCGCGAGCATCGCGTGCAGATAGGCATCGATGTCGAGCACGCCCGCCTTGTAGTCGGCGTAGAAGGCGTCGTTCTGGCGCGCGAACTTCTCCGCGTCGACTATGCCGAGCTTCACCATGAAGCGACCCCATTCGTGGTCGCTGTCAGTGGGGATGAGCGTGTGATCGAGATCAAAAAGGGCGAGGTTCATGGGAGCGCATTTTACTTGAAGCGGGTTGAGGCGCGGGGCGAGCCGCTTTCCGGCGATATCGACACCGACTCGATGCTCAGCGGGTCGCCGAGAAGATCGGCGGGTTCGGGCGCTTTGTCGTCCGTTTTGTCGTCGATTACGCGACCTTCCGCCGATTTCGTCATCGTCCGGAGCAACGTCAGCGTGACCGCGCGCTTCTGTTCGAGCGAAAAGCGGTCGAGTTCGTCGAGAAGCGCCATCAGGCTCGGCATGTCGCGGCGGAAATGCGTGAGCAGGTAGGCGGGGAGATCGTCAGCGAGGGCGATGCCGCGCTCGCGCGCCGCGTGTTTCAGCACCGTCGCCTTGCCTTCGTCGGTGAGCGCGCTCAGGTGGAACACGAGACCCCAGCCGAGCCGCGTGCGCAGATCCTCGCGCACTTCGAGGCCCATCGGCGGCGCGCTGCCGGCCGCGACGAGCGCGCTCGACGGATACGCGCGCACCTCGTTGAAGAGATTGAAGAGCGCGATTTGCTGCGCGCCGGAGAGGCCGTCGCAGTCGTCGATCGCGTAGAGCGTCGCGCGCGGATCGAAGCCGAACGACGTCAGCGCGCTTTGCGGGCTCAAAAACTTCGCGCGCCCCGTCGATTCGTGGACGAGCGCCTGCAGCAGATGGCTCCGCCCGCTGCCCGGCTCGCCCCAGATGTAAAACGTGCGATCCGCGACCGGCCCGGCCGCGAGCGCGCCTTCCAGCTCGCGCAGCCGCGTCACGAGTTCGTGGTTGCTGGCAGCGAAGAAATTGTCGAAGGTGGCAGGCGGCGGCGTGCCGAGATCGAGCGTCAGTTGGCGTTGCACGGGCAGTCGGTTCCGTCGGGGCGTATCTTGAAAAGCATGGTGCGGGTGGTGCCGCGGTACGGTTCGCGCCGGGCGCAAGGCATTCCGCTCGTTTCGCCCGGATCCTGAAAAGATTCGGGCGACGCGGCGCGGAACGCGTGAATTCGAGCCGGAGGGCTGTCATCGGGTAAAATCCTATTTTACCGACCTTCTCGCTCATCCCCCCATGAATCAGCCGAAATCCGCCCCTGACGCCCAAGGTTTGTCTTATCGCGACGCGGGCGTGGACATCGACGCCGGCGACGCACTCGTCGACCGCATCAAGCCGTTTGCCAAGAAAACGATGCGTGATGGCGTGCTTGGCGGTATCGGCGGGTTCGGTGCGCTCTTCGAAGTGCCGAAGCGCTACAAGGAGCCGGTGCTGGTGTCGGGCACGGACGGCGTCGGCACCAAGCTGCGTCTTGCGTTTCAACTGAACAAGCATGACACGGTCGGCCAGGATCTCGTCGCGATGAGCGTGAACGACATCCTCGTGCAGGGCGCCGAGCCGCTCTTTTTCCTCGATTACTTCGCCTGCGGCAAGCTCGACGTCGATACGGCGGCTACTGTCGTGAAAGGCATCGCGGAAGGCTGCGAATTGTCGGGTTGCGCGCTGATCGGGGGCGAAACGGCGGAAATGCCGGGCATGTACCCGGACGGCGAGTACGACCTGGCGGGCTTCGCGGTCGGCGCGGTGGAAAAGAGCAAGATCATCGACGGCAGCACGATCCAGCCGGGCGACGTCGTGCTTGGACTGGCGTCGAGCGGCATCCATTCGAATGGGTTTTCGCTCGTGCGCAAGATCATCGAGCGCGCGCAGCCGGACCTGAACGCCGATTTCGACGGCCGCTCGCTCGCCGACGCGCTGATGGCGCCCACGCATATCTATGTGAAGCCGCTGCTTTCGCTGATGCAGAGCGTGACCGTGAAGGGCATGGCGCACATCACGGGCGGCGGGCTGGTCGAAAACATTCCGCGTGTGTTGCGCGAAGGGCTGACCGCCGAACTCGATCATCGCGCATGGCCGCTGCCGCCGCTTTTCTCGTGGCTGCAGAAGCACGGCGGCGTCGCGGATGCGGAGATGCATCGCGTGTTCAATTGCGGAATCGGGATGGCGGTGATCGTCGCGGCCGACGATGCTGAAGCGGCAACTGGCCTGCTGTCGGCGGCGGGCGAGCAGGTTTGGACCATCGGGACGGTGCGCGAGAGCCGCGAAGGTGAAGCGCAGACGGTGGTGATCTGAGGCGGGCCGAATCCCTTTGATGCAGCAGGGGCGCCGTCCAGCGGCCGCCCCCATATCACCCTTGCGCTGTGCGTTTCGCGCGGGGCTATAAGTTGGCGTCGAACACGACGGTGAGATTTCCCGTATAGGTGTGTCCGCGCTGCATCCGGTCCGTCACACCCGCTTTGGTGCGGAAGTTTAGTCGCGCCGGAGTCAGGCCCACGTTGCCTGCCGTCACCGAGACGAGTTCGGGCAACGCGCCGCTATCGGTGACCGGCAATTTCTTCATGATGAGCGCTTGTCCCGCGCTGTCGCGCAAGCGGGCGTTGGTCATGAACACGTCGAATGGCAATACGGGGCCGGCAGGATCGTTTTGATCGCGTACTCCGCAGGATTGCGTGGTGGCGTCGTAATGACCGCTGCAATGCACAGACAGTTTCAGAGGACCGCTCGTTCCGAAGTCGAATATCAGTTCTTTCTTCAGGTACGGAGGCATCCGATCCGGCCAGTTGCTCCAACTGTTTTCGGGGTTCAGGTCGGCGACGACCGGGCCTTGCGTAGCCCCCGGGAAACGAACAAACAGTTCATGCGTCACATCGAGCGTGAAATTAATATCGATCCCGGTGCCTGTGCCGGCCGTGTCCGTATAGTCATCGCCGAAGTCGATGTCCTTGTTTGCGCCGAACGAGTAATGCCCCGTGCCCGTATAGACGCCGGGAGGCCAAGTATAAGGCGCGTCGAGTGTCAGCGAATATTGCAGCGCGAGTTGCGAGTAGCTGACCGTCAGCGGGGCGAGTTCCGGCTTGTTGGGCTCGTAACAGACGGCCATGCCGGTGGTCGTCTGAGAAGTCCAATGGGTTGAGTACACATTGGAGTTGTAGCCCCCGTAGCCGTTGCCATTGCAGGAGCCGAATGGATATAAAGGCGACTGGACGAATTGTTCGCGAATGCCGACCGCTTCGTTTGAAACGCGTGAAACAAGGAAGGACATTCCCACTGCGCGAAACTTCACAATGAAAGACTGGCCCCGTTCGTTCGTTACGGTGACGTCGCGCGGCCTGGAGTCGAACGACACCATGAACGACTTTCGTGGTTCTCTGGCGGCTGTCGCGGTGAGAATTTTCGTTCCGCCCGCCGGAAATGCAACGCCGAATACGCCTGCCCCACACAGAGTACTGTTGGCGCAGTACCCGGCTGGTGGCGTGGTGTTCACGAAATCGGTCTTCGGATTAGTGATGCTGCCTTTGTATTCAGCGGTGATGTTCATCACCGCCGCCTGCGTGGCCGTCGTGAAACCGAGTGCCAGCAGCAACAGGAACGCCGCTTGGCACATCATCCGCGCACAGCCCGTGAATCTCACTCGCATGACACATCTCCAAGAACGAGCGCGCTTTCAGCGGATGCCTTCGCGATCTGCTTGCCCAGATTGATCGAACATAGTTTTTTGTCGCCATCGAGCACGTCGACGGTCGGAGTGGCCTTGCTCAGTTCCAGTGTGAACACGCCGTCTGCCTCCGGGTACGCGAAGCTCGCGTGATTCGCGACCCGCGCGCCGCGCATCGGCTGCTTGTTTGCACCGATCAGACGGCCGATCACGGCCACGGTGCGCATCACCTGAACCTTCTGGTAACCGACGCCACCGGGAAACAGTTGCGCGGATGCGGTCGGCGGCGAGAACTTCGCGCCGGCTGTTGCTTGCTTGTCGTAGTCGAACGTGATGTTGTGCGACTCGTACGGGTCGACCTGAACGAAGTTCGAGCCCGGGTGCAGCTTGACGGTGCTGCCGTCGTTGATGCGCGCGACGATGGCGTCGTCCTTCGAGTCATCGTCGCTCGCGACATCGATGATCATGCCGGCGCGCGGCTGAAGTGTCGCTTCACTCGAGGTCAGTGCGACGCCGCCCTTTGCGACGGCGACGGTGCTGTCGAGATTCACACCGACCGCCGAGCCGTAGCCGCTTAAATTCTGCTGGGCGTAGACATCGCCCGCCAGCACGCGATTGCCAAACTGCGCGTTTGCCGTGGCCGAACTGCCGCTCTTCGCATAACTGCCGGTTATGCCTGCGGCGTTGACGAAGCTGTCTTCGAAGATCGTGCGATAGTCCGCGTTCAAGGACTGATCGGTGCCGCGCGCGCCGCCCTTCTGCGCACCGAATGACACGTTCAGGCTATGGCTCGGATTGCGGCCGAGCGCGATCGTGGCGCCCAGCATGAAGCCGCGCGACATGCGCGGCGCGCCGTCGATGACGCCCGCCGGACGCTGATACAGATTGACGAAGCCCTGCGCCGCGGTGCCCCCGAGCAGGCGGAAATCGCGGTAATACGAGAGATCGACGGCGGTCTGGTGCAACTCGTGGTCGTAGCCCGTGCGCATCGAGACGCGATTGCGCTCGTCGATCTGCAGCGCACCTGTGATCGAGCTATAGCCGCTGCTGTAGCGCGTGCGGTAGGCGAGCAGGGCGTTGGCGTCGAGCGGCAGGCGAGCGTTTCGCAGGATTGGCGCTGCGACCTTGCGTTCTGCCTGACGCGTGTTCAGCACTACGCTGCCCATCGGCGCGCGCAAGACGGTTTGCACTTCGAAGCCATAACCGCGTTCTTGTGCGTAGTACGGATTCGCATAGAGTTCCATCCAGTCCGTTATGTCGTAGGCGGCGAAGAGGCCCACCGGAATGTCGACGCCGTCACGAACGACCGTCATGCCGCCACGCAGCTTCGGCGTGAAGAGATAGCCCGCCTGAGCGCCGATGACCCAGTCGTCACCGGCGGCCGGGTTCGGGTTGCTGTCGAGTATTGCAACGCGGCGCCCACCGTAGACGCTATAGCGAGAGCGGTCCTCGCCGTTCCAGTTGGAGGGCTTGTACACGCGTTCGCGCTGGCGCGAGGTGACACGCCCGTCTTCGGTGAGGCGGATATCGACGTCGTAGATGCCGTCTGGAAGATTTTCGGTGTCGAGCGTCGACAATCCCGGTTGCACCGATTGCGTGGCGAGCAGCCGCTCGTCTTGATAGATTTCGACGTAGCCCGGCTTGCTCGCACTGACAGTGAGCGGCACGAGGCTCGCCCGTTTGGTTCGCCGCAGCAGCGTGTCGGACGACCCGACGGCTGCGCCCACGATCGTGTCGTAGCTCGCGAACGGCACGGGCGCGAGATTGCCCTGATCCGCCGAGTTGTCTGGCACGAAGTAGCCGGCGCGCACGTAGCGGTTCTTGAATTCGCGCTGCAGATAGGCGTTATTCAGGTATTCGTTGAGTTGACGCTGATTGCCGGGGCCGCCGTTTTGCGTGACCTGCAGGTCGGAATAAGCGGTCCAGTCGCCGATATTCGACGACAACGCCATCGTGTAGGCGCCGCTGCTCGCCGCCGCGTTGCCAAGCGCCTGAACAGCGGAAAGGCGGTTTGTTACGAGCAGGCCGCCGGTGCCCTTTTCGGGCAGCGCGTAGTAGCGAGCTTGCGCGGCGCTTGGGCTACCGCGCTCGGTGAAAAGAGCGAGCTTGGAGTCGGACGCGCTATACACCGACTTGACGATGTCCTTGGGGCAATTCTGGCCCGAGCAGGCGCCCAGGGTGAAACCAGCGCGAAGCGCGCTCTCATAGCGGCGACGTTCATCGATGGATTGAAGCGGCGAATCTTGCTGCTCGAGCAGTTCGCTGAGTTGAATATGACCGTTGCGATCGAGAATGATGAGCGCATCGGCGAAATATTGACCGTCGATTTCGATACGCGCGGCAAGCGGCGTACCGAAGATCGCGTCGGCAAAGTCAAGCGGCAGACCCTTCGCGAAATCGAGCACCTGCGCGTCGGCGACCGGCGCGGAGGTGCTTGCTTCGACGGAGTTGGTCGCAGCACCGATGCCATAAGTGGCGATCAGCGCAGCGACCAGGATCTTCTTCATGACTATCCTCGAAAAGAGAGGGCGAGAGCCCGGGTGCCGGGCTCTCGTCGGGACGTGAGGGCAGAACTCAGAGGGCCGAGTCGAAAATCAACGCGGCGACGCCGTTGTACGTGCCCGGAACCGGCGTACCCACGTTGTTCACGGAGAGGTTCAAGTTGCCGTTTTCTTCGGCGCCGGCAGGGTTCGCATAGACTTCTTGCGGCGTCGTCGTGAGCACGACCGGCGTGGCCTTCGACTCGCTCGAGACCTTCACGGCGACGGGCATGTTGTCCGTGCCATTGGTGAGCACGGTCGGATAGCCGAGGCTCGCCTTGATCTTTCCTTGCGCGACCGGGTTCGCGCCGCTGGTTTGCAGGCTGTTCTTCATGCGCAGTGGCAGGTTGTAGTCCGTGAAGCGTTCGTTCACCGAGTCCCAGCCCATTTGAACCGGCGTGGTCGGCCAGCCGCTGGCCGGGTTCACGTAGAAATCCCCTGCGGGCACGACTGCGCGCACCTGGAGGTCCTGGCTGATGGTCTCCGCGTGAACTGCGGAGGCCGCGACTGCGCCGATGGCGATAAGGGAAGTAACTGCCAGAAGCTTTTTCATGATTTCCATTCCAGTGGATTTGAAATGCGCTTGCGCGCGTCTACCCGCCCGGGCCGCGATATGCGACCCGGCTGCGAATTCTGTTGAGAGGGTTTTGCTGCCGAATGTGCGCGGATTAAACCCGCACAAATTTTATTGATTCGATGCCGAACTAAACTGAATCGATTTTTCCTGCTTTCTATCGCCTTCGATAATTTCGAACTTGATACTCGATTTGGATTTAGCGTAATAATCGACGTGCCGGCCTGGCAGCACATGCTTTTTAACCGGGTTTTGGCACTTGTTTCCGCTTTCACTACATTCAAAGAAGTTATCTATGATCACGGTGCTGTTGCCGCGGTTGGTAATGACGGCATGATCCGCAAAGGTCTCGACCTGCGTGTCGTAGATCTCGTTGCTCGGACGCATCACCACGACCGCGCCGTATCCGACCATCACCTTGACGCCCGCGCTGGCAAACGCTTTCTCGGTTTCGGCAGACACGTCGAAGCCGTCGTTGCGATCGGGAAGGACCGGAGTGAAACGCACGCGGAAATACTGTTCCGTATCACGGGCGCCGGTATAAAGCAGTCGCACGCTGCGTGCGCCCTGGGCCGGCACGATCAACCGGTTCGGGCTGACGATCAGACGATTATTGAGGCTACCGTCGGCGGGCTGATCGGTTTCGATATCCTTGCCCGCTGCGTCGTAACTTATGCGCTTGATTTCGACGCGCACAAAACCCGTTGCGTCACCATCGTTTCGAATCGTTTTGGTAATCGATGCGGTCTTGCCGGGGATATATTCGTAAAGATTACCAACACGGATTTTCGAATCCGCGTGTGCGAGGGAGGCGGCGCACGCAAGAACGAATACGGCAGAGGCGGAGAAAAAGCGAGTGGCTAGCGACACGATTGACTTCCCGTTGAAGAGAAGGCGGATTATGTCGGCTGGCGCGGCTTCACTGAATAGGATGGTTCTGTAAATTCTTATTTTTAATGCGTGTGTCCGAATTCGCGCGGTGGCTTTGCGGCCGCTATCACGTTCGTGGTCGATGGCCTCCCATATGCTCCATCGCCCGGACCGCCTGTTCCGTCGCATCGCCCGCGCAGCAGTCGATCACGATCCGCTCCGGCATCGCGCGCAGCCAGGTCAACTGGCGCTTGCACAACTGGCGCGTCGCGAAGACGCCCTTGTCGCGCATCGTGTCGTAGTCGGTATCACCGTCGAGATATTCCCAGGCCTGCCGGTAACCGACGCAGCGCATCGACGGCATCTCCAGGCTCAAATCGCCTCGCGCGCGCAGCCGCTTCACTTCGTCGATGAAACCATGCGCGAGCATCGCATCGAAACGCGCGGCGATGCGTGCGTGCAGCACGCTGCGCTCGGAAGGCTCCAGCGCGATCGGCACGAAGCGATATCGCGCCGATTCTTCCTGAGCACGCGGCGCCGTGAGCAACGCCGACATCGGCTGCCCGGCCAGCATGAAAACCTCGAGAGCGCGCTGGATGCGCTGCGAATCGTTCGGAGCGAGGCGCGCGGCGGTCTGCGGATCGACGGCGGCGAGTCGCGCGTGCAGCGCGGGCCAGCCGTCGCGGGCGGCGTCGGCAGCGAGGGTGGCGCGCGTGTCGGGATCGGCAGCGGGCAAATCGTTCAGGCCCTGCGTGAGCGCCTTGTAATACAGCATCGTCCCGCCGACCAGAAGCGGCACGTTCCCCCGCGCTGTGATTTCGCCGACGAGCCGCAGCGCATCCGCGCGAAACTCGGCGGCGGAATAGGCCTCTGCCGGATCGATGATGTCGATCAGATGATGCGGTGCCGCCGCAAGTTCCGCGGCGGACGGCTTGGCCGTGCCGATATCCATCTCGCGATACACGAGCGCCGAATCGACGCTGACGATCTCCACCGGCCGCCGCGCCGCGAACGCGAGCGCGGCGGCGGTCTTGCCCGACGCGGTCGGGCCGAGCAGGCAGGCAACCGGAAGCGCTCTCTTCGCGCTCATTGCCCGCGCATGAAAAGACGGTCGAGATCGCCGAGCGTCAATTGGAACCACGTCGGCCGGCCGTGATTGCACTGGTCGGCGCGTTCGGTGGCTTCCATCTGGCGCAAAAGCGCGTTCATTTCGTCGAGCGTGAGGCGGCGGTTCGCGCGCACCGCATGGTGACACGCAAGCGTGCCAAGCAACTCGTGCTGCCGTTCGGTCAAAACGCGCGAGCCGCCGTACGCCTGTAGGTCCGCGATGACCGCGCGCGCGAGCGACTGCAGATCGGCGTCCTTCAGCAGCGCGGGGACGGCGCGGATAGCGATCGACGTCGGCGAGAGCACGGCGAGATCGAAGCCGAGCGCATCGAGCGTCGCGCGCTCTTCCTCGACGACGCCGATCTCCACCGGCTCGGCGTTCATCGACACCGGGATCAGCAGCGGCTGCACGGCGATCGCGCGATCGGCGAGGGCGTTCTTGAACTGCTCGTAGAGGATGCGCTCGTGGGCGGCGTGCATATCGACGATCACGAGCCCCTGCGTATTCTGAGCGAGCACGTAGATGCCGTGGATCTGGCCGAGGGCGAAGCCGAGGGGCTGGTCGTCGCCGTGATTCGCGCGATTTGCTTGATCGCCGTACGCGACGTAAGGCGTCTCGGCGACTGTCTGTGTGCCAGCGTTCACGTCGCGGCGGCCAAACAGCGCGTCGTAGAGCGCGAGCGGCTGCGCGACGGGCAGCGTGCCCTGCGTCATGCGCGACTGGCGCAGCCAGGTCGTGCCGTTCTCGCTCGTGTTTGCACCTGTCGATACCGTACTCAGCACTCCCGCTCCCGCAAGCGGCCGCGCACTGAACGAAGCCGGCCCGGTCGGCTGAAGCTGCGCCGCGTGGCCGCCCGCCGTCGTTTCCGGCGACGCGCCCGCGTTCCGCGCCAGCGCACGCTGGACGGCGTGAAACACGAACTGGTGGATCGAACGCGAATCGCGGAACCGCACTTCGATCTTCGACGGATGCACGTTCACATCGACAGCCTCGGGCGGCAAGTCGAGAAACAGCACGTACGACGGATAACGGTTCCCGTGCAGCACGTCCTCATACGCGGCGCGCACGGCGTGCGTGAGCAGCTTGTCGCGCACGAAGCGGCCGTTCACGAAAAAATACTGCTGGTCGGCGCGGCCGCGGCTCGCCGTCGGCAGGCCCGCGCAACCGTACACGGCGAGCGGCCCGGCGCGTTCGTCGAGCGGCAGGTGCGCCGTATCGAAAACTTCGCCGAGAATCTTCGCGACCCGCGCTTGCGGCGCGCTCGCGTTCCAGTGCTCGACGGCCTTGCCGTTATGCATCACCGAGATCGCGACGTCGGGCCGCGCGAGCGCGACGCGCCGGATCATTTCGAGGCAATGTCCGAGCTCGGTCTGCTCGCTTTTCAGGAATTTGCGGCGCGCGGGCGTGTTGAAGTACAGCTCGCGCACTTCCATCGTCGTGCCGACCGTGCCCGCCGCCGGCGAAATCGCGCCCGTCTGGGCGTCGATGCGCGTCGCGTGCGCGCATTCGTCCGTACGGCTCGTGATGAACAGCTCCGCCACCGACGCGATCGACGCCAGCGCCTCGCCGCGAAACCCGAGCGTCGCGACGGCTTCGAGTTCGGCGAGCGATCGGATCTTGCTCGTCGCGTGGCGCAGGAGCGCGAGCGGCAGCTCGCCGGGCGGCATGCCGCAGCCGTCGTCAGCGATCACGATGCGTTTCACGCCGCCTTCATCAAGTGTGATGCGCAGGGTCGTCGCGCCGGCATCGAGCGCGTTCTCGAGCAGTTCCTTCACGACGGACGCCGGGCGTTCCACCACTTCGCCCGCCGCGATCTGGCTGATCAACTGGTCGGGGAGCGGCTGGATCGCGCGCGAACGGCGCGCGGCGCCGAGGGTCGAATCGACGGCGGGGGTATCGGTGAGATCGGGCATCGGCAAATTATAACGACTTGTGTCTGCGGACCTTTGGTCGCCTGGCTGTGAGCCTTGCGCCGCTTGTACCCCAAATCCGCCCGCCACGGTGCTCGCATCTGTCGGCCAAAAGCAGGGCGTCTAAGTTTCCCGCCGACGACTTTCTGTATCATGACGCGACCGGTTTTTCATGCCATTCGACGCTTTCACGCGTTGTCGCTTACTTCTTTCGAGGATCACTTTTGGACACACTGCTGCAATTTCTTGGACTCATCCTTCATATCGACAAGTCGCTCGGTTTTTTCATCCAGCACTATGGCGGCTGGGTGTACGCAGTGCTGTTTTTGATCGTGTTCTGTGAAACCGGGCTCGTGGTGTTCCCGTTCCTGCCGGGCGATTCGCTGCTGTTCATCGGCGGCGCGTTCGCCGCGACCGGCTCGATGCATCTCGGCGCGCTGATTGCGCTGCTGCTCGTCGCGGCGATCGCCGGGAACACGGTCAATTACTGGATCGGCCGCGCGGTCGGGCCGAAGGTGTTCCATTCGAACATTCCCGTGCTGGAGCGGTTTCTCGACCGCGCGGCGCTGCAGAAAACTCACGACTTCTACGAGAAGCACGGCGGCAAGACGATCGTGATCGCGCGTTTCGTGCCGGTCGTGCGGACGTTCGCGCCGTTCGTCGCGGGCGCGTCGGCGATGGACGCGATGCGCTTTCAGTTCTTCAACGTGCTCGGCGCGCTGATCTGGGTGCTGCTGCTCGTGCTGCTCGGCTACTTCTTCGGCAATATTCCGTTCATCCGCCAGTATCTGAACGTGATCGTGCTGGTGGGCATCGGCGCGGCCGTCATTCCGATCGCGCTCGGCGCGCTGTGGAAGATGACGCGACGGGGTTCGTCGAAAGTTTGAGTCTTCGTCGAGCGAGGGGCGAAAAAGACGAGGCCGCCACTTGGCGGCCTCGTCTTTCATGCTGCTTTACGGTTGCTTGGTCGACGCGTTACGCGCGCCGGAATAGTCGAATGACGAACAGCAGCACGACCGCGCCGACCGCCGCCGTGATCAGCGTGCCGAGGATGCCGCCGCCGAGCGAGACGCCGAGCACGCTGAAGAGCCAGCCGCCAACCACCGCGCCGACCATACCGACGAGAATGTCCACCAGCCGCCCGAAGCCGCCGCCCTTGACTAGCAGGCCCGCGAGCCAGCCCGCCACCGCGCCGATGATCAGCGCCCAGACGAGTCCGTGTTGCATGAATTCCATGCGATCAACCTCCGTGAATTGAGAATGCAGGATGCACCTGCATCGAGCGCGGCAAATGTAGCCGATGCATGGGCTTCGCGGACTCCCTCAAATGTCAAGCATTGTTAGAACATCGATCGCGCGGCCAATCGGCCATGAAGCCGCTAAAATCGCACCCTGCGAGCGAGCGGCGAAACCGTCGTTATTCGGACAAGCGCAGATGCAAAGCGCCGAACGCGTGTGATAACGTGAAAGGTTAGAACGCCAAAGTGTCGGGAAAATTGGCGCCTGGAAATGGCTTTCATCGTTAAATGTTTTATGCTCGCAGGGGTTGTCAGGCGTGAAAGAAGCAGTTGAAGTTCGCAGTGAGTCAAAAGAGCAGAACAAGTGGCGCCGGGTTCGGGCGGCAGTCGTCGTGATCGGGCTGGCGGCGTCGTTGTCGGGTTGCGGGTTGTTCGGTTGCGGCGCGGCCGGGTCGAATGGGGCATTCCTCGGCGGATGCGCTGTGGGAACGCGATTCTGAGCGTCGCGGCGCGCGTCGGGACATCGTTATAACAAACAGCAGGGAATCGGAAGTATGGCGGTGATGCGTTCAGGATTATTCAGGCTGACGGCGTGGGCCGTCGTGTGCGGGGCTGGCCTCGCGGGGTGTGCGTCTTCGCTGACGCCGGCGCCCGTCGTCGAGCGCTCGACAGGCGGCGATGTCCCGCCCGCGGTGACATCGCCGGGCGATGGCGCGATGCCCGCGACCACGGCGGCGCTGCCTCCGGCGGGACCGGTCGCGCCAGCGCCGGCGGCTCCCGGTTTCTATCGCGTGAAGCCGGGCGACACGCTCTACGGCATCGCGCGTATTTACAAACAGAAGCCCGCCGATCTGTCGAAGTGGAACAACCTGCCGGAGAGCCAGCAGGTCAACATCGACCAGTTGCTGCGCGTTGTGCCGCCGGGCGCGACCGCATCGGCGGATGACTGGAGCAAATCGGCGACGGCCGGCGCTGCGAAAACGGCGCAGCCGCCGCTCCTGGGCGCGAGTTCGCCCGCTGCGCCATCCGCGGCGGCGCCGGCTGCGACGGCGAAGTCCTCCGCAAGCCCAGAGCCGGAGCCGGCCGGCAGCGGCAAGGGCTTCTCGCTCGCGTGGCCAACGCAGGGCGACGTCGTCACGAAGTTCGGGGGCAGCAGCAAGGGCATCGATATCGCGGGCAAGACCGGGACGCCCGTCAAGGCGGCGGCGCCGGGCAAGGTCGTCTACGCGGGCAGCGGGCTGCGCGCGTATGGCCAGATGATCATCGTGAAGCACAGCGGCGATTACCTGACCGCCTACGCGCACAACAGCAAGCTGCTCGTGCACGAAGGCGATACCGTGAAGCAGGGCGCGACCATCGCCGACATGGGCACGGGCCCGGACGGCAAGCCCGTGCTGCACTTCGAGGTGCGCAAGTCGGGTCAGGCCGTCGATCCGCTGCCGCTGATGAAGGCTGGCGGCTGACGCTCGGCGAATCGACGCCCTCGGCGGCTCGGAAAAAACCACACGGCAGGGAGGCCACGCGTGAAAAGAATCATGCTCGCCGCGTTGTGCGCGGCGTCGCTTGTCACCGGCTGCGACCAGCAGCAGAGCGAAGAGGCGATGAACAAGCTCAAGTCGATTTTTAATTCGGTCAAGCCGGACGCCTTGCTGCTGAAGGACCTTAAACCCGGCGTCACGACCGAGGCCGAGATTCGCAACCAGATGGGTGAGCCCGAAACCGCGCGCACCTTCACTGACGGCTCCAGGCGACTCGAATATCCGCGCGGCCCGGCCGGGACGACCACCTACATGGTCGATCTCGATGCGAACGGCCGCTTCGTCGCGGCGACGCAGGTGCTGACGGCGGAGAACATCGCGAAGGTGCGGCCGGGCATGTCGCAGGACGAGGTCCGCCGCCTGCTCGGCAAGCCGACCACGGTGGCCGAATATCCGCTCAAAAAGGAGCGCGTCTGGAGCTGGCACTGGGAAGAGGGCGGTGTGACGCGCGACGCGATGTTCAACGCGCATTTCGGACCCGACGGCATCCTGACGACGACCTCGCGTTCCGAAGCGGAGGGCGGCGGCCGTCACTGACGACACACGGATGCCGCAGTGACGGCATCGACGGCATCAAGAAAGGGCAGGGCCATGAAGCAAGACAAATATAACGAGAGGCAGCGCGCGCATCGCGCGCTGATGGAACAGGCCGGGCAATATCGCGAGGCCTGCACGCAGACACCGGACGATGCCGCGTGGAACTGCGCGCGTGGACACGCGTGGGACGATTCGCTCAGCGCCGCGCAAAACGTGCGCTGCATGAACTGCGCGGGGCAGCGTCGCGAATTGCATCGGCAGCGGCTCGGGCGGATCGCCGGGGCACGGGGCGGGGCGCTGCTCTCCGCCGCCTACACCGATGCCGCGACGCCCTTGCGCTGGCAATGCGCGTTTGGACATGTGTGGGAAGCGCGGGCGGATGTCGTCGAGCGTCAGTGGTGCCGCGCCTGTGTGCGCGAGGGTGTGTATGACGCGGTTTCGGCCTGTCGTATCGAAGAGCTGACAGATGAGTTGCAGGCCGAGGCGCGTACGAAGCGGGTTTGAAAAGCTCAACCGGGTGCATTAGGGATTTCTGCGGTTTCGGCTGCAGAATAAATTCCGCGTGTCATTTAAATCGATGACGCGATTCGCCGGAGAAAGGACTGACGCTTCCACGTGGGGCGTAACGCTTCAACGGATATGAATGCAGGCATCGGCGCTTGAAGCGCTGTAACGCATCATCGTTTCACGCGCGCTATCATGCGTGCACCACTATCGACAATCTTTCCACCACTTACGACGAAAACACCGCCCGAAAATCAGCCCTAAAAGGAGTGCGTATGTCATGGTTCACGGCAACACTACGCAGTTATCCGGAAATCGCGATTTTTCTGTCATTGGGAATTGGGTATTGGGTCGGAGGAAAGAGTTATCGCGGATTCAGTCTAGGCGCCGTCACCGCGACGCTGCTCGCGGCAATCGCCATCGGACAACTCGGCATTACGATCTCGCCGAACGTCAAATCCGTCTTCTTCCTGATGTTTCTTTTTGCGGTCGGCTACGGCGTCGGTCCGCAATTCGTGCGCGGCATCGCGAAGGACGGCTTGCCGCAAGCGCTCTTCTCCGTCGTGCAATGTGTGCTGTGTCTCGCCGCGCCCTTCGTCGCCGCCAAGTTCGCGGGCTATGACATCGGCTCGGCGGCCGGCCTCTTCGCCGGCTCGCAGACCATCTCGGCATCGATGGGCCTCGCCACCGACGCCGTCAACCGCCTCGGCCTCCCCGCCGATCAAACCAAGGCGCTTCTCGACGCGATGCCCACCGCCTACGCCGTCACGTACATCTTCGGGACGATCGGCTCGGCGATCATCCTCGCGACGCTCGGGCCGATCCTGCTGCGCATCGATCTCGTCGCGGCCTGCAAGGAATACGAAGCCACGCTCGGCGGCAAGCAGGAACTCGGCGGCGCCGGCCAGGCGTGGCATCGCTACGAACTGCGCGCCTACCGGGTTCCGGAGGGCGGCCAGGTCGTCGGGATGTCGGTGGGCGAGATCGAAGCGCGCGAGCAGGCCGGCACGCGGCTTTTCATCGAGCGCATCCGGCGCGGCGGCACGGTGCACGACGCCAAGCTCGACGACGTGCTGCAGGCGGGCGACGTCGTCGCTGTCGGCGGGCGGCGCGAGCAGCTCGTCGATATCCTCGGGCCACGCGGCGTCGAAGTCGATGATCCGGAACTGCTCGCGGTGCCGGTGGAAGGCGTCGACGTCTACGTGACGAGCAAGGATGTCGACGGCAAGACGCTGCTCGAACTCGCCACGATGCCGCTCGCGCGCGGCGTTTTCCTGCGCAAGATCAAGCGCGGTCCGACCGAGACGCAGATTCCTGTGCTGCCGAGCACGAAGCTGCATCGCGGCGACACGCTGACGCTCGTCGGCCGCACGCAGGACACCACCGCCGCCGCGAAGACGCTGGGCGTGCTCGACCGCCCGACAAGCGCGGCGGACATCGCGTTTGTCGGCTTCGCGATCACGCTCGGCGCGCTGATCGGCGCGGTCGTGATCAAGATCGGCGACATTCCGATCACGCTCTCGACGGCAGGCGGCGCGCTGATCGCGGGCATCGTGTTCGGCTGGCTGCGCGCGATTCATCCGACCTTCGGCCGAATCCCCGAGCCGACCATCTGGTTCATGAACTCGGTCGGGCTGAACGTGTTCATCGCGGTGGTCGGCGTGACGGCGGGGCCGGGCTTCGTGAAGGGCCTGCAGCAACTCGGCGTAAGCCTCTTCCTGTGGGGCATTTTCGCGACGACGGTGCCTCTCATCATCGGTATGTTCGTCGCGAAATACGTGTTCAAGTTTCACCCGGCGCTTTTGCTCGGCATCTGCGCCGGCGCGCGCACGACGACCGCCGCGCTCGGCATGATCTGCGATGCCGCGAAGAGCCAGGTGCCGGGGCTCGGCTACACGGTCACCTACGCAGTCGGCAACACGCTGCTGACGATCTGGGGGATGGTGATCGTGATGCTGCTCACCTGACGCGGGCCGCACGCTTCTCCTCGACGTTCCGATTTTTTGCAGTTCACCCTATCTGGAGGTGTTGGATGGCAAAGTCAGCAAAATCAGCAAAGGCGGGCTCGAAGTCAGGCGCCGGCGACCGTGCCGGGATGGCGGCGCTGAGCCCGTTCGAACTGAAGGACGAACTGATCAAGGCGGCGGGCGGCGGCGCGGTGGAGCGCCCGGCCAACCTGTCGATGCTCAACGCGGGCCGCGGCAACCCCAATTTTCTGGCGACGATCCCGCGCCACGGCTTCTGGCAACTCGGCCTTTTCGCGATGCGTGAATCGGAACGCTCGTTCGCGCACATGCCGGAAGGGCTCGGTGGGTTTCCGAAGCGCGAAGGGCTGGAGGAGCGCTTCGAGATTTTTGCGCGCGACTACAAGGGCGTGCCCGGCATCGATTTTTTGCGCGGCGCCGTGTCGTACGTGCGCGATCAGTTGGGGCTGAACGCCGGCGAGTTTCTCTACGAGATGTGCGAGGGCATTCTCGCGTCGAATTATCCGGTGCCGGACCGGATGCTGAAGCTGTC
>NZ_FCOL02000030.1 GCF_001544515.1 Caballeronia terrestris
GGTTAAAAGCTGCTTTCTTTGCTTACTTTCTTTGCAGCAGCAAAGAAAGTGAGTCCCGCCCCGGACAGGGGCAGAGCCAATAGACCGATAAGAAAGCAAGTTCAATGGAAGCCCAGGCGCATCAAACGGTTGAAACACCAACCCCACCCCATCCCAAGCGCCAGCGCTCACCTCAACCATACCCGACACAAGGAAACCAGTTTATCGACATCGATAGGCTTGGAAATATAGTCATCGGCGCCGGCCTCGAGGCATTTCTGCCGATCCGAAGGCATGGCCTTGGCAGTCAGCGCAATGATCGGCAATCTTGCATGCTCGGGCAATTTGCGAATCTCGGCCATCGCGGTAAGCCCGTCCATCTCCGGCATCATGATGTCCATCAGCACGAGATCGATCCCCGGATGCCGGGCCAGCGCATCGAGCGCTTCCCGTCCATTGCGGGCGATTTCAAGCTTCGCCCCCAGCGGCTCGATCACATGCGACAGCGCAAAGATATTGCGCACGTCATCTTCGGCCAGCAAAATGGTCCGCCCTTCGAACACATCGTCACGCTGACGCGCCGCCCGCAACATCCGCTGCTGCTCCGGCGGCAACGCGCTCTCCACGCTGTGCAGGAAAAGCGTCACTTCATCGAGCAGCCGCTCCGGCGACTTCGCCCCCTTGATGATGATCGATTTCGAGTAACGGCGCAGGCGCTGTTCCTCCTCCTGCGACAGCATCCGGCCCGTATAAACGATCACCGGCGGCGACGCATGCTCGCCGCCCGTCGAAACGCGTTCGAGCAGTTCATAACCCGACCCATCCGGCAACGCCAGATCCATCACGACGCAATCGAACGTGGCACGCGCCATCTCGTCGAGCGCGCTCGCGATCGACCCCGCTTCGACAATCTCGACCGTCTCGCTCTTCAAGAGCGCATGTATGCTTTCGCGCAACACGGGATCGTCCTCGACGACCAACACGCGCCGCATGCCCTGCGCCGAGCGCGCTTCGAGCTTGCGGATCGCGCCCGCGAGCGTCTCGCGCGCGCTCGGCTTCAACGTATAGCCGATCGCGCCGAGATGCAGCGCGACGTCGGCGTGATCGGTCGCCGAGACGACGTGGATCGGAATGTGACGCGTGACGGGGTCGTGCTTGAGCCATTCGAGCACCGTCAGACCCGATTGATCCGGCAAGCCAACATCGAGCAAGATGCCGCTCGGCTGCAACTCGCGTGCAAGCTCGACGCCCTGCGTCGCGGTCGTCGCGTGCACGCAGTCGAAATCGAGTTCGTGCGCGAGGTCGTAGAGGATGCGCGCGAACGGCAAATCGTCCTCGATCACGAGAATCACGCGATCCGGTCGCTTGCGATTCGCGCGATCGTCGGGGATCGGGGCGGGCGCGGGCGTGGTCGGCGCGGGCGGCAACGGCTGCGGCTGCTGGACGCGCTTCGGCGCTCCCTGGCGCGGTTCGACAGCCGCGGCCTCCCCCGCCGCCAGTTCCTTCGCGCGGCCGAGCGTGTCGACCTTGGCCGTGACGGTGCCCTCGCGCGCGGCAAGCGGCAGCGTCACGGAGAACACGCTGCCCTTGCCGAATTCGCTCGACACGCTCACCGAGCCGCCGAGCAACCGCGAGAACTCGCGCGAGATCGAAAGGCCGAGGCCGCTGCCGCCGTATCGACGGCTCGTCGTGCCGTCCGCCTGCTGGAACGCCTGGAAAATCAGGTCCTGCTTGTCGCGCGCGATGCCGATGCCGGTGTCGCGCACGTCGAAGCGCAGCGCATCGTCGCCGGCCATCTCGACCGCGACCGTCACCTGTCCGCGCTCCGTGAACTTGAACGCATTCGACAGCAGATTGCGCAGCACCTGCAGCAAGCGCTGGTTATCGGTGACGAAGTACTGCGGCACGTTCTCGCCGTGCTCGGTGACGAACGCGACGCCCTTGCTCTGCGCTACCGGCGCAAACGACTGCCGCAGCGCCTGCAAAATCGAATCGACGGCGACGGGCGCGAACTGCACGTCCATCTGTCCGGCTTCGACCTTCGACAAATCGAGGATATCGTTGATGAGCGAGAGCAAGTCGCTGTTCGACGAATGGATCGTCGCGGCGTAGCGGACCTGCTCGTCGGTGAGATTGCCGTGCTTGTTGTCGTGCAAAAGTTTCGCGAGAATCAGCGAGCTGTTGAGCGGCGTGCGCAATTCGTGCGACATGTTCGCCAGAAACTCGGACTTGTACTGGCTCGCGCGCTCCAATACGAGCGCGTTCGCGGCGAGTTCCTGCTGCGCCTGCAACAACTCGGCCTTCTGGCGCTCCAGATGCTGCGCGTGCTCTTCGAGCTGCACGTTGGTCTGCTCGAGTTCGGCCTGCTGCGTCTCGAGTTGCGCCTGCGAATCCATCAGCGCGTGGCCGCGTTCTTCCAGCTCCTCATTCGACACGCGCAGTTCTTCCTGCTGCACCTGCAACTCTTCGCTCTGCCGCTGCGTTTCTTCCAGCAACTCGACGAGCCGCGCCCGATACCGCGACGAGCGCAGCGCCATGCCCATGCCCTCGGCGGCGAGTTCGATCATCTCGCGCGTATCGTCGAAACGGTTGTCGTCGCCGACGAAGCCCATTTCGATCACGCCCGCCATTTCGCCGTCCGCGAAGAGCGGCGCGATCACGACCTTCGATGCCGTCGCCGACCCGAGCGCCGAGCCGGCCTGCAGATAATGGCCGGAGGCATCGGTGATTTCGAGCGCGCGCTGGTCCTCCAGCATCTGCCCGACGAGTCCTTCGCCACGTTTGATCGAGCGCGGCGTGACGTCCTCGCCCGGCAGCGCCCAGCTTGCGATGCGGCCAAGCACATCGCCATCGGCGGCATAGACCACGCCGACTTTCGCGTTGACGTAGGGCACGAGGGAACGCAGGATGCTCGCGCCGATCGAAGCAGGCGACTGCTCGCCGCGCATCTGCAAGCCGATCTGCGCAACGCCTTGCTGTAGCCACGCGGTCCGTTGTACGCTCAGCCGCGTTTTGATGTAGAGATACGCCACGCCGCCGATCACGAGCAGCACGAAAATACCGAGCGCCCGGTTGATTTGCAGCACGTCCTGGTTCACGGACGAACCGGCGTTCGACAGGAAGTATCCCGCGATCATCAGCAGCGATGCGACGGAGGCCGTGGCGACCGGCACCGCGGGACGGTCGGCCCACAGGCAGAGCACGACGGGCAGCACGTAGAAGACCCAGATCGCGACGCGCAACGGCAGCAGGCAGTCGATGGCGAACACGGTCGCGAGCAGGATCGCGATGACGAAGTAGAGCCCGACTATGAGGTGACGGCTGTCTTTGAGCATTGACTGTTGGTTTGTTGTTTGAGTCTTGCAAGCCGCGAGCGCGGCAGGCACGGACCATAGCACGACCCGCAACCCCTTGTCACACTTGGGTCCGCGGGCGATTCAACCGCGCTTTCCCGCACCGCACAAGTTACCCGCGATGTGTTGGACGACGCGCAGAAGAGGAAATAATGACCGATTTTTCAAGTGGCCGGGTGCTCGTCACCGGCGCGTCCGGTTTTGTCGGATCGGCGGTGGCGCGCATCGCGCTCGAACGCGGCTTCGACGTGCGCGTGCTCATGCGCAAGACGAGTTCGCGGCAGAACATCGAGGCGCTCGACGCGGAAGTCGTGCTCGGCGACATGCGCGACGAAGCGTCGATGCGCGCGGCGCTGAAGGGCGTGCGCTATCTCTTTCACGTCGCCGCCGACTACCGCATCTGGGCGCCGGACCCGGGCGAGATCGAGCGCTCGAACCTGCAGGGCACCGAGGCCACGATGCGCGCGGCGCTCGCCGAGGGCGTCGAACGGGTCGTCTACACGAGCAGCGTCGCAACGCTAAAGGTGACGAGCGCAGGCACCATCGTCGACGAGACGAAGCCCGCCGATCCGGGCCAGACCATCGGTGCCTACAAGCGCAGCAAGGTGCTCGCCGAGCGCGCCGTCGAGCGGATGGTCGCGAACGACCGGCTGCCGGCGGTGATCGTGAATCCGTCGACACCGATCGGGCCGCGCGACGTCAAGCCGACGCCCACCGGCCGCATCATCGTCGAGGCGGCGACGGGCAAGATTCCGGCTTTCGTCGATACGGGGCTGAACCTCGTGCACGTCGACGATGTCGCGGCCGGCCATTTTCTCGCGCTGGAACGCGGCGTGATCGGCGAGCGCTATATCCTCGGCGGCGAGAACCTGCCGCTGCAGCAGATGCTCGCCGACATCGCGCTGCTCTCCGGCCGCAAGCCGCCGACCGTCAAGCTGCCGCGCGGGCCGCTTTATCCGCTCGCGATGGGCGCCGAGCTTTACGCGAAGTTCAGCGGACGCGAGCCGTTCGTGACCGTCGACGGACTGCGGATGTCGAAGAACAAGATGTACTTCACGTCGGCGAAGGCGGAGCGGGAACTGGGATATCGCGCGCGGCCGTATCGCGAGGGCTTGCGCGACGCGCTCGACTGGTTCCGGGCGAACGGCTATCTGAAGCGCTGAACGAAGGGAAGACGCCGTGGATTCAGCGCGCTACGAGCATTTTGTTACAACGTGTGCGGGCGACGCTCGGGGGCAGCGGGTAAAATCGCGGGTTTGATGAAAGTACGCAGCAGCACGCAATAACAAGGCACCAAATGAACCTACAAGACCAACTCGGCGCGCTGGAGTTGAGCCTCGAAGAACTCCTCCAGGCCGCGCCTGTTTCCGTCAACGCGCAATCGTCAAATGAAGCCGCGAGCAAGCCTGTTGAGGCGAACGCCGAGGAAAAGCCGACGCTCAACGTCTCGCGCCCGTCGCGCGATGCGATCGAAATGACGATCGGCGGGAAGTCCGTGCTGCTGAGCCCGGAAGGCGTGTCGCAACTGATCGAGGAACTGTCGAATGCGCGTTCGTCGATGACGGTTGAGCAGCCCGGCGGCTTGCCGCCCGGCTGGCGTTTCGCCGCGACCCGCAACCCGATGATGGCCACGCAAAAGCAGTCGAACGGCGATCGTTTGCTGGTGTTGCGTCATACCGGGCACGGTTGGGTGCCGTATACGTTTTCGCCCGACATGGTGATCGAGATGTATGCGATGTTGACGAAGCGCTAACGCTAAAAAAGGGCGGTATGACCGCCCTTTTTTACGTCAAGCCGCCTTCAACAGCCCATGCGGATCGATGACGAACTTCCTGGGCGCCCCGCCATCGAACTGCCGATACCCGTCCGGCGCCTGATCCAGCGACACCACGGACACATTCACGATATCCGCGATCGGGAGCCGGTCCCAGAGGATCGCCTGCATCAGGTTCTGGTTGTATTTCATCACGGGCGTCTGCCCCGTGTGGAACGAATGCGACTTCGCCCAGCCGAGTCCGAAGCGAATGCTCAAGCTGCCCCTGCGCGCGGCGGCATCGGCGGCGCCGGGATCATCGGTCACGTAGAGGCCCGGAATGCCGATGGCGCCCGCCGCCCGCGTGATCTCCATGAGCGAATTCAGCACGGTTGCCGGCGCTTCCTCGTTGTGTCCGCTGCTGCCGTGACCATGCGCCTCGAAACCGACGCAATCGACCGCGCAATCCACTTCGGGCTTGCCGAGAATCTGTTCGATCTGCTCGCCGAGCGTCGCGTCCTTCGAGAGATCGACCGTCTCGAAGCCCATCTTCCGCGCATGCGCGAGACGCTCCTCGTTCATGTCGCCGACGATCGTGCACGCCGCGCCGAGCAGCCGCGCCGAAGCCGCAGCCGCCATCCCGACCGGCCCCGCGCCCGCGATATAGACCGTCGCGCCCGGCTTCACGCCCGCCATGACGGCGCCGTGATAGCCCGTCGGCAGGATGTCGGAGAGGCACGTGAGGTCGCGGATCTTCGACATCGCCTGCGCGCGGTCCGGAAACTTCAGCAGATTGAAGTCGGCGTAGGGAACCATCACGTATTCGGCCTGCCCGCCGATCCAGCCGCCCATGTCGACGTAGCCATACGCCCCGCCCGCGCGCGACGGATTCACATTCAGGCACACGCCGGTATGCTGCGCCTTGCACGTCGGGCAGCGTCCGCACGCGACGTTGAACGGCACCGAAACCAGATCGCCGATAGAAAGCGTCTCGACGTCGCGCCCGATTTCGATCACCTCGCCGGTAATTTCGTGCCCGAGCACGAGCCCGACCTCGGCGGTGGTCCGGCCGCGCACCATGTGCTGGTCGGAACCGCAGATATTCGTGCTGACCACCTTGAGAATCACGCCGTGGCCGATCTGCCGGCCACGCGGATCGACCATCTTCGGATAGTCGATCGACTGCACTTCCACCTTGCCCTGCCCTAGATACACGACGCCGCGATTGCTGCTCATCTTTCGTCTCCATGTCTCGTGGACGGCTCGCGCAACTTCACGTCGCGCTCCGTTCAACGAGCGTAGCGCCCCGGGCGCAGTAAGAGGTACACACAACGCGACACGCGTTTGGCAGAAACCGACATGCGCTCAGGCGCCGTGCGCCAGCCGATGCGAGACCCACACGACGGCCACCGCGAGCAATAGCGCGCCGTAAGGCAGCAGATCGCGCACGCCGCGCTGGCGTGCCGACGACGGTTCCAGTTCCATGTCCTCCTTCATGCGCGCCGGAAAGCGGCCCTTGTCCTGCCAGAAGTGCCGGTATGCGAACACCGGCACGATCAGCAGCATCGCGATCAAACCGTTGCGCATCGTGCCCGGCCCTTGCAGATCGGCACCCGCGCCGATGAAAGCGAGGTCCGCGTAGCCACACAGCGCACCCGCCGCGAGCAGCCACGTCGGGCAGCGAAACGGCCGCGACCAGTTGCCGCGATCCATCCGGTGAATCCAGCCCGATTGCAGGTTGAGGAACACGAAGATCATGTAGCAGACGTTCGAGATCGACAGCACCGTCATGTAATCGGACATCATCAGGAGGACGAGGTTGAAGCCGAGGTCGGCCCACATCGCGCGCGTCGGGGCGCCGTGCTCGTTGACGTGCGAGAGAAAGCGAGGCAGCCACCCATCGACCGATGCCTGATACAACGTGCGCGACGAACCCATCATCGACGTCATCACGATCAGCAGCACGGAGAGCATCAGCATCACGACGATCGCGTTCGCGACCCACGCGCCGCCGCCGACCATGCGCGCCATCGCGGCGCCCACACCCGTCCCGTCGACGATGCGCGGATCGAGCATGCCGCTCGTGCCGAGTGCGCCCTGGAACGCGAGCGGCACGAGCGTCATCACGACGAGGCAGAGCGCGCCGGACCAGAAGATCGCCTTCGCGGTATCGCGTTTCGGGTCGCGGAATTCGCGCGTATAGCAGACGGACGTCTCGAAACCATACGATGCCCAGCCGGCCATGAACATCGCGCCCATCGCCATCGTGATACCGGTGCCGTTCCATGCGCCGAACGCCGACGCGCTCACATTGCCCTGCGCGTCGTGCCCAAGCGGCAGCAGCGGGAAAAGATGCGCGAGCGGCACGTCGCCCGTCACGAACGGCACGATGCCGACGATCAGCAAAGGTGTCAGCGACGCGATGCCGAGAATGCGCTGCGTCTTCGCGGCCTTCGATGCCCCGCTGTGCTGAAGCCTGAACGTGATCAGCAGCAACGCGGCCGCGAGCACGAACGTCGTATCGATGCGCAGCGTGAGGCCCTGCTTGATGAACGAGAGATCGGCGAGTGTGAGATGCCAGGTGCTGATCGCGGCATCGGCGGGAAAGAGCGCGCCGAGCGCGTAGTTGGCGGCGAGGCCGGTGCCGAGCGCGAGCATCGGCGACCACGCGAGCCAGTTGCACCACACCGAGACCGGCGCGAGCAGCTTGCTGTAACGCACCCAGCCGATCGCGCCATACACCGACGCGCCGCCCGATTTATGCGGGAAAAGCCCCGAAATCTCGGCGTATGTGGCGCTCTGAACGAGCCCCATCGAAATCGATGCGATCCAGATGATCCACGCGGGCTGCCCGATCGTCGCGCAGACGCCACCGATGGTGAACAGCACGCCGGCGGGCACGCCGCTCGTAACCCAGAACGCGTCCTTCCATGTCAGCCCGCGATGCAGCGCTCCGCTTCGTTCATCGGCGCGGGCTGATGCACCTTCGCTTCGCACTCGCAGTTCGGCTTGCTCCATCGGTCGTCTCCATAGGTGCGCGGCCGTGCGTTTCAGGCGCGGCTCGGCAGGCAGTTCGAAGGAATGCCGCATGCGCTCCGTCGTTCTGGCGGCGATGGAAAAGCATGCGACGGCGGCAGGCGTACCGCCGGATTCGAATCGGTTTACGCATCACGCGAAGGCCCGACGTGCCTGCCGCGGACGACATGCTTCCGCGCATTCATGGGGTTGGCTCGAACACGCGGACGTCTCCTTCCGCGTGCTGGCCGGTCGTTCGTTCTGGTCGAGCCGCACGGGATTTCCGGTGGCTTTTTATTGATTGACCGTTCAATATAAAAACCTTAACATGACCATCTCGAATTTGCAAAATTGTTCCGGAAGACCACCGCAAGACCTCACCCGAGGACGCCATGCCCAAGCTCGGAATGCGCGAAATCCGCCGCGCCCAACTGATCGACGCGACGCTCATCACCATCGACCAGGCCGGTCTCGGCGGCGCGACGCTCGCCTCGGTGGCGCAGCGCGCGAGCATTTCCACTGGCATCGTCAGCCACTATTTCGGCGACAAGGACGGCCTGCTGGAAGCCACCATGCGCCACGTCCTGCGCGATCTGTGGAACGCCACATCGAGCCGCCGCCGCGCCGCGAAAAACGATCCACGATCGAAGCTGCGCGCGGTCGTCGCGGCGAACTTCGATGCGCGGCAGGTGAGCGGCCCCGTCATGAAGACGTGGCTCGCGTTCTGGTCGGAGAGCATGCACAAGCCGCAATTGCGCCGGCTGCAATACGTGAACACGCGGCGCCTCAATTCCAACCTGTGCGCCGAATTTTCGAAGGCTTTGCCGCGCGCCGCGGCACGGCGCGCGGCAAGCGGCCTCGCCGCCTTGATCGACGGCTTGTGGCTGCGCGGCGCCCTGTCCGGCGAACCGTTCGACACGAAAGCCGCGCTGCGTCTCGCCAACGATTACATCGACCTCGTGCTTCAAGCACGTGCCTGACTCTTCCTGCAAGGAGCACGCGATGCCCGCATTCGCACTGCAACGCCTCTACATCGGCGGCGCCCATGTCGACGCCACGAGCGGCGAGACATTCGACACACTCGATCCCGCAACCGGCGAAACGCTTGCGTCGGTGCAACAGGCGTCGGCTGCCGACATCGACCGCGCCGTACGATCCGCACGCGAAGGCCAGCGCGTGTGGGCCGCGATGACCGCGATGCAGCGCTCGCGCATCTTGCGGCGCGCAGTCGAGTTGCTGCGCGAGCGCAACGACGAACTCGCGGCGCTCGAAACACGCGACACGGGCAAGCCGATCGCGGAGACGAAGGCCGTCGACATCGTCACCGGCGCCGATGTGATCGAGTACTACGCGGGCCTCGCCACCGCGATCGAAGGCCAGCAGATTCCGCTGCGGCCCGAATCGTTTGTCTATACGCGGCGTGAACCGCTCGGCGTGTGCGCGGGCATCGGCGCCTGGAACTATCCGATCCAGATCGCGTGCTGGAAGTCGGCGCCCGCACTCGCGGCCGGCAACGCGATGATCTTCAAGCCGAGCGAGGTCACCCCGCTCACCGCGCTCAAGCTCGCGGAAATCTATAGCGAAGCGGGCGTGCCCGGCGGCGTGTTCAACGTCGTGCAAGGCGACGGACGCGTCGGCGCGATGCTCGCGGCGCATCCGGGGATCGCGAAGGTGTCCTTCACGGGCGGCGTCGATACGGGCAAGAAGGTGATGTCGCTCGCGGGCGGATCGACGCTCAAGGAAGTGACGATGGAACTCGGCGGCAAGTCGCCGCTCGTGATCTTCGACGACGCCAACCTCGGACGCGCCGCCGACATCGCGATGAGCGCCAACTTCTTCAGCTCGGGCCAGGTGTGCACGAACGGCACACGCGTGTTCGTGCAGCGCGCCGTGCTCGCGCGATTCGAAGCGCTCGTGCTCGAACGCGTGAAGCGGATTCGCATCGGCTCGCCGGCTGAACCGTCGACGAATTTCGGCCCGCTCGTCAGTGCGGCGCAGTTGCACAAGGTGCTGGGCTTCATCGAAAGCGGCAAGCAGGAAGGCGCACGGCTGATCGCGGGCGGCGCGCGTCTCACGGAAGGCGATTTCGCGCGCGGCCAGTACGTTGCGCCGACCGTCTTCACCGATTGCCGCGACGACATGCGCATCGTGCGCGAGGAAATCTTCGGCCCGGTGATGAGCATCCTCGCCTTCGACGACGAAGACGAAGTCATCGACCGCGCCAACGATACCGACTACGGACTCGCCGCCGGTGTCGTGACGGAGAACCTGTCGCGCGCGCATCGCGTGATCCATCGGCTCGAAGCGGGCATCTGCTGGATCAACACGTGGGGCGAATCGCCGGCGGAGATGCCGGTGGGCGGCTACAAGCAATCGGGCGTCGGCCGCGAGAACGGCTTAACGACGCTCGAACACTACACGCGCATCAAGTCCGTGCAGGTCGAGCTCGGCCCCTATCAACCGGTGTTCTGAAGGAGTGTGTGCGATGAGCGCGAACGAATACGACTACATCATCGTGGGCGCGGGATCGGCGGGCAACGTGCTCGCCTCGCGACTGACCGAGGACGCGGATGTCACCGTGCTGCTGCTCGAAGCGGGCGGCCCGGACTATCGCTTCGACTTCCGCACGCAGATGCCGGCCGCGCTCGCGTTTCCGTTGCAGGGTCGCCGCTATAACTGGGCCTACGAAACCGATCCCGAGCCGCATATGAACAACCGCCGCATGGAGTGCGGGCGGGGCAAGGGGCTGGGCGGTTCCTCGCTGATCAACGGCATGTGCTATATCCGCGGCAATGCGCTCGATTACGACGGCTGGGCCGAGCGTAAAGGGCTGGAGAACTGGACCTACCTCGATTGCCTGCCGTATTTCCGCAAGGCCGAAACGCGCGACGTCGGCGCGAATCCGTATCACGGCGGCGACGGTCCCGTTCACGTGACGACGAGCAAGCCCGGCAACAATCCGCTCTTCGCCGCGATGGTCGAGGCAGGCGTGCAGGCGGGCTATCCGCGCTCCGAAGACCTCAACGGCTATCAGCAGGAAGGCTTCGGCCCGATGGATCGTACGGTGACGGCGAAAGGCCGCCGCGCGAGCACGGCGCGCGGCTATCTGGATCGCGCGAAGCAGCGGCCGAACCTGACGATCGTGACGCATGCGGTGACGGATCGTGTGCTGTTCTCGGGCAAGCGCGCGATCGGCGTCGCGTATCTGCACAACAACGATCGCGTGAGCGCGCACGTGCGGCGCGAAGTGCTGGTGTGCAGCGGGGCGATTGCTTCGCCGCAACTGTTGCAACGCTCGGGCGTCGGACGCTCGACATGGCTGCGCGAATTCGACATCCCGCTCGTACTCGATCTGCCCGGCGTAGGTGAGAACCTGCAGGATCACCTTGAGATGTACATGCAGTACGAATGCAAGGAGCCGGTGTCGCTGTATCCGGCGCTCAAGTGGTGGAACCAGCCGGCGATCGGCCTTGAATGGATGCTGAACGGGACGGGAATCGGTGCGAGCAACCAGTTCGAGGCGGGCGGTTTCATCCGCACGCGCGACGACGACCTGTGGCCCAACATCCAGTATCACTTCCTCCCGGTCGCGATCAACTACAACGGCTCGAATCCGATCGAGATGCACGGCTTCCAGGCGCACGTCGGGTCGATGCGTTCACCGAGCCGCGGCCGCGTGAAGCTCAAGTCGCGCGATCCGAACGCGCATCCGAGCATCCTTTTCAATTACATGGCGGACCCGCTCGACTGGCGCGAATTCCGCGACGCGATCCGCATCACGCGCGAGATAATGCGCCAGCCGGCGCTGCAGAAGTATCGCGGACGCGAGTTGCATCCGGGCGCGGACTTGACGACCGACGACCAGCTCGACGCCTTCGTTCGATCGCGTGCGGAGACGGCGTTCCATCCGTCGTGTTCGTGCAAGATGGGTTACGACGAGATGGCCGTCGTCGATGGCGAAGGGCGCGTGCACGGGCTGGAAGCGTTGCGCGTGGTCGATGCGTCGATCATGCCGCAGATCACGACCGGCAATCTCAATGCACCGACGATCATGCTCGCAGAAAAGATCGCCGATCGCATTCGCGGACGCGAAACCCTGGCTCGCGTCGATACACCGTACTTCGTGGCGAATGGAGCGAAGGCGAGGAAGCGGGACTTTGCTGTCGTGTGATGCGCATGCGAAAAGAGCCGCGAATTGCGGCTCTTTGTTTGATGAAGTCATTCGCGCACCGGACTCAGCACGCCGCCCGCTTCGGGCTCGACCGCTTCCGATACGAGCGTCTCTAAAGCCAGCCCGCGCGTCTCGATACCTAGCACCCACACAGCCGCCGCCGCGATCACGAAGCACATCGCGCCGAGCGAGAACACGCCGCCTTGTCCGAACACGGGCAGCACCACACCTACCACATACGGTCCGATCAGCGAGCCAACGCGGCCGATCGCCGACGCGAAACCCGAACCCGTCGCGCGCGCGCCGGTGCCGTACAACTCGGGCGTGTACGTGTAAAGAACGGCCCACATCGCGAAGAGAAAGAACTGCATCGCGAGGCCGGCGCAGATTAGCAGCGTCGGTGTTTCGGCGTGCAGCGCGGTCTGTCCGTACACGTAGGCCATCACTCCGCTGCCGACGAGCGATGCGATACACGTCGGCTTGCGTCCCCAGCGCTCGACGAGCCACGCCGCGCACAGAAACCCCGGAATGCCGCCTAGCGAAATCAGCACCGTGTACAGCACCGACTTCGTCACGGCAAAGCCAGCCTGCTGCATCAGCGCGCCGAGCCACGACGTGAGCCCGTAGAAGCCGAGCAGCGCGAAGAACCACAGCATCCAGACCATCACCGTCCGCCGCCGATACGCCGCGCTCCAGATCTCGCGGAACGCGCCTGTGCCTTTGGGCGCATGCGGCTCGCTCAGCATCGCGGGCGCGGGCAGTTCGCGCAAGCCGCGCGCCTTCATCACTTTCGCCTCGACGTCGGCGAGGATCGCGTCGGCTTCCGCGTGACGTCCGCGATGCTCCAGCCAGCGCGGCGACTCCGGCACGACGCGCCGCACGATCAGCACGAACACAGCCGGAATCGCGAGCAGCGCGAACTCGGTGCGCCAGCCGAACTGCGGCAGCACGAAATACGACACCACGCCCGACGCGATGAACCCGAGCGGCCAGAAGCCGTCCATCAACGCTATCAATCGTCCGCGCGACGCTGCGGGCACGAACTCCGACAGCAAGGTCTGCGCGATCGGAAACTCCATGCCCATCCCGATGCCGAGCAGCACGCGATAGAAGATCAGCGCTTCGACGCTATGCGCCGTCGAGCAGAGATACGACGCGAGGCCCCATAGCACCATGCTCCACTGGAACACCGGACGCCGCCCGAAGCGGTCCGCGAGCAGTCCCGCGACCGCCGCGCCGATCACCATGCCGAAGAAGCTCGCGCTCGCGACGAGCCCCGCCGTCGCGCTCGACAAGCCGAACTCCGTCTTGATCGAGCCGAGGACGAAGGTCATCGTGCCGAGATCGACGGAGTCGAAGAAGAACGCGACCGCGATGATGATGAAGATCGTGCGGTGATAGCCCGATAACGGCAGGCGCTCGAGCCGCGCGGCCGCGCTCGCGCGCAGCGGTGTATTCAATGGTGAAGCGACAGACATGTCATCCCCTCGTCGATGCGGACAGTACCGCGTGGATGTTCCGAACGATGTTCAACGCAATTCAGTAGACGCCGACATAAATCGGCCACATAGAAGAATTGCGCCATCGGGATGGAACGAGGACGACGGGGACACGCGGTTCGTCAGACCGGATTGGACGCGACGAAGTTTTTGAACGCCGAGTAAGCGGGATTCTTGACCATGTCGCCCGGCTTGATCAGGCCGTAGCGGGAATCGATGAGGCTATACATCATCACGGATTGAATGTCGTACTTGTCCTTGAGCGACCGATACTGCGTGAGCGCCGTGGTCACGTAGTCCGCTGCGTCCTGCCCATAATCCTTGCCGCCAGTCCAGCCCCATTCCGTGAGCCAGATCGGCTTGCCGAAGGAATCCTTGAGGATCTGCAGGACATCCACGCACGCGCCGTCCTTCCAGCCGCACTGGATGTCGCCCGAGCTGTGATACCAGTGATACGTCGTGAAGTCCCAGCGCAAATACGACGCACCCGAGCGGCCGCTTGCCGTGCCATTGGGACTGATGCCGTTCCACAGCATCTGCAGCGCGCCGTAAGCGAGCGGAATGCCGACGTTCACGCCGCAGTTGATCGACGCATCGACCGACTTTACGCCGTCGATCATGCCGCGGATCGCGCCGCGAAACGAGGGCCATTGGCCCGCGTCCCAGTTGTAGAAGTTGCTGCCGTCGCCGCCGGTTTTGAGCGACACGTCGAGCTCGTTCCCGCATTCGATGTACCTCACGCGGCCCGCGAGCGGCTTCGTGCAGCGCACCGCAAGGTCGTACCCGAGCTGATAAGCCGCCGACTCCGAACTGTTCGAATCCCAATTGGCCGACATGGGGTTGAGCACGGGAAGAATCGCGACGCCGGCGTCGGCGAATGTCGTATCGAGGGCAAGCGCGAGGATCGATGCCATGCCGCCATCGGCGACGTCGCAGCGATAACACGTCACGCCGAGGTCCTTGAGAAGCGTGAGTTGCGTAGCCGGAGAAACCAGGCTGAGCAGGCCACTGGTCCACGCCAGGTGGCCGTTCATGCCGTAGAAATAGTCATGTGTCGGCGACACCGCTTTGGCGGTCGTTGCAAGAGCGCCGAGCGCATTGCCGCCGCTCATCTGCAGTGCCGCGCCACCTGCGCCCGCAAGCAAGGTCGAAAGAAATTTTCTGCGGTCGAATGGAGAGAGAGTTTCTTGCTGATCGAGTGTCTGGACGTTCATAGGCGTAGGTAAGTTAGGTGGCACGAACACTGTGGGGCAGTATAAGTGCGCCTTTTTTACCTCCACCGAGGCCTCTAAAATTTAAGAAAGAGCTTGTTCTACTCGTACCATATGAATGAAAACATTTCTGAGTGACTGCGACGAGGAGGTTCTTTACCTACTGCATCGCAGCAAATCAAAATCACTAAACCGTTTTGACCGATATTGAGTGATGCGCATAGAGACGTAGTCGATCTTACCGCTACTTGCATGAGATGACAGGTTTAAACGACCTGTCAAATCGTCGACAAATGCTTAGACACGCAAACGAGCACGCGCTGCGCCAGCCACACGCGCAAGCGTCTCCGCGCTAAGACGCGCCGCGATTGTCTTGACGTAGTCGTGGTGACGCGCTTCGAGGGGCGCATCGAGATACTGCGCATGCAGATAGCGAATCAACGCGATGCGCCGGTGCCTGAGCGCGATGCTTTGATCAAGCAACGCGATGGCAGCCTGCGCATCGCGTTGCTTGCACGCGAGTTCGGAAAGACGCGAAGTCTCAACCCGCGTCGACGGCATGACGTACATCCGCGCGCATGCGCCACGCGTTGTAATCGGCGCGACGCCAGTCGAGTTCGATGCCGAGACGCCGCGTCCCTTCGCGGATCTTCGGCTTGTAGAGCATGAGCGTGACCGCATCGAGCGCGGGCCATTCGTCGAATGACAGCGCGGCGATTTCCACCGCGAGCATTTCGAGCAAGCGCGTATGCGGCTTCGTTTCGAGGAACGAGCTCACGCGTTCGCACCACGCTTCGTAGTCGATCAACTCGTGCGTCGCCGCTTCATCGGGCACGCCGCGATACAGCAGGCTCGCATCGATCGCGACCGGCTGCGGCGCACGGTGCTCGTGCGCGTGCAGACCGATGCGCGTCGACACGACCAGCTCATCGACGACGATTCGCCAGCCGCGTCCTCCGGGCGACAAGGGCTCGAACGGCTTCACGACATCAGCGGCTCGGCCGCATCGAGCATGATCTTGACGAAGTAGTCGGCGAAACTGCGGCGGATGACGAGATCGAACGAATCGTCGCCCGTGGGCAGCAGCGTCAGCGACGCCTTGAAGTAATGGCTCTGCGCGCATTGCCCTTTGCCGAACAGCTTCGGATGCAGGTCGAGCGGGCAGCCGCGCGAAAGCACTTCACGCGTGCGCGTGCCGCTGATTTCGAGCACGGTATAGCCGCTGCCGATATCCACCGCGGAGGCGAACACACCCGCGAACGCCGCTACGAGCTTGCCCTGCAACGGCGCGGTTTGCGCGGCGTTGTGCGCGGTCGCGGAGCGCACGAGCCACTCGTCGGGGCCGAGCCACAGCATGTCGTAGCCGTTGCCCTGCGCGATGGTGTTGGGCTTCTCCGGCGGCCTGCAACCGATCACGCTTTCCACCGCGCTCACGAACGCGGCGTCGCGCGTATCGCCGCGCACGTTCACGAGTTCGAGGAACGGCCGCTCTGTCATGCGAAACGCCTTCGACTGCGTTGCCTGATGCTTCTTCAGCAGCGCATCGGCGCCCACGAGCGGCGACTCTTGCCACACACCCTGCCCGACGATGGCGCGATCCACGACCGTCGACGACCCTCTAGTTTCATTCCACATGTTGACGTGCTCCTTCGCTGTCGTAGAACACCGAGCTGGTGATTTTTGCCGCGACCTGCTTGCCGTTCGCAAGCGGGATCGTGACCGATTCGCCGATCTTGTCGAGGCCGCCCTTCACGACGGCGAGCGCGATCGAGCGCTTCAGAATGGGGCTGTAATAACTCGACGTGACGTGTCCGAGCATTGCAGCGGTCGCGCCCTGGAACGGACCCGCGACAATCTGCGAGCCTTCGGGCAGCACGAGCGAAGGATCGTCGCAAAGCAGGCCGACGAACTGCTTGCGCCCCGCCTTCGACGTATCCGAGCGCGTGAGCGAACGCTTGCCGAGAAAGTCCTTCGACTTCGCGACGAGACCACCCATGCCGAGGTCGTAAGGCGTCATCGAGCCGTCCGTATCCTGGCCGACGATGATGTAGCCCTTCTCCGCGCGCAGCACGTGCATCGTTTCCGTGCCGTACGGCGTGATGTCGTACTCGGCACCTGCGGCCATCAGCGCTTCCCACACCGCGCGTCCGACGTTCGCCGGCACGTTCACTTCATAAGCCAGTTCGCCCGAGAAGCTGATGCGCATCACACGAGATGCAGCGCCCGCCACCGTGCCTTCGCGATAGCTCATGAACGGGAACGCGCCGTTCGCGAAGTCGATGTCCTGACACACCTTCTGCAGCACCTTGCGGCTGTTCGGGCCGACGACCGCGAACGTCGCCCAGTGATCCGTCACCGAGGCGAGGCGCACGCGCATGTCGGGCCATTCCGTTTGCAGCCAGCGCTCGAGCCAGGTCAGCACGCGCGCGGCGCCGCCGGTCGTCGTCGTCATCATGTAGTGCTGGTCGGCGAGGCGCACGGTCACGCCGTCGTCGAAGATCATGCCGTTCTCGTCGAGCATCAGGCCGTAGCGGCACTTGCCGACTTCCAGCTTGCTCCACGGATTCGTGTAGACCCAGTTCAGCAACTTCGCGGAATCGGGGCCCTGGATGTCGATCTTGCCGAGCGTCGATGCATCGAGGATGCCGACGCTTTGGCGCACCGCGAGCGATTCACGCGCGACCGCCGCGTGCAGGTCCTCGCCCGCCTTCGGGTAGTACCAGGGGCGCTTCCAGTTGCCGACGTCCTCGAATGCCGCGCCGTTCTCGACGTGCCATTCATGCACCGCCGTCTTGCGCACCGGATCGAGGAACTCGCCCAGCTCGCGGCCTGCGAACGTGCCGAACGTGACGGGCGTGTAGTTCGGGCGGAACGTGGTCGTGCCCGTTTCGGGGATCGTCTTGTTGAGCGCTTGCGCAAGAATCGCCATACCGTTGATGTTGCCGAGCTTGCCCTGATCGGTGCCGAAGCCCATCGCCGTGTAGCGCTTCACGTGCTCGACCGATTCGAAGCCTTCGCGCGCCGCCAGGAAAATATCCGCCGCCGACACGTCGTTCTGGTAGTCGATGAACTGCTTCGGCCCGCGCGTCGCGAGTTCGCGTCCGCCGACGAGCCACAGCGGCTGCATCGGTGCTTCGTTGATCTCGGCCACGTGCACCGGATTCGGACGCGCGACGATGAAGCCTGCCGCGCGCGCCGCATCGACGCCCGCATCGACTGCGAAGCGGATGCCGCGTGCCAGCGTGAACTCGCCCGCGCATGCGCCGACGCTGCTTTCCGGCTGCATCGCCTTGCCGGGCACGAAGCACGCCTTTTCGTCGTGCCAGTGCGCCTTGCCGCCCGATTGCGCGAAGAGGTGCAGCACCGGGCTCCAGCCGCCGGACATCGCGACGAGATCGCACGCCACGTCAGCCTGCTTCGCGCCGACCTGGCCGCCCGCGAACGCCGCCACTTCCACCGATGCCACGCGTAGCTTGCCGCGCGCCGCCATCACGACCGCGCCCGTCATCACCTTCACGCCGTGGCGGCGAGCGAGCGCGGGCAGCGTGCCCTTCGATTCGCCTGCACGCGGATCGATGACAGTCACTTGCGCGCCGGCCGCTTTCAGATCGAGCGCGCATTGATAGCCGTCGTCGTTGTTCGTGAACACGACAGCGTTGCGGCCCAACAGCACCGCATAGCGATGCAGATACGTCGAGACGGCGGAGGCCAGCATGATTCCCGGCAGATCGTTGTTGCCGAAGACGATCGGCCGCTCGTGCGCGCCGGTCGCGAGGATCACGCGCTTCGCGCGCACTTTCCACATCAGTTCGCGCGTGCCTTTACGCAGCGACACCGGCAGATGCTCGGTGAGCTTTTGCGTGATCGTCACGAGGTTGTGGTCCTGATAGCCGAACGCGTTGCTGCGCGTGAGGATCTTCACGTCGGGCATCATGCGCAGTTCGGCTTCGACCTTCTGCACCCATTGCAGCGCGGGCTTGCCGTCGATTTCGGCACGGCACGACAGCAGCGAGCCGCCGAGTTCCGGCTGATCGTCGACCAGAATCACGCGCGCGCCCGACAAGCCCGCCGCATGCGCCGCCGCCAGCCCCGACGGCCCGCCGCCGACCACCAGCACGTCGCAATGCGCGAAGCACTTGTCATAGCGATCGGCGTCGAGCTGTTCGGGCGCCTTGCCGAGACCCGCTGCATCGCGGATCACTTCTTCGTACTTCGGCCAGAGCTTGCGCGGCCACATGAACGTCTTGTAGTAGAAGCCCGCCGGAATGAAGCGCGCGATCTTCTGGTTCACCGCCATGCGATCGTTTTCGATGTTCGGCTTCGCGTTCACGCTCGTCGCGACGAGTCCCTGATACAACTCGATTTCCGTCGCACGCGCATTCGGCACGGTGTACGCGCCGGTTTCGAGTTGCACGACTGCGTTCGGCTCCTCGACACCCGCCGTCACGATGCCGCGCGGCCGGTGATACTTCCAGCTTCGCGCGACGAAGTGCTGGCCGTTCGCGAGCAGCGCGGACGCGAGCGTATCGCCCTGATGGCCCTGATACGTGCGGCCGTTGAACGTGAAGGTCAGAGCGATGGCGCGGTTAATGCGCCCGCCCGTGGCGAGTCGGTCTTTCTGGCTCATTTCGTCGTGCCCTCGTTGCTATCCATGACGGCCAGCGGACGGTCGAACGTCTCGTAGCCTTGAATCTCGTAGCTCACCGTGTCGCGCTGTGCCTTGAACCAGCGGCGGCAGCCTTGGGTGTGCATCCATTGCTCGCGATGTACGCCGCGCGAGTTCGTGCGCATGAAGAGGTAATCGCCCCATTCGCGGTCGGTGAGTTTTTCAGTGTCGAGCGGACGGGCGATGTCGGCCTCGCCGCCGCAGGAAAATTCGCTTTCGGCGCGCGGTCCGCACCAGGGGCATTCGATCAGCAGCATGTTTTTCTCCTAGATGTGTCGCGTTAGTGGGCCACGGCAGCGGCGCCGTGCTCGTCGATCAGATGACCGGTGTAGAAACGATCCAGCGAGAACGCAGCATTGAGCGCATGCGGCTCATCGTGCGCAATGGTGTGCGCGTAAGCCCAGCCCGAACCCGGAGTCGCCTTGAAGCCGCCCGTACCCCAGCCGCAGTTGAAATAGAGCCCCTTCACATCGGTCTTGCTGATGATCGGGCACGCGTCCGGCGACAGATCGACGATGCCGCCCCATTGCCGGTTCATCCGCACGCGCGAGAACACCGGAAACATTTCGACGATCGCTTCGAGCGTCCCTTCGATGGTCTGGAAGCTGCCGCGCTGCCCGAACCCCGTGTACTGATCGACGCCCGCGCCGATCACGAGATCGCCCTTGTCGGACTGGCTGATGTAAGCGTGCACCGCGTTCGACATCACGACCGTGTTGACCACCGGCTTGATCGGCTCGGACACGAGCGCCTGCAGCGGATGGCTTTCGAGCGGCAAGCGGATGCCCGCCATGTCCGCGAGCGTGGACGTATTGCCCGCCGCGACGATCGCGACCTTCTTCGCCTTGATGAAACCCTTCGTCGTATCGACGCCCGTCACCTGGCTGCCGTCGCGGCGGATGCCCGTGACCTGGCAGTTCTGCACGATATCGACACCCGCCTGGTCCGCACCGCGCGCATAGCCCCACGCGACCGCATCATGCCGCGCAACACCGCCGCGCCGCTGAATCGACGCACCCAGCACCGGATAACGGCTGTTGAGGTTGATGGTCGGCTCGAGTTCCTTGATCTGCGCAGGCGTGAGGAATTCGGCATCGACGCCGTTGAGCCGGTTCGCGTTCACGCGGCGCTCGGTGTCGCGCACGTCCTGCAGCGTGTGCGCGAGGTTCATCACGCCGCGCTGGCTGAACATCACGTTGTAGTTGAGGTCCTGCGAGAGCCCTTCCCACAGCTTCATCGCCTTCTCGTACAACGCGGCCGATTCGTCCCACAGGTAATTCGAGCGCACGATGGTCGTGTTGCGCGCCGTATTGCCGCCACCGATCCAGCCCTTCTCCAGCACCGCGATGTTGCGCACGCCGTGTTCCTTCGCGAGGTAATACGCGGTCGCGAGACCATGCCCGCCGCCGCCGACGATCACGACATCGTATTCACGCTTGGGCTCAGGGCTCTTCCACTGACGTTCCCAGTTCTCGTGATACGACATCCCGTTGCGCAACAGGCTGAATATCGAATAGCGGCTCATGGTGTTTCCTTATCCTTCGTGGCTTTCGTAACGGGGGTTCAGCACTCGATGACGTTCACGGCGAGACCACCGCGCGACGTCTCCTTGTATTTCGTCTTCATGTCGGCGCCGGTTTCGCGCATCGTCTTGATCACGTTATCGAGCGAGACGTAATGCTGGCCGTCGCCCTTCATCGCCATGCGCGCCGCGTTGAGCGCCTTGACCGCACCCATCGCGTTGCGTTCGATGCACGGAATCTGCACGAGGCCGCCGACCGGATCGCAGGTCATGCCCAGGTTGTGCTCCATGCCGATCTCGGCGGCGTTCTCGACCTGCGTCGGCGTGCCGCCCATCACGGCGGCGAGCGCGGCGGCGGCCATCGAGCACGCAACACCGACTTCGCCCTGGCAACCGACTTCGGCGCCGGAGATGGACGCCGTCTCCTTATAGATGATGCCGATGGCCGCGGCCGTCAGCAGGAACGTGACGATGCCTTCATCGTTCGCGTGGTGCATGAACTTCACGTAGTAGTGCAGCACCGCGGGAATCACGCCGGCCGCGCCGTTGGTCGGCGCCGTGACGACGCGGCCGCCCGCCGCGTTCTCTTCGTTCACGGCCATCGCGTAGAGGTTGACCCAGTCGAGCATCGAGAGCGGATCGCGCAGCGACTCTTCCGAGCGCGAACGCAGTTGCGAGCAAAGATCGGCCGCGCGGCGCTTCACCTTCATCGGACCGGGCAACTGGCCGCGCACCTTGCAGCCGCGCTCGACGCACGCGGACATCGTGCGCCAGATCGCGAGCATGCCGTCGCGCACTTCCTGTTCGCTGCGTGTTGCGCACTCGTTCTTCATCGTGATCTGCGCGATCGAAAGGCCGGTTTCGCGGCAGACGCGCATCAGGTCATCGCCGGTGCGAAACGGATGCGGCACTTCGGCGCCGGCGCGCAGGCCGTTCACGCGATCGCCTTCGCGATTGATCACGAAGCCGCCGCCCACCGAGTAATACTCTTTCTCGACGAGCAGTTGTCCGTGTTCGTCGAATGCCTGGAAACGCATGCCGTTCGGATGCACGACGCTCGAACCGGGCGCGCCCGGCATCAGCTTGCGGAAAAAGCCGAGGTGCTCGCGTTCCTCGAACTTCACGACGTGCTTGCCGAGCAGCGCGAGCTGCTTCGTTTCGCGGATCGCCTTGAGGCGCGGCTCGATGATGTCCGGATCGATGACGTCGGGCAGGTTGCCTTCGAGGCCGAGCAGCACGGCCTTGTCGGTGCCGTGGCCCTTGCCGGTCGCACCGAGCGAGCCGTACAGCTCGATGCGGATACGACGTACGAACGCGAGCAGGTTGGCGTCCTCGATGTGCGATGCGAAGCGGCACGCCGCAATCATCGGGCCGACGGTATGCGAGCTCGACGGACCGATGCCGATCTTGAACAGATCGAAGACGCTGACGTTCATGAGTTGCCTTGTCGGTTGCGATGCATTGGGTTTCTGGTATGGGCCTCATTGCACCGCAGCCACAATTTGGCTGATAGAACAAAAACGGCAACAGGATGGGATGGCGGCGTCAGGGGCGCTCCGACGACGGATTTGCGGTGCTTTTTGGCGGTTTTGCGAAGGAGGGGAAAGGCCTTCGCAATGCGGCAAAGACTTAAAAAGGCGCCACGAGGGCGCCCGTGCGTTACTCGTTGCCGGCTCGCCGTTGCGGCTTGAGCATGAAAGACGCGAGAACCTCACGCGCCTGAATCGACAGCACTTCCGGATAGCGCGCGAAGATGCCCTCCAGTCCGCAAATCACGCTGCGCAGCGGATCTCGCTCGTATCCCGGCGATGCGTGCATGACCAGTGTTTCGGCAGCGGCGACGGGGCCGGTTGCCACCAAAGCCAGCAATAGAAAGCTATACGGCCGTGCGAAAAGCGCGCGCCCGTAACTGCGCACGAACAACTCGACAATCTGCGCCGAGACCGGTTCGAACGGCGGCCAAGCACAAAGCAAATCGAATTGCGGTGTCGCCGGTCCGGGCCAGTTGGCATAATGGCACGCATTATCGATATCGCGGGACAAGCGATTAATCGGCGCGGAATGGCCCATGATTATCGCCTTCACCCGCTCGCATAACAGGTGGACTTCGTTTTCTTCAGGTTCTTGTTTTTCTCTCAAGTTCGCCTCGGTTCAGTTAATTACCCTGTAGTCGGGATTTATTTGAAGCGGCGAGGATGATAATAAAGTTTTCGAGCTTGTGCGCGCCGGCAATGATCTCCGAGCGGTGTTTCTGAATGGGCGACCGCGATTTAGCAGAAACCGGCTAATTATTTGCGCACGATCAAGATTTAAAAATAAAAATTCCGATTTCAGATTGAAACTATTTTATGAAAATCCCGGAACATCTTTTATTATGAAGTTGATTAGCGGCAGCGTCTCTGGTGGGAAAGCCGTCCCACAGGGCAACACATAATAATCACACCGCGAATCCCGGTGATATGCTTATCGCAATTCGTCCATCCGGCTTTGTGCATGAACCCCGCTGAAGCAATTCCACCCCAATCCGTCGACGGCCAGTCGAAGCAGCGCATCCGCTTCGGCATCATCCTGCTGCCGAACTTCACGCTGACCGCATTCTCGGGCTTCGTCGACCTGCTGCGCCTCTCCGCCGACGAAGGCGACTTCAGCAAGCCCGTGCGCTGCTCGTGGAGCGTGATCGGCGAGACGCTCGCGCCGGTGCGCGCGAGTTGCGGCATCCAGATCACACCGTGGGAAACCTTCGAGAAAGCCGAGCGCTTCGACTACGTGGTCGTCGTCGGCGGCCTGCTGCATTCGGGGCCGGCCGCGAGCGACGCCACGCTGCAGTTCATCCGCCGCGCCGCCGCCGCCGACGCCACGCTCGTCGGCATGTGCACCGGCGTGTTTTCGCTGATGCGCGCGGGCGTGCTCGACGGTTACCGCATCTGCGTGAGCTGGTTCCATTACTGGGACTTCGTCGAGCGCTTTCCGACCGTGGATGAACAGGCGCTCGTCGCCGACCGGCTCTTCGTGATCGACCGTCGGCGCATCACGTGCTCGGGCGGGCGCGCATCGATCGACGTCGCGGCGGCCATCCTCCTGCGTCACTTCGAAACCGCGACGGTGCAAAAGGCGCTGCGCATCCTGCTCGTCGACGACATGCAGAAGGGCAACGCGCCGCAGCCGCATCCACCGGGCCTGGCGCCCGCCACGCATCCGAAGGTGAAGCGCGCGATCCTGCTGATGGAGCAGCACGTCGGCCGTTCGCTCTCGCTCGACGAACTCGCGCACAAGCTCGACCTTTCCACGCGCCAGCTCGAACGGCTCTTCAAGGCGGAGACGGGCAAGGCGCCGCAGGCTTATGCGAAGCAGGTGCGACTGCGCACGGCCGCGTGGCTCCTGACGAGTTCCGACAAGACCGTCGCCGATATCGCTTCGAGTTGCGGCTTTTCGGATGCCTCGCATCTCGGCCGCGAATTCCGCAAGCAGTTCGGTTTGCCACCGATGATGTATCGCGAGCAGCGCGGCACGGCCGAAGCCGAAGATGCCGCCGAATACGACGAAACCTTCCCCGGCCGCGCCCAGGCGATCTGACAAGGAATCTCATGTCCGCACGACAAGACGAATGGACCGTTCGCTGTGAGCTTGCCGCGCTCTACCGGCTCGCCGCGCATTTCCGCATGACCGACATGATCGACACGCACATCACCGCGCGCGTGCCCGGTCCCGAGCATCACTTCCTGATCAACCGATACGGCGTGCTCTTCCACGAGATGCGCGCCTCCGACCTCGTGAAGATCGACGTCGAGGGACGCGTCGTCGAACCCGGGGCCGCGCAGCATCCCGATCGATATCGCGTGAACGCGGCGGGCTTCACGATTCACTCCGCGATTCACACCGCGCGGCCCGATCTCGTGTGCGTGATTCATACGCATACCCCTGCGGGATCGGCGGTATCGGCGCAGAAGCAGGGCTTGCTGCCGATCAGCCAGCACGCGCTGAAGTTCTACGGGCACCTCGCGTATCACGACTACGAAGGTATCGCGCTCGATCTCGGCGAACGCGAGCGGCTCGTCGCCGACCTCGGCTCTCACAACGCGATGATCCTGCGCAATCACGGCTTGCTCGTCGGCAGCACGTCGATTCCGGCGGCGTTCCAGGACATCTATTTTCTGGAGCGCGCGTGCGAGATTCAGGTGCGCGCTCTCGCGGGCAACGCGGAACTCACGTTCCCGCCGGAAGCGGTGCGCCGCCTGACCGCCGAGCAATTCGCGCGCGATGAGTCGGACAACATCACCGGGTTGCAATGGGAAGCGGCGCTGCGTCTGATCGAAGGCACCGATTATCGGAGCTAAGCCTTACTTGCCCGCGATGTATGCCTTCACGGCGGGCAGGCCGTCGCCGCCATCGAAGGTCTTCACGCCCGCGAGCCATTTGTCGAGCACGGCCGGGTTCGCCTTCAGCCACTCGCGCGCGGCTTTGTTCGCATCGGTCTTGTTCATGATCGGCAGCATGACGTGGTTCTCGATGTCGGTCGTGAACTGAAGGTTCGACACGAGCTTCGCGACGTTCGGACAGCGCGTCTCGTAGTCGGTCGGCGTGACGGTGAGCACTCTGGCTTCGCCGTAGTTCGGGCCGAAGACATCGTCGCCGCCAGACAGATAGTCGATCTTCATCTGCACGTTCATCGGATGCGGTTCCCAGCCCAAAAAGACGATGGGCTTCTTGTCGCGGATCGCGCGGTTCACTTCGATCAGCATGCCGGCCTCGCTCGATTCCACGAGCTTGAATTTTCCGAGGCCGTACTGGTTCGAATCGATCATCTTCTTGATGAGCGCGTTGCCGTCGTTGCCGGGTTCAATGCCGTAGATCTTGCCGTCGAGCTTGTCGTAGTTCTTTGCGATGTCGCTGAATGTCTTGATGCCGGCGTTGTACGCGTACTCGGGAACGGCCAGCGTGTACTTCGCGCCAGTGAGATTCGGCGTCGCGAGTACTTTAACCTGGCCGGCCTTCTTGAACGGATCGATCATCGGGTCCATCGTGGGCGACCAGTAGCCGAGGAACACGTCGATCTGCTTGCTCTTCACGCCAGCGAAGGTGATCGGCACGGAAGCGATCGTCTTGGTCGGCTTGTAGCCGAGGCCTTCGAGCACGGTTGATGCAAGGCCGGTCGTGGCAGCGATGTCGGTCCAGCCGACGTCGGCGAAGCGGACATTGCGGCAGGTCGCCGGTTCGGCGGCTTGCACGGACGTGACGGTGAAGGTGAGCGCGCACAGGGTCGCGGTCCACAGACGGTTCATGTAGGGATTCTCCGGGAGCGCGTGGCGCTTGAATTGACTTGGCTGTGTAGTGCTGAACGGACTTAGGCCGAAAGCCGCCTCTCGACACTCGGCGCATGTCCAAACTGCGCACGATAAGCCTTACTGAAATGACACGGCGAATGAAAGCCACAAACCGCGGTAACCCGTGCGATAGAAGCATCCGTATTGCGCAATAACTCCCGCGCACGCCGCAACCGCAAGGTCAGGTAGTAGTGCGTAGGCGAAACGCTAAGGAACATCTTGAACATCCGCTGCAAATGCCTTTGCGACAAATGCACGAGCCGCGCGAGTTCTTCGAGCGATAGCGGCTCTTCGATATTCGCCTCCATCAGCCGCACGACTTCGATCAGTTCGGCACGCGAGAAGCCAACGCGCGCATCGACGGGAATATGCTGATGATCCGTCGATCCGCGAATCCGCTCGACGATGAACTGCTCCGACACCTGCGCCGCATGCGCCTGCCCCAGCCGCATTCCGACGAGATTGAGCATCAGATCGAGCGGCGCAGTCCCGCCCGTACACGTCATCCGATCACGATCGATCACGAACAGCTCGTCCGCGAACCGCACATGCGGATAGCTCTTGTGCAGCGGCGACATATCCTCCCAATGCACCGTGCACCGATACCCATCGAGCAGATTCGCCGCAAGCAACGCATACGGTCCCGTGCAAATCCCGCCAAGCGGCACGCCTTGCGCCGCGACTTCCTGCAGCATCGCGATCACTTTCTGATCGACGTAATCGCGCACATGCCAGCCCGCGCAGACGATCAGCACATCCGGCATGCCGGCTTCGGCGAGCGTCGTCGTCGGCTTGACGGTGATGCCGTTGCTCGCGCGCGCCGGCTCGCCGTCGGGCGTGATCACCGACCATCGGTAATGCTCCGCCCGCCCGACGTAGTTCGCCATGCGCAACACCTCGACCGCGCTCGTGAACGCGATCATCGAGAAATTCGGCAGCGTGAGGAAGCCGAAATGCGCCAGCTTCGATAACGGCGAATCGCTCGGCTGCAAAGGTGTGATCGCGTCGCGTTTCATCGGCGCTCAGCCCTGTTGCGCAGCCGGCGTCCGGCGTACCCGCATCACGCTGCGCAGCCCCGAAAGAAGCGGTGCGCGTGCCATGCCCGGCGAACGGCCGAAGCTTTCCGTGATGCGGTCGAGAATGATCGCGAGCAACACCACCGACAAGCCGCTTTCAAAACCCAGCCCGATATCGAGCCGCTGAATGCTGGCGAGCACGTCGTTGCCGAGACCGCCCGCGCCCACCATCGACGCGATGATCACCATCGAGAGCGCCATCATGATCGTCTGGTTGACGCCCGTCATGATCGACGGCAGCGCGTTCGGAAACTGCACCTTGTAGAGCAATTGCCACGGCGTGCACCCGAACGCCTGCCCCGCTTCCACGATCTCGCGATTCACATGCTTGATGCCGAGCGACGTGAGACGCACCGCCGGCGGCATCGCGAAGATGACGGTCGACAGGATGCCGGGCACGCGGCCGAGCCCGAACAGCATCGCGGCCGGAATCAGGTAGACGAAGGCGGGCATCGTCTGCATCAGGTCGAGCACGGGGCGCACCGCCATCTCGACGTACTTGCTCTTCGCCGTCCAGATGCCGAGAGGGACGCCGAGCAGCAAGCTGATCAGCGTCGACGACAGCGTGAGGCCGAGCGTGATCACCATCTGGTCCCAGAAGCCGGTGCCGTAGATGAGCAGCATCGAAAGCAGCGTGAAAAACGCGAAGCGCCAGCCGACGCGCCACAAGCCGACGCCGACGAAGAGCGCCATCAGCGCCCACATCGGAATGGCTTGCAGGCCGTGCTCGACCAGGGCGGCAAAACTCTCGATGACCTGGCCGATGGAATCGAACGTCTTGGCGTCGTGATCGAGGAGATAGTGGACGCCGTGATCGACCCAACTACCCAGTGGAATCATTTCAGACATGGGAACCTCGATGGCGCGTTAAGACCTGCAATACGTTCGTCTTGTTGACCGAACCACAATAGGATCCGTCCGCCTCGACGACCGGCAGCGGGGCGCGGCTCGCGACGACGCGCGAGACGACGTCGTCGAGCGGTGTCGTGCGGTGAATGCATTCGATATGGTTGACCTGCGGCGACGCACTGCCCATCGCATCGCGGCACACGAAGCCGCGGATCTTGCGCTCGCTGTCGAGCACGAACGCGTAGTCGGCGCTGCCGTTGAGCGTCGCGGCCACCGACGACGCATCGATCTGCGGCGAGTGCTTCATCAGCGGCACGGCGTCGGTCTGCATCAGGTCGCCTGCGGTGAGATAGCGGCTCGTGTCGATGCCGTCGAAGAACGCCTGCACGTAGTCGTCGGCGGGATTCGTGATGATTTCCTGCGGCGTGCCGATCTGCACGACGCGCCCGCCTTCCATGATCGCGATGCGCGTGCCGATGCGCATCGCTTCTTCGAGATCGTGCGACACGAAGAGAATCGTGCGCTGCTGCTCGCGCTGCAAATCGAGCAGCACGTTCTGCATTTCCTTGCGCTTCAACGGATCGAGCGCGGAAAAGGCCTCGTCCATGATCATCAGCGACGGGTTGACCGCCAGCGCCCGAGCCAGCCCCACACGCTGCTGCATCCCGCCCGAGAGCTGCGCGGGCAGCTTCTGCGCGAAGGGCGCGAGACCGACCTGCTCGAGCACGGTCATCGCGCGCTTCTCGCGTTCCTTGCGCCCGATGCCCGCCACTTCGAGCCCGAACGCCGCGTTCGAGAGCACCGTGCGCTGCGGCATCAGCGCGAACGACTGGAACACCATGCTCATGTCCTTGCGGCGCAGCGCGGTGAGTTCCGAGCGCGGCACCGAGGCGACGTCGCGCCCGTCGATCAGCACCTTGCCGGCCGTCGGCTCGACGAGACGATTGATCAGGCGAATGAGCGTCGACTTGCCGGAGCCGGAGAGGCCCATCAGCACGAAGATTTCGCCTTCCTTCACTTCGAACGACACGTTATGGACGCCGACGATCTGGCCGGTGCGCGCGAAGACTTCTTCCTTCGTCGCGCCGCCTGCCAGCATGTCGATCGCTTGTTTCGGGCTGCTGCCGAACACCTTGCACAGCCCTTCTACCACGACCTTGGGGGAATTCATTGAATGCTCTCCTAGCGTCGCGGACGTGCGTCCGCGCTGTGCATACATAGTTGCTAGAAAAAAGTGCGCCTAGCCGACTATTTGCGACAACCACATGAGGAAATACGACAACGGAATATGGCGCAAAAGGCGTCCCAGTGGAGGAATCCTTGTGCGACAAGGGTTTGCGCGCGGTCGCCGACAAAAAGAAGAGGTTTTTGGCGTGTCGCGCTGAAGCAAGTCTGGACAAAATATTTCGACAATGAAACGAACGTGCGGACGTAAAGATGCGGGGCGCTGTGCCGTTAACACGGCTGAAAGTCCCCTTCCCCATCAGAATTCGCAAGTCAATGCCATTTCACAAGATACGCCGCGCGAACGTCGGCGCGAAGTTCGCCATCCTCGCGTGCGCGCTCGCCGCAGTCATCATCGCCAGTTTCACGATCGCCGTGACCCGTTCGGCGGGCGAGCAGGTCAGAGAGCACGCGATGGCGCGCGTCGAAAGCCAGGAGCGCTCGATCGCCACGATGATCGGCCTGTACAACAAGGCCGTGAGCGCCGAAGCCGCGCGCTTCATGTCGCTCTTCACGAGTTTCGTGCCGCAGGATTTCGCCCTCGACGAAACGCGCAGCGTCGATATCGGCGGGGTCGCGACGCCAACGCTCACCGCCGGCGGTACGCCGCTCAACCTCGATTTTTCGATCCCCGACGCGTTTCTCGCCAAGAGCGGCGCGATCGCAACCGTCTTCGCGCGCACCGGTGACGACTTCGTGCGCGTCACCACGTCGCTAAAAAAGCAGGACGGCGCGCGCGCCGTCGGCACGCTGCTCGACCGCAAGGGCCCGGCTTACACGCCCGTGCTGGCGGGCAAGCCGTACATCGGCATCGCGGCGCTGTTCGGCAAGCAGTACATCACCGAGTACAAGCCCGTCACCGATGCGTCCGGACGCGTGATCGGCGCGCTCTTCGTCGGTGTCGATGTGAGCGCCACCTTCGCGACGCTCCAGCAAAACATCCGCGACCTGACGATCGGCGAAAGCGGCTATTACTTCGTCGTCGATGCGTCGAACGGCGCGAATCGCGGCAAGCTGATCGTGCATCCGGGCAGCGAAGGACAGCCCGCCGACGAAGGTGTTGCGCCGTTCAGGCAGATGCTCGACGCGGGCAGCGGGCACATCGTGTTCGACGGCCGCGGCGTCGCGGGCGCCGATCCGAAGGTTCACGGCGGCGCTAAAGAAATCGCCTTCGCGACGGTGCCGGAATGGCAATGGCTGATCGGCGGCGTTGCATATCGCGACGAGCTGCTGGCAGGCGTCAACGCGAGCCGCAATCGCTTCCTGCTGCTCGGCCTTCTCGTTGTGGGCGCGCTCGTCGCGGCGCTCCTCTACGCGGTGAAGAAGCTGATCGGCCAGCCGCTCGACGACGTCACGAAGGCGTCCGAGCGCATCGCCGCCGGCGATTTGACCGTGCGCATCGACTCGACGCGCGAGGACGATATCGGCCGCCTGATGCACGCGATCGACGGCATCGCGAGCGGCCTCGCGCGCATCGTCTCGCAGGTGCGCCACGCGTCGGCGGACATGTCGGACGCGACCGGGCGCATCGCGTCCGGCAGCAGCGACATCTCGATGCGCATCGCCACGCAGGCGAGCAGCCTTGAGGAAACCGCGGCGAGCATGGAGGAAATCACGTCCACCGTGCAGCAGAACGCGGCGAACACGTTGCAGGCGGACAAGCTGGTCGCGTCCGCGTCGGATGCGGCGCGCCAGGGCGGCGAGGCGGTCGGGCGCGTGGTCGCGACGATGGGCGAAATCGATGCTTCGGCGCGCAAGATCGCCGATATCACGTCGGTGATCCAGGGCATCGCGTTCCAGACGAACATTCTTGCGCTGAACGCCGCCGTCGAAGCGGCGCGCGCGGGCGAGCACGGCAAGGGGTTTGCGGTGGTGGCCTCCGAAGTGCGCGGCCTCGCGGCGCGCAGTGCGGCGGCCGTGAAGGAGATCGAGGGGCTGATCGCCGACTCGGTCGGCAAGGTGTCGGACGGCTACCGCATCGCGGAGGAAGCGAGCGGCACGATGAACGGCATCGTCGAGCGCGTGGCGCACGTGAACGCGATCATCGGCGAGATCAGCGCGGCGTCGCGCGAGCAGTCGAGCGGGATCGAGCAGGTCAACATCGCCGTGATGCAGATCGGCGAGGCGACGCAGCAGAATGCGGCGCTCGTCGGCGAGGCGGAGCACTCGACCGCCGGTTTGCGCGATCAGGCGGAGCGACTCGCGCAGGCGGTGAGCGTGTTTCGGGTTTGAGGGTGTCGAAGCGCCGCGTTTTTAAGACGTCGGCCGGATCATTTCGAACATTTCGCCGATTTGCGCGTAGTCGCCGCGATAACCGGCGCGCATGATCGGGCGGGCGGCGGCGGTATCGAAGAGACCGTCCTTCAGGAATTCCTTGCGGATATGCACGCCGACCACTTGCCCGAGCGCGAGCCAGTTGTCCATCGGCTCGCCGGCGAGGTTCTTCAGCCGCACGATCTGCAGCAGCTTGCATTCGAGCGCCGCCGGCGATTCGCCCACGTGCGGCACGCTCACATTGCGTCCGGGCGCTTTCGTGAGACCGGCAAGCTCGAATTCATCGACATCATGCGCAACCGGCGCCGACGTGCGGTTCATGCGCTCGCCGAGTTCGCGCGTCGACAGGTTCCAGACGAATTCGCCCGTCGCCTCGATGTTGCGGATGCTGTCCTTATAACCCTCGCTCGAGAATCCGATGATCGACGGAAGGCTCGCGAATGCGCCGAAAAAGCTGTAGGGCGCGAGATTGACGCGGCCGTGAGCGTCGCGGCTCGAGATCCAGCCGATCAGGCGCGGGGCGACGATCGCCTTGAACGGATCATGGCGCAGGCCGTGGCCTTCTTGCGGGTCGTAGAAATGGACGTCGTCGGTCATGGTCTGCGCTTTGGATTCTTCGGGGAGACCAAGAATAGCGCAGGGCGGCGCCACACGCCTGTGGCGGCTCGTTCGCGAAAAGCGGACAAAAAAATAGCGCCGAATGGCGCTTGCAGCGGACGTCGACGGATTGCCGTCGAGTAAAGAAGATAAAGCTAGAAAAACTACATCTTGGACCACATGAAAGCGGGCGGGCAAAACGGGTCGAGTGACCTTTTTTGATGCTTTGTTACTGTCCCGCGCCGCTTCCCTTCAAGCTCACAGACGAATTCCGAAAGCGGTGCCGCGTGCCTTGCGAGCGCGCTCTGCTTCACGATATCGGGCTTGATACGAGTAGTCCGAGTCCATCGGCAGGTGCGGCGATTCGAACAGCGATGCGAATTTTTGCAGCAGGGCGAACAGATAGCTCATGTCAGACTCCGGTTGGTTGTGCAGGGTTTTCCCTTAGGAAGAATTATAGGGTTTTTACCTACATATTTCTAGTGCAACGCAGCATTTTTAGGTAGTTTTTCTACAATATTGTGTTTCAGCGGTGGTCGGGGATTTGGGGGCGGGTCGGAGAGCGGCTTCTGGCGGGGAAATGCTGGGTTCGGCGACGGGTGTCGCGTTCGCGTCACGCTGCGCCGTCGCAGCGCTTTTGCGGACGTGTTAATGCGTCTTTGAGGATTTGTGACGCCGCGGATGCGCGTTGACGGGTCGAATCGGCGATGGATCGGCGGATTCCTTGGGCGTCGTCAGCGCGATCGAGGTGGCGATGTTGGCCGAATCGGTGTCGAAGATCGAGGCGAGCGTCGCCTGCTGGTCCAGCATCAGTTGCTCGATGCGCTCCTGTTGCTGCGCGCTCTCGCGGGTCATGCGCTGGAGCAAGAGCGTCTGCGCGATCCCGGTCACGACCGTGACGAGCATCGCGCAGACGATGATCGTCAACATCGTTTTCATGCGGCGCGAGTGGGTGCGCGAGGCCGCGCGCTGGTCGGCGATCACGGCGTAGAGCGCGTCGACGGTGTCCGCGAAGGCCGTAGCGCGAGCGCGGTCGAGATTGGGTGCGGCGTCCGAGGCGGTGCGGCGGCGATCGTCTTCGATCAATGCGGCCGCTAGCGATGCGGGGCTGGCGTGCGGTGAGGCGGCCGCGGGGGATGCTGCGGCCGCGTCTTTTCCAGCTTGCGCGGGAGCGCTGGCACCCGGATTTGTGGCCGAAGCGGCGCTCGATGCTGACGGCGCGGATTCTGTGGACGAAGCGGCGCCCAAGGTTGATCGCGCGGTTACTGCGGCCGAAGCGTGCATCGGGGCGAACGGCACGGCTTCCGCACCGTTCCCCAATGTGGGATTCGCCGCCGACGTTACTCGTTGTCCCGGTAACGCGCTCGGTGCAACAGGGTGCGCTCCCGCGTTCGATCCCGAAGGCACGTCCAGCCCCCGCGACGCGCTCGACTCCGCGGCGGCATCGATTGGCGCGGCTTCGCTGGGATTCGAATCTGTAACTGCATCCGCCGCCGTGGCAGCGTTTAGCCCCGGTGGCGCAGTCGATTCCGCTCCGTCACGAAATTGCGTCGCGTCGCGCGGGCCCGATGCTGCGTCCGACGCCACGCCCTCGCCACGCTTGGCCGCTGCCGCAGTCGTCGCGCTGACCACCCGTGCCGCCAATACCGCTTTCCCGCGTTTTGATTCGGCAGCATCGTTCGTGTCGTCATCGATTAGTGAGGCCGTGGCATCGGCCGCTTGGACGACAGCACCCGCCACCGCCCGCCCCGCTCGCTTCCCCGATCCCGCCTCGCCGTTGATCGCCGTCGATTGCACCGCTGCCATGAACACCTCCGGCAGTTCGAACCCAGCGAGCGTGCCCTGCCGGATGTCGGTGTTCATTGCCTGGAAGGTCGCGCGCTCGGTGTCCTCGGCGAAGAGATCGAGCGTGGTGTCGCCGGCTGGCGCGCTCGACAGTTGCGCGAGCCGTTGCGCCGAGCGCGCGGCGCGGGCGAGTTTCTTGTCGGTATCGGTGCTGGAGATTGCAGACGCATCGCCAGTGCGACGCGACTGCCTCGCGGATTTGACTGACGGAACGTTTTTTACAGCGGAATCTGGCATGAGTTCGTCGAGCGGCGGCCGGAAAAGTCGGCGAGCGGAAAGAAAATGCGGACCGGTATTTTTTGAGACGGCATTGTCGCACGGCTCAACGCCTTGACTGGCGGGAATCTGCGCGATTCGGCAGATGTTTCGACGACTGTCGTTTGGAGGTGGTCTGGGGCGTGGCGAACGTCAAATAACGCCCGACTTGGTCTCCGATGTAGGGCACTGTCGTAACCGCCGCCGCGGTGCCGCCACGCACCTTTGTCTGAATTCGCGAAGAGTTGCGTAAGCCCGCAGATTCACTTCAACTAAACCGTCAATTGCGGCGCCTTGAGCACGAAGGCCGCCGCTTGCGGATCGACGACGATTGCAGCGAGCAGCGGCGCGCGGGCGACGCTCCTCAAGTCACATCCTCCTCCCTGAATTCCCGCACCGTCTGCATCAGCCGAAGCCTGTCGCAAATCGCCTTGTACTCCAGCGCCGATACCCGCGACAAGACGATCTGCACCTCATCCAGTTCCGGCGTGTCCTCGCTCTGCTGCACGACGAACTGCTTCACGCGCACGCTGCCGGGTCCGAGCGCCTCGTGCAGCGCGTGAAAGCTGAGCGAGCCGCGCTCGACGAGCATCGTGATCTGTCGCCGCTGCTTCACCGAAATGAAGCGCCGCTCCAGCGGTTTGATGCCCGCGAGGATGATCAGAATGATGATCGTCGCCGCGATCGATGCCGTGTACAGCCCGCCGCCCACCGCCAGCCCGATCGCGGCGACCGACCAGAGGCTCGCGGCCGTCGTCAGCCCGCGCACGATCTCGTTGCGCAGCAGGATCGACCCGGCGCCCAGAAAGCCGATACCGGAGACGACCTGGGCCGCCATCCGCGAGGGATCGAGGGAGACGTGATCGCCGTGCAGTGCGTCGGCGAAACCGAACGCGGACACGATCATGATCAGCGCCGAGCCGACGCACACCAGCATGTGCGTGCGCAGCCCCGCCGCCCACGAAAGCCGCTCGCGCTCGAATCCGATCAGACTGCCGAGCGCCGCGGCCATCACGAGACGCGAGATGAGTTCCAGGTTGCCTAACATGGATGTTTGCTCTCCTTTGTCGGCCAGAGTTGGCGCATAGGACCAGAGTTGGCGCTTTAGCGCTTACTCTGGTCCTATGCGTCTTGCTCTGGTCCCATGCAAGATATCTGCTTCTGCCTATCTGCTTCTGCCCTGGTTCGACGACACGCCGCAGACGCCGCCCAGGGTTTGCTATGCTTGGCCCCGGCGATGCGGGCCGCCCGCCGGACGCGTAACCCGCGCCGCCCACCCAAACGTCCACACCACCAAAGAATTCGCCGTATGCACGACCACAAACCGGATGCTTCGTCGGCCACAGCCAGCGCCGCGCTGCGCGATCACTATGCGAGCGTCGTCCTGCCGATCTGGCGCGGCCCGGGCTTCAACGCGTCGCTCGGGCTCACGTGCGAAGCGGTATCGCCGGACGATCACGCGCCGCTCCCGCCCGCGCGCTACCGGGCGATGGCCTGCGCGCGCCAGTTGTTCGTGTTCGCCCACGCGGGCGACCTGGCCCACGCACAAACGCTGTTCGCATCATTGCGGCACTATTTTCAGGACAAGCAAAACGGCGGTTGGTTCTACAGCGTCGATGCGAGCGGCGCACCGTTCGAGCGTCAGAAGGACCTCTACACGCATGCCTTCGTCATCTTCGCCTGCGCGGAATACGCAAGCAAAAGCGCTTCCGCCGATGCCATCGACATCGTGAACGAGACATCGGCGCTCGTCGAGGCACGTTTCGCAGCCGAGGACGGCGGGCTGAACGCGGTGTTGCCGGAGGACTTCCGCGGTGTGCTGGAAACGCCGCTGCAGAACCCGCTGATGCATCTGACCGAAGCGTGGCTCGCCGCCCGCGAAGCGACCGGCGATGCCATCTACGACCGGCGGCTGGAGGCGCTTGCCCGCTACGTAGCGCGGACGTTCGTGCATCGGGCGAGCGGTTGCATCGCCGAATTGCCGGTCGGCGCACCGGGCAACCGGCTGGAGCCGGGCCATCAGTTCGAATGGTATTTTCTCGTGGAAGGCAGCCGCCACCCGGCTTTCGATGCCGCCGGCCTGCGCGAGCCGCTCGCGCGCGCATTCGATTTCGCTGAGCGGCACGGCGTGGATGCATCGACGGGCGGCGTCTTCGCCGCACTCGACGAAACTGGCCGCGTGATCGATCGGGCGCAGCGCATCTGGGCGCAGACCGAATACCTGCGCGCGCTCGCGACGCGTGGCAGCGACGCGTTGCCGTCGCAGATCGAGCGCTTCAGCAAGCGTTTCCTGCATGCGCGCGGGTGGATCGAGTGCCAATCGGCGGAAGGCGTCGTGACGCGCGCCGACATGCCGTCGACCACGCCTTATCACCTCGCGACGGCTTATGCCGCGCTGCCGGCCTGACCAAAAAAAAAGCCGTTCCACCTTGGTGGAACGGCTTTTTTTGCGCGGATCGCCGCTCGCAAGCAACTGAGTCAACTTGCTGGCCTCCTGCCGTAGTGAAGCCGTTTCGCCGAAGTGGAACAGCTCTTTTTTTGCGAATTCCAGCTCGAAAGCACCATTGTCAGGGCTCGATGCGCTGGTGATCGAGAGCGGATCATTTCTGGTTCGGGACATACCATCGTATGGCATCGTCTGCGTCGCACGCGCGGATGACAAAACGCTCGTTATGCTTCGTCAACGCGAGCGCGAGCCCATGTTCGAATACCTTCGGCGATCGAGTATTTGCTGGCATCGACCAGCATCACTAACGAAGCGTACTGCTGCGCTTACGGTACTATTCTTTCAATAGGAGCAATCGGTTCGCGGCGCAGCAGTTCTATTCCTGACTGCATGAGCCAGCCATCGTCGCCGGCTCCTTGTCGACTGATTCTTCTCACTGCGACACAGCCAAACGGACGACACTACAGTGGGTGACTTCATGAGAACACTGAGATTTGTCGTGGCATTTTCCACTCTGGCCTGGCTGTCAACTTCTTCGCATGCGGGGGCGCTTACGGCTTGTACTGAGCCGGCGAGCACGCCAATGGTCATTAATGCCATTACTGGCGGCAGCGGGCCGTCAGCCAATGCCAACCCGGGCACGCAATTGGGAAGTCCGTACAACTCGCCGCTAACTATCGGCAGCATAAGGGGAATTAGTTGCGCCGTGAACATGCATGAATGGGTTGTACCTGTGGGGACTTTAGTTAGCGGTGTGACGTTCAGTTCACCCTATGGCGCACTACCCGTCTATTCTACCGGCGTGCCCGGCATCGGAATCGCGATGGTCGCCGCGGATAACAATCAAAGTTTCGGCTCAATTCCCCGCGTAACCTATTCGGTCGGCCCCGGCACTTATTTTATCGGCGTGAAAACCATAGTTTACGTGGTCTTGACGGCGCCGCTAAACGCCGGCAGCTATACCATACCGGCTCAAAACGTTGCACAGATATGCGCGTCAACAAGCGGCACAACGAACACAAAGGATAACTGCGCCTACCTGAGCATAGGAGCCGTCACAGTCACCAGCACCTATGCGTCTTGCACAATCCAGCCCGCAAGCGTAAACCAGACGGTCGCATTGCCCCGGGTTTTGGTGTCGAATTTTTCCGGTGTTGGATCGAGGCCCTCGACGAGTGCGGCATTTCACATCGCAATCAACTGTCCGGCGAAGATTACGCTGAAGGCCACCATGACAGATGCAAATAATCCGGGCAACACCGGTAGCACTTTGACGCTTACCCCCGGGTCAAGCGCATCCGGTGTAGGCATTCAGATTTATTACAACGGATCAGATACACCGCTGTCACTTGGCCCGGATTCGGCGGCCGCAGGAAATCGGAACCAGTTTCTCGTAGGTGGCGGTTCGAGCGCACCTGCGACCAACTTCACGCTTCCGTTCGAAGCAAAATATGTGCAGACAGGTTTATCAATCGTCCCAGGAAGCGTAGGATCTCTCGCGACCATCACATTCTCATACCAGTAGCGATAGCGTTGTCACTGTAGAGTGGCCGCTTGTACCGCCGGGTCACGTTTGCATGGCCCCCTTTTCGTGCCGGCCGCCGTGAAGCGCGACTTCCATTTGCCCGCCGCCAGTTCCAGCGACACTGCCAGCACCGGTACTTCACCACTGCCCGCGTATGCCTGATCGGTACGCGTGATGTTCTCCTGTGAGCATCCTCAGCACGCTGATTTCAGGCGTCGTTCAGATCGTCTTTGGCACTGACGCACGCACGAACCAACTCCCTAAATTCCTCGTCCTCTACGCTGGGCACGTACACCGCCGACAGGTCGCCGTCGCGTAGCAACCGCACGAGCTTCATGGCGTCGCGTCGGTCGTTCTTGACGCGCTCGCCGGGCTTTCGGGGAATCAACGACGGTGCGCACACCATGCTAAGTTGCCGGGTAAAGCCCATATTCACACGGCCCCGCTTCGTCGACGACGCACACGCATCGTGCTTTAGACTGCAGGCGCTTGCACAGGCGATCAGGATCCGCATCGGTCGTGCCGATCTTGCCGAGCAACTCCACTTCGCTAGTGCCGATCGCATAGGCGACCGTGATCGAGTCCTTGTGAACGTCCAGACCTACATACAGCGTGCTATCGTGTTTGATGCTGGCTTCCGCGTAGGAAATTACCGGTGTGGCTCTGCCCACACCGTGCGGTCCTGGCAGCGATGCCGACCCGCGTTTGATTCCTCACGGCAGGCCAGCCCCCGCCTTGCGCGAAGTCACAGTGACATGGGCCGCCCCGGTGTCACTGCTCTTGCCTATTCCGGGGGCCGTGGAGAACGGATCATGTATGCCGGACGAGCTATTTGGGCTTCGATGCTCGCTGGGCTGCTGGGCTTGTGCAGCATCCTGCCAGCGCACGCGTCGGTGGTAATTGCCACGACGCGTGTCATCTATCACGCACAGGAGCGGGAAACGACGGTTAAGCTGACCAACGAAGGCAAAGCGCCTGCGCTGACGCAGGTATGGCTGGACACGGGAGATCCCGCGGCGGCACCCGCTTCAATCAAAGTGCCGTTCACCGTGACGCCACCGGTCACCCGAATTGATGCAGGCAAAGGCCAGACATTGCGCATTCTCTATACCGGCGAGGCGTTACCGAAGGACAAAGAGTCGGTCTTCTGGCTGAATGTTCTCGAAATTCCGCCCAAGCCTCGGGCCGAACATGGCGACACGAGCAAGCTGCAACTGGCGTTTCGCTCACGCATCAAATTATTCTTTCGCCCCGCTGATCTAAAGGGCACTGCAGAGGAATCGCCGGCGCAGGTCAAGTGGCGCCTGGTGCAGAGCGGCACGCAACCCAAAGTGGAAGCAATCAATCCGACCGCCTATCACGTGTCGTTTGCGCAATTTTCCGTCGCGGATGGTGGCAAATCCGCGACGTTTGACGACGGCGGCATGGTTGGACCTGGCGAAACCAAGCAGTTCGCACTCAAAGGCGAACTCAGTTCGGGCGCAGATCTCAAGGTGCGCTACCAGGCCATCAATGACTATGGCGGTTCCATCGAAGGGGAAGTCAGCCTGGCTCCCTGAGTCCGGTGTCTGTCGTGCGCTGCTTGCCTGGGAACGAGTGCAAGGACATTAGTCTGGCAAGCGAACCGCTCACCCCGCCGCCAGTTCCCCCACGCGAAACGCCCCGCCGCGAGGCTCCCGCGCCTCATCCTGAAACACCACGTCGGAAATCTGAAACACCGACACCGCCGCCTTCAACTGCCGCGTCTGCTCGTGCAGCGACTGCGCCGCTGCCGCTGCTTCCTCGACGAGCGCCGCGTTCTGCTGCGTCATCTCGTCCATCTGCGTCACGGCCTGGTTCACCTGCTCGATGCCCGTGCTCTGCTCGGCCGACGACGCGCTGATCTCCGCCATCATCTGCGTGACGCGCGAAATCGACGACGACACCTCGCGCATCGTCTGCCCGGCGCGCTCGACGAGCGCGGAGCCGTCGCTGACCTGCGACACCGATTCGCTGATCAGTTCCTTGATTTCCTTCGCCGACTGCGCACTGCGTTGCGCGAGACCGCGCACTTCGCCCGCGACGACCGCGAAGCCGCGTCCCTGCGCGCCCGCGCGCGCCGCCTCGACGGCCGCGTTTAGCGCGAGGATGTTGGTCTGGAACGCAATGCCGTCGATCACCGAAATGATCTCGGCGATCTTGTCGGAACTCTGCGCGATGCTGCGCATCTTCTCGACGACGTCGTCCACCACACCCGTGCCGCGCGAGGTCGCCGCGAGCGCGTCCCCCGCGAGCGCGTTCGCTTCGCGCGCGTGCTCGGCGTTCTGGCGCACCGTCGCGGTCAGCTCTTCCATGCTCGACGCGGTTTCTTCGAGCGATGCCGCCTGGTTCTCCGTGCGTGCCGACAAATCGGCGTTGCCGGTGGCGATTTCATCGGCGCCGAGATTGATCGAGTCCGAGGTTTCGCGCACCGTCGCGACCGTGCGCGCGACGCTCGCCTGCATCGCGGCGAGGCCGGCGTAGAGGCGTCCGATCTCGTTGCTGCCGCGATCGGCGATGCGCTCGTCGAGCTTGCCGCGCGCGATGCGTTCGAAATGGCGTCCCGCTTCCTCGAGCGGCGCGACGAGACCACGGCGCAGCGCGAGATGCACGAGCACGATACCCGCGACGAGCGCCACGAAGATACCCGCGCCGACGGTGCGGAACAGGACGAAGCGCTGATCGATCGATTCGATATAGGCGCGGCTTTCGGCATCGCCGAACTTCATGAAGTTCTGCTGTTCGGCGAGATATCGGTCCTGGAAGCCTTGCGTCGGCTGGTCGAGGAACGCCTGAATGTTGTTGCCGTCGAGGTACTGGACGAGTTCGCCGAGCGCCTTCGAATACGCCGCGTATTTTTCCTGAAGCGCGGCCGTGCGCGCCTGGTTTTCGTCGCCGGTGCGCGGCGCGTTGACGAACGCGCTGAACGACTTGTCGGCGGCCGCGAGCTGGTCGCGCGCATGCTGGACGATTTCGACCGGCTCCTCGCCACCGCGCACCATGCGCGTGCCTGCGCGCGAGAGGTTGATGCGCGCGTCCATCAGATGCTGCGTGGTCTCGTTGACCGCGTTCACCTGCCTGAGCGCGATATTCGACAGATTCCCGACGTCGTCATGCGTGCGCGACAGCGACCAGAACCCCAACCCTTCGGTGACGACCTGAAACAGGCAAAACACCACCAGTACCGCGAGCAAGCCCGATGCAACCTTGATATTTCTGAACATCCCTGACACCCGAATCCATGAATTAGCCCTGTGCGAGCGGCGACACGCGGGTTAACGGCAATGGATCGGCGGCGCTTGAACGTGATTTACGCATTTTTTCCGATGCTGGCGCGCGGCGAACGGAAAACGTGAAACGAAGTTGCAAGAATTTCAGCGGCTTTTGGCGAACTTCCTTGCAGTGTGGACAAACGCTACCTACAGTCTTTGCAGGACGGCAGCGAACCCACCCAAAGGAGTGTCCGAATGGCCGAGATCGTCGATATAGCCCGCGGTGCGCTGAACGCGCAACCGTTCAGCGCATTGCTTGGAACGAAACTGATGCAGGTCGATTCAGCGAGTCTGACGCTCTGTCTCACCATTCGCGACGATCTGAGGCAGCAACACGGTTTCGTGCACGGCGGCGTGGTGAGTTATCTCGTCGACAACGCGCTGACCTTCGCGGGAGCGTTGAGGCTCGGTCCGAAGGTGGTGACCGGCGAATACAAGATCAACTATCTGCGCCCGGCGGTATCGGGCACGCTGATGGCGCGGGCGCGCGTGATCCACGCGGGCATGACGCAGGCGACCTGCCAGTGCGACGTCTACGTGACCGACGGCAACGCCGAACGGCTCGTCGCGGTCGCGCAGGGCACGATCAACCGCATCGTCGAAAGCGCCCCGGAACCGATGTTCAATGCGTAACGCGTTTTCTTGATGCGAAGCGCCTTCCCGTCCGTCCCGGCGCTTGACCAGTTCATAGACAAACCTCGCTGCGGCGAGGTTTGTCGTTTCGAGCGGGTCAATTCACCAGATGCTTGCGCATGAGCCTGTCGATCGTGCCGTCGTCGCGAAGCTGTTTTAGCGCGGCGTCGAGCATGTCGCGCGTTTTCGCATCGTTCTTTCTCACGCCGATGACAGCCCCGGCCGCCCGGATCGCCGGATCGTCGATGCGCGGGCCCGCCAGTTCGAAATTCGCGCCCTGCGGCTTGTCGAGAAAGCCGCTCTTCGCGGCAGCACCGAGCACGAGCGTCGCGTCGAGACGGCCGTTTGCGAGATCGGCGTACACGGCGTTCTGATCCGCGTATTCATCGACTGAAACGCCGTTTTTTGCCCAGTTGGCCTTCGCGAAAGCCGCCTGCACCGAGCCCTGCAACACGCCCACGTGCCTGCCCGAAAGCGATTTCGCATCGGGCCGCAAGCCGCTGCCCTTCTTCGCGACGAGCCGGATGTCGGCGGGATAGAGCGGCGCCGTGAAGTCCATCACGGCGCGGCGCGCGTCGGTGGCGGCGAGCGCGGAGTTGATCGCGTCGAACTTGCGCGACTGGAGGCCCGCGACCATGCCGTCGAAGCTGTTCTCGACCCACACGCACTTCACCTTCGCGGCGGCGCAGAGCGCGTTGCCGATGTCGATGTCGAGGCCCGCGAGGCGGCCGTCGGGCAGTTTGTATTCGTAGGGCGGGTAGGCCGCGTCGGTGCCGAAGCGCAGATCGGCGGCGTGGGCGGTCGTGGCGATGGCGAAGGCTGCGAGTGCTGCCAGCGTCCCGTTAATTTTCAGCATCACGCTGTGTCTCCTTGATGAGCGAGCCGCGCAAGCGCCAGCCCGACGAAAAAACGCACGCCGAGCGGCAATACGTCGTCGTTGAAATCGAATTCGGGATGGTGGCAATACACGCCGCCCTGTCCGAGCAGGACGTACGCGCCCGGCTTGTGCAGCAGGAATTCGGAGAAATCCTCCGACCCGTTGAGCGGCGCGAAATCGCGCAGCACGTTTTCAGGGCCGAAGACTCCGACGGCAGCCCGCGCCGCCGCCTGAGCCTGTTCGCGATGATTGACCGTCGCCGGAGAGCTCCCGTAAAAGCTCACGTCAATGGCGCATTCGGTCGTGAGCGCCATACCCGCGCAGATCGTTTCGATGCGTTGCTTCGCCTGCGCGCGGATCGTTTCGTCGAAGGTCCGCAACGTGCCGAGCAGCTCGGCATGCGACGGAATCACGTTCGACGTCGTGCCAGCGTGAATGCTGCCGATGCTCAGCACGGCCATCGCGCTCGGGTCAGTCGAACGGCTGACCACCGTCTGCAGCGCGCAGATCAGCTGCGCGGCGGCGATGACCGGGTCCTTCGTCTTCTCCGGCGACGATCCATGGCCGCCCACGCCGACGATCCTGATCTTCAGCTCGTCGCACGAGGCGAGCATCGCGCCGTCGCGCACGCCGAACGTGCCCGGCGCGAAGTGCGGCGCGTTGTGCAGCGCGTAGATTTCGTCGAAGGGAAAACGCGACAACAGGCCGTCTGCGAGCATCGCGAGCGCGCCGCCGCCGGTTTCCTCGGCGGGCTGGAAGATCAAGAGAATCGTGCCGGTGAAATCGCGCCGGCCGCTGAAATGCCGCGCGACGCCGAGCAGCACGGCCGTGTGGCCGTCGTGGCCGCAGCCGTGGAACACGCCTTGTCTCATCGACCGGTGCAGCGGCCGGCCCTCTTCTTCCATCGGCAGCGCGTCCATGTCGGCACGCAGCGCGATCGTGCGTCCGGGGCCGCGCGCGCCGCGCAGCAAGCCGACGACGCCCGTCTTGCCAATGCCGGTATGCGTTTCGATGCCCCAGCCGCGCAGTTTCGCCGCGACGAGTTCGCTCGTGCGGGCTTCGTCGAACGCGATTTCGGGGTTCGCGTGGATGTCGCGCCGCAAGGCGACGAGTTCATCGATGTCGATATCGAGTGTGTCGAGTGTTTCGGTGCGCATGGGCCTCCCTGTATGCTTTACGCCGCTCACATGCTAGCGGCGCGGGAGGCGCGTCAATTTCCAATTCCTCATGACCATAGCTAACGCTTATGCCGACCCGATGAAGACCCGACAATTGCAGACGCTCGTCGCGATCGCCGAGCGCGGCACGCTGATGGCCGCCGCCGATGCGCTCAATCTCTCGCAGCCCGCCGTGACGAAAAGCATCAAGGAGCTCGAAACGCGGCTCGGCGTGCAATTGCTCGTGCGCAGCGGCGCGGGCGTGCGGCTTACGCCGTTCGGCGAAGCGCTCGTGCGGCGGGCGCGCACCGTGATCGCGGAGATTGCGCGCGCGGAGCAGGAACTGGAGGAGATGAGGACGTCGGCGGACCCGGCGCTGTCGGTCGGGGTGTCGTTGCTGGCGGCGTCGGCGGTCGTGCCACGGGCGCTTCGCGTTTTCCGGCAGCGCTTTCCCGATGCGCAACTGAACGTGTATGAATGCCAGCCCGCGCAGATCGTCGACGGCTTGCGCGACGGCTCGTTCGATCTATGCGTGGCCTTCGTCGCCGATACCGACGTGACGGCCGAGCTACGCGTGACGCCGCTCGGCAGCGTCACGCAGTCGCTCGCGGTTCCGACCGGCGATGCGTTGCAGAAGGAAACGCGCCTCGCCGCATTGCGCGACGCGCATTGGCTCTACAACCACACGCGCGAAAGCGTGCCGGCTTTCTGGGCGGCGCTGTGCGGGGCGCGCGAACTGGCTCGGCCGCAGCGCATCACCGTGTGCACGTCGCAGCGGCTCTACGCGGAACTGGCGTGCGAGCGCGGAGTTGTCAGCGTGTGGATGGATTTGCTGCTGAATGACTACCTGGAGCGCGGTGCGTTGGCACGGCTCGACGTCGACGCTTCGCTGCCGCGCTTGACGCTCGGCCTGATGCACCGCAAGGATCAGGTTTTCAGCGCGGCGGCGCAGTACTTCGTCGAATGTGTCGAAGAGGCAAGGCTCACGGGGTGAAAGAGCCGTCGCCGGCTCTCTTTCACAGATCGCTTACTTCGCCGCGACCGTCTTCTGCTGCTGCTCTCCGAGACCCTGAATGCCGAGACGAATCGTCTGCCCGGCCTTCAGGAACACCGGATTCGGCTTCACGCCCATGCCGACGCCGGGCGGCGTACCGGTCGAGATCACGTCGCCGGGTTGCAGGCTCATCGTCTTCGACAGATACGACACCAGTTGCGCGACGTTGAACACCATCGTGCGCGTGTTGCCGTTCTGGTAGCGATGGCCGTCGACTTCGAGCCACAGGTCGAGTTTCTGCGGATCGGCGACTTCGTCCTTCGTGACGAGCCACGGCCCGAGCGGTCCGAACGTGTCGAAGCCCTTGCCCTTGTCCCACTGCGTGCCGTGCTCGAGCTGCCACTCGCGCTCCGAGACATCGTTGATCACGCAATAGCCCGCGACGTAGTCGAGCGCGCTCGCTTCGTCGACGTACTTGGCTTCCTTGCCGATCACCACACCGAGTTCGACTTCCCAGTCGGTCTTCTTCGAATCGCGCGGGATTTCGACGTCGTCGTTCGGGCCGCAGATCGCGCTCGTCCATTTGCCGAAGATCACCGGCTCGGTCGGGACCGGCAGGTTCGATTCGGCGGCGTGATCGGCGTAGTTCAGCCCGATGCACACGAACTTGCCCACGCGCCCGACGCACGGACCGATACGCGGCGTGCCGTCGACTACCGGCAGCGTCGATGCATCGACGGCGCGCAGTTTCGCGAGGCCGGCGTCGCTGAGCGTGGCGCCGGCGATGTCGTCGACGACGCCCGACAGATCGCGAATCTTGCCTTCGGCGTCGAGAAGACCCGGCTTTTCCTGACCCTTCGGCCCAAAACGAAGCAGTTTCATCTGGTTTGATCCTCGTATTTCAAAAGATGTTTCAGTTGTCCGGCGGCCGCTTCAGTTCGACCAGCCGCCATCGATCAGATGGATCTGGCCGGTCGTGAACGACGATTCGTCCGACGCCAGATAGAGCGCCAGCGCCGCGATCTCCTCGGGCTTGCCGACGCGCCCCATCGGCTGACGCGCGACGAACGCCGCGTGGATCTGCTCGACGGTCGCGCCCTGCGCCGCCGCCTGCTCCGCGATGCGCTGCTGCAGCGACGGCGAATCGACGGTGCCCGGGCAAATCGCGTTGCAGCGGATGCCGCGCGTGACGAAATCGGCCGCGATCGCCTTGGTCAGCCCGATCACGGCCGCCTTCGACGCACCATACACGAAACGGTTGGCCACGCCCTTCACGCTCGACGCCGCCGACGACATGTTGATGATCGAGCCGCCGCCGTTGTCGAGCATCGCCGGGAGAAATGCCTTGATCGTCCGGTACATTGCCTTCGCGTTGAGGTTGAAGGCGAGGTCCCAGTCTTCCTCGGTTGCTTCCAGGATAGAGCCGGCGTGGACGAAGCCCGCGCAATTGAAGAGCGCATCGAGCGCGCCGGTTTCCTTCGCGAGATCGTTGACCGCTTCTGCATCGAGCACGTCTAGCTTGTGGACTTCGAACGGCTTGCCTTCCAGCGACTCGGTGCGGATGTCGGTCGCGATCACGCGCGCGCCTTCGGCCGCGAACAACTCGGCGGTCGCCAAGCCGATGCCCTGCCCCGCCGCGGTGATCAGCACGGTTTTGCCTGCCAGTCTTTGTGTCATCTACAGCTCCGGTGGAAAGTGTTTTTAAGACATGTCGGGTTCGTCGTGCGTTCAGAGGCGGTAGAACGCACGGGCGTTTGCGCCGAAAATGGCTTCTTCATCCGTATTTTTGAGATCCGGGTCGCGGGCGCAAAGTGCGCGTGCGGCATCATGCCAGCCGGCATAGTCGCCATTCAGGTTCAGCACCGGCCAGTCGCTGCCCCACATCAGGCGTTGCGCGCCGAAGTTTTCCAAAAGATGTTCGACGTAAGGTTCCAATATCTTTTCGTCGCAATTCGGCGCGGCTTCGGTGACGAGGCCCGACAGCTTGCAATACGGTTTTTGCGGCAGCGCGGCCAGTTGTTCGATCGCGTCGGCCCACGGCTGCCAGCCCGCGGCGCCGTCGCGGATCGGCGGCTTCGCACCGTGATCGACGACGATCCGCAATTCAGGATACCGCTTCGCAAAGGCGAGCAGCGAAGGAACGTGGCGGGCGAAGACGAGCGCGTCGAACGCGAGGTCGAGTTCGATCAGCTTCTGGATCGCTGGTTCGATCGGTGCGGTTTCGATCCAGCGGTCGTCGGGCAGGTCTTGCAGCATCGGGCGCACGCCCTTGAACTTCGGGTCGCGCGCGAGTTTTTCGATGAGCGCGGGCGCGTCCGGCGCGTCGAGCGGCACCCAGCCGACAACGCCCGCAATCGATTCCTCCGACCGCGCGAGTTTCAGCAGGTATCGCGTTTCATCGACGGTCGGCGCTGCCTGGACGGCCACCGTGCATTCGACGTTCACCGTTTCGCGCAGAGGCTTGAGGTCGTCCGGCCCGAACACGCGATATAGCGCGCTCAACTCCGGCGTCAACCAGCCGTAGTCGCCGCGCGCGGGGTCCCAGTAATGCTGATGCGCGTCGATTTTCATCGCGGCACCGGTGCGGCTTCGTGCAGCAAGCTGTTCGCACGCAGCGCGTCCCACAGCGCGGCGGGCAGCGGCTCAGCGAACGACGCCGCGTTTTCCTGCACTTCATGCGCACTGCGCGCGCCCATCAGCACGGTGGCGATAACTTTATGCGCATAAGGAAATTGCAGGGCTGCGCTCGACAACGCAACGCCATGCTCGCGGCACACGCGCTCGAGCTTCGCAACCCGCTCGACGATTTCTTTCGGCGCATCGCCGTAATTGAATTTGAGGTCGCCTTCGGCTTTCGCTTCGAGACCGCGCGCGAGGATGCCCGAGTTGAACGCGCCGCCGAGCAGGATGCTGACGCCGCGTTGTTCGCACGCGGGCAGCAAGTCATCGAGCACGGCTTGTTCAAGCAGCGTATATCGTCCGGCCAAAAGCGCGCAGTCGATGTCGAATTCGGCCATCGCTTCGAGGATCGCCGCGCCTTCGTTCACGCCGAGTCCGACCGCTTTTACCCCGCGCGTCTTGCGCAATTCGTCGAGCGCGCGGAAACCGCCTTCGTCGGTCAGTTGCCGCCAGTAATGCGCATTTTTCTCGCCGTGCGTATAGCGGCCGATGTCGTGGATCAACACGATATCGATATCGACGATGCCGAGCCGCTGCTGGCTGTCCTCGAACGAGCGCAGGATGCCGTCGTAGGTGTAGTCGTAGATCGCCTCGAACGGCAGCGGATTCGCCCAGCCTTCGCTGCCGTCGTAGGGCGTCGTGCGCGGCACGAAGCGGCGGCCAACTTTCGTCGACAGCACGTAATCGGCGCGCGGATAGCGACGCAGCGCGTCACCGAGACGGTGTTCCGCCTTCGTGTGGCCGTAGTGCGGCGCGGTATCGAAGAAGCGAATGCCGCTTTGCCAGGCGGCATCGACGGTCGCGAGCGCCGCCTCTTCCGACAGTTCGTGATAAAGCCCGCCCAGCGGCGCGCTGCCGAGCGACAGTGCCGTCACTTCCAGCGATGTGCGGCCGATTTTGCGGAGGCGCGTCACGGCATCGATTGTTTCGGGGTTCATCTGCGTGGCCTCATTCCGATGCAATTTCGACGATTTCCACGACATTACGCGCCGCGGCGCCGCGCGGCAAACACGCCGGCCCGACGGGCTCGAAAGTCTTGTAAGTCAGGATGAATTCCTGATGCCCGAGCGATTCCGACTTCGACGCCGCGCCCGCCGCCACCGCGACCGTCACGTCGAAGACTTCGCGGCCGACTTCGTCGAGCGTCGCGCGGCCTTCGAGGATGCGGCCGGCGTCGACGTCCATGTCGCCGGCGAGGTTGCGGTAGGTCGCCGGATTCGCGCAGACCTTGATGACGGGCGAGATCGCCGAGCCGACCACCGATCCGCGTCCGGTCGTGAACAGCACGACGTGCGCGCCGCACGCGATCAGTTCGACGATTTCCGCGTTGTCACTGATGTTGGGGAAGCCGAAGCGCGGTTCGCCGTCGGGGACGACGTCGAGCAGGTAGAGGCCGCCGGTCGGCGGAATGTCGCCCGGCTTGACGATGCCGGCGATTGGCGAGGCGCCGCTTTTGGCATAGGCGCCGAGCGATTTTTCTTCCTGTGTCGTGAGGCCGCCGTCCGCGTTGCCGACGGCGAACGAGCCGTGGCCGAGGATCGAGTAGTAGCGCGCCGCTTTCGCCACGCAGGCGACGATTTCCGCGCCGAGTTCCGGCCGGGCCGCGCGTTTTTCCATGTGGTATTCGCAGCCGACTAGTTCGCCTGTTTCCTCGAAGATGCAAGTGGCGCCGGAGTCGATGAGCGCGTCGAACGCGCGGCCGACGGCCGGATTCGCGGTGATGCCGCTCGTGCCGTCCGAACCGCCGCAGATCGTGCCGACGACGAGTTCGTCGAGTGACATCGGCACTTTTTCTTGCGTCGCGAGTTGCGCGCGCGCGTCGCGAACCCAGTCGAGACCGTTCTGGATCGTGCTGCGCGTGCCGCCCTTTTCCTGGATCGTCAGGACGTGGGCCGGGCGGCCGCTGGCGCGTACGGCTTCGACCAGGTGGTGCTTGTTCATGCTTTCGCAGCCCAGCGAGACAAAGAGCACCGCGCCGACGTTGGGATGCGTGGTCAGGCGTTCCATCATCTTTTCGGCGTAGGCATTGGGGTAACAGCCGGGGAAGCCGATGAGGTGGACGGGAGGTTCGGGTTCGCTTTCTTGTGAAAGCCCGTCAAAGGCCGGGCGAAATTGCGCGACGATCTCGCGGGCGACGTGATGCGCGCACTCGACGAGATACGCCACCGCGACGATATTGCGGATGCCCTTGCGGCCGTCGGCGCGAAGGTAGCCTTCCAGGTGGGGGGGGTTTGTTTTCACGTGTTATCCGCTTGCGCTTGAGTTGGACGGGTTCGTTTGCACCGCGCCAGCAGCCTACCGATGTACGAATTCATGCCCATCATCGTGCGTATAAGTCGGCAAATAATCGCTGGCGAGGTTATGCGTATGCAAATGCTCCCCTTTGGCCACATCGACGGTGACGTGCCCGATAACCGCGCCGTAGCGCAAAACCTTGTCGTCGGCCTTAAGCGCAATCCGAGCGACCTTATGTGCCAGATCGATCGATTTTAAAAGCGTGACCAGTTCGCCTTCGATCATCACGCTTTCCGCCGCCCCAAGTTGCGCCCCGGCGATCAAACAATTGTCTTCGGGGCTCAGCAGGATCAACCGGGCATCGGTATCTTGAAAAGCGTCCATATCAGTCCTGCCCCTCACCACCAGCGAGCCGTGCCACCATCAACGACCCGAGAATGATCGCGCCGTAAATCGCCTGAATCCAGAACGACGGCACTTGCGCGAGCGTCAGCAGGTTCTGCACGACGCCCAGCAGCAGCACGCCTGAAAGCGCCCCAAGCATCGTCCCCTTCCCGCCATCGAGCGAAATGCCGCCGATCACTGCCGCCGCGAAAACGGTGAAGATCATCCCGTTGCCCTGATTCGCGTTGATCGCGCCGACATAGCCCGTCACGATCAACCCGCCGAGCGAAGCCAGCACGCTGCCGAGCACGAACACGCCCCACGTGATGCGCTCGACGCGAATCCCCGCCGCGCGCGCCGCCTCCGGATTGCCGCCGATCGCGTACAGCGCCCGCCCAAGCCTGTGATAACGCAGCATGAACGCAGCGACCCCGAACGCGACCGCCGCGAGCCACACCGAGATCGGCAGGCCGAGAAAAAGCGTCGTGGCGAGCGTGAAGAACGACGGCGGCATATCGAAAAGCGTGCCGCCCTTCGTCGCGCCGACGAGCATCCCGCGCAGCACGATCAGCATCGCGAGCGTCACGATGAACGCGTTGAGCCGCAGCCGCACGACCAGAAACCCGTTGACGAAGCCGACCGCAGCGCCCACGACGAGAATCGCGAACAACCCTGCCGCCGCCGGCCATTCGAAGCCGAATCCCGCCGATGCCGCCGGCATCACCAGCATCGCGCCGACGGCAGGCGCAATCCCGACCGTCGATTCCAGCGACAAATCGAACTTGCCCGTCAGCACGATCAGCGACTCAGCCAGCACGACGAGCGCGAGCGCCGCCGATGCGCCGAGAATGCTGATCAAATTCGCCTTCGTCAGGAAACTCGGGCTGACGAAGGCGCCGATCGCGAGCAGCAACGCGAGCGCGGGCAAAAGCGCGAGGTCGCGAAATCGCGCGAACTCGAAGCGCGCGCGGCGTTCGCGCACGCCGGCGCCCGCCGCGGGCGCGCTGCCGGCCATCGCGGGACTCGGAACGTTATTCTTCATGGAGACTCACCCCTTCGACCGATGCAATCAGTTCATGGTCCTGCCAGCCGGCAGGAAATTCGGCGACGACCGCGCCACGAAACATCACGAGGACGCGATCGCAGGTACGCAGATCGTCGAGTTCGCCCGATACGACGAGCACTGCCTTGCCCTCGTCCCGCACGCGATCGACGACCGCGAGCAGCGCTTCCTTCGATTTCACGTCGACGCCGGCCGTCGGGTCGATCAGCACGAGCACGTCCGGATCGGTCGCCAACGCGCGCGCCATCACGACTTTCTGCTGATTGCCGCCCGACAAGCCCGACACCGCGTGCTCCGGCCCCTGCGTCTTGATGCCGAGCGCGTCGATCATGCTGCGTCCGAATGCGTTTTTCTTCGCCGGCGACGCGATACCGAAGCGCCCGAGCGTGCGCGCGATCGTCATCGACGCGTTCTCCGCCACCGACTGCGACAGCACCAGCCCCTCGCGATGCCGGTCCTTCGGCACACAGCCGACACCCGCACGCAGCGCGGCGGGCACGTCGCCGGCCGGCAGCGCGCGGCCATCGACGCGGATCGCTCCGGTGCGTTGCGAGTTCAACCCGGCAATCGCCTCCGCGACGCTCGTGCGCCCGCTCGACGTCGCTCCCGTCAGCCCGACGACTTCGCCGCGCCGCACCGCGAACGACACGCCTTCGTAGTCCTCGCCCGCCAGCGCTTCGACTTGCAGCGCGACCGGCGTGTCGACGGCGAGCGCCGGACGCGCGGCGGCATCGGCGACGGCGAGGCCGCCCTGCTCGCCCGTCATCGCCTCGATCAACTTCTCGCGCGGCAACGCCTCGACCGGCGCGCTGACGATATGCCGCGCGTCGCGCAGCACCGTCACCGCCTGGCAAATCTCGTACACCTCCTGCAAATGGTGCGAGATGAAAAGAAACGTCACGCCTTCGCGCTGCAATTCCTCAATGCGCCGGAAGAGCCGCTTGATTTCGTCGCCGTCGAGCTGGGCGGTCGGTTCGTCGAGGATGATGAAGCGCGCCCCGTACGACAGCGCCCGCGCGATTTCCACGAGCTGGCGCGCTTCCACGGTCAGGTCGCCGGCGCGCGCGTCCTCGCGCACGTCGATCTTCCAGTGGTCGAGCAGCGCGCGGGCGTCGCGGCGCATCGTCCGCCAGTCGATCACGCCGCCCTTCGCCGGCTGCCGGTTGATGAACAGGTTCTCCGCGACCGACAGCTCGCGGATGATCGTCGAGTGCTGATACACGCACGCGACGCGTTCGCGCCACGCGTCGCGATCGGCGATCGGCGGCGCGGGTTCGTCGTTGAAGCGCACTTCGCCGGTGTCGGGGCGGCGCAGGCCGGTCAGCATGGATACCAGCGTCGACTTCCCCGCGCCATTGCGCCCGACGAGCGCGTGCGACTCGCCGGGCAGCACGCGCAGGCTGACGTCGTTCAGCGCCGCCGTCGAACCGAAGCGCTTCGTCAGGTTGCGCGCTTCCACCACGGGAGGGTTCATTTGACGGTATTGCCCCAGAGCGTTTTGTCGTCGACGTTCGCCTTCGTCACGAGCGGCGCGGGCAACTGGTCTTCGAGGATGCCGGGCGCGCGCTGCACGATGTTGCTGCCGTGATCGGTCGGGCCGGGCTTGAAGGTCTGTCCGGCGAGCGCCGCCTTGATGTAGAACAGGCCGTACTTCGCGTACAGGTCGGCGGGCTGCGAAATCGTCGCGTCGATATCGCCGCGGCGGATCGCGTCATATTCCTGCGGGATGCCGTCATTGCTCACGATCACGACGTGCTTCGGATCGCCCGCCTTGAAGAGCAACTGCTTGCGGCGCAGGGTTTGCAGCGTCGGCGAGAGATACACGCCGCCCGCCTGCATGTAGATCGCCTTCACGTCGGGGTTCGCGGTCAGCAAGCTGTCGAGCGCGGTCGCCGCGACATCGCCTTTCCACGCCGCCGGAATTTCGAGCAGGCTCAGGCCGGGATATTTTTTAAGACAGGCGCGGAACGCCTCCGAGCGGTCGCGCCCGTTCACCGACGCCAGGTCGCCCATGATCTGCACGACCTTGCCAGACTTCACGTTCTCGCCGATGTAGTCGCACGCCTTCGAGCCGTACGCGCGGTTGTCGGCGCGCACGACCATCGCGACCTTGCCCTGCGTCGGCGCGACATCCACGGCGACCACCGGCACGTCCCGCGCCGTCGACGCATCCAGCGCGCGGCTGATCGCCGCCGAATCCAGCGGCCCGACGACGATCCCCTTTGCGCCGAGGTTCAGCAGGTTGTTCATGTCGGTGATCTGCTGCACGGGGTCGCCGTTCGAATTGACGGGCGCGAGGATGTCGAGGCCCATCTGCTTCGCATAGACCGGCAGGTAGTTGTTGTACGACTGCCAGAACGGCGAGGTCAGCAACGGCAGGCCTAGGCCGACCTTGCCTGCGTCGGCGGCGTGGGCTGAGCCCGTCAATCCGATACCAGCCGTGACGACGGCCGCGATCAAGCCTTTGATGTGGGTCATGCGTTGTCTCCTGATGTGCATTGTTAAGTGCTTCTGATCGGCGCTTCGGGTTTTGCCTTGCTGCATTCATTCACCAGTGAACGTATTATTCATATACGGATAAACCGAAGTCAAGGAAAGTGCGCTGCAGCATCGGTCGGTAGTTTCCCTAGCGCGCGGCGGGCGCCGCTTTTGCGATGGACGGCTTACACTCGGCGCGGCCTAAACAGGAATCGACCCGAATGGACGTGGAAGACAACAGCGATGCCGACCGCTACCGCGCGCCCGCGCTGGACAAGGGGCTCGACATCCTCGAACTGCTCGCCGAACAGAAGGATGGCCTGACGCGCGCCGAGATCACGAAGCTGCTCGGGCGTAACGCGAGTGAGATGTACCGGATGCTGGAGCGGCTCGTCGCGCGGCAGTACGTCGTGCGCTCGCCCGGCGGCGACCGCTATTCGCTGAGCCTCAAGCTCTATGCGCTCGGACATCGCCATCCGCCGATGAACCGGCTGATCTCGGAGGCGCTCCCAGTGATGCAACGTTTCGCCGATACCGCCGAGCAATCCGTGCATCTCGCGGTGTACGACCGCGGCAACCTGCTCGTGATCGCGCAGGTCGACGGGCCGGGGACGTGGGGGATTTCGGTGCGGCTCGGCTCGCGCGTCGGCTTGATCGATACGGGTTCCGGGCGCGTGATGCTTGCGTTCCAGAGCGCCGAGCAGCGCGAGCACATGCTTGCCGAGCACACCAAGGTGAAGGGCGAGATCACGCTCGATCCTGCCGTGCTGGAGGCGGCGTATCAGGAGATTTGTGGCGATGGCTTTTCGCGCAAGGACAGTCAGCAGACGGTCGGCGTGACCGACGTCACGTTTCCGCTGCTCGGGCCGTCCGGTCAGGCGATCGCGGCGCTCACGTGTCCGTATCTGCGACGCATCGACGAATACGTGGCGCCCTCGCTCGACGACGCGACCGCGCTCCTGAAGGACGCGGCGGCGGGATTGTCGATGTCGCGTGATGCGCCGGGACAGGATTCGGACTGACGCCACGGCCATCCAGCGATACGCGTTAGAATGGCGGCCCTCTCAAAAAGCGGGCAGCCGTTTGCGCGGCCGCCCGTGCTCTCTGACGCAAAGCAATCTCAATGGCGAAACTCCTGTCCGATCCCGAATTCCAGCGTTTTTCCGAACTCCAGCAGAAGCAGTCGAGCTTCACGATCACCCCGGAAGAAGCCGACGAACTGCGCGACATCGTGGCCCGCGCGCAGAAAAAACGCGACGATCGTGCCGCCGCGATGAAATCGATCGAAACCTTCATCCAGCAATTCGACATCAGTCCGGACGAGCTTTTTTCGCCCGAACAGATTGGTGATGCTGCGCGCACGTATGGGCTGATTCCGGCCGCGAAGAAGGAGCGCTCGCTGCCGCCGCAACTGACGCATAACGGCAAGCCTTATCAGTGGACGTCGCGGGCGCTGCCGGATGATATTCGCGTGCCGCTGTTCGAGGCGTTCACGTCGGGGGCATCGGTGAAGGGCTTCATCGCGACGCCGAAGGACGCGACGCGCTGTGCAGCGACCATCGCGCGGCTTGAGCGGGAGACGGGGCAGGCTTATGCGGATGCGTGGCTGGAGGAACTGGCGGTGTCGCGTGGGCAGGTGGATGAGGCGCTGGCGAAGCTGGCAGCGTGATTTCTTAAGTGCTGGTTTTTTGGCAGATTTCTTCGACTGGCGGGTTCGGGCGGAAATCTGCCTCTTGGCTTTTTCGGCGCTTGCCGGATCGACGATTCTGCACTGGCGCCTTCACTCGGTTCCGTATCGCGCCACTGCGGCACTTTGGCACTTCAGCGTTCGGCGCTCGACGTTCTGCGCCGGGCTTCGGCGCGTTGGCTTCGGCGCGTTGGCTTCGGCGCGTTGGCTTCGGCGCGTTGGCTTCGGCGCGTTGGCTTCGGCGCGTTGGCTTCGGCGCGTTGGCTTCGGCGCGTTGGCTTCGGCGCGTTGGCTTCGGCGCTTCGATTTTTGCCCTCGCGGCTTCACGGGCACAAACTCCGCATACGCCCAAATCGCTGCCTCCGCGCAGCGATTTTTTATGGAGCCGCATCGCGCGCCACATCCGGCTTCGCTTCACACAGCCGCATCCGGAACCCGACGACGCCCGGATCCTCCGTCGTCGTCACCTGAAACCCGGCACGCCGCGCCAACTCGATCATCGGCGTGTTCTCCCGCAGCGCCTCACCGACCAGCCAGCGCGTGCCGCGATTTCGCGAATATTCGATGATTCGCCCAAGCAGCAGCGATCCGAGCCCCTTCCCCTTCATGTCCGAACGCGCCGCGACCGCGAATTCGGCCGTCTCGTTATCGGGATCGGCGATCGCGCGGACGACGCCGAGCGTCTCCGTCGCGCCGTCCGGACCGGGCCGGCACGCGATCAGCGCCATCTCGCGGTCGTAGTCGATTTGCGTCATGCGCGCGAGCTGCGTGTGATCGAAGCTGCGCACGGCGCCGAAGAAGCGCAGCCGCAAGTCCTCCGCCGTGTTCGCCGCGACGAACGCCTTGTGCGCGGCCTCGTCTTCAGGACGAATCGGCCGGACGGTGACGTGCATGCCGCGCCAGTCGAGCGACTCTTCGAGGCAGCGCGGATACGGCACGATCGCGAGCGGCTTGCGATGCGCGCCGAGGGTCAGGTGCGGCTCGTGCACGGCGACCGCATCGCGCGTCACGCGCATCGTGAGACGCAACGCGACGATTTGCTCAACGTCGCAGACCAGTTGCGACAACGAAGTCAGCGCGGCCAGCAAAGTCTCAGCGGGAAGCTCACGCGCTCGCGGCGAGCGCAGGACGATATCGCGCGCGAGCACGGAATTGAGCGGCGGCAATGCGAACTCATGCAGCGCGTCGGGCAGGCCGAGCGCGCCCTCTGCGCGAAATTCGAACGCCGGCCCGAACACGCGATGGTTGAGCAGCCGCACTTCGACCTCGACCGCTTCAGGACTCCGCGGCCCCGCCGGCCCCGGCTTCACGACGATGCTGTAGCGCGCGAGCAAACGCGCCGCGCGCTCGCCGTCCAGCTCCGCGTTACCACTCTGCAGCGCGGCGCGCGCATCGCTCTGAGCCGCCTCGATGTCCTCGGGAACGACGGCCGGCAGACCGTCCGGCGTCTGCATCAGCAATTCGCGGCCGAGCCGATAGTCGACGAGACGCGCGAAGCCGCGTGCCAGCCGATGCGGCGTCGAGTGCACCGGGATGCCGTTCGCATGCAATTCGTCGCGCGTCGCGAGATCGACGCAGCCGAAAAAGCACGCCAGGAGCCCGCGATACGCGTGCCGCCGCTCGGCGATCAGTGTGCGCGCGACCTCGGCGACAGGCGCGCTGTGCGTCGGGGCGTGGACGACGAAGGCCGCGCCCGTCTCGCGATGCGCGGCGAGCGCCTGGAGCGCGACACCGAATTCGGCGGGCGTGGCGTCGTCGCCGAGCAGAAGCGGGTTGCCCGCCTGCGCGCGCGGCAAGGCGGCGGCGAGCGCGTCGCGCGCGGGGACAGGCCACGGCGCGAGACTCGCGCCAGCCGCGCTGAACGCGTCGGCGGCGAGCGCGGCGACGCCGGGATCGCTCGTGATGACGGTCGCCTGATCGCCCGCCGCGACCCGGCCGACGCCGAGCGTCTCGATTTCGTCGAGCAGGTCGTCGAGCGAATCGACGCGCACGAGGCCCGCGCGCCGGAAAGCGGCGCCGTAGAGCGCGTCGAAGGGATCGTCGTGGCCGGTGCGCAGGACCAGCACCGGCTTGTTGCGCGCCGCCGCCCGCGCCGCCGACATGAACTTGCGCGCCGATCGCACCGATTCGATCGCGAGCAGGATCGCGCGCGTGGCGGGATCGCTCGCGAGAAAATCGAGGATGTCGCCGGCATCGACGTCCGCTTCTTCGCCGAGCGCGACCACGCGTGAAAAGCCCAAGCCCCGTGCGCCCGCCCAGCCGAGCACGCCGTTCGTCAGCGCGTTCGAGCCCGACACCCACGCTACGCCGCCCGCCTTCACCGCGCACGCGGGCGCGCCGAGGGTCGCGCCGAGCGAAGGCATCATCACCCCGAGGCTACCCGGCCCCACCACACGCAGCAGGAACGGCCGCGCGGCGGCGAGTGTGCGGGCGGTCCAGTCGTCGCGATCGTGGCTGCGCAAGCCCGGCGGCAGTGCCGACGACGTCGCGCCGTGCCGCGCCGCCGCCGTACTGACGATCACCACCGCCTTCGTGCCGCGCTCGCCGAGCCGCTCGACGACTTGCGGCCACGTCGACGGCGGCGTGCACAGCACGGCAACGCTCGGCGCTTCCGGCAGATCGCGCACGTCGTAGAAGACGGGATGCTCGCCGAGCCGCGCGTGCTTGGGGTTCACCGGCCAGAGCGGCCCGTCGAAGCCGCTTTGCGACAACTGCGCCCACACCATCGCGCCGATGCTGCGGCTACGCGCCGACGCCCCGACGACGGCGATCGACTTCGGGCGAAACAGGACATCGAGATTACGGACGGTCATGGACGCTCCGGGCGGCGGAATCCGATCACGGCGGATCGATGTGCCTAGGATAGGCGATTACGCGAAGCGACTCCATTCGTCCGAACGGGATAGGCCGCGCGGCGTGCGGCGCGGGCCGCAAAATAAAAATGGCGATTGCAAGCGCGTTGCAATCGCCATTTATCAGAAAGACGAGGTTCGTCTTATCCATACATCGCTATTGATAAGAAGCGGCGAAAGTCGCGAGTGCCTTGAAATTTCCCGGAGCGATGGTCGAGCTGCTTTTGATATAGCGTGCGATCAGCGAAATATCGAGCACGCCGGCCGCCGTCGACGCGCTCACCACCCAATGGTTTTTCGTGGCGGCAAGCGCCGAATCCGGACCGAACGAGAGCGCGTTGACGCGATTGAGTATTTGCACGCCACCGCCCTTCGCCGTCGACGATGCCTACGCGCTGAGCTATCGGACACGTTCGACGGGTTGTGCTGTCCGTCTGCGTCATGGCAACCTTGGTGCCGGCGGCGCAGTTGAGACGGATATTGAGCTCTGCGATCCGCCGTGCTGCCGACGGCCGAGAACTGGTTCATGGTGAGGAGCGGCAATTCGACGGTGATGTTCTTCGAACCGGCATCGATCGAACAGGTCGGGAAGACGATCGCGGAGTCAGGGGTAATGTAGTGGTCAGCTGTAACCGTTGTGATGCACGGGCCGGCGAAGGAAACCGTCATGTTTGGGAGATTGATCAATCCGCCCGCCCCGACGGAGCCGGTTACGACCTGACATTTTCGGCCTGAGGTTCTCAGTGGTTATGCGTTCGATGCGCGTTCCACGGATCTCTGCTTTCGTTCCCAATTGCACATCTGCACGAATGATTCCCAGCCCGCGCAGGGGAAACGCGGTACAAAGAGCTAGCGAACCTGGCTCTCGCCTTGATTAGCGGACATACGCTGCACATCGTTGAGCGCTTCCCTCACTCCTCGCACCACGCATTTCGACTCCACCGACAAATACCCCGTGGTCGTCTCAGTCGGCTTCGGCAGCGCGTAGCTGATGCGGCACATCTCGAGCGGCCCCGCGCCCCACGTCACGCTCAGCACGCCGGTGTCTTCCAGGCCGCGCGCGAAGATCCGGCTGTCCTGCCCGACCACGCCCACCGATTTTCCCGATGCATCCTCGACGCTCGCGCCAAACGGCAGCCCGCCGCCGCCGAGCTTCGGCGCGCGGATCAGCGCCGCGCGTCCGGTGACTGTGTCGTACTTGAGCATCACCACAGAGCCGTAGCGCGGCGCGACCTGCGCGGAGGTCGACTTGAACTCGACGTCCGTCGACGTGCCCTTCGGGTCGATGTCGACGGTGTTCATGCTGTACGGCGACAAGTACGGAATCACCGCGTAGCCGCGCGAATCGACCTTCGTACCCGGTGCACTCGACAAGTTCGCGCCCTTAGCCGCCGGCGCTTGGACGATGCCGAACGTATCGCCGACCGTCTGCGAAAACGTGACGCCGCCCGGATGCGCGACGATCGAGCCCTGCACGCCCGCCGACGCCTGATGCGTGCCGCTGCCACCGCCCGCCGACGCGTTGAACGTCGCATATGGCGCGCGGTACGTGCCGCTCGCGCCGGTGTTGCCAGTGTTGTTCGACCCGCCCGTGTTGTAGGTGCCGTAGCCGTTGTACGAGAACTGGTTGAACTCGCCGAGCGAGCCGCTCACGTTCGCCTGCGTGTTGGTGCCGCTGACAGACTTGTGCGTGACGTTGGTGGTCAGCGTCGGCGCATGCGACGAGCGGCCGAGCGGCAAGGTCAGGCTCAGCATATAGTCGTTCGACATCTCGCCGTCCATCGTGCGCGAGCGACCGGCGGACACGCTGTAGGTACCGTACTTGAAGCCGTTCGTGTAGCCCGCCTGATACAGCGTATCGGTGCCGCTACGATTCCAGTAGTTCTGCGACGACCCCGTCACGAACACCGAACCGCTCTGGCCAAGCCGCTGGTTGACCGTCACCTGCACGCGGTTGCGCTGGCGAAAGAGCGCGTCGGTGTCGCCGCCGCGTTTCGCGATGTCGTGCACCGTGGCGGCATCGCTCAGGTTCAGGTAACCGGACGTTGAAAAGCGGTACGCGGCGACAGCGACGTTCGTGTCGGTCGGCGTGAAGAGCTTGCTGTAGCCGAGCCGGAAACTCGTGCCCGTCATCGAATCCTGAGTGGGCACGTTTGTCTGCGAGCCGGTCACGTCGAACGAGAACGCGCCGGCTTTCGTGTTCAGTGCGGCGCCGAGGTTCAGCGCGCCGTAGCCGGTCGCCGCGATCGCGCCGCCGTATGCGGTGATCGCGTTGGTCAGGCCGCGCTGGAGCGTGAACTGGCCGAACATCGGCGTCTCATCGAGTGAGTCGTTGCGAAGCTGGCCGGCCGTCGCACTGAAACGCGTGACGCCGGGTCGCAGCAATTGCGCGACCGACGCGAACGGCACGGTGAACGTCTTCGTGCGCCCGTCGGATTCCGTGACGGTGACGACCAATTCGCCGCCGTAGCCGGTCGAATAAAGGTCGTTGATCTCGAACGGACCAGGCGCGACGTTCGTCTCGAGCAGCACCTGTCCGTTCTGGCGAATCGTCACGCGCGCATTCGATTCGGCGGTTCCGCGCACAACCGGCGCGTAGCCCCGCAGCGATTCAGGCAGCATGCGGTCGTCGGTTGCGATCTGCGCGCCGCGGAACGAGACGCTGTCGAAAATTTCGCCCGTGGTGTAGGTATCGCCGAGGGTCACTTGCGCGCGCAGCTTTTCGACATCGCGCTGCACGTAAGTGGCGATGTTGTCGAACTGGGTTGCCTGTCGCGTCGACGAAGTCACGGACGACTGATGCCGCAAATGCCACGCGCCGAGGTTCACGCCGGCGTTCATGCCGAGATAGCTCTGCGTCGAATCGATGCCCGAGCCGCCGGTGCGGTATGTGTTCGCGTTGTAGCTGAAGAAGCCTGCGTTGACGCCCTCGTCCCACAGTTCCGGTGACACGAAGCCGCGCGCCGAATTGCGCATGTACGCTTGCGGCACGCTCACTTCGAGACGCTGTTCCTCGAAGTCGAAGTTCGCGCTTGCACCGGGGACCAAGCTACCGAGGTCGCCGCAGATTTCGGCGTCAGGCGTGGCGGGCGAGGTGCGTCCCGCGGCTGCATCGGCTTTCGGGAGGTCGACACCGGCGCGTTGCAACAGCGCACGGCTGAAACACGGATGCGCGGTGGGACTCGCACCGCTCGCGACGAAGCGAATCTCCTCACGCGCAAAGCGCGACCCGTTGACCAGTATCTCGACGACATACGTCCCCGGCGCAACCGTATTGCCACGCGCGAACCGGTTCACGTCGACCGTCTGGCCGCCTTGCGAGTGCAGGAAGGTATTGTCGAACTGAACCTGCTCGACCGCGCCCGACTGCGACGTATCCGATTCCGATTCCTCGGCAAGTGCGTGCGACACGGCGGCGCAAGCGGTCATCGTCAGCACGAGTGCGGCGAGCGGTCTTAGGCGCAGCGCGAAGGCTTTCTGACTGGAACGGGCGTGTGCGGGGTTCTTCATGATTCAAGCCTGCAGAGATTCGGTCGTGATCAGGCGCGAGTTGTCCCGGCGGGCTGCCTGAAGGCAGTCCGCGGCGAAAATGCGCTAGGGATTTCGATGCACCCTGAAGGGATCGGGCGCGTTCAGGTCCGCCGTCGATGCGGTGAACGCTGGATAGATGTGCCGGCTATTCGGCGAGCATTGCCTCGTTCGGCAACGCGCCGCCGTAATCGCCGATCGCGATGTATTTCACGTGCGCGCCAGCGGGAACGGCGGTGAGGCCTTTGATCGGAAACACCGCCGTGCTCTTCGGCTTGACCATGCCGCCGAATTCATTCTTGTAGGTCTGGCTGCCGCTCACGACATCGATCTCGCTGAACGATACGTGATACGCGGAGGAATTCGTCGCGCTCACCGCATAGCCCTTCTTGTCCTCCGAAGGGACGATCTTCCACGCCAGGTCCTTGGCCGCTTGCTCCGGAGACCCCGCCAATCCCTTGGGACGCGCGAAAACCTTGATGCGTGTGCGAAACGCGAATTGCAGCGTGTTCACGTCCGGGGACTCCTTCGCCTTCGGCGGCACGTCGAGCACGTTGAGCCAGAACACCGACTCTCGATCCTGCGGCAACGCATCACCCGTGTACATCATGCGCAGCGTTTGCGACTTAGAGCCGTCCATCCGGAAGATCGGGGGCGTCAGTACAAAGGGAGCGCCACCTTCCTCGGGTTTCGCGCTGGCGTTGCCTTCGTCCATCCACACCTGGACGAGCGCCGGATCGGTGCGATCATTTTGCAGTTTGACTGTCACCTCACGATTTTCAAGGGGGTACACGATCCGCGTTCCGCTGATCGTCACACTCGCCATTGCACTGCCGGCGATCAACGCACCCGCGATGCCCAGCGCGCAGGCAATCCGTCTAACCAACGTCATCATGTAGCTCCTCGAAAACCTGTCTCTAAATTCGATCAAAAAAAACAGGCACCCGCGCCTGCGCGGGTGCCTGTCTATACAACTTACTGATATTGCATCGTGTACTGGACCGACGTGCTGACCGGGCCGGCCGTTGCCACGCCGGTAGCGTAGTACTCGGCGAAATACTTCAGGTCTGCTTTGCTCGTGACGATTGCGGCGCCATTGGTACTGAGGTCGTTGTTGGCACTAGTCACGACGTTGATCGGCTGAAGCGAAGCGTTCAGCAGACGAACCTGAACGTTCGTCGCTGCGCCAGCGTCCACGGATTGATTCTTGAGGTAGCCGTTGCTCTGGTCAATGGTCGGGCCATTTTCGAAGTGTGCGATGGCCTTCGTTGCGCCGGCGCTGCAGCCCGTCAGAGCAAAGGTGAGGTCGGTCGCCGCCGACGTACCAGCGGTCGCGCCGCTCGAACCGAGCGCACGGCTGGACACCGTCGGTAGCGTGACAGCCTTATTGCCTGCACCCGTCGCTTGCGCATCGATCGAACACGTGGTGTCCGACACCGCGCCAGTGAAGGTGATCGTGCCGTCGGCTGCTTGTGCACCCGTCGAGGCAACAGCGATAGCGCCGAGAACCGCAACGCCGGACAGATTGGAGAGGAAGGATTTCATGGCTATTCCAGAAAACAGAGAAACTACAAAGATAGGAGCGCAGCCAAATACCTCTTCGCCTCGACCGTTGCTGAGAAGGGTCTGCGTTGGCGGCTGCGTTATCTGAATATTAAAGAAGTCCTACAGGAAAACACTGAGACGATTCTTAATCGCGAGTCAAGGGCGGGTAGGTCGGGGGAGCTGGCGGGGCGCGAGGCCGTTGTACGCGCGCTTTGCCCTTGCACGTACCATTGTTCGTCGCCGATCTCGGCTGTGCGGTGAGGCGCCGCATGCTTCCGGTGCCATGTATGCATTAGTTCCCGTTCGCAGGACCTTGACGCCAGCCGCGGGCGCTATTTACGACGAGTAGTCGTTCGTACCGCTCCAACTTAATCGAGACGAACGAATTCGCTTATGTATCGCCCGCTTTTATCTGGGGTTCTCCTTATATCTTCGATTTGATTCAAACTTCAGTAGTGGTTCGCCATTTGGCGTGTCACTGAACCGGTTGGCGGCGGTGGCGCAGCTTGTGTCTCCTGCGAGTCGTTGAGCGCGGATCACAGCTCAAGGCGTGTCACGGCTGCCTCGTTTAACGCCATCCCGAGTGGTTGATTGATTTCATTTCGTATCTGTAAGGCTGGGAGCCGATGAACACTATGAGCCAACCGGTTTTTGTATCGATGTAGCGAAGGACAGCGTCGAGGTGTGCTGCTCGGACGCCTCGAGCCATTCGTTCGACAACTCTGAAGCCGGACACGCGAAGCTACTGCGCTGGCTCAGATGCAAGACGCCAGCACTTGTCATCCTTGAAGCCACTGGCGGCTACAAGCGTGCACGTGCTGTAGCGCAGGCCAGTGCAGGTCCGTCCGTGTCGGTCATCAATCCGCGTCAGGCGCGCGATTTTGCGCGTGCCATGGGCAGGCTGGCCAAGACCGACCGGCTTGATGCGCGCGCATTGGCCGAATTTGCCGCTGTCCTGCATGCGCAGGGCCGTCAGCCTCGCCCGCTGGCCAGCGAAGAACAGCGTGAACTCGTCGCACTTGTCGCCCGCCGACGGCAACTGGTCGGCATGCTGGTAGCCGAGCGTCGGCGACTGGCGGTGGCCCACGAGCGTGCCCGCGCAAGCATCGAGGCGATGATCGAGGCCCTGCTCAGCCAGCTGGCCGACGTCGATGCTGACGTACAGCATGCTCTACACGAGCGCTACGCCGATCTATCGAGCCTGCTGCAATCGGTAAAGGGCGTAGGATTAACCACGGCCAGCACGCTGATCGCCGAGTTGCCCGAACTGGGTCGCCTGACGCGAAAGCAGATCACCAGTCTGGCCGGGCTTGCGCTAATCAATCGCGATTCGGGCACCCTGCGCGGTCAGCGCCACATCTTCGGCGGGCGCGCCAGTGTGCGCCGCGTGTTGTACGTCGCCGCCCTGGTCGCCACGTGATTCAATCCGCTTATCCGCGCCTGCTATCAGAGGCTACTCGCTGCCGGTAAGCCCAAAAAGGTCGCGCTGGTTGCATCCATGCGAAAGCTGCTCATCACGCACAACGCCATCGCACGCACTGACGAACGTTGGCAGCCAGATTTCAACTGCGCGTGACATGGTGTATCTCAAGATAATTGCTGTGCGGTCGCCCAATGCTCGATCCGCTCGACTCTCATGATGCTTTGCTTTTAGGTGACTTTCCCCCTTGGCTTTGGCAACCACGTTCGGGGGTACCAATTGCCTGTCGCTGCGTGCTCACTCTTTGCTCTTTTCTTATTGCGAGCGGCAAAGACCTTTGCGTATTCGCGACGACTGGTTCATTCAGCGTCCTGGCCATGGCGCCGGCTTTCTCCGCCGACTCCTCACCCTTGTGGTAATCCAAAGTGCAGCAAGGGCACGAATGCAGCTCACTCGAACCGGCATACATTTTCGAGGGCACGCGGAAGGGTCGTGATCCATGTTCCGAGGAGTTATCTGGGTCGACTCGAATACTTCATGCCGAGTGAATGAGTTCTCGAAGATATCCATTCGACGCGCAGCTATGTGGGTGGGCTATAGGCTCTCGTCCGGCGCAGCGCCCGATTACATCGGTGAAGCGCGCATCTGTCCGCAATCTGTCGAGATCTTCGCACGCTCGTCCCGCTCGCACGTCAGACCGCAGACCCGTGCTCATCCAATCACTGGCAGTCGAAGTTCCAGACGATATCCCCCGACAAGCGCGGGCGCGAGGACGAGCACGTTTCCATCGCGCTAAACGTTCATCACGCTGCAAAAGACGTGAAGCGCACCCTGCAGGCATCGGACGGGAGCTTCGGAAGAGAGAACTTTATGCGCATAAAGCCTGCCTCTAAATCACCGTCTGTTGCTCCTCGCCTCAAAAGTGACAAGCGACGCACGACGACTTTATGCGCATAAAGCTTGGCCGATCGGCTAATTTCAATGACATTTTAGCTACGCGTTCGTAAAACTCATATTTAGCGATGTAAAATTCGGTAGCCTTGAAAATTACGGAGTAAAACAACGTGGCAGCGGAAATCATTGCGATCACGCAGCAGAAGGGCGGCGTCGGGAAGAGCACCATCGCCATGCATCTGGGGGCCGCCTTCCATGAAAGGAAGAAGCGCGTGCTGGTAGTCGATGCCGACGGGCAAAACACGCTTATCCATTGGGCCAGTGCCGCCTCCGATGGCTCAAGCGGCATTCCGTTTCCCGTCGTCAACCTGTCAGAAGCGGGCGGTCAAATCCATCGTGAGATCAAGAAGTTCGTTAACGACTACGACATCATCGTCGTGGACTGCCCCCCGTCGATCACCGAGAAAGTCTCCGGAGTTGTGCTGCTGGCCGCCACGGTCGCCGTAATACCGACGTCGTCGTCACCGGCCGACTACTGGTCGAGCGTCGGCTTAGTCAAGTTGATACAGCAGGCGCAGGCGATGAACGAAGATCTTCGCGCCGTATTCCTGCTCAACAAGACCGAAGAAAAGCGGATGTTGACGCGCGAACTAAAAGTCGCGCTAGAGGAATTGGGCTTCCCGCTCTTAAAAACGCAGATTCCAACACGAGAGTGCTACAAGCAAGCGATGGCGCTTGGACAGACCGTGCTCCAAATGAGTGATCGAGGCGCTCGTCTCGCGGCAACGGAAATCCGCTCATGCGCTGGCGAAATTCTCGCCATGCTCCCCTGACTTTATGCGCATAAAGGTCCCTAATGAAACCGTCTCAGTTCGCCAAAGGCTTCAAGGCCCGCCCCGATACTACGAGCAGTGAAAAACGAACGGCCCTCGATCGGCTGAATGCAATCGATGGCATCGTAAGTAACGATCACTCGAACCTGCCGGCAGCCAATGGCCGCTCCAGCGCATTTACCGACGACGACAAGCAAGAAGCCACACTCGGCCCGGAGTCCGAGGACTATAAGACCTGGCGGCGTGCAAACCGCTATGTGCCGGGTCAGATCATCGAATTGCCTTTGAAGGCGATCAAACCGAGTCCATTCAATCCGCGCCACTTTTATCTAAAGGCGTCGATAGCGGAACTGGCCGTCAATTTGGCCAAGCAGGGGCAGCAGCAGGCCATCCACGTCATTCCTGACTATGAACGCGCCGGCACGTTCTTCGTCAGCGATGGCGGACGACGCGTGCGAGCACTGAAAGAAGCAAACAAGGAGACGGTGAAGGCAGTCGTCGTCGATTTGCCGATAGGGATCGAGAGCTATAAGCTCGGCTACGATCTAAACGTGCAGCGCGATTCACAGACCGTGTTCGACAACGCCGTCGTGTGGAAGCGCTTTCTCGACGCTCAGCACTTCCAGAGCCAGCGCGAACTCGCTGACCATCTCGGTCTCGATGAATCAACCATTGCAGTGGCGCTATCGGTCGCGAAGCTGCCGGAAAACGTGATGCACGAAATGGTCGCGAGGCCCGATCGCTTCGGGTCAAACATGGCTTATCAAGTGACCCGCTACCACACCGCGCGGGGCACCGACGCCACGCTGCGCCTCATCAACAAAATCGTCTCGGACGATCTGAGCACGCGGCAGGTCGCGGATATCGTGAAGGGGCGTGCCACTGCGCAAGAGGCGCCTAAGCCGGCCGGGCGGCAACGCTACGCGCAACGCATGGAAATCAAGCTCGAGGGCATTGCTGTTGGTGATCTGAAATCCTACGGCGACGATCGTCTGGAATTGCGCCTTCGCGGCTTGTCGAAGGAAAAGCGCGATGAGTTGCTTCACCAGATCGAGGAAATGCTGCAATCCGGTGTTGCAAAGCGGTAAGCAGAAAACGCGCCGCCCGCTCAAGCGGCGCGAGATTGATTGAGCGTAAAGGCCAGCAAATCGCCGTCGGTGGGCTCGCCCCACGTCTTGCGCGCGAGCCAATCGAAGAAAGAAGTTTCCACGAGCTTCGAATCCAGGCCGCGCTTGCGCCAGTCGTCACGCATATGCGTGCCGAGTTCAGGCAGCACATCTTCCTCGAACGTCTGACGTGCCAACTCCCGCTCCTCCTCACCTTGCTCGTCGTAAAGCGCACGGGCTTCCTTGCGTCGGTGGGCCGAAAACTCGCTCAGCAGTCGCGCTTTGAGGTCGTCCGCCGGCGCACCGTTGTTGCGCGTAGACGCAGGCGCCGCCGGTGGCAGCGCTTCGACGGGCGGCGCATAACCCTTCTTCAATGCGTCCTTGAAAAGCGCCGCCGCGCTACGCACGGCGGGGAGCGACGTGCTTCTCATACGCTGCTCGGTCATTTGCAGCGCAGCCCGGATCCGATTTTCCTCACTGTCTGCGTAGAGCGTCTGAGCGTCCTTCAGCGGAATGCCGATCTTCACCATGCGGTCGACGAGCGTGCTGTCGAATACATTGGGATGCTCGTCGAGCGCTAGCATCGGCTGCTTTTTCTCCGTGACGCGGAACTGGATCTCCGCCACGCGGCGCCCCTCGCGGTGTTCGATCAATTCGACGAAAATGTTCGTCACCGCGTTCACTTCGGCAATCGCCGGACGCAAATAATCGCGCTTGAAGTACTTGTACTCGCGCTTAGCCTCGTCGCCGGCTTCGGTATCGGGCGTCCCGGACAGGATCGGCCGCCACCATTCCCACGTCTCGCGCATCGTCAGATGACTTGGATTCGTGAGATAGCGAACGCAGATTTCGTACAGCGCGAGCCCGGCGCTGCTGCGTAATTGGCTCTGGAATTGCAGACTCAGGCGGGCGTACTGAACCGGATCGAGCAGCTTTTTCTTGATCTTCGGCGCGAACGAGAATTCGACCCACACGCGGCGCGTCGCCGGGTCTTCGAGAATTTCAGCGTCGGCGATGAGCGTCGAAATACCCCATTTGCGACCAGGCTTCTGACTCGACGTGCCCGTACTCCATTCGACCTGCACCGACACCATTCGCCGCAGATGCTCCTTGACGAGGGCCGTATCGTTCGAATCAAAAGCAGAGTTCGCGACGATGTCCGACAATAACGCGCGATAGGTATCGCCCGACTCATCGGCCTGCTGGGCAACCGCGAGCAATACGTTGAAGAGCTTGCGCGTCAACAGCGTGATCTTGCCGCTCTTCGGCTGTATCGCGATGGCCTCAACGGCCTTGCGCAGCTCCGCCGAACTGGGGCTGACTACATCGGTTTTCTTTGCGCGCTTCGTTGCCATGCGTCGGATCAGGAGGATTTTGCGACGAGGATACTGATTGCGGTGAAGGCCGTCTATAGGGTCACCCTCACCCTACAGCGGTGAAGCGTGCGACGTACTCACAGCTCACTGCGGTGCGCTCCCGAAAACGCTCACCACTCACCGTTGGAGCGTATCTCATATAGCCAAGTGGCATGCGGGTAAACGGAGCGCGAGAAAATGCAGTGCGTTAACTTCGAACGATGCAGGCTCCCGAAAAGCCTCACCGAAAAAAATTCTTGGGTACGAGTAACGTTTGTGGCATCGAAACGCCGGTCGGCGACGACGTATTTTTGGCGTTCGGTGCGCTAGAGAGCGCGCGACTTAAATCCTGGGTGCGAGTTTTCGCTTCTCAAGGGGAACATTGGTCCCGTAAAACCTCACCGAAGCACATGAGATTACCTTCTGGCTCCGTGCATAGCGGATGACGCGCCCAAAGAAGAGGGAGGCAAGCTCCCGAAAAGTCTCACCTCACCCCGCCTACCTTCAGCGCAAAGCCGTTGGCATTGCGGATGAGGGTCCTGAAAAGCCTCACCTTTGCCCGATACCCTTCGAAAATCTCTTTTTTAGGAGACGTTTGGCCCGACCACATTGGCTACTACTCCCGAATAACCTCACCTCGAGCTCGTCACGCTCAAACTTTGTGCGATTGCCCTTACGCAGATCCATTCCCGAAAAAGCTCACCGCCCCGAACATCTGCCGCGAGCCCGCTCCTCCAGTCGATTGATTTAATTGACTATTTGCCGCCCATTGTCCGATATGTACAGCCGAGACTGCGTCCTTCGCAAGACAGGGGCTTTACGGTCTCCCGAAAATACTCACCATACAATCGAGAAATGCGGCTTAGTCGACGCTTCAAAGGCAAGATGCACCTCCCGGAAAGACTCACCTTTGGGCAAAATTCGCGCAAACCACCCGTATTCCAGCGCCCACGCGTCTTCGCTAACCCTTGAATGGACGACAAATAAACGATGAGTCCCGATTTCCCTCACCTTTCGGGCAAACGACCCCGGCTTCGCAGCGCATCGTTCCCGAAAAAGCTCACCCAATCGGTGCTTTGACGCCCGTAAAGTCTCACCTATCGGTAATAAGTACTTGTTCGGCGTGATTTTCTTTGGCCTTTTTGTGCCCCTGATAGCGCTCACCCATCCCGTGCGAGACATCCGGTGCCGGTCCCTGGTGGATACGGCTCACCGCCGATCGATGTCCCGCAAAGCCTCACCTATCGCAAATTGTCGTCTCCCGAACCCGCTCACGATGTGTCCCGCATAACCTCACAGGTATCCCTGAACCTCGTCACCGCAAGCTCCCGGAGGAACTCACCTCGGCTCCTGAAAAGCTTCACCTGACTGCCCGCAAACGCCCGTCCGGTAAGGGTTTGCGAATGCGTTAACGTTTTTAACTAAGGTTCAAGGGTGTTTACTTCTAATGCTCTCAAGAGGAATCGGAGTGTCCCTACGAGAAGAACTACCCCATGAGATCGTGAAACATCTAACCGATATTTATCTACGGTCAAAAAATGAATATAATCAGTAGGTTACTCGGCGAAGTTCATTGTGTTTCACGGGCCGGTCGCAAGCCGCTAGAAAAAAACTCCCGAACATCGGCAATCCAGAGTACAGCAAGCGATTCTCTGAATACTCCGAGCAAACCGTCACGTCTGCTACGTAAAACGTTATGATCGCTCCGTTCCACCTTTCCAGAGCATCACTATGAACGACGAAGCCCGCGATCAATTACGCCGCGAAATCGAAGTGTTGCGTGCTTCTGGCGCGCGACGCCAAGAACTTTCGCAGCACGCCTGCAAGCGGCTCTTCTTCGATTTCGGCATCCGGCCGTCTATTGCCACGGTCCGTGAATTCACGCAGACGGGCAGCGCAAGCGATATTCCGAAAGACATCGACGCGTTCTGGACGCGCATCCGCGTCGCATCGCGTGTACGCATCGAAGGCGGTGCCATCCCGGAAGCGCTGCAGGAACGCGCGGGTGAGTTGCTCGGCCAGCTCTTTGCCGAAGCGCAGCAGTATGCTCGGGCATCGCTCGCAGCCGAGAAGGCGGAGATCGACGCCACCATCGATGCGTCCGAGGGTCGATTGCGGGATGCCGACGCGCGCCGCGCCGCAATCGAGGAAGCGTTCCAGCGCAGCGAAGCCCGCGCGGAAGCCGCGGCCGCGCGCGTCGCATCGCTCGAAGCCGAACTGGCGGCGACGCGCGGGCAGGAATCCAGCGCGCACGACGGCTTGCAGGCCCTGATCGGCCGATTGGAGCGCGAAAACGACGCTTCGTCGAAGCGTCTGGAACAGGAGCAGGCGGCAAACGCAGCGCTACGCGATCGGCTTGACGCATTGCAGAGCGAATTGCGCCAGAACACCGAGCACTACGCCGGCCAGATTAAGGACGCCGTCAGCGAAGCCGAACGCCGCGTGAAGCCGATGCTCGTCGAACTTGATTCGCTGCGCACGATGTCCACGACTTATCAGGCGGGCGTGCGCGAAGCGAGCCAGAAAGAATTCGAGTTTATTCAACAACTTAGCGCGGCCAAGGCGCGGGGCGATCGATTCGAGGCGCAGGTGCGCAAGCAGTCCGATGAGATCGACGCGCTCGCGCACGAGCGCGACACATTAAAGGCGCGCGGTTCGATGAGCGAGGAAGTCGGCAGGACGCTTTGCGCGCTCGCCGCTCAGGGACGCCTGACGAATGACGAACTCGAGGCGCTCGGCACGCAGCTCGACGCACATGTCGGGCTGCCGTCACATTGTCCGGCCTGCGAAGCCGGCGAACCCGAGCTGTCACAACATGAGGACGAGTACGAGTTATCGTGTCCGGAGTGCGACCACACGTCCGGCGCGACATCGTCAAAACTCGCAGCGCTCGCGGGATTCAGTATCTCGGAGCGCGTCGAGTTGCCCTGAAAAAGCAAAGGTGAGGTTTTTCGGGAGCCGCTAAACAGCATCCTCATGGCCGCTTTCCCGCGCCCGCGCGATATCGCGCTCCCGTATTTCCTCACCCATCCACTGCTGCCATGCTCGATGCAGCCGATGCGACGAGATCGGCTGCTGAAAACCCAGCCACTGTCCGACGCGTTCCGGATCCGTGCCGCTCTCGAATAAATCGGCGGCGAAGGTATTGCGCAGCGTCTGCGGACTCGCCCGCGCGGCCCGCGACGCCGCGATACCCGACGCCTCGACGACCGCGTCGATGGCACGCAGCATTGTCGCTTTGTGCATCGGACGGCCAGACGGCGCGGCGGGAAACATCAGGTTGCCGGCCAGCCCGAGCGTCTTGCGCTCGCTAGTCCAGTTGTCAAAGAGGGCGATTGCGAACGGCGCGAGCCGCGTCTGCCTCGCGATCGCCGGGTTATCGGCATCCACGGTCAGCCACGGCTGGCCCCATACGTAGCAACTAACGGTCAATGCAGCGGCCTCACCGGTCTTCACGCCGCCACCAAGGAATGCGCCGACCAGCGCTCGATCGCGACGTTCACGCCAACGCTGCCCCGTCGACAAGTCCCCGATCGGCGAGAAAAGATGCGCCACCAGCAACGCGCGCTCGCCATGGGCGAGAAAACCGGTCGGCTCGTTTTCGCGTGCGTCGCGCCATGCCGCCGATCCGTCCTGCGCGATGAAGCGCGCAGGATTCGTCGATGCCATCTCGATCTCGCGCACATGATCGAGCACCCGCTCGATAAGGCGCAGATAGCGAACGCGCTGTGGCCGGCGGATGTCGAGTTGCGCGACGAACTGCTCGATCACGGGCCGCTCGACCGACTGAAGTGTCGTCCGCTTGGCCTTCAGCCATTCGAGAAAAAGTCCCCATTGCGCGCGATAAACATCCGCCGATGAAGCCCGGAATTCCTGCTGCGCGAGCCACGCATCGAACGCGATTTGGGGATTCGAGTGCCAGTCGTCGCGTTGTTGATCGAAGATATCGGAGTTGCTTGGCATGGGAGTCGTGCTCGCTTGGATTACGGTTAGTTGCTCACTAAGGGTCGGGGTTTCCTTCGCGTACGTCAAGCGTCTCTTGTACATGGTATGCGTCGTCGGCTACTGTCCCTTTAACGGTTGCCTTCCGACAGACGCAAAAAAACAAGGAGCGAGCCATGAGTGCGTTGCCCATCAGCGATGAACGCCGAGCGCGCGGACGGGCTGCGCGTCAGAAGGTGCCGCGCGGCACGCACGATTCGATCGGAAATGTCCATCGCGATCCTATTGAGCTTCTGAAGCGAAGCAGCGCCGGGCGCGTCGATGCGCTCGTTCCGCTGCGCTACGGCCGCATGTTGCCGTCGCCGTTCACGTTTTATCGCGGAAGCGCGATTCTCCAGGCGCATGACCTTGCGGGCACGCCGGACAGCGGCATCCATCTGCAAATCTGCGGCGACTGTCATTTGTCCAATTTCGGCGGCTTCGCGACGCCCGAGCGCGCGCTGATCTTCGATCTCAACGATTTCGACGAAACCGCGCCTGGCCCGTGGGAGTGGGACTTGAAGCGTCTGGTTGCGAGTTTCACGATCGCGGGCCGGCATCTCGGCCACGGCGATGTCGCCGCCGACGAATTCGCATTCCGCGCCGCAGAAAGTTACCGCACACGCATGCGCGAGTACGCGGAGATGGGCGTGCTCGACCTCTGGTACGAGCGCATCACGTTCGACCGGATGCACGACGCCGTGCAGACCGACGACGCGCGGCGGCGCATCAAGCGCGGCATGGAACGCGCGGCGCGCCGGACACACGAGACCATCCTGCCGAAACTGGCCGAGCAGACCGAAAACGAATGGCGTATCCGCGATGCCCCGCCGACCATTTTTCACATTCTTGGAAAGAATTCGCTCTTCAAACCCACCGACGACGTCATGACCCTCACCGCCCATCGCGATGAAATCCTTGCGCCGGTGATGAAGGAGTATTTCGCGTCGATGACATCGGAGCGCGCGGCACTTCTCGCGCAGTTTTCGATACAGGATCTGGTGTTCAAGGTGGTCGGCGTCGGCAGCGTCGGCACGCGCTGCATGGTGATCCTGCTGATCGATCCGCGCGGCAAACCGCTCTTTTTGCAAGTGAAGGAAGCGTCGAAATCGGTAGTCGCGATGTTTTTCAAGGGCTCGAAACACGATCCGAAGGCGCCGTCGCATGAGGGACGACGCGTCGTCCACGGCCAGCGGCTGATGCAGGCCGCAAGCGATCCGTTCCTCGGCTGGTCGACCGGGCCGCTCGGCCGCTCGCTCTATATGCGGCAGTTGCGCGACATGAAGATCTCGGCGGAACTCGAAACATTCGACGCCGATGCGTTTCGCGAATACGCCGCGATCTGTGGCTGGGGGCTCGCTCGCGCGCACGCGAAGTCAGGCGGCTGCGCGCTCGAGATCGCCGGCTACCTGGGCACCGGCCAGCGGATGGCGGACACGCTCGTGCGCTACGGCCGCGCGTACGCCGACCAAGTCGAAAAAGATTACGAGGTCTTCCGCGCGGCATGCCGCGATGGACGGCTGGAAGCCCGCTCCGATGCCGACATGGCAGCAGACTTCGCGCCGTAACGCTGCTTTTTAGTGCCCGACGGCGAGCGCCAGCTTCGGATGGCCGTGCCGCGCGGCCTGTTCGTACGCATCGACGGCGAATGCGAACACCGCCGGCAACGCGTCCGACGAACTGAAGTCGACGATATCGTCGGTTTGCGGGTAGGCGAAATCATCCGGACGCGCGAAGAGCTCGCGCAGCGCGGGCTCGTGTCGGCCGGCGAATCCGAGATCGGCGACGGCTTCCCCTTCGATCGCGTGCAGTAGACGCCAGCTCAGCGGCACTCCCTGCGCGATGTAGCGCGCGGCGATCTGGCGCGTAATGCGTTCCAGATCGCGCACTGCCCGGGCAAACTGCCTTTTGTTCAAATTCTCGCCATTCGAATTCATCTCGGTTCCCCTTCATGCGTTCTTTATAACACTGTACAAACATACAGTATTCGCCGCAATGAGAATAGGGTCGCGCTAGTCGCGCGGCGTGTATGTGCGATTCCGCCTACGTGCTTATCAGACGCGCACGGCTACGCGGAAACGGCGTAAAAGCGCATCGTAGAGTCATGCTTGGGGACCTCCCTGGCGAGGCGCGCAAAGCAGCACACGCAATGCCGACGCGATGAGCGACGCACTGTGAGCGCGCCAAAACCCGATGCACTTCAAGGAGATCGACGATGAACAAGGATCAGACGGATGGCGTTTTGAAGCAGGCGAAGGGCAAGGTCAACGAGGTGGTCGGCAAGGTGACCAATGACCCGGCGCAGGAAGCCAAGGGCGATCTGCAGCAGGCGGCCGGCAAGGTTCAGAAAGGCGTCGGCGATGCGCGTGAAGACCTGAAGGACAGCGTGAAGAAGCCGTAAATGGCGTTGGCCGCATGATACGGCCTGAAAAATCAGCGAGGCACGCTTTCAGCGTGCCTCGCTTTGTTTTGTCCTTGCGCTGCGCGTGCGGCCGGGCTCAAAACTTTATGCGCATCAAGTTTTCGCTGCTCCCGGCAGCGATCGGCTGCTCATACGTCGATCAGCCGTGTATCACGACGAGCAGCGCCTTTGCCTCCGACCTCCCGACATTGCGAATCGCATGCGGTTCATCCGCCGCGTAGCGCGCAGTTTCTGCAGATTTGATGCGCCTCGTTAAGCCCGAAGCGTCCAGTTCGATCGTTCCGTTGAGCACCGTCAAATGCTCTCGCGTGCCCGGCTCGTGCGCGTTCGAGACCAAAGCTCCGCCCGGCTGGAGCGTCAATTCGTACCATTCAAATTTGCCCGCCAGTTCGATCGGCCCCCAGACACGCAGTTGATACGCCCCATCGTCGCCGCTGAGCGTCGGGATTTCGTGCGGCCCGACCACGCGAATCGATTCCGTCTGCTTTTGTTGCGCGAACAATTGATCGAGGCTGATGCCGAGCGCGTTCGTCAGTCGCCAGGCGACGGCGATAGTCGGATTCGCCTTGTCCCGCTCGATTTCCGACAACATCGATTTGGATACGCCCGCCGCGCGCGATAAATCGTCGAGCGTCAACTTGCGTTCGTTGCGCATTCGCTGAATCTGCTCGCCGACGCGCGGCGGCGCCGCGACCGACGGCGGTGCAAGCGCGCCTGCCTTCTCTCTCGTGCCCGAACTTGCCATCGATGCTTCTATCCTTTACAGTATTTCGGTATATTGGAATTTCGTTCGAAATATCGAATATGTCCAGTGAGTCTGATCGACTATAACAGGGCTTGAGGCCCTGCGTAATCCACGCGCAGCAGACGAACCGCAACCGAACATAAGAAGAGTCCACGATGAAAGAGCGTTATCTGTCCCACGTGCGGGCGACGATCGATGAGATCCGCGCCGCTGGCTTCTACAAGACCGAGCGGGTGATCGCGAGTCCGCAATCGTCGGACATCCGGCTCGCCGACGGCAACGAGGTCCTGAACTTCTGCGCGAACAATTACCTTGGCCTGGCCGACGACCGGCGTCTGATCGACGCGGCGAAGGCGGGCCTCGACGAGGACGGCTTCGGCATGGCGTCAGTGCGCTTCATTTGCGGGACGCAAAGCGTTCACAAAACGCTCGAAAAGGCGCTCGCCGATTTCCTGCAAACCGACGACTCCATCCTGTATTCGAGTTGTTTCGATGCGAACGGCGGCTTGTTCGAAACCTTGCTCGGCGAAGACGACGCGATCATCAGCGATGAACTGAACCACGCGAGCATCATCGACGGCGTGCGGCTTTCGAAGGCGAAGCGCCTGCGCTACAAGAACAACGACCTCGCCGATCTCGAAGCGAAATTGCAGGAAGCCGACGCCGCCGGCGCGCGCTTCAAACTGATCGCGACCGACGGCGTATTTTCGATGGACGGCATCATTGCCGACCTCGCCGGCGTCTGCGACCTTGCGGATCGCTACGGCGCGCTCGTCATGGTCGACGATTCGCACGCGGTCGGCTTCATCGGCGCGAACGGACGCGGCACGCCCGAGCACTGCGGCGTGCTCGACCGCGTCGACATCATCACCGGCACGCTGGGCAAGGCGCTTGGCGGCGCATCGGGCGGGTATGTCGCGGCGCACAAGGAAGTCATCGAATTGCTGCGGCAGCGCAGCCGGCCCTATCTCTTTTCGAACACGCTTGCGCCGAGCATCGCGGCGGCGACGCTAAAAGTACTCGAATTGCTATCGAGCGACGAAGGCAACACGCTTCGCCAGCGTGTTCACGAAAATGGACAACGCTTTCGCTCGGCGATGAGCGCGCTCGGCTTCACGCTCGTCCCAGGCGATCACCCGATCATCCCCGTCATGCTCGGCGACGCCCAACTCGCATCGAAAATGGCCGATGCATTGCTCGACGAAGGCGTCTACGTGATCGGCTTCTCCTTCCCTGTCGTGCCGAAGGGCCGCGCGCGCATCCGCACGCAGATGAGCGCGGCACATACGCCCGAACAGGTGGAGCGCGCGATCGATGCGTTCGCGCGCGTCGGGCGCAAGCTCGGTGTGATCTGAGGCGGCGATCCGGCGGCCCCAAAAAACTTGATGCGCATAAAGTTTCGCCTCCAGGCCCCGCGCATCGCTATGGAAACCACGCGCCGACTGCGCTAAAGGATCATCAATGAAAGCACTAGCAAAACTCGAACGCGCGCCGGGCCTCACGATGACGCGCGTGAAGCGGCCCGAAGTCGGGCATAACGACGTACTGATTCGCATCCGGAAGACGGCGATCTGCGGCACCGACATCCACATCTGGAAGTGGGACGAGTGGGCGCAGAAAACCATCCCCGTGCCGATGCACGTCGGCCATGAATATGTCGGCGAAATCGTCGAAATGGGGCAGGAAGTGCGCGGCTTCGCGATCGGCGACCGCGTGTCGGGCGAAGGGCATATCACGTGTGGCTTCTGCCGCAACTGTCGCGCGGGGCGTCGTCATCTGTGTCGAAATACAGTTGGCGTCGGTGTCAATCGCGAGGGCGCGTTCGCCGAATATCTCGTGATTCCCGCGTTCAACGCGTTCAAGATTCCGGCGGACATTTCCGACGATCTCGCCGCGATCTTCGATCCCTTCGGCAACGCGACGCATACGGCGCTTTCGTTCAACCTCGTCGGCGAGGACGTGCTGATTACAGGCGCCGGCCCCATCGGCGTGATGGCCGTCGCGATTGCTCGGCACGTTGGCGCGCGCAATGTCGTTGTCACCGATGTCAACGATTACCGGCTCGAACTCGCGCGCAAGATGGGCGCGACGCGCGCGGTGAATGTCGCGAACGAGAATTTGCGCGACGTGATGAGCGAACTCGGCATGACAGAAGGATTCGACGTCGGGATGGAAATGTCCGGCGTGCCGAGCGCGTTCACGGCGCTGCTCGAATCGATGAATCACGGTGGCAAGGTCGCGCTGCTCGGTATTCCGCCGGCGCAGACTGCGATCGACTGGAATCAGGTGATTTTCAAAGGGCTTGAGATCAAGGGAATCTACGGCCGTGAGATGTTCGAGACCTGGTACAAGATGGTCGCGATGCTGCAAAGCGGCCTAGATCTTTCGCCGATTTTGACGCACACCTTCCCCGTCGACGACTACGAGCGTGCGTTCGCGACGATGCTTTCGGGGAACAGCGGCAAGGTCGTGCTCGACTGGACGGCGGCCTGAGTGACGCGCGGCGGGGGGCCGCTCGAAGCGCCTAGCGGGCAAAGGCGCCTGCCGGCCTTAAGCGGCCGCCGGTTTCAAGTGTCCGAAGACCCGCGCGGCGAAGTGTCGAGCGCCCGAAGTCTCAAACGCCTGAAGTCTCAAGCGCCCGAAGGCCCAGGCGCCCGAAGTCGCAAGCGCCCGAGTCCCGAAGGCACAAGCAACCCGAAGGCACAAGCAACCCGAAGGCACAAGCAACCCGAAGGCACAAGCAACCCGAAGGCACAAGCAACCCGAAGGC
>NZ_FCOL02000031.1 GCF_001544515.1 Caballeronia terrestris
TCGACCGCTTGTCGTCGGTGTTCATCTCGAATACGAATCACGAGGAGAACCAGCCGGCGCACTTGACGCTGAAAGATCCGTCGGTGCCGGTGAACGTGAACCTGCGTACCTATGCGGGACCGGAGAGCCGATACTGCCCGGCTGCGGTGTACGAATTCGTCAAGACCGACGACGGCAACGAACGCCTGCAAATCAACGCGCAGAACTGCGTGCACTGCAAGACCTGCGACATCAAGGACCCGACGCAGAACATCGTCTGGGTCACGCCGGAGGGTGGCGGCGGGCCGAACTATCCGAACATGTGACGGTTTGTGCGTAACCGCATGACAAGAAGGCGTCGGTTCTTAAAAAATCGACGCCTTTTTTACGACCGTTCACTCAATTATTTAGCCTGCGCCGCGATCTTCGGCGTGCTCACCACGACATCGCCGCATTGCGCCCGATGCCGCAGCGCGTGATCGATCAGCACCAGCGCGAGCAGGGCCTCGGCGATCGGCGTCGCGCGGATGCCGACGCACGGGTCGTGCCGCCCGAACGTCTCGACGACGGCCGGCGCGCCTGCCTTGTCGATGGAATGGCGAGGCGTGCGGATGCTCGACGTCGGCTTGATCGCGATCGACACCGTGATGTCCTGCCCGCTCGAAATTCCGCCGAGGATGCCACCCGCGTTGTTCGCGGCGAAACCATCGGGCGTCATTTCGTCGCCGTGGACCGAGCCGCGCTGCGCGACACTCGCGAAACCCGCGCCGATCTCGACGGCCTTCACGGCGTTGATGCCCATCATCGCCTTGGCGATGTCGGCGTCGAGGCGATCGTAGAGCGGCTCGCCCAGGCCGACCGGCACGCCCGTCGCGACCACTTCGATGCGCGCGCCGATCGAATCGCCGTCTTTTCGCAGCGAATCCATGTATTCCTCGAGACGCGGCACGATCTCCGCGTTCGGCGCGAAAAACGGATTCTCGCGCACGTGCTCCCACGACACGAACGGCACGCCGATCTCGCCGATCGCGCTCATATAGCCGCGCGTCTCGATGCCGAAGCGCTCGCGCAGCCACTTCTTCGCGACCGCGCCCGCCGCGACGGTCGGCGCCGTCAGCCGCGCCGATGAACGCCCGCCGCCGCGATAGTCGCGGATGCCGTACTTCTGCCAGTAGGTATAGTCCGCGTGACCGGGGCGGAACGTCTCGACGATATTGCCGTAATCCTTGCTGCGCTGGTCGGTATTGCGGATCAGGAGCGCGATCGGTGTGCCGGTAGTCTTGCCTTCGAACACGCCCGAGAGAATCTCGACCTGATCCGGCTCCTGCCGCTGCGTCACGTGGCGCGACGTGCCCGGCCGGCGGCGGTCGAGTTCGATCTGGATATCGGCTTCGGCGAGTGCCATGCCCGGCGGGCAGCCGTCGATCACGCAGCCGATCGCCGGTCCGTGCGACTCGCCGAAATTCGTGACAGTGAAAAGCGTGCCTAAGGTGTTTCCGGACATGTGCGTCGCCCTGAAAAAGTGATGCGGGGAAACCGCCATTATGCCAGCGACATCTCGATAAAGCGCCGCCCCGCTCTATCTGCGCTCCCCGCGCAGCGCGCTTACGAGCGCCTGCAAGTGCTCGGGCGTGGCATCGGTCGGATCGATCGGCTCGCCGACCGCGAGCGTCAGGCGGCTCATCACGCCGCGGTGGATCGGGCGCGGCCAGCGGGTGTCCTCGTGACGCGAGAACACGCTGCCCCACAGGCCGCGCAGCGCCATCGGCACGACGGGCGCCGCTTGCCGCTTCAGGATCTGCGCGACACCTTGCCGGAACGGATTGATCTCGCCCGTGCGCGTCAGCTTGCCTTCCGGAAAGATGCAGACGAGTTCGCCCGCGGCGAGCGCGCGTCCGCAGGCGTCGTAGGCTTGCTTCAGCAGTTCCGCGTCCTCGTGCGCGGGCGCGATCGGAATCGCCTTCACATGGCGGAACAGCCAGCCGAGGAACGGCGAGCGGAAAATCTGGTGATCCATCACGAAGCGGATCGGCCGCGGGCTCTCCGCCATCATGACGATGGCGTCGACGAAACTTACGTGGTTGCACACCAGCACCGCCGCGCCGCGCTCGGGGATGCGTCCTGCGTCGACGAGACGAATGCGGTAGAACGTGTGCACCAGAACCCACGCGACGAAGCGCAGCAGAAACTCCGGCACGAGCGAATAGATATAGGCCGCGACGGCGATGTTGAGTAGTGCGGTCGTCAGAAACAGCCCCGGAATGCCGACACCCGCCGCCGTCAGACCGAGCGCCATCACCGCCGACACGATCATGAAGAACGAGTTGAGGATATTGTTCGCGGCGATGATGCGCGCGCGATGCGTCGGCTGGCTGCGGCTCTGGATCAGCGCGTAGAGCGGCACGCTATACAGGCCGCCGAAAAGCGCGAGCAGAAAGAGGTCCGCGAGAATCCGCCAGTGCGACGCCACGGCCAGAAACTCGCCGACGCCGAGCAAATGCCCCGCCGGCAGAATGCGATGGCTCGCGAAGAAGAGATCGATCGCGAACACGCTGATGCCGATCGAGCCGAGCGGCACGAGCCCGATCTCGACGCGCCGCTTCGAAAGCTTCTCGCACAGTAGCGACCCGGTGCCGATGCCGATCGAAAACGTCGCGAGCAGCACGGTGACGACATCCGGATTCGCCGAGAGAACATCTTTCGCGAAATTGAAGAACGACGTGAGAAAGGTCGCGCCGACGAACCACAGCCACGAAATGCCGAGCAGGCTCAGAAAAACGGTGCGGTTCTGCCGGGCGAGCGCGAGGTTGCGCCAGGTTTCGGTGAACGGATTCCAGTTGATGCGCAAATCCGGCTGCGGCGCGTCGGACTTCGGCACGAAGTTCGCCGTCACCCGCCCGATCAGCGCGATCGCGAGGCACGCGGCGGCGAGCAGTATCGCGCCGTGCTCGGCGAGGCCCGCCGCCGCCCCGCCGATGATCGTGCCGATCAGAATCGCGACGAACGTCCCCATCTCGACGAGCCCGTTGCCCCCCACCAGTTCCGACGGCTTCAAATGCTGCGGCAGATATGCGTACTTGACGGGTCCGAACACGGTCGAATGGACGCCCATCAGGAACGTGCAGAAGTAAAGCAGCGGCGCGCTGTGCAGCAAAAAACCCGCGCCGCCGACGAGCATCACCGCGATTTCAAAGGTCTTGACGAAGCGCGTGAGCATCGCCTTGTCGAATTTGTCGGCGATCTGGCCCGAGGTCGCCGAGAACAGCACGAACGGCACGATGAAGATCGCGGAAATGAGGAACGCGGCCGTTTTCGGATCGACGCCGGAAAAGCGCGCGGCCTGGAACGTGACGAGCGACGTGAAGCCGACCTTGAAGACGTTGTCGTTCATCGCGCCGAGAAACTGCGTCCAGAAGAAAGGGGCGAAGCGGCGTTCGCTCAGGAGGCGGAACTGGCCTTCGCCATCGTTATTGGACTGGCGACTCACAACGGGATTGGGGCGCTCACTCATGGTTTATTGGAGTTGGTAGCTGAGAAAACCGCAAAAAAAAGCGCGCCGTGCGGGGCGCGCCTTGTACTGCCCATGACTCTTGATGCTGCGCAAAGAGCGCGATAGCTTTAACGCGCTTCTTCCTGCTGCTCCGGCCAGTCGCGGATATAGGCTTTAAGCATGCGATTCTCGAAGCCCTGCTCCTCGACGACCGCGCGCGCCACGTCGTAAAACGAGATCACGCCCATCAGCGAGCGGCTGTCCATCACCGGCAGATAGCGCACGTGATGCTCGAGCATCATGCGGCGCACTTCGTTGACGTCGGTTTCCGGCGTGCAGGTGAGCGGATGGTCGTCCATGACCTTGCGGATCGTCGTGGTGCCGACGCTGCCGCCGTTTTCCTTCAGCGTCAGGATGATCTCGCGGAACGTCAGCATGCCGACGAGATCGCCGTACTCCATGACGACGAGCGAACCGATGTCGTGCGACGCCATCGTGTTGATTGCGTCGTGCAGCGGCGTCTCGGGCGTCACCGTGAAGAGCACATTGCCCTTGACCTTCAGAATGTCGCTGACTCGCATGTTTGTCTCCTTCGCGAAAGGCGGAAATCGTGGATCGATCCTAGCGGAAAGGCCGTCAAAAGGAAAGCGCGGACGGGCTTGGCTGGCTTATCGGACAAGGTTTTCACGTACTCATCCAAACCCTCGCCATAGGTTGGTGCCCTAAGTTCGGCGCGCCGACCCCGATGTTACGATGAAAGACCACCGATCACCGCCGGACGCCCGCGCCCGGCCGCTCACGATGCCCGCCAACCGCTTCGACACGCTCGTGCTGCACGCGGGCGCCGCCCCCGACCCGACCACCGGCGCGCGCGCCACGCCGATCTACCAGACGACGTCGTTCTCCTTCCGCGATACCGATCACGCCGCCGCACTCTTCAACATGGAGCGCTCGGGGCACGTCTATTCGCGCATCTCGAACCCGACCGTCGCGGTATTCGAAGAGCGCGTCGCGGCCCTCGAAGGCGGCGCGGGCGCGATCGGTACGGCGAGCGGGCAGGCCGCGCTGCATCTCGCGATCGCCACGCTGATGGGTGCGGGCGCGCACGTCGTGGCGTCGAGCGCGCTGTACGGCGGCTCGCACAATCTGCTGCATTACACGCTGCGGCGCTTCGGCATCGAGACGACGTTCGTGCCGCCGCACGACCTCGACGCCTGGCGCGCCGCCGCGCGGCCGAACACGCGGCTTTTCTTCGGCGAAACGCTCGGCAATCCGGGGCTCGACGTGCTCGATATCGCCGCCGTCGCGGAAATCGCGCATGCGAACCAGGTGCCGCTGCTCGTCGATTCGACCTTCACGACGCCCTACCTGCTAAGGCCCTTCGAGCACGGCGCCGACCTCGTCTACCACTCGGCGACGAAATTCCTCGGCGGCCACGGCACGACGATCGGCGGCGTGCTCGTCGACGGCGGCACGTTCGACTTCACCGCCACCGACCGCTTCCCCGAATTCACCGAGCCGTACGACGGCTTTCACGGCATGATCTTCGCCGAGGAAAGCACGGTCGCGCCGTTTTTGCTGCGCGCACGCCGCGAGGGCCTGCGCGATTTCGGCGCGTGCCTGCATCCGCAGGCCGCGTGGCAACTGCTGCAAGGTATCGAGACGCTACCGCTGCGCATGGACCGGCACGTCGCGAACACGCGCCGCGTCGTGGAGTTCCTGCTCGCGCATCCGGCTGTGGAAGGCGTGGCGTATCCCGAACTGCCGACGCATCGCGATTACGCACTCGCACGACGCCTGATGTCGCGCGGCGCGGGCGCCGTATTCAGCTTCGACCTGCGCGGCGACGTCGCTGCCGCGCGCCGCTTCATCGAATCGCTCACGCTGTTTTCGCACCTCGCGAACGTCGGCGACGCGCGCTCGCTTGTGATCCACCCCGCCTCGACGACGCATTTCCGCATGGACGCCGCCGCGCTCGCCGCGGCGGGCATCGGGCCGGGGCGGATTCGCCTGTCGATCGGACTCGAAGACCCGGACGACCTCATCGACGATCTGAAGCGCGGCCTCAAGGCGTCGCAAAAGGCGAGCGCGGGCGCGTCCACGCTCGGGAGCCGCGCATGATGCTCGACGTCCACGGCACGCCGGCCTACGCGTACACCGGCGGCAAGGCGTTCGACGCCGCCCGGCCGGCCGTCGTTTTCCTGCACGGCGCGGAACACGATCACAGTGTCTGGGCGCTGCAGACGCGCTACTTCGCGCATCACGGATTCGGCGTGCTCGCGCTCGATCTGCCGGGCCACGGGCGCAGCGCCGGTCCCGCGCTGGCCGACATCGCGTCGCTTGCCGACTGGGTGATCGGCGTGCTCGACGCGGCGCAGGTCGAGAAAGCGCTGCTCGTCGGCCACAGCATGGGCTCGCTGATCGCGCTCGATGCCGCCGCCCGCCATCCGACGCGCGTCGCAAAACTCGCGCTTCTGGCAACCGCCGTGCCGATGACCGTCTCCGACGCGCTGCTCGACGCCGCCCGCGAACACGAGCCCGAAGCCATCGACATGGTCAACCAGTGGTCGCATTCGACGATCGCCGCGAAGCCGTCGAGCCCCGCGCCCGGCTTCTGGCTGCACGGCATGAACCAGCGGCTGATGGAGCGCGTCTCCGCGCGCGGCGAAGGCCTGCTCTTTCACACCGACTTCAGCGCCTGCAACACGTACACCGAGGGTCTCGAACGCGCTCTGCAGGTGCGCTGCCCGGTGCTCGTGATCTCTGGCCAGCGCGACTTGATGACCCCGCCGAAAGCCGCAGGCGCGCTCGTCAAGGCGATGTCGCAGGCGGGCGTCGTCGTAGAAACCGTGACGCTCGACGCCGGTCACGCGCTGATGACCGAGCAGCCCGACGCGACGCTCGACGCACTCTTCACATTCGCGATAAGCCAAGCGTAAACGCCGAAACAGCGCCCCGCTATCGGCCGAACGGCCAGGTTGCGCGGCGTGCGCTTTTCGCCGCACAATGGTTTCGTCCGAGCGCCGAGACGGAGGCAGTCATGGCTCATACCGCACACAGCGACCACTTCGCGAATTTCGCCGAGTTCTATCCGTACTATCTGGAAGAACATCGCAATCTGGTGTCGCGCAGGCTGCATTTCATCGGCTCGCTGGGCGTGATCGGCTGCATCGCGACGGGGATCGCGACCGGCGACTGGCTCTGGCTGCCGGTGGCCGTCGTCTGCGGCTATGGGTTTGCGTGGGTCGGGCACTTTTTCTTCGAAAAGAACCGGCCGGCCACCTTCCGTCACCCGCTCTACAGCCTGATGGGGGACTGGGTGATGTTCAAGGATATCTGCGTGGGAAAGATTTCGCTCTGAGCGTTCAGGCCGGCTGATGCGGCATCGGCACGCGCGTCGCGTCGCGCATGCGCGCGCTGGTCAGGGCTGACACGCGCGCCGCGATCAGCGAGCCGAGCGTGACGCCGAGCTTTTCGTTCTCCAGCACGCCCATCAGCGCCGCGCAGTCCACCTGCGAGGCGTCGAGCCGCAACTGGTACTCCAGCTCGTCGCGATCGATCACGAAGAGGTCGAACAGCATCGCCAGCGTGATCTGGTTCGGATTCGCGATCAGCACGTAGCGCGGCGCCTTCGCGTCGTCGAGCCGGCCAACCCAGCCTTGCGCCTCCACGCGTGAAAGCAGGCGCATCGACGTATCCATGTCGCAACGGAGCATCCGCGCGAGGTCGAGCGCCGTCTGGCCCGGCTTGCCCTCATCGCGCGCGATCACGAGCCGCGCCAGCAATTCGAGCGAATCGAGCAAGTCGCTGCCCGGAAAATCCCGCCGATGAAACTGCCCGATGCGAATCGCCGGCAGCGCGGACGTCACCATCGCGCCGACCAGCGCAATCAGCCAGCACAGATACACCCACAACAGGAACACCGGCAGCGCGGCGAACGCGCCGTACACGGCCGTGTAAGTCGGAATCCGTCGCACGTAGTAGCCGAAGCCGCGCTTGCCGAGTTCGAACGCGACCGCCGCGATCAGCCCGCCGATCACGGCGTCGCGCCATTCGACCTTGCAGTTCGGCATATACACATAGAGCATCGTGAACGCGAGCACCGTAAGCGGCAGCGAAACGCCCGTGAGCGCCCACTCGACGATAGGCGGCAGCAAGTGATGCGACCCCGCGAACGCTACCGACTGCGCGAACAGATACGACGAAATCGAGAGACTGCAGCCGAACAAGATCGGCCCGAGCGTGATGATCGCCCAGTAGACGAGCACGCGCTGCGCGAACGGCCGCGCCTTGCGCACGCGCCAGATCACGTTGAATGCGGATTCGACGGTCATCATCGTCATCACCGACGTGACGAACAGGATGATCATGCCGGCCGTGGTCAAACCCTTGGCCTTGGAGGCGAACTGGTTGAGGTACTTGAAGATCTGGCTGTTGATCTGCGACGGCATCAGATGCACGGACAGAAAGTCCTGCAGCGACTCCTGGAACGAGCCGAAGATCGGAAACGCCGTGAAGAGCGCGAACGCGACGGTCGCGAGTGGCACGAGCGACAGCACGCTCGTGAACGTCAGGCTGCCGGCCACTTGCGCCACGCGGTCCTCGCCCGTGCGCCGCGCGACGAAGCCCGCGAGCCGGCGAACCGCGGCGAGATCGATGGGAAGCTTCTGCAAAAACCATTCTCCTCATTAGGGATCACGCGAACGCGCCGGAAACGGCGGTCAAGTAACGCAAAACCCCGCCCGGACGCCACGAACGTGAACCCATCTCTATAATACCCGTTCACTAAAAAAGCCTTATGAACGACATCCTTGTGCTTTATTACAGCCGGCACGGCGCCACGCGCGAACTCGCACTCGCGATTGCGCAGGGCATCGACAGCGTGCCGGGCATGCAGGCGCGCGTGCGCACGGTGCCGCCCGTGTCCGCGGTCTGCGAGGCGACGCAGCCCGACATTCCCGCCGACGGCCCGCCCTACGCCGAAGTGCGCGACCTGGAGGAATGTGCGGGGCTCGCGCTCGGTTCGCCTACGCGCTTCGGCAACATGTCGGCGGCGCTCAAGTATTTCCTCGATGGCACCACGCCGCAGTGGCTCTCCGGCGCGCTCGCCGGCAAGCCCGCGAGCGTCTTCACGTCGACGGGCAGCCTGCACGGCGGCCAGGAAACCACCCTCCTCTCGATGATGCTGCCGCTCCTGCACCACGGCATGATGATCGTCGGCATTCCGTACACCGAGTCGCGCCTCACGACGACGCAAACCGGCGGAACGCCCTACGGCGCGTCGCATCACGCGCGCTCCAATGGCGACGACGGCCTCAATGGCGGGATCTCCGCCGACGAAAAAGCCCTCGCGATCGCGCTCGGTGCGCGTCTCGCACGCACGGCGCTGCATCTTTCGCGCGGCGCGAGCGCGGGATGATCCGCTCCGCATGAACGCGCCCCTCGTTCAACCTGAAGCCGCCGCCGGGCGTCCCGCCTACGCTGTCGGCGCGCTCGCGAGTCTCGCCGCGTTGATCGTGCTGTCGCTTGCCTGGGAATTGTGGCTCGCGCCGCTGCGTCCCGGCGGGTCCGCACTCGCGATCAAGGCGCTGCCGCTTGCGCTCGCGCTGCGCGGAACCTGGCGGCGCGACGTCTACACGCTGCAATGGACCTCGATGCTCGTGCTGCTCTACCTCGCCGAAGGCGTCGTGCGCGGCATGACGGACGGCGGGCTCTCCGCGCGGCTCGGCTGGCTCGAAGCGCTGCTTTCCATCGTCTGCTTCGCCTGCGCGCTCGCCTACGTCGCGCCGTACAAGCGCGCGGCCCGCGCCGTCAAACGCGCCGGCCAGTGACCCTTTTTAGCACGGATACACGCGCCGGGCGCGGGCCTATGCCATCCGGCCAGGCATCGCTTTGGTGCGACCTGCGCGATACTGTCGACTGAACTTTACGACTTGAACGACATGAATGCCTCCGCACGACCCACCGGCCCCTTCGTCGCTGCCTGCTCGGACTTGCTGGGCGCCGCCCACGTGCTGACCGGCCCCAGCGACACCGGGCCGTTCCTGACCGACTGGCGCCGCCGCTACACCGGCGAAGCGTGCGCCGTACTGCTCCCCGCTGACACGCAGCAAGTTGCCGCCGTCGTGCGGCTCGCGCGCGAATACCGCGTCGCCATCGTGCCGCAGGGCGGGAACACGGGGCTTGCTGGAGGCGCGACGCCGGACACGAGCGGCGCGCAGGCGGTCGTCAGCTTGCGGCGCCTGAACCGCATCCGCGACGTCGATCCGCACAACAACACGATCACTGTGGAAGCGGGCGTCGTCCTCGCGGAAATCCAGGCGCGCGCCGAAGCCGAGCAGCGCCTTTTCGCGCTGAGTCTCGCGGCGGAAGGCAGTTGCATGATCGGTGGCAATCTGTCGACGAATGCCGGCGGCACGGGCGTTTTGCGCTACGGCAATACGCGCGAACTGTGTCTCGGCCTCGAAGTGGTGACGCCGCAAGGCGAAATCTGGGACGGTCTGCGCGCGCTGAGGAAGGACAACACGGGCTACGACCTGCGCGATCTCTACATCGGCGCGGAAGGCACGCTCGGCATCATCACGGCGGCCGTCATGAAGCTGCATCCGGCGCCCGTCGCGAGGGTGACGGCACTCGCCGGCCTCGCGTCGCCGCACGCCGCGCTCGATTTCCTCGCGATGGCGCAGCGTCACGCCGGCGCGCTTCTGACCGGTTTCGAACTGATGTCGGATTTTTCGCTGCGTCTTGTCGGGCGGCATTTCGGGCAGATGCGCTATCCGTTCGCCGAGCCGCACGCTCAAACCGTGCTGCTCGAACTCTCCGACAGCGAAAGCGAAGAGCACGCCCGCACCCTGTTTGAACGGTTGATGGGAGAGGCGATCGGCGAAGGCATCGTCGAGGATGCGGTGGTCGCCGAGAATCTGGCGCAATCGCAGGCGTTTTGGGACCTGCGCGAGCACATTCCGCTCGCGCAGGCCGCGGAAGGACTGAACATCAAGCAGGACATTTCGGTGCCGATCTCGAGCATCGGCCGCTTCATCGACGAAACCGACGCGCTGATCGCCAAAGCGGCGCCCGGCGCGCGCATGGTCACGTTCGGCCATCTCGGCGACGGCAATCTGCACTACAACGTGCAGGCGCCCGAAGGCGTCGATCCGAAGCCATTTCTCGCTGAATACCAGAAGCGCATCAACACGCTCGTGTACGAGCAGGTGCACACGCATCGCGGCAGCATCAGCGCGGAGCACGGGCTCGGGCAACTGAAGGTCGACGAGGCGATGCACTACAAATCGCCCGTCGAGGTCCGGCTGATGCAGGCGATCAAGGCCGCGCTCGATCCCGACAATCTGATGAATCCGGGCAAGGTCGTGCGCGTCCCGGGCTGTTCGGGGGAGAAACCGTCGTGAAGATTCGCGTCTTGTCAGACCTGCATCTGGAAGCCGACGAGCCGGTCGCGATTCCTTACGCTGAGGCGGATCTCGTCGTGCTCGCCGGCGACATCCACAATCACGCGGAAGGATTGCGCTGGGCGGCGGAGAACTTCGACTCCCGCGTGCCGGTGATCTACGTGCCCGGCAACCACGAGTATTACGACGGCGAGTTCGGCGCGCTCGAAGTCGCGATGCAGGACGCCGCGCGCAGCGTCGACAACGTGCACTACCTGAACAACGCGACGCTCGTCGACCGGTACGGCAAGTGGCGCGTGCTCGGCACGACGCTCTGGACCGATTTCGCGCTGTTCGGATCGAGCGAGGAAGAACTGGCGAAGGCACAGGAAGCGTGCGCGCGCGTGATGCTCGACTATCGCGGCGTGATCCAGATCTCGTGGCCGGAACCGGACGGCGAGCCGCGCGCGTTCGCCACCAGCGATTCGCTCGCGCTGCACGAACACGCACGCGCATGGCTCGAAAGCGAACTGGCGAAACCGTTCGACGGCCAGACGATCGTTGTCACGCACCATGCGCCTCTGAAAGAGAGTCTCGCGGAGAAGTACGCGCAGGATCTGGTGTCGGCGGGATTCGTCAACGACCTGCCCTCGCTCGCGCGCGCGCCCGTCGCACTGTGGATTCACGGCCACACGCACACGGCGTTCGATTACACGGTCGAAGGCACGCGGGTGGTCTGCAATCCGCGCGGGTATCTCGACCGGCGCACGCGCGCGCTCGAAAACCCGCATTTCGCGTGGGACAAGGTCGTCGAAATTTGAAGTAGCCGGATAACCGTTGGACTTAGCGGAGACGTGCCATGTGCGGCCGAATCAGCCAGTACCGACTGCCGATGCATTACGCGCAGCGCATGCATCTTAAAAATCCGTTCGTGCTCGTCGATGCCGCGGATCGGCGTCCCGGCTACAACCTTTCGCCGGGCACGCATCCGCTCGCGATCTACCCCGACGAGACGATCCGCGCCGTTCACTGGGGCTATTGCCCACAATGGGCGATCCAGAAAAAACTGCCGCAGACGATCAACGCGCGCGTCGAAACGGCATCGACGAGTGCTTATTTCCGGGCGTTATGGAGAAAAGCGAGGATTCTCGTTCCCGCCGACGGCTGGTTCGAGTGGAAAACGGAGACGCTGGCAGATGGCTCTAAACCGGTGAAGCAGCCCTATTTCATCCGCCGCGCCGACGAAGAGCCAATGTTTCTCGCTGCGCTGACGAGCATCCAGACCGAGGATGACGCGCTCATGCCTGGCGCGGGATTCGTGATCGTGACGGCCGCCGCCGACGAAGGCCTGGTCGACGTCCACGACCGACGGCCGCTCGTGTTCACGCCCGCCGCCGCGCGCCGATGGCTCGACCCGGCGCTGCCGCTCGACGAACTCGACGCCCTCTCCAAAAGCGGCGGTGCGGCAGCGTCGCAGTTCGCCTGGCATCGCGTGACGAGCGACGTAAATCGCGCGATCAACGACGAGCCGCGCCTGATCGAACCGCTGGAACCGTTAGCCGGTTGAAACTCAGCGATCGCGCCGATAATGCTGCCGGTCGTCGATACGGATCGGAATCAGCCGTTTCTTCGCCGAATTGTCGCGAAATGCGCGGAAAAGCTCACGCGTTGCCGGAATAGAGATCAGCACGAGCAACATCACAAGCGCGAACATGAGTGGCGTATTCATCAGGCTTTCCCCGGTCGAGAGCAAATGGGCATGCATCGAAGTTATCAAGATGCGGGCGAAATAAAAGTAAGCAAGTGTTGCATCACACACTTTTGTTGCGCAGTCGCGATCCCACAGGCAAAACGGCGGCAAATCACGTGACGACGAACGCTTTCAGCGATTCGGCGTCGGCGGCGAGTGTCGCGGGCAGTTCGTCGCGCAGGAAATCGACCCATGTGCGGATTTTCGCGTCGAGATACTGCCGCGACGGATAGAGCGCGAACACGTTCAGCTCCTGCATCTGATATTGGGGCAGCACGCGCACGATCGTGCCCGCGCGCAGGAGCGGCAGCGCCGATGACGTCGGCAGGACGCCCAAGCCCATGCCCTCGCGGATCGCGACGGCCATCGCATCGGCGACGTTCACCGTGAACGTCGATTGCCCGAGGCTCACGGTTTCCTGCCCGTTCGGGCCTTCGAAAATCCATTTGTCGGTCGGAAGGACAGGGGTCACGAGTTGCAGGCAGGTGTGGCGCACGAGATCAGACAGCACGTGCGGCGTGCCGTGCTTCTCGATATAAGCCGGCGACGCGCACGCAATGCTGAACGCCGAGCCGAGCCGCTGCGAGACGAGCCCCGAATCGGGCAAGTCGGACGCGAGCACGACCGACACGTCGTAGCCCTCGTCGAGCAGATCCGGCATGCGCTGCGCGAGGGTCAATTCGACCTGCACGGACGGATGCCGCTCCTGGTAGCGCGAAATCATCGGCACGACGTAGTGCTGGCCGAAACCCGTCATCGAATGGACCTTGAGCTTGCCGGACGGCCGCGCGTGGGCATCGCCGGCTTCGGCTTCCGCCTGATCGACGTAAGCCAGAATTTGCTCGCAGCGCTGCAGATAGCGCTCGCCGGCTTCGGTTAGCGCGATGCGGCGCGTCGTACGGTTCAGGAGCCGCGTGCGCAGGTGCGCTTCGAGGTCGGAGACGGCCCGCGAGGCGTACGCCGTAGTCGTATTCAGATGCTGCGCGGCCGCCGTGAAGCTGCCGGCTTCGACGACGCGCACAAAAGCGCGCATGTTTTGTAGCGTATCCATACAGCCTTCCGTCTCTCTCGGTATCGTAGTGTCCTGCCGACGATTATTACACGCCGCGCAATAGCGATTATCTCAAACCTCGTAAGGATGCTTTGCATCGTTACGGGTTATTCCACAATACCCGCAAAAATATAATGAGTTCCTAACGTCTAGATCAGATTCGGGAGCCAATCGTGTCAGCGCCGGTAACAAAGGGAGCGATCGCCATCGCGGCTCTTACAGTAATCTTAACAATCGCCGGATGCGCCAGCACGGGAAATGTCGCTCCTGAAGACACGCTCAGAGAAGCCTCCATGCTCGATGCCGGCGCCGCCATCCGCGCCGCCGACGGAGAAGCCGGCTGGCCATCAGGCCTGTGGTGGCGCGTCTACGGCGACTCGCAGCTCGACGCGTGGATCGACCGCGCGAACGCCGGCAATCCGACACTCGCCATCGCGGCTGCCCGGGTGCGCGAAGCGAACGCGCTGGTGGGCGTCGCGCGCTCGGCGCTCGCACCGCACGTCGACGGCTCGCTTTCCGTGACACGCAAAGGCTGGCCGGAGAACGCCTACTACGGCCCCGGCTCGTTCAACGACACGACGACCTGGAACAACACCGCCGCCCTTTCGCTTTCCTACGACCTCGATTTGTGGGGCCGCAGCGCGAATGCGACCGAACGCGCGGTCGATGCCGCCCACGTGCGCGCCGCCGACGCCCGCGCCGCGCAACTCGAACTCGAAGCGAACGTGGTGCGCGCGTACATCGGCTTGTCGCAGGATTACGCGCTGCTCGACATCGCCCGCGCGACGCTCGATCAGCAGCAGAAAATCGCCGACTATGCGCAAAAGCGCCTGGCGGGCGGCCTCGGCACGCAGCTCGAAGTGAGCCAGGCCGAGACGCCGCTGCCCGAGTACGAGCGTCAGGTCGACATCTATAACGAAGCGATCGACCTCTCGCGCAACCAGCTCGCCGCGCTCGCGGGCGCGGGTCCGGGTGCGGGCGAATCGCTGACGCGGCCGTTGCTGTCGCTCGACAAGCCGGTCGGCTTGCCGTCCGCGCTGCCGGCGGAGCTCGTCGGGCATCGGCCGGACGTCGTCGCGGCGCGCTGGACGGTGGCGGCGCAGGCGCGCGGGATCGATGTCGCGAAGGCCGAGTTCTATCCGAACGTGAACCTGCTCGCGTCCGTGTCGCAGATGGCGGCGGGCGGCGCGCTGCTCACGTTCCTTGGTGGTAGTGGGACCGGTTTCAGCGCAGGCCCGGCCATCACTCTGCCGATCTTCGAAGGCGGACGGCTGCGCGCGCAGCTTGGCGCAGCGTCGGCGCAATACGATCAGGCGGTCGAGCATTACAACGGGACGTTGATCGGCGCGCTGAAGGAAATCGCCGATCAGGTCGTGCGGATGCGTTCGCTCGACTCGCAGCTCAACGCGTCGGGGCGCTCGGTCACGGCGGCGAGCAGGAACTATCAGCTCGCGCGCGAAGGTTACAGGCGGGGCCTGACGGATTACCTCAACGTGCTCGTCGCGCAGACGCAGTTGCTGCGCGCGCAGGACGGCGAGGCGCGTGTGCGCGCCGAACGACTCGCGGCTTATGCATCGCTGCAAGCGGCGCTCGGCGGCGGCCTCGACGATCCGTCGAACGGACCGGACACCGGCACGCTCGCGCCTTCGAAGCACATCGGGCCGTTCAGCGGCGCGCGGACGGCGAGCGCCAAATGAAAACCTCCTCCGCTTTTTCCGTCCCCGGCGAATCGCTCTTTGACGCCCTCACGCACTGGGCACGCACCGAAGGCCTCGCCTGGATCTACATCTTCAAGGCGGTGCTCGCAGCGCTCCTCACGCTCTGGATCGCGATGCGCCTCGACATGCCGCAGCCGCGCACCGCGATGACGACCGTCTTCGTCGTGATGCAGCCCCAAAGCGGCATGGTCCTGGCGAAGAGCTTCTACCGCTTTTGCGGGACGATGGTTGGGCTCGTCGTGATGCTCGTCCTGATCAGCTTCTTTTCGCAGCAGCCGGTGTTGTTCATCACGGCGACGTCGCTGTGGGTCGGGCTCTGCACGGCGGGCGCGGCGCGCAACCGCAATTTCCGCTCATACGGCTTCGTCCTCGCGGGCTACACGGCGGCGCTGATCGGCATTCCGGCCGCGCAGCATCCCGACGGCGCGTTCCTCTCCGCGCTCACGCGGGTGAGCGAAGTGTCGCTCGGCATTCTGTGCGCGGGCGCGGTGAGCGCGCTCGTGTTCCCGCAGCACGCGGGCGAGCAGATCAGGACGACAGTGCGGCGCCGTTTCAGCGGCTTCGTCGATTACGTGTGCCGCGCGCTGTCAGGCCGCATGGAGCGCCCGCAGATCGAGGCGACGAATGCGGCGTTCGTCGCGGATATCGTCGGCTTCGAGGCCGCGCGCAGCGTCGCCGTGTTCGAGAACCCCGAGACGCGCATGAAAAGCGGCCGGCTTGCGCGGCTGAACAGCGAGTTCATGAGCGCATCGACGCGCTTTCACGCGCTGCATCAGTTGATGAACCGGCTGCGCGCGTACGGCTCCGCGACAACGGTCGCGGCGCTCGAACCGTATTTCCACGAAGTCGCGCCGCTATTGGAGAAGTCGGGCGAACCGGTGCTGAACGCCGCCGATGCCGCCCAGGCCGCGACGCAACTCGCCGGTTTCAAGGCGGCGCTGCCAAAACGCATCCGCGCGACGCGTATGGAGCTTCAGGCCGATCCCCACTTCGCGCTGCTCGAATTCGATACCGCTTCGGAGCTGCTCTACCGCTTCGTCGACGATCTGCTCGCGTACGCCGAAACCTACGCGTCGCTCGCCGTGCCGACGCACGAGCGCGAGCGCTGGGTCGCGCGCTACGTGCCGAAGACGAATTTGCTCGCCGCGAGCGTTTCCGGCATCCGCACGGCGATCGTGATGCTCGCGCTCGGCGCATTCTGGATCGCAACGGCCTGGCCGAGCGGCGGCACGATGGTGCTGAACGCAGCGGCGGTGTGCGCGCTGGCGTCGTCGTCGCCGAGGCCGACGCTGATGGCCTTCCAGATGGCGAGCGGCACGCTGCTCGCGATGATCGCGGGGATGATCGTCGTGTTCGGGCTGTATCCGCGTATCGACGGCTTTTTGCTGCTGTCGGCGGCGCTCGTGCCGTTCCTGCTTTTCGGCACGTATCTCAGCACGCGGCGCAATCTGGTGGGCGTCGGCATCGGTTATTGCATCTTCTTCTGCTTTCTCGCCGGCCCCGACAACCTCACGCACTACGACCCGACCGGCTTCATCAACGATGCGATCGCGCTCGTGCTCTCGATGCTCGTCGCGTCGATCGCGTTCGCCGTCCTGCTGCCGACCGACGCGCCGTGGCTGCGCCGCCTGCTGATGAGTGACCTGCGCCGCGAGGTCGTGCTCGGCTGTCGCGCGCGCCTGCCGAAACTGGCGATGCGCTTCGAGAGCCGCACGCGCGACCTGCTTTCGCAGATCAACGCGCTCGCCGCGAACCGGCCCGACTTGCAGCGCGAAGCCTTGCGGTGGCTCTTCGCGGTGCTCGAAACCGGTCACGCCGTGATCGACCTGCGTCACGAACTCGCGGCAATTACGGCCCGCACGCCGTGGCGCGTGTCGATAGCGGCGACGCTCGATGCCGTCGCGCGTCTCTTCGACAAACCCAGCGCAGCGCGTTTCGATGCGGCGCTGGCATCGACTTCAGATGCGATCGCCACGTTGCAGGCAATGCTTGATGCCGAACGTCCGCCGCGCGAAGAGCGTCACCGGCTGCAACGCATCCTGAGCCATCTTCATTTTATCCGCACTGCGCTGCTCGATCCGCAATCGCCGCTCGAGCCGTTCAGCGCCGCCCAACGACAGGGAGCTCGCCATGCCGCGTAGTACCGCGATCCTCGAAGCCTATGTGCCGACCATCCTGCTGCTGTTCGTCGCGGGCGCGCTCTTCACGTGGCTGCTCGACCGCGCCCTCGCGCTGACGGGCCTTTATCGCGTCGTGTGGCATCCGTCGCTCTTTCGCGCGAGTTTGCTCGTGTGTGTCTGCGGGCTCATCGGGCTTGCTTTTTACCGCTAAGCGCTAAAGCGTCGCTCTCAACCAAGCTAAAACGAGTCGCATCATGATCATTCGAAAAATCGTGGGTTTCATCCTGACGGCGGTCATTTTCGCCGCCGCCATCCTGATAGGCCACGCGCTCTGGGTCCACTACATGGACGAGCCGTGGACGCGCGACGGCCGCGTGCGCGCCGATGTCATCAACGTTGCGCCGGACGTGTCGGGCGCCGTGGTGACGATGCCCGTCGCCGATAACCAGTCGGTGAAGAAAGGCGATCTGCTGATGGAGATCGATCCGTCACACTACCGGATCGCCGTGCAGCAGGCGCAGGCGAACGTCGCCGCGCGCCAGGCGGAATTGCGCATGCGCCGCGCCGATGCCGCGCGTCGCGCCGACATGGATAGCCTCGTCGTATCGAAGGAACAGCGCGACAACGCGATGCAATCCGCGTCCGGCGCCGAGGCGCAATTGCAGCAGGCACAAGCCGCGCTCGATGCCGCGAAGCTCAATCTCGAGCGCACGCGGGTGGTTTCGCCGGTCGACGGCTACGTGACGAACCTGAGCGTCTATCGCGGCGATTACGCGACGGCGGGGACGCCGAAGCTCGCCATCGTCGATAGCCACTCGTTCTGGGTGTACGGGTATTTCGAGGAGACGAAGCTGCCGCACGTGCGCGTCGGCGATGCGGCCGAGATGCGGCTGATGAGCGGCGGCGTGCTGAAGGGCCACGTGCAGAGCATTTCGCGCGGTATCTACGATCGCGACAATCCGCAAAGCCGTGAACTGCTTGCCGATGTCAATCCGACGTTCAACTGGGTGAGGCTCGCGCAACGTGTGCCGGTGCGGATTCGTATCGATGACGTGCCGGCGGGGATGGTGCTGTCGGCGGGGACGACTTGTACGGTGGTGATCGGGGCGTCGGGTTGAGTCAACGAAAAACCGCTTGAGTGACTTCAGACTGACAGTCGGCTAGCACTTCCGCTTGCCGGGCGCGTAGAGGACTTGCACCTTCCAGAGTGCGTCCTGGCGGGCGCACAAAAGAAAAAAGCGGCATTTCCGCCGCTTTTTCGAGACCGTCAGGAAGTTGTCTTCCTCGGCATCCCCAACCCGCCCAGCAAAGCCGCCAGCGGCTGCTTCGGCGCAGACTTGCGCTCATGCTCGACCGCTTCGTCATGCCGCTTCACCGATGCCGGCGACGGCTCGTATGGCTTCAAAAAGAATTCATCGATCGGCTGCTGGCGCGCATGCGAGCGCTCGAACGACGTCGCGCGCCGACGGTTTCCCGATTCCTCGCGCGCGTGGCGATGCTCACCGCGCTCCGGCCGCGGCGGCCGTTCATCGCGACGCGACGAGCTTTCACGGCGCGCAGGCGTCGTGATTGTCAGCGTTTGCACTTCCAGCGGACGCTTGATCAGCTTTTCGATGTCGGCGAGCTGTTTCTTCTCGTTCGCGCTGCAGAGCGACAGCGCATCGCCCGACGCGCCCGCGCGCCCCGTGCGGCCGATACGGTGCACGTAGTCCTCGGCGCTGAACGGCAGGTCGAAATTGATGACGGCCGGCAGTTCCACGATATCGAGACCGCGCGCGGCGACGTCGGTAGCGACGAGCGCCTCGATTTCGCCGCGCTTGAACGCCTCGAGCGCCTGCATGCGCTCGCCCTGCGTGCGGTCGCCGTGAATCGCCGTCGCGACGATGCCGTCACGCTCCAGCACGCGCGACAGCCGGCTCGCGCCGATCTTGCTGTTACAGAACACGAGCACTTGCTTGAGCCCGCGATCGCGGATCAGTTGCGCGACGGCGCCCGATTTGTCGCTTTCGTGCACTTCGAACACGATCTGGCGCACGTTCGTCGCCGTCGAATTGCTGCGCGCGACTTCGATCGTCTGCGGATTGCGCAGATAAGTAGCCGCAAGTTTCTTGATTTCGCCCGAGAACGTGGCCGAGAACAGCAGCGTCTGACGCTCCTTCGGCAGCAGGTTCAGGATGCGCTGCAGGTCGGGCAGAAAGCCCATGTCGAGCATGCGGTCGGCTTCGTCGAGGACGAGCATCTGCACCTGGCCCAGGTTGAGCGTCTTTTGCTGGACGTGGTCGAGCAAGCGGCCGGGCGTCGCGATCACGATTTCGACGCCGCGCCGAAGCGCCTCGGACTGCGGATTCATGTCGACGCCGCCGAACACCACCGTGCTGCGCAGCGCCGTGTGCTTCGAGTAAGCCTGCACGTTCGCTGCGACCTGGTCGGCGAGTTCGCGCGTCGGCGTGAGGATCAGCGCGCGCACCGGATGGCGCGCGGGCGATGCGCTCGTGTTCGCCTGCGGCAAAAGGCGCTGAATGATCGGCAGCGAGAAGCTCGCAGTCTTGCCGGTGCCGGTTTGCGCGGCGCCCATCACGTCGCGGCCGGCAAGCACCACGGGGATCGCCTGGGCCTGGATCGGCGTGGGAATCGTGTAGCCGGACTCGGTCACCGCCTTCAGGATATCGGCGGACAGACCGAACTGGTCGAACGTGGGCGCGGCGGCGCTCGCCGGATTTCCGGCGGGTTCGGATGCAGCGGCGGACGTGTTCGTGACGACGGAATCGGACATGGTGACTATCTGGCTTTCGCTAAAAATGCGCCAGAGGCGGCGCGTGAAGCGGTGAATATGCGTGAAATTCGTTCGGTGCGCGGCAAATGGGCGCTGGCCGGGGTTTCTGTGCGGTGTGCTTTGGTGGCGTCGCGGCGCTGGTTTTCGCCGGTTTTTGCCAGCGGCGCCGTTCACGACCTTGCGCTGATTTCATGACAGCGTTCTTTCGGTGGCTGCCGCGCCGTGAGGACTGGCGCCCGTGGCTTGCAGCGGCATCGGCGGCAGGGCCGTTCGGGCCAGCGTCAACCGCGACCGCCAAAGCCGCACATTGTAGCACTCTGTCCGCCAACGCTCTGGCCGCCGATCGGCCAATCCGGACGGGCCGAAGCGGCTTTTCACTGCCCTTTCGATCTTGCCCAGGCGACCTCGCGGCAATGCGCGCTTCGGAACACTACTCCGTAAGCGACATGCGTGCAGCGACGAAAAAACCGGCTGCCCCGAATCGCTTCGGCGCCGCCAGTCCATCCGTCTCGCGGCGACGCCTACTTGCGCGCCTTGCAATCCGCGAGAAGCGGCGGCGCGTTCTCGCCGGCGCGCCCGCTCGACAGGTTGCCCTCCGGACCCTTCGTCCACCAGGTGTATTCGTCAGCGACGTATTTCGCCCCCGAACCCGACATCACGTTGACGAACATCAGCTTGCGGCCGTCGACGGTCAACAACGCAAAGCTCTGCTTGTTCTTCGTGTTGACGTAGCGAACCGACACGCTCTTGCCGTCTCGACAGTCGTACTTGACCGTCTGCGACGAAGCCTCCTGGATCTGCGGCACGGTCAGCGGCATCGCCGAGACCGTATGCGCACCCGTCGCCGCCGCGAGCAGCACGAACAGTTTTTTCATTGCTTTCGCTGGCATGGTGGTCAATCGATGATCTCGGCGCACGCGTCGGTGGGCGCTGCCGCCACGTGCCCGACCACCGGCACGGCCTTCAATACCGCCGACGTCACCCGGCACGGCGCGGCCACCACACCACAGCCGCTCAAAACTACGCAAACCGCACAAAGCGCCGCCAGAAAACACGATTTCACTTGCCACTCCTTACGCCTCTTTCGAGAGCACTTTCGATCCGTCACTTCGTCGAGACGGGTTTGACCTTCGATGCCGCCAGCTTCGCCCTTTCGCGTGCCTCGCCGATGTCGCGTCCGGTCGCGAGCGCAACGCCCATGCGGCGCTTGACGAAACTTTCGGGCTTGCCGAACAGGCGCAGATCGGAATCGGGCACGGCGAGCGCATCGGCGACGCCTTCGAACGCAATGCCCGCTTCCTCCAGCCCGCCATATATCACCGCCGACGCGCCCGGCGCCCTTAACGACGTATCGACCGGCAGGCCGAGAATCGCGCGCGCATGCAGGTCGAACTCCGAGAAGCGCTGCGTGCCAAGCGTGACGAGCCCGGTGTCGTGCGGACGCGGGCTCACTTCCGAGAACCAGACGTCGTTGCCGCGCACGAAGAGTTCCACGCCGAAGAGGCCGCGGCCGCCGAGCGCCGTCGTGACCTTCGCCGCGACGTCGCGTGCCTTTTCGAGCGCGGCCGCGCTCATCGGCTGCGGCTGCCACGATTCCACGTAATCTCCTGCGACCTGCAAATGGCCGATGGGTTCGCAAAAGTAGGTGTCAATCGCGCCGGTCTGCGGATTCGTGGCGCGCACCGTCAACTGGGTGATTTCGTATTCGAAGTCGATGAAGCCCTCGACGATCACGCGTCCTTGATTCACGCGCCCGCCCGCCATCGCGTAGTTCCAGGCTGGCTCGACGTCGGCGTCGCTCTTCAGCACCGACTGCCCCTTCCCCGACGACGACATCACCGGCTTCACGACGCACGGAAAACCGATCGTCGCGATGGCCGCCTTCATTTCATCCAGCGATTGCGCGAACGCGTAGGGCGAAGTTGGCAGGCCGAGCGTTTCAGCGGCGAGCCGGCGGATGCCTTCGCGGTTCATCGTGAGCTGCGTCGCGCGCGCAGTCGGGATGACGACGGCTAGCCCCGCCGATTCGATCTCCGCGAGCATGTCCGTGGCGATGGCCTCGATCTCCGGGACGATCAGGTGCGGGCGTTCCTTCTCGACGAGGGCGCGCAACGCGGCGGGATCGGTCATGTCGATGACGTGCGAGCGATGCGCGACCTGATGGCCGGGCGCGTCGGCGTAGCGGTCGACTGCGATCGTCTCCACGCCCAGCCGCTGCAGCGCGATGATCACTTCCTTGCCGAGTTCGCCCGCGCCGAGCAGCATCACGCGCGTGGCATGCTCGGACAGCGGCGTGCCGATGCGGCTGGTGTTGACGTTGTCTGCTCCGGGGTTCGCGGTCTGCATGAGTGCTCCAGGAATGTGGTCCAAACTGGCGGCGATGTTAACACGCAGCAAGTAGCGCCCGTAACTCGTCCGATCGGCATAAGCACACACAACGCACCATGTCGCGCGGCGAGCATTTTGTTGCACATCGGCGCTGGACAAATCGTAGGACGAGTGCGGTACGCTTACGGTTTCGCCAGCTTGAGGACCCTCGATGCACACGCCCGCTTCCCGCTTCCTGTCGCGTACTTCATCGCGTTCTCTCTCACCTGCCCGCGTGCCCGGCGCGTTCTCTGCGCTCGCGCTTGCCGCGCTTCTCGGCGCCTGTACGTTGCCTCAACATCCCGATAGCGCCGCCCCGCCGACCGACCCGTACAATCCGGCCGCCACGCAACTGCTCGACGACACGCAGTGGGAGCTTACGAGCTGGGCCGATGCAAGCGCCCAGCCGCGCACGATCCCGCACGGCGACAACGGCGAGCCGATCACGCTGAACTTTTCGACCGAAGGCGGCAAGCGGCGCGTAAGCGGATATTCGGGCTGCAACCGCTATATGGGCACGTACGATCTGAAGGACGGCAAGCTCACGTTCGGCCCGCTTGCCGGAACGCGCATGGCGTGCATGCAGGGCGTCGGAGGGGCGCTCGAACAGCCTTATCTGACCGGGCTTACGCATATCGCCAGATCGGGCGTGCAGATGAATCCGCCGCAGCGACTGCAACTCTCGCTCGACGACGGGCAGGTGCTTACGTTCACGCGTCGCGGGAAGTAATACGGCGTTCGCCTTGCGCTGCTCTTTCGGCTTCGAATCGAAGACCGGGACGTCGTTCGTTAATTCATCGGTCGCATTCACCGGTTAAACTCGACGCCCCGGTCTTCGCCGCTTCCCCCATTCGTTGGTTCCTAGCATGCACACCGTAGTTCTCGGCTGGTTCGGCGGGTCAGTCGTCTGGTTTCTCCCTCTCTTGTGGCGACTCGTCAAATCGATGCTCCCCAGTGGCGACGGCCTGCGCGGCCCCGGCACGATTCGCCTTTGGCTCGGGTTTTTCTGCGTGCTGCTCGCGAGCGCGGCGCTCGAAAGCGCGCTTGTCGGCTCGTTCGAGGCGACGGCTGGCGTCAATCGGGTTGGGTATGCGCTTGCGGGTGCGCTCGCCGGACTCGGCGGAAAAGCGGGTGCCGCGATCGCGGCCGTCGTGCTCTTCGTGAGTCTGCCGTGGTTGTGCGATTTTCAATGGCGCTCGTTCATGGGCTGGGCGAATGGCGCGTTCGGGCTGGGAATGAATCGGGAGTGGTTCGAGGTGCGGGAGAAAGCGCCGAAGGAGAAGGTTTCGCGGGAGAAGCCGTCACGCCAGCAAAGCTCGCTCGGTGAATCGGGATACCGCGTGGGCGGCATTCCCGGCCGCACCGCACACGACGCGCCAACGCTCGGCCTGCCGACGGCTACGAACCGCGAAGGCGGACGTTATCAGCGTCCGACCGTATGGCAACCGCCTGCGATCCGGCGCAGTGAAGTAAAAAAGCCTGAAGGTCCTAGCAATCGCCAGGCGAATGGTCGGGAGGCCGCGGCCGGGCGCGGGGTGTCGCGTGAGTTCGTGGAACCGGTTGCGCCGGTGGGTTGGCTCGGCGATGGTGCCGGTGGGCGCGCGGGGGCGTCGAAAGGGGCCGGGTCTGGCAATGCGTCGCAAGGGTTCGGCTCAGCGCGCAATGTCGCAGCGGCCGCTGGGACCGCGTCGCGTACGACGGTTGCTGCGAACGCGCAGGTGTCGCGGTCGTCGGCGCAGCGGGCTGCGGCGATGGGGCAAGTGTCTACGGGTAGTAATGGCGCGGCAGCGGGCACGACATCAGGGGCTGCGGCTGGGCATCGTCCGCCGGGCTTTTCTCGCCCCGCCAAACCCGCAGGACCGCCTCCCGCGCCAGCCACGATTCAGGCAACACTACGCTCGATCGAAGAGACCGCCGCGATGTGGACTTCGCTCGCGAGTGCGAGCCTCGCTCGGCGGAATGAGTCCGACGGGGGACGCGCGGGTCTCGAAGGAAGCGCGCCCGAAGCGACGCCCGCAAGCGAAACAGTTGCTCAGCCATACGCAAGCGAAGGGTCCACAGCGGGCAGCGCGAACCAGGCGAGTACGACGCGTGACGTGACCGAAGCGTCGCAATCAGCGAACAAGCCGCCGACTTCGAATGCTGGCCGATCAAGTGCGATACCTGTGCAAGGTGCCGCACCGAACGCTCCGAGGGACAGAGAAAGTGCGTCGAGCACCACGCCGCGTGGGACTAGTACGTTCAGCGCGAGCACGTCGGCCTTGACTGGCGACCCACAGACTGCGGCTCCTCAATCGTTTTCGGCTGCTCAGTCGATCCCTGCGCAGAAGACAGCGCCTGCTCCTGAACTTGAAGGCGCGGCCCAGACTTCGCACGCTCCGCTGATTACGCGGGAGACGCCTGCGCGTGACTCATCGAATCCGACCGCAGAATCAGTCGCGCCGCAAAACACGACGGTTACGCAGACGACAGCGCCGGCCCCTGAATTTGAGGGCGCGACGCCGTCGAAGGCTCCGCTGATAACGCCCAAGACGCCTGCGCGTGACTCTTCGATTGCGACCGCAGAATCGGCCGCACCGCAAAACACTACGGCTGCGCAGACGATAGCGTCTGCCCCCGAACTTGAAAGCGCAACGCAGCCGAAGGCTCCGCACACACCGTCGATTGCGCCCGAGACGCCTGCTCGCTCGCAAGCGACGCCTGCGCAATATGTGTGGAATCCGCACGCAGAACCCGTCGCGCCCCAAACAGCAGTTGATGGCGCGTCTTCCACTGACATCGAAAGCACGGGGCCATCGCAGGCTCCGCACGCGTCAACGGTTGCGACACCAGCGCGCATATTGTCGAATCCGCCCGTAGAACCATTCGTGCCGCAACAAGCCGCTGAGCTGCAAAGCATTGACGGCGGGCAAGCGGTATCTCCGACAGAAAAAGCCTTCTCGGCAGCGCCTACGCACGCACCGGCTTCGAACGCGGACATCGCCCCGTGGCTGACGCCCATCCCGGCGCCGGATCTCAACCGCCCTGCCCCGTCGCTTCCCCACACTGATGAAATCCTAGCCCCGGCCTCAAACGTCGTCCGCTTCCCCATCGCAGCACCCGCGGCACCGGAGCAGGAAACCCCGCCCCGCCCGCCCATCCGCGGCTTCACCCCGACCGAGTTCGAATTCCACGCTCCCGCCGCGTCAGCCGTAGAACTCCCCGGCTTCGACCTCCTGGAACGCGCCTCCGACGAAATCGAGCCCGTCACCGAAGAGCACCTCGCCGAGACCGGCCAGTTGATCGAACAGCGCCTGCAGGAATTCAAAGTCCCGGTGACCGTCGTCGGCGCATCGGCGGGGCCGGTCATCACGCGCTTCGAAGTCGAGCCCGCGCTCGGCGTGCGCGGCAGCCAGATCGTCGGCCTGATGAAAGACCTGTCGCGCGGGCTCGGCCTCACGTCGATCCGCGTCGTCGAGACGATTCCCGGCAAGACCTGCATGGGCCTCGAACTGCCGAACGCGCAGCGTCAGATGATCCGTCTCTCCGAAATCCTCGAAGCCGACGTCTACCGCGACTCCAAGTCGCACCTGACGATCGCGATGGGCAAGGACATCGTCGGCAATCCGGTCGTGACCGACCTCGCGCGCGCGCCGCACATGCTCGTCGCGGGCACCACGGGCTCGGGCAAGTCGGTCGCGGTCAACGCGATGATCCTGTCGCTCCTCTACAAGTCGAAGCCCGAGGACGTGCGCCTCATCATGATCGACCCGAAGATGCTGGAGCTCTCCGTCTACGAAGGCATCCCCCATCTGCTCGCGCCGGTCGTCACCGACATGAAGCTCGCCGCCAACGCGCTCAACTGGTGCGTCGGCGAGATGGAGAAGCGCTATCGGCTGATGTCGGCGGTCGGCGTGCGCAATCTGCAGGGCTTCAACCAGAAGGTGCGCAACGCCGACGCCGCCGGCAAGAAGCTCACCAATCCGTTCTCGCTCACACCCGACGCGCCCGAGCCGCTCTCCACACTGCCGATGATCGTCGTCATCATCGACGAGCTCGCCGACCTCATGATGGTCGCCGGCAAGCAGATCGAGCAGTTGATCGCGCGGCTCGCGCAGAAGGCGCGCGCGGCCGGCATCCACCTGATCCTCGCGACGCAGCGGCCATCGGTCGATGTCATCACCGGCCTCATCAAGGCGAACATTCCGACGCGCGTGGCGTTCCAGGTGTCGTCGAAGATCGATTCGCGCACGATCCTCGACCAGATGGGCGCCGAATCGCTGCTCGGCGCCGGCGACATGCTGTTCCTGCCGCCGGGCACGGGCTATCCGCAGCGCGTCCACGGGGCGTTCGTCGCCGACGACGAAGTGCATCGCGTCGTCGAATATCTGAAGCAGTTCGGGGAGCCGGAGTACGAGGAAGGGATTCTGTCGGGGCCGGCGTCTGAAGGCGCGTCTCAGGATCTGTTCGGCGAGGCGCCCGACGCCGAAGCCGATCCGCTCTACGACGAAGCGGTGTCGTTCGTGCTGCGCACGCGGCGGGCGTCGATTTCGTCGGTGCAGCGGCAGTTGCGCATCGGCTACAACCGGGCGGCGCGGCTCGTCGAGCAGATGGAAACCGCCGGCCTCGTCTCGCCGATGGGTAACAACGGCAATCGCGAAGTGCTCGCGCCCGCGCAGCCGGATTGAGGAACGGCGCGCTTTACCACAGCCGCAGCTTGCGCAAAAAGGCGAGCGTGCCCGCGGCGCACACCACCATCACCGTGATCACGACCCAGAACGAATGCGGGCCGTGTGTCCCGGGCAGCCCGGCGACGTTCATCCCGAAAATACCGGAAATGAGCGTCGCGGGCATCAGCAACGCGGACATGATCGCGAGCCACAGCAGCTTGCGATTGATGTCCTCGGAGAGCAGCGCGGCGATCTCGTCCTGTAGCAGCTTCGCGCGTTCGTAAAGTCCCTCCAGCCCGGAACCAAGTCCGTTCAGCACCTGGATCGCCTGGATCAGTGCTTCCATCGAGCGCGGCTCGGCCCATTCGAGCCGCCGCGTCACGAGTTGCGTGAGCGCGTTGCGCTCGGGATCGATGAAGCGTTTCACCTCCACCAGCCGCCGCCGCTGTTCCCCCAGCTCGGCGCGCCAGCTCGAATGGCGGCCCTCGAGCACACCCTCCTCTACGTCGTCGAGACGGTCGCCGAGTTCGTCGACGCGGTCCGCGAACGTCTCGTTGAGCGCGCGGATCAGGCCCGCGAACAGATCGACCGTATCCCGAAAATACGCGCCCTCAAGCACCGCGTGGCGCAGCCGGTCGGTCGATTGAAGCGGCTGCGCGCGCACCGTGATCATGCGATGGCTGTCGACGTAAAAGCGCAGCGCGCCCGTCGCGCGCCGTGACGCGCGCGCCTCGGGATCGGCCTCGGCCGTGCCCGCCGGTGACACCGCCGCGCGCTCGACGTCGGCCACGACGCCGTACACGAAGTTCGACCCCATGTGCACGCGCGGGCGCTTGTCCTCGCCGTTCAGGAACTCGCGCGCGACGTCCGGCATCGACGTGACGCCGGTCAGCCAGTTCTCGACGGTGTCGTCGTTCGCGCTCAAGTGCAGCCACGTCGGGCCGGTGCCGGCGATCTCCGCGCGCGCCTCGTCCCACGAGAGGCGCACGGCTTGCGGCCCGGATAGCCGGAACGCGCTGATGAAACCGGCCGGCACCGGACGGTTGCGGTCGGAAACGTCAGGCTTTGCTTGGGTGTTCAACGTTTTATTCCTTACAAACTTCTCGGCCTTTACAACGGCGAAACCAGCTTGAAATCCACCGGCGAGCCGATTTCGAGCCGCTTCGGATCGGATGCGAGTGCGCCGGTCTGCGGATCGCGGCGGAAGAAGTACACGCTGTCGCTCTCCTGGTTGCCGACGATAAGCCAGCGCCCGCCCGGATCGATCGTGAATTCGCGCGGCGTCTTGCCGAGCGTCGACTGGCGCCCGGTCAGCTTCAGCCTCCCGTTCGACGAATCGATGGCGAAGGTCACGAGTTCGTTCGCGTCGCCGCGATTGGTCGCGTAGAGGAAGCGCCCGTCCGGCGACAGGTGCAGCGCGCCGCCGCCGATCTTGCCCTTGAAGCCGGGCGCGGTCATCGGCAGGGTCTGGACTTGCGTGAGCTTGCCATCCCGATAATCGAAGACGACGACCGAAGCGTTCATCTCCGTTGTCAGATAGGCGTGCGCGCCGCTCGCGTCGAAGACCAGGTGGCGCGGGCCGGCGCCGGGTTTGACGGTGGTGTAACGGTTGTCGGTCGGCCCGAGCAGGCCGCGGCTGCCGTCCGGCGTATAGCGGTAGGCGTAGAGCTTGTCCGCGCCGAGGTCCTGCGCGAAGAGGTAGCGGCCGTCGGGCGAGAACACGGTCGAGTGGACGTGTGAGTTGTCCTGGCGGCCCTTCACCGGACCGCCGCTTTCGTGGTGCACCGTCAGCACGGAGGGCGCGACTTCGCCGTTCGCCTTGATCGGCAGCACGGCAAAGCTGCCGCCGGGGTTCGCCGCGACCGAGTAGTTGGCCGTCAGCAGATAGCGGCCGTCGGGCGAAAACGCGAGGTAGCAGGGATCGTTGCCGTCTGCCGAGACCCGGTCGAGGAACGAAAGCTGGCCGCTTTGCGGATCGAAGCGGAACGCGCTCACGCCGCCGCGCTGCGACGCCGGGCCGTTGTCGCCCGGCAGTTCGTTGACGGCGTATACGTGTTGGCGGTCGCGGCTCACGACGAGGTACGACGGATTCACCGTCTTCGCTGATGAGAGCCGCGTGAGCTCGCCGTTACGCGTGTCGAAGCGATACACGTAGATGCCTTCGCTCTTGCCGCTGCCGGTGTAGGTGCCGATCAGGAGGTCGTAGACGCCCTCGCCTGACGTTGCAGCGGGCGTCTGCGCGAACGCCTGCGTTGCGGCGAGCGAAAGAATCAGCGCCAAACCTTTCATCCACACGACGGGCTTGCAAGATTGATGCTGGCGGCATTGCATGTGTAACCTCCTGATCGTCTGTTTGCGGCTTGTTTTCAGGTTATGTTGTCGCTGGCGGATTTCTTGCGACGCCGACACCGTATCACCGATCGGCGTGTGCCACGTTCCATGCTCCGCCGTCGCGCCGAAGAAGTCACACTACGAAAGTCATACCAACAAAAGGAGTTGCGATGAACATTCACCTGAGCCTGGGCCCGCTGGTTTCCCTCATCGCAGGGGTTCTCATTCTGATCATGCCGCGGCTGCTCAGTTTCATCGTCGCGATCTATTTGATCGTGATCGGCCTGATTGGTCTCTTCGGGATGGGAGGGGCGCATTTCTGACGGCGTCAGCGTGTCGCCGTTGCGCGTAAGCTTGGCGCTTGAATGCAAAAACGAGCAGGACCGACGTTCGTCGGTCCTGCTCGTCCGATTGTGCTTGCCGGATCAGCCGTTGGCGAGCTGGTCGAGTCGCAGGCGTCCCTGCAGCGAGAGGCCGCCGACGGAGATCCCGCCGACGCCGTAGGTATAGCGCGTAAAGCAGGCGCGCTCGGTCAGGAAAGCCGCCGCCGTTTCCATGGCGTTACGGGAAAGCCCAAGGTTTTTGTAGTCGAGCGGAAGCAGCGAGTCGGTGTCGGAGACACGGCTCGCTGCGGAAAGTATCGCGATGCAGTCGGCTTTCGACGGGGTGAGCATGGGTTTCTGTTCCTCGAAAACGATACGCTGAAGACGGAGTTGTCCAAACGACGATTTGAAGACCAGCGATGCGCCGCCGCATAAAACTCGTGAAAATCGAAGCCCGAGGCAAGCGCATGAGAAGCGGTTTGAAGCGGCACGGACCACGCGAAAAGTTCGAACGCCGCGTGCGGAAAAGATTCCAGGCCACACTTCATTCTAAAGGTCTGTCCATTTATTTTCCAAGCTGCAAATGCATGATTTCGCGGCTTAAACCGGTCCGGCGATTGCGTGCTCGTCTGCCGAATCCGAACGATTGCGGCAGAATGCGCGTCGAAAGGCGTTTCATTGCATCGGCCCGTTGCGTGGCCGGTGTGTCGAACCATCCGCGGCGCGGCATCATGCGCCGCCACCAGAGAGGCCTTCGCACCCATGCCCTCACCGATTGAAGACTACGCCATGATCGGCGACGGCCACACAGCCGCGCTCGTCGCCCGCAACGGCTCGGTCGACTGGCTCTGCTGGCCGCGCTTCGATTCCGGCGCCTGTTTCGCCGCGCTCCTCGGCACGCCCGAAAACGGCCGCTGGCTGATCGCGCCCGACCTGCCGCCCGATGCCGCCGAGCCCGTCATCAAGCGTCGCTATCGCGGCGACACGCTGATCCTCGAAACCGATTTCGAGACGCCCGACGGCGCCGTGACCGTCATCGATTTCATGCCGTCACGCAACGGTCATTCGGAACTCGTGCGGATCGTGGTCGGCCGGCGCGGCACCGTGCCGATGAAAACTGAACTCGTGCTGCGCTTCGACTACGGTTCCACGATTCCGTGGGTCTGCCGTCTTTCCGACGACAGCGGCATCCGCGCCGTCGCGGGCCCGGATCTCGCGGTGCTGCGCACGCCGGTGGATCTCGTCGGCGCGAACATGAAGACGGTCGCGAATTTCACGGTGAAGGCCGGCGAGCGTGTGCCCTTCTCGCTCTGCTACTCGCTCTCGCACCTGCGCGTGCCGCCCGCGCACGATCCGCACACGCAACTCGCTCGCACCGAGAACCACTGGCGCGAATGGTCCGCGCAAAGCGATCTGCAGGGCAAATGGGCGCCCGCGATCCGCCGCTCGCTGATTACGTTGAAGGCGCTCGCCTACGAGCCGACCGGGGGCATCGTCGCGGCGCCGACGACGTCGCTGCCCGAACAGCTCGGCGGCACGCGCAATTGGGACTATCGATATTGCTGGCTACGCGATGCCACGATCACGCTGCTCGCGATGATGCGCGGCGGTTATTACGACGAAGCCCGCGCCTGGCGCGCGTGGCTCGGCCGCGTGATGGCGGGGTCGCCGGAGCAGGTGCAGATCATGTATGGCATCGCGGGCGAGCGGCGGCTGCCGGAGTGGATCGTCGACTGGCTGCCGGGCTACGAGGGCGCGCAGCCGGTGCGCGTCGGCAACGGCGCGGTCAACCAGTTGCAGCTCGACGTCTACGGCGAAGTGATGAACGCGCTGCATCTCGCGCGCGTCGGCGGCCTGCAGAGCGACGAAACCGCGTGGTCGATCCAGTGCGCGATGTTGAAGCACCTCGAAACCGTCTGGCAGCAACCCGACGAAGGCATCTGGGAAGTGCGCGGCGGGCGCCAGCACTTCACGTTTTCGAAGGTGATGGCGTGGGTCGCGTTCGACCGCGCGCTCAAGTCGGCGGAAAAGTTCGACTTGCCTGGCCCGCTCGATCACTGGCGCGGGTTGCGCGCGCAGATTCACGCGGACGTGTGCGCGCGGAGCTGGAACGCGTCGATGAACTCGTTCGTGCAAAGCTACGACGGCGATTCGCTCGACGCGAGCCTCCTCCTGATCCCGCTGCTCGGCTTTTTACCGCCGAACGATCCGCGTGTGACCGGCACCGTACATGCAATCGAGACCGATCTCACCCATGATGGACTGGTGAAGCGCTACCACACGACCGAAACCGACGATGGCTTGCCGCCCGGAGAAGGCACGTTTCTCGCTTGTAGCTTCTGGCTGGTCGACAACCTGGCGCTGCAGGGCCGGCTCGACGAAGCGGTCGCGATGTTCGAGCGTCTGGTCGGTTTGGCCAACGATGTCGGGCTTTTATCGGAGGAATACGACACCGTGGCGAAGCGTCTTGTCGGTAATTTTCCACAGGCGTTTTCCCACGTTGCACTCGTACATACCGGTATGAACCTGATGCGGCACGAGCAGGACATCGCCCGCGCGACGGGCCAGCCGGCGAGTCATCACGATCGTCCCGCCGAAGCAGGCGAGCCCGTCGAAAGCCAATCGTAACGCAATGTTTCTTTGGGGAAATCGCCAGTTGCCCTTAAGGATTGTTGCGTTGCACAATAACGTTTAGTTAGCTATTATGCGGAAGAAATTCCGACCGGCCGTCCGGTTATGGGCTTGCGAAACAAGCAAGATTTACAAGATTCGCAAGTCCTCCTCCGATCGGCCGATAACCAGGGAGTCGGCAGTACAGTAGCAACGCGAAGTCGCCGTGCAAGCGGCCACGATGCGGAACACGCAGAATCATTGACTGCCGTAAGAGGCTAATCGCCGGGCGCAACACCGCGGGATTCGCGGGTCGAAAGCGTCACCGGTTTTATGCGGGGCAAACATGCTCTACCAATTTCACGAATTCCAGCGAGCAATGCTGTACCCCCTTACAGCATGGGCTCAGGCGGCATCGAAGTCGTTTGTGAACCCGGCCAGTCCGCTCGCTTACGTACCGGGCTCCAGCCGTCTCGCCGCCGGTTACGAACTGCTATACCGCCTCGGCAAGGACTACGAGAAACCCGAGTTCGAGATTCACCAGATCGAGAAGAACGGCCACAAGATTCCGATCGTCGAGCAAACGGTCGTCGAAAAGCCGTTCTGCCGGCTGCTTCGCTTCAAGCGGTACGCCGACGACAGCATGGCGGTCAGCAGCATGAAGGACGAGCCGGTGGTGCTGTTGTGCGCGCCGCTCTCGGGCCACCACTCCACGCTCCTGCGCGATACCGTCAAAACCTTGCTGCAGGACCACAAGGTGTATATCACCGACTGGATCGACGCTCGCATGGTCCCGTTCGAGGACGGCGCGTTCCATTTGGACGACTACGTCGAATACATTCAGGAATTCATCCGCCATATCGGCGCGTCGGATCTGCACGTGATTTCGGTGTGTCAGCCGACCGTGCCGGTGCTCGCCGCGATTTCGCTGATGGCGAGCCGCGGCGAAGACACGCCGCGCACGATGACGATGATGGGCGGCCCGATCGACGCGCGCCGCAGCCCGACGTCGGTCAATTCGCTGGCGAACGAGCACTCTTACGGGTGGTTCGAGAACAACGTGATTTACACGGTGCCGGCAAATTATCCAGGGGTCGGACGCAAGGTTTACCCGGGATTTCTGCAACATGCGGGCTTCGTCGCGATGAATCCCGAGCGACATTTGACCGCGCATTGGGACTTCTATCAGAACCTCCTGCGTGGCGACGATGAAGACGCCGAGCAGCATCGCCGCTTCTACGACGAGTACAACGCCGTCCTCGACATGGCCGCCGAGTATTACCTCGAGACGATCCGCATCGTGTTCCAGGAATTCCGTCTGGCCGAAGGCACGTGGGACGTGAATGGCGAACTCGTGCGTCCGCAGGACATCAGGAACACGGCACTGTTCACGATCGAAGGCGAACTCGACGATATTTCCGGCAGCGGCCAGACACGCGCCGCGCACGACCTTTGCACGGGCATCCCGGTGAAGAACAAGAAGCACTTCACGGCGGAGAAGGCTGGCCACTACGGCATCTTCTCGGGACGACGCTGGCGGACGATGGTCTATCCGCAGTTGCGCGAGTTCATCCTCGAACACGACAAGACGCCGAAGAAGGAAGCTGTTCTCGCCTGACACTTCCCGAAAAAGAACGCCGCGCTCCTCAAGAGCGCGGCGTTTTTCATTGCACCTTCGATGCCTATTTGCGCATCAGATACGCCAGCAACAATTCGGTATTCATCCGTACCATGTCCGCACGCTGATCGGCCTGGCTGAAGTCGAGCCCGAAGGTCGCCTCGAGCGTAAAGCGGTTCGACACGATGTAATACCCGAGCCCCGAGAGCGTCACGTAGAACTTGAGGGGATCGACGTCGTTTCGAAACAGTCCCGCCTTTGCGCCGCGCTCGAGAATGCCCGCGAGTGTCGCGACTACCGGCGATATCAATTCACGTATACGCGTTGATCCCTTGATATATCTCGCCTCGTGCAGATTTTCGTTATTAATCAGGCGAAGCAATTCCGGGTGATCGCGATAATAATCCCAGACGAAATGCGCAAGCCTCGTCATTGCTTCGACGGGCGCGATGCCGTCGAGGTCGAGCGAGCGCTCGGTGTCCACCAGCGCGCCGAACGCGTGTTCAAGCACAGCGGTGAACAGCTGCTCCTTGCTGCCGAAGTAGTAGTAGAGCATTCGCTCGTTGGTCTCGGCGCGACGGGCAATCTGGTCGACGCGGGCGCCGAACAAACCGCCCGCTGCGAACTCATCCGCGGCGGCTAGCAAAATGCGCCGGCGGGTGCCTTCAGGATCTCTTTTGATTTTCGGCTGATTCATGGTCGCATGATCGAGAGCCGCGTTATCCGGATAGCGTCATGCGGCCCATTTCAGGGATACATGACGGGAACGGGCGCGCCAAGGTTATTGGGGAACACCGTCCTGCGGTCAATCGGAAAAGCGCTCTGATTATGCGCACATCGATTGCCTATTGGCAATTGGGAATGTAAGGGAATTGGGAGATAATGCCGCCTTCAGACCGAGCACGGACGTACGAGTCCGCGCCGCTTTCCTCGCAGTATTCCGACATCGACGCGTCGATGCCCGCCAGCGGGTCGCATGACCGGCGATGCCGCCCTCCCCCAAGCCGTGAACGTGACCGCAACCGCTCCAAAGACACTCGCAGATCGCATCGAAGATCTGCTGCCCCAGACGCAATGCACCAAGTGCGGCTATCCCGCATGCCGCCCTTACGCCGAAGCCATCGCGGCGGGCGATGCCAGTTACAACCAGTGCCCGCCGGGCGGTATCGAAGGCGTCGCGCGGATTGCGCGGCTCATGGGCAAGCCCGTGATTGCGCTCAATCCGGAGAACGGTGTCGAGCGTCCGCGGCCGCTTGCCGTGATCGACGAGAACGTGTGCATCGGCTGCACGTTGTGCATGCAGGCGTGTCCCGTCGATGCGATCGTCGGCGCGGCGAAGCAAATGCACACGATCATCCCCGAGCTTTGTACCGGCTGCGATCTGTGCGTGCCGCCCTGCCCCGTCGATTGCATCGCGATGATTCCGGTCACCGGCGACGCGACCGGCTGGGACGCGTGGTCGCAAAAACAAGCTGATGCCGCGCGCGATCGGCATGACCGGCGCATTGCGCGGCTTGCGAAAGAACGCGAGGCGGCGGAAGCGCGCGCCGCCGCGAGGCAGGCTGGACGGCCTACAGCAGCGTCCGTAGCACCTGAAGCATCCGAAGCGAAACCCGCCGCAGCCGACGACGCCGAAGCCAAAAAACGCGCGATCATTCACGCCGCACTCGAACGCGCGCGGAAGAAGAAGGAAGAGCTTGCAAAGGCTGGCGCCGCGCCGAAGAACACCGAGCGCGTGAGCGCCGAGGTGCAGGCGCAGATCGACGCCGCCGAGGAACGCCGCCGCCGGCTGGGCCTGCAAGGCGACGAAGCGTCCGCAAATCCCGCGCACAACGACTCCGACCACTGAGCCGCCGTCCGATGAACCCGAAAAAGCGCCGCGCGATCTTCGAGACGCTGCAAAGCCTCAACCCGCATCCGACAACCGAGCTCGAATACACGTCGCCGTTCGAATTGCTGATCGCGGTGCTGCTGTCCGCGCAGGCCACCGACGTCTCCGTCAACAAGGCGATGCGCAAGATGTTCCCCGTCGCGAATACGCCGGCCAAGGTGCTCGCGCTCGGCGAGGAAGGCGTCGCCGAATACATTCGAACGATCGGGCTTTATCGCACGAAGGCGAAGAACGTGATCGCGACGTGCCGCATCCTCATCGACCAGTACGGCGGCAAAGTGCCCGACGATCGCGAGGCGCTCGAATCGCTGCCGGGCGTCGGGCGCAAGACGGCGAACGTGATCCTGAACACGGCGTTCGGCCATCCGACCATCGCCGTCGATACGCATATCTTCCGCGTCGCGAATCGCACGGGACTCGCGCCCGGCAAGGACGTGCGCGCGGTCGAGGCGGCGCTGGAAAAATCTGTCCCCGAGGAGTTCCTGCACGATGCGCACCACTGGCTGATCCTGCACGGCCGCTACGTCTGCAAGGCGCGCACGCCGGAGTGCTGGCATTGCGCGATCGAGCCGCTCTGCGAGTACAAGCCGAAGACGCCTGCGCCGGTGCTCTGAGCGAAGAACGCGCGCCGCGCCTTAAAATGGCGCTCTGATGCCTGATTCCCCGGAAACCTGCCGTATGTTCAATCCCAGCCGCGACGAAGTCCGTCAATTCTTCACCGAGACCTGGCGCAAGCAGCGCGCGGGCGAAATCCTGACGCCGCTGGAAAGCATCGCCGCCGACTGGGTCGCCGAGCATCCGGAATATCAGCAGGAACTCGCCGATCCCGAATCGAAACAGGCCGATTACTCGCCCGATCGCGGCCAGACCAATCCGTTCCTGCACCTGTCGATGCATCTCGCGATCACCGAGCAGTTGTCGATCGACCAGCCGCCGGGCATACGCCGGGCGCACGAGAAACTGGTCGCGCGGCTCGGTTCGACCCACGACGCGCAGCACGCAATCATGGAATGCCTCGGCCAGATCATCTGGGATGCGCAGCGCACGAACACCCCGCCGGACACCGACGCCTATCTCGCGCTGATCGAACGGCGCGCGTCGCGGGACTAAGTTCGCGAAATCAGCGCCCCAAAACGACAACACCCCGCAGAAGCGGGGTGTCGTCGTTCAAAAGCCTGAAAACAGGGTCTACTTCTTCAGAACCAAAGCGCCCTTCAGCGATTCGATATAAGCCGAAAGATCCTTCAGATCGCTCTGCGACAGGTTCTGCACCTGCGCGGACATGATCGCGTTGCTGCGCCCGAAGTTCGGATTGCCGTTGCCCATCTGGTACTGGCGCAGCGCCCAGTAGATGTACGTCGCATGCTGGCCCGCAAGCTTCGGATACTCGCCGCTCACCGGCGCGTTGAGGTTCGGGCCGTGGCAGGCTTGGCAATTGTGGCTGTCGGACAGCGCCTTGCCGTTGGCGATGTCGGCGGCGTGCGCCGCGTGCATCGACGAAAGACCGATCAGCGCCGCCGCGCATGCTGTCTTGAACACCGTAGGGAGTGCCTGAAAGGCTTTCATGAATTCTCCTATCCCGCGAAATTTGATTGCCGAGTGATTGGCGCCGGAAGCTGGCTGGGTCTTCTGCGCGCGGATCACTTGTCGGGATTGTTCTTCGAAGAGGGGGTTTGCGCGGCGTAGTACGCGGCGATGTCGGCGATGTCCTGATCGGTCAGCGACGCGGCGATGGCGCGCATCGTGTCGAAGTGGCGGTCGCCCTTCTTGTATGCGTGCAGCGCGTTTTCGATGTACTTGGCGTTCTGGCCGCCGAGCATCGGGACGTTGTAGACCTCGGGATACGCCGTGCGGTAGCCCGGAATGCCGTGGCAACCGATGCACATCGCCACCTTGCCCTCGGCCGCCTTCGCGTTGCCGACGACATCGGCCGACGCCTGGGTCGCGAAGCCGGCGAGGCCCGACAGCGCTGCGATCACGGCACATTTGCCGATGAATTTGTTCATAGCTTCTCTAACCTAGCATGAGGGGAAATCCGGCGCGCCCGATGTCCGATCCAAGGGCCACGGCCCGCATCGAGTGCATCACAACCTTCTCGGGACGCTCGTCTCTCTACTGTTTCTTTTGCTCTAGCCACGCAGGCCAAAAAAATCGCGCTAATTGTACCGCGCGACCCACCATGCGTCCACCGGACGGGCGTGGGCGCGATTTCGCACCCTGCGTCCGGATGCCGCAGGCAAGCGGCCTCGCGCGCTACGCAAACCGGCTTCCGAAACCGCTCGCCATGCGAATAACAGCGCGGCTCACAGCATAAGCGCCGCGCGTCCATGACAACAGCTCATCTGACTTATACTGGGTTTTTTTCGCCCACCGGATTCCTTGCCATGCGTTTCGAAGGCTCATCGCAGTACGTCGCCACCGACGATCTCAAGCTCGCGGTCAACGCCGCGATGACGCTGCAGCGCCCGCTCCTCATCAAGGGCGAGCCCGGTACCGGCAAGACGATGCTCGCCGAGGAAGTCGCGGCGGCGCTCGGCATGCCGCTTCTGCAATGGCACATCAAGTCGACGACGAAAGCACAGCAGGGCCTCTACGAATACGACGCCGTCTCGCGCCTGCGCGATTCCCAGCTCGGCGACGAGCGCGTGAAGGACATCCGCAATTACATCGTGAAGGGCGTGCTGTGGCAGGCGTTCGAGGCCGACCAGCAAACCGTGCTCCTCATCGACGAAATCGACAAGGCCGACATCGAATTCCCGAACGACCTGCTGCGCGAGCTCGACCGCATGGAGTTCTACGTCTACGAGACGCACGAGCTCGTGAAGGCGAAGTACCGGCCGCTCGTCATCATCACGTCGAACAACGAGAAGGAACTGCCCGACGCGTTCCTGCGCCGCTGCTTCTTCCACTACATCAAGTTCCCCGAGCCGTCGACGATGAAGGACATCGTCGAAGTGCACTTTCCGGGCATCAAGCAGGAGCTGCTCGCCGCCGCGATGCAGAGCTTCTTCGAATTGCGCAACGTGTCGGGGCTGAAGAAGAAGCCGTCGACGTCCGAACTGCTCGACTGGCTGAAGCTCCTGCTCGCTGAAGACATTCCGCCCGAAGCGCTGCGCTCGACCGATCAGAAGCAGATCGTGCCGCCGCTGCATGGCGCGCTGCTCAAGAACGAACAGGACCTGAATCTCTTCGAGCGCCTGCTCTTCATGAACCGCAACAACCGTTGATCGACATCAAGGAATCGAACGCATGAGCCGCTGGATCGAACCCGTCACGCTCGAAGGACAACACGTCAAGCTCGTTCCGCTTTCGCTCGAACACGAAGCGGCGCTCGAAGCCGCCGCCGCCGACGGCGAATTGTGGAAGCTCTGGTACACGAGCGTGCCCGCCCCCGGCGCGACGCGCGCGTGGATCGAAGCCGCGCTCGCGATGCGCGATAACCTCGGCGCGCATCCGTTCACCGTGATCGATGCGAAGACGGGCAACGTCGTCGGTTCGACGCGGTACTTCAACGTCGAAGCGGCACATCGGCGGCTGGAAATCGGGCATACGTGGTACGCAAAACGCGTGCAGCGCACGGCGCTCAACTCCGAAGCGAAGCTGCTGCTGCTTTCCCACGCGTTCGAGAAGCTGAACGCAATCGCCGTCGAGTTCCGGACGCATTTCATGAACCATCAGTCGCGCGCGGCGATCGCGCGGCTCGGCGCGCGGCAGGACGGCATCCTGCGTAATCACCAGATCGGCAAGGATGGCGCGTATCGCGATACCGTCGTGTTCTCGATCATCGAATCGGAGTGGCCGGCCGTGCGGATTCATCTCAAGCACCGGCTGGAAAGCTGAGGCTCACACCATGCTGATCGACTTCTTCTACTCGTTGCGCGGCGCGAAGCTGCCGGTGTCGGTGAAGGAATACCTGACGCTGCTCGAAGCGCTCAAGGCGCAGGTGATCGCGCCGTCCCTCGACGAGTTCTACTTCCTCGCGCGCATGACGCTCGTCAAGGACGAGAAGTACTTCGACAAGTTCGATCAGGCGTTCGGCGCGTATTTCCATGGCGTCGCGACGCTCGATGAAACCGCGTTCGACGTGCCGCTCGACTGGCTGAAAAAGCGCATGGAGCGCGATTTCACGCCCGAGGAGAAAAAGCAGATCGAAGCGCTCGGCGGCCTCGACAAGCTGATGGAGCGCCTGAAAGAGCTCTTCGACGAGCAGACCGGACGCCATGAAGGCGGCAGCAAGTGGATCGGCACGGGAGGCACGTCGCCGTTCGGGCATGGCGGATACAACCCCGAAGGGATACGCATTGGCGGGGAGTCGTCGGGCAATCGCACGGCGGTGAAGGTGTGGGACGAGCGTGCGTATCGCGATTACGACGATCAGGTCGAGATCGGCACGCGCAACATCAAGGTGGCGCTGCGCCGCCTGCGCCGCTTCGCGCGCGAAGGCGCGGCCGAAGAGCTCGATTTGCCCGACACGATCCGCAGCACGGCCGCAAACGCCGGCTGGCTCGACATCAAGATGGTGCCCGAGCGCCACAACAACGTGAAAGTGCTGATGCTGCTGGACGTCGGTGGATCGATGGACGATCACATCAAGCGCGTCGAGGAGCTGTTCTCGGCGGCGAAGGCCGAGTTCAAGCATCTCGAGTTCTTCTATTTCCACAACTGCGTCTATGACTATCTGTGGAAGAACAACCGGCGGCGCCACGGCGAGCGCACGCCGACCTTCGACGTGCTGCACAAGTTCACGCCCGACTACAAGCTGATCTTCGTCGGCGACGCAACGATGAGCCCCTACGAAGTGCTGCAGCCAGGCGGATCGGTGGAATACAACAACGCCGAGGCGGGCGCAGTGTGGCTCAGGCGTCTCGCCGACCAGTTTCCGCATCACGCGTGGCTCAATCCGGAGCCTGAGCGGCTGTGGGAATACCGGCAGTCGATTTCGGTGATCCGGCAGGTGCTCGGCAACCGCATGTACGGCCTCACGCTCGCGGGCCTCGAAGCGGCGATGCGGGCGTTGTCGAAGTAGGCGCGCTGTCGCCTCGCGAGGTGAGCGCGTAACATGCGCGCTTTCTTCGACGCATCTCGCCGCATGTCCAACTCCACCGCCCTCTCGCCGCAGCCGCTGCGGCCTCTCTCCGATACCTCGGTGTCGGCCGTCGTCGCAGGCTTCGTCGCGATGATGACGGGCTACACCAGTTCGCTCGTGCTGATGTTTCAGGCGGGCCGCGCCGCGCATCTCACCGACGCGCAGATTTCCTCGTGGATCTGGGCGCTTTCGATCGGCATGGCGGTTTGCACGATCGGGCTGTCGCTGCGGTACCGCGCGCCGATCGTGATCGCGTGGTCGACGCCTGGCGCCGCGCTCCTCGTCTCCTCACTGCCGAACGTTGCGTATGCGGAGGCGATCGGCGCGTTCATCGTCTGCGCCGTGCTGCTTACTCTCGTCGGCCTCTCCGGCCTCTTCGACACGATCATGCGACGGATTCCCGCCGGCATCGCATCGGCGCTGCTGGCGGGCATCCTGTTCGAGATCGGCATCGAGATTTTCCGCGCGGCGCAGTTCCAGACGTCGCTCGTTCTCGCGATGTTTTTCACGTATCTCGTCGCGAAACGCCTCGTGCCGCGCTACGCGATTCCCCTGACGCTCGTCGCTGGAATCGCGGTCGCGGGCGCACTCGGGCTGCTCGATTTCAGCCGCTTTCACGTCGCGCTCGCGCGGCCCGTCTTGACGATGCCAATATTTTCGATCGCGGCGGCGGTCAGCATCGGTATCCCGCTCTTCGTGGTCGCGATGGCGTCGCAGAACGTGCCGGGCGTCGCCGTCCTGCGCGCCGACGGCTACACGACGCCGTCCGCACCGCTCATCGCGACCACCGGGCTCGCGTCGCTCGTGCTCGCGCCTTTCGGCTCGCACGGCGTGAATCTCGCGGCGATCACGGCGGCGATCTGTACCGGCCCCGAAGCGCACGCCGACCGCTCGAAGCGCTATATGGCCGCCGTCTGGTGCGGTATTTTTTATCTGCTCGCGGGTGTTTTCGGCGCAACGATTGCCGCTTTGTTCGCTGCGTTTCCGAAGGCGCTGGTCGTCTCGGTCGCGGCACTCGCGCTCTTCGGCTCGATCATGAGCGGCCTGGCGAACGCGATGCACGACGCGCGCCAACGGGAAGCGGCGCTTGTCACGTTCATGGTGACGGCTTCGGGCCTGACGCTGCTGTCGATCGGCTCGGCGTTCTGGGGCCTGGTCACGGGCGTGTTGACGCAGATCGTGCTGAACGCCCGCCGCGCCTAAGAGTAAGACTGAGACTGAAAGCGTCGCGCAATCTTCACACGATGAACGCATGCTGTCGGCACGGGTCGAACCGATGCCCGTCGCGCGGGTATCAGCGCGAACCGCGCACGCAGGAATAGAATGACTACAGGGCGCGCCGCGCGCGAAAAGCGCACGGCGTCGCGACCGATGTTCAACGCGGCCATCCGCATCCTTGACAAGGCGCCACCGCGCCGACGACTCGATATGACAACCGCTCTCGACCAGCTCAAGCAGTACACCACCGTCGTCGCCGATACGGGCGACTTCCAGCAACTCGAGCAGTTCAAGCCGCGGGACGCGACGACCAACCCGTCGCTGATCCTGAAGGCCGTCCAGAAGGACGACTACAAGCCGCTGCTCGAAAAGACCGTGAAGGAGCACGCGGGCAAGCCCGTCGGCCAGATCATCGATCATCTGCTGATCGCCTTCGGCACCGAAATCCTCAAGATCATCCCGGGCCGCGTGTCGACCGAAGTCGACGCACGCCTCTCGTTCGACACCAAGGGCTCGATCGCGAAGGGCCACGAGCTCATCAAGCTGTACGAAGACGCCGGCATCAAGCACGAGCGCGTGCTGATCAAGCTCGCGTCGACCTGGGAAGGCATCCGCGCGGCCGAGGTGCTGCAAAAGGAAGGCATCAACTGCAACATGACGCTGCTATTCGCACCGGCGCAGGCCGTCGCCGCCGCCGATGCGGGCGCGAAGCTGATCTCGCCGTTCGTCGGCCGCATCTACGACTGGTACAAGAAGTCGGCGGGCGCGGAATGGGACGACGTGAAAATGGGCGGCGCGAACGATCCGGGCGTGCAGTCGGTGCGCAAGATCTACGCGTACTACAAGAAGTTCGGCTACAAGACCGAAGTGATGGGCGCGAGCTTCCGCACGGTGAGCCAGATCACGGAACTGGCCGGCTGCGACCTGCTGACGATCAGCCCCGATTTGCTCAAGAAGCTCGCGGAGAGCAACGACACGGTCGAGCGCAAGCTGTCGCCGGAAGCGGTTGCGAACGATTCGATCGACAAGATCGCCGTCGATGAACCGAACTTCCGCTTTGCCGTCAACGACGACGCGATGGCAACAGAAAAGCTTGCCGAAGGCATCCGCACCTTCGCCGCCGATGCGATCAAGCTCGAAAAGGTGATCGCGGCGCTGCAATAACGTCGCTTGATTGGCAAGAACCAACGGCTCCGAAGCGTCATCGTTTCGGAGCCGTTTGACGTTTGTTGACCATGCGCGCGGACCAGGCGCGCGCACGCTGCACTAGACTTCCCGGACTGGCGGGCCGCCCGCCGCCGCACGGAGTCATCATGCGTCTCGAAACCTATCTCTTCTTCCGGCAACTGCGAAGCGGCGCTCGCGTTCTATCGCGAAACGATCGGCGCCGAAACGCTGTTTCTGATGCGCTTCAAAGACTCGCCCGAAGCCCCCGACACCCCGCCCGACTGACAGGACAAAGTCATGCACGCGACGTTTTGCATCGGCGACCGCGAAGTGCTTGCAACGGACGGCATGAAAGGCGCGCAGTCGAAGGGTTACGCTGGCTTCAGCCTGTCGATCGCCGTCCACGACACCGCATCCGGCGAGAAGCTCTTCGCCGCCCTCTCCGATGGCGGCCAGTCGCTGATTCCGTGGCAATCGACGTTCTGGACAAAGGGGTTCGGCATGCTCGTCGACCACCGGTTCGGCGTGCCGTGGATGGTCAGCGTCGCGCATGACGACGCAACAAAGGCCGCCTGAGTCAGCGGTTATCGAAAAAACGGCTGCGCGCCTTCGAGGTTCCAGTGACGCTCGATTTCGATCAGGCGCAGACGCAGCCGGTTCACCTGTTCGGCGAGCCGCATCGCGAGCCAGTGCATGCCCTGCATGTCGGCGTGCGGATGCGCGACGTCGATACCCGGCTTCACCTCCAGCTCGTACGCCGCCGCATGCAGCAAGCCGACTCGCCCGAAGCGCAGCGCCCGCGCCATCAGCAAGAGCGTTTGTCGCACGGCGCGCTCCTCGGCGCTGGAATCGGCGGTCAGCACGCGCGCGCTGCCGGCGTCGGACGTCGCCATCATCTCCAGCGCCGCGAGAATCGAACGATGCAGCCGCTGGATCTCTTCAAGCATCGAAACAGGTACGTCGATTTCCTTCGCCACCGAATCCATCAGCGAACGCGATTGTACGAGCCGCTGGCTCAGCACGAGAAAGCGCCGCGTGACCTGCTCGGGGTCGAGCGGCCTGCCTTCGAGGATCGCGGAATACAGGCGCGCGCATTCGCGCAGGTTGTCGGCAAGACGATAGCGCCACGAATACGTCGCGTATTGCGGCAGCACGAACGAAAAGCCGAGCGCGATCACGATGCCGATCAGCACGTTCGCCGTGCGCCACAGGCCGACGTCGAACGGCAGGTCGCCGTGGCCCGAGACGATCACCATCGTGATCGCAGTCAAGAGCGCGACGTAGCCCGCCTTGCCGATCGCGTAGTACGCGCAGGCGCCGGCGATCGCCGACATCAGCAGGAACGTCAGGAGCAGCGAGCCGAACACCGCCTGCACGATGATCAGCGACAGCCCGAGCCCCGCGCCCAACAGCGTGCCCAAAGCGCGCTCGGCCGCCTTCTTGCGGATGTTGCCGTGATGCTGCAACCCGCCGATGACGACGAGCAGGGTCACCGATGCCCACACGCCATGCGGAATGTTCACGCCGGTAGTCAGCGCGATCGATGCGATCATCGCGAGCGCGACGCGGATCGCGTGGATGAATTTCGCGTGCTTGTAGCGGAAATACGGCGACGCCACGACGTGCAGGAAGCGCCGTGTGTGGCTGCGGCGGGACGTCGGCGAATCGAGTGAAGGCATGATGGAGGCTCGGCCGCGGGGTCTGGGATCGATTCTACGGCGGCATCAGCTAAAACGCCCGCGACTTGCGTGGCGGGCGTTTTGGTTCATCGCGAGGCGTGCGCCCCGTTCAGTTTTCGACGACGTCGAGATAATCTTCCGGCTTTGTGTGATCGTGGGAACGCGTGAGCCCGATCATGCGCACGAGCACGCTGACGACGATCGACACCACCAGGTTCACCACCAGGGCCCACACCGCCGCATAGCCCGGCACGGCATAGCCGAAGAGATGCACGGTAAAGATCGAGCTCGCGAGCTTCAGCGACACCGCCATCCACGTACCGACACCGATCCCCACAGCCCAACCCAGCAGCAATCCCCGATGGTCGAGCACGCGCGTATAGAGGCCGAGCACGAGCGCGGGCAGCGTCTGGATGATCCAGATCCCGCCGAGCAATTGCAGCTGAATCGCGTAGGTGAGCGGCAGCGCGAGAATGAACACGACCGCGCCGACCTTCACCAGCAGCGACACCATCTTCGCGACGTTCGTCTCCTCCTCCGGCGTCATGCCGCGGTTCACGAACTCGCGATGCACGTTGCGCGTGTAGAGATTGGCCGCGGCGATCGACATGATTGCCGCCGGCACCAGCGCGCCGATGCCGATCGCCGCGAACGCCACTCCGACGAACCACGACGGGAAGTAGTGCAGGAAGAGCGCGGGCACCGCGAAGTTCGGCCCGAACGCCTTGAAGTACGGCGCGTATTCGGGCATGTCCTTCACTCCCGAGGCGAGCGCCATGTAGCCGAGGAGCGCGAGCAGCCCGAGCACCAGCGAATACGCGGGCAACAGCGCCATGTTGCGCCGGATCGTGTTGCCCGAATTCGACGACAGGATCGCCGTCACCGAGTGCGGGTACAGGAAGAGCGCGAGCGCCGAGCCGACCGCGAGCGTCGCGTAGGCGCTGTAGCCGTTGAGGCTCGCGGCATCGGGCGCTTTCAGCAGCAGCTTGGCCGGCGGAATCGTGCTGAAGATGTGGCCGAAGCCGCCCAACTGCGCCGGAATGACGATCATCGCGGCGATGATCGTGATGTAGATCAGCACGTCCTTGACCACCGCGATCATCGCGGGAGCCCGCAGGCCCGACGTGTACGTGTACGCCGCCAGGATCGCGAACGCGATGATCAGCGGCAGGTCGCCGACGAAGCCTTTCGTATCGAAGCCGAGGCCGCCGATCACCACTTCGATGCCGACCAGTTGCAGCGCGATATACGGCATCGTCGCGACGATGCCGGTCACCGCGACCGCGAGCGCCAGCATGCGGCTGTTGTAGCGCGCGCGCACGAAGTCAGCGGCGGTCACATAGCCGTGACGCTTCGCGATGCTCCAGAGCTTCGGGAACACGACGAACGCGAACGGATAAATCATGATCGTGTACGGCAGCGCGAAGAAGCCCATCGCGCCCGCGCCAAACACGAGCGCCGGGACGGCGACGAACGTGTAGGCCGTATAGAGATCGCCGCCGAGCAGGAACCACGTGACGACCGTGCCGAAGCGCCGGCCGCCGAGACCCCATTCGTCGAGCTGGCCGAGATCGCCTTTGCGCCAGTGCGCGGCGATGAAGCCGAGAATCGTGACGCCCACGAAGAACAGGACGAAGACCAAGGTTGCGGTGGAATTTATCATCGCGAAGCTCCCCGCTTGTGCGTCGGGAGCGCCTTGGTCTTCGAGTAGACGATCGCCGTGATCGCCGCGCTGACCAGCACCCAGAGCAACTGGAACCAGTAAAAAAACGGAAAGCCCCAGAGCTCGGGTTCGATCTTGTTATAGAACGGCACTGAGACAGCCCCGATCCAGGGGATCACCAGAAGCCACAGCCATTTCTTGTTGCGGGGTTGCCCCGTGCCGGTCGCAGCTTCGTGAGCCATGACGGTCTCCTATATTGTTCTTGGATTTGGTTGAGCCCAGCGCGTCGTCGGATAGACAGACCACTGAGCGGCAAGCGTCTCAAAATAACAGGAGGAGTATATGGATGCCTAATACAGGGTCAAGCAGGGCGAACCCCATGCATTCGACAGACGTGAAAGGAATATGTAATAAGGCGCACAGCCGCTGTGCGCCTGGGTTTCCGTCTTAGATCGCGAAGCGTTCCTGCGTGCCTTCGCTTACATGTTCCGCCGCCGATTTCGCGAGCGCGCGGACCCACTCGCGCGCGGGCAGGTTCAGTTCCTTTTCCACCAGCTTCGCGCGTTTTTCGAGCGCGGCGTACGGCACATCGAGATCCGGACCCGCGAACGCGATCGCCACTCGGTTGCCGTCGTGCACTTCGGGCAGCGCGATCACGCGGCCGTCGAAGGCTTCGTTCAGGCGCTTCATGTTGCGCACGAAGCTCGGGTGATCGCCGAACAGGTTGATCGTCACGACGCCCGCGTCCTGCGTCAGGCACGCGCGGCACGCGCGATAGAACGAGACGCTGTCGAGCACCGGGCCGCGCGCGGTGGCGTCGTAGACGTCGATTTGGAGCGCACCGATCGTGCCGTGATTCGCTCGATCGTTGACGAATTCCCACGCGTCCTGCTCGTTGACGGTGAGACGGGCGTCGTCGGAAGGAAGCTCGAACATCGTGCGCGCCGCGATCACGACGGCCGGATTCAGCTCGACCGCCTCGACCTTCGCGCGCTTCAGGAACTTGTGGCAGAACTTCGTGAGCGCGGCCGCGCCGAGGCCGAGTTGCACGATTCGCTTCGGCGTCTCGATGAAAAGCAGCCACGCCATCATCTGCTGCGCGTATTCGAGTTCGATGTGGTTCGGCTTCTTCAGGCGCATCGCGCCCTGGACCCATTCGGTACCGAAGTGCAGGAAGCGCACGCCGCCCTCTTCCGAGAACGTCACGGGCGCAAAGCGCGGCTTGCGCGGCGTGTCGATGCGCGGGGCGTCGTCGAGATCGTCGGCGCGCTCGCGCTTCGAGCGTTTGTCGTGCTTGTCGTGCTTGTCGTGTTTCTCGTGCTTCTTGCTGCCGAACGCGCGTGCTTCGGCAGACGCGCGCTTGATGAGTTTCGTCATGTCGTGAGGATCTCGCGCCACAGGCGCAATTTTTGGTCGAACGAGAGAATAGCATTCGCCGGACTCGACGACGGCAGCACGAGCGTCGCGTACCCCGCCGCGCGGATCACCGGCTCGAAGCGGCCCGATGTCTTGCCATTGAAGCAGACTTTTCGCAGTTGCGGCGCGTGCCGGCGAAAGGACGCGAAGTCGTTGGGATTCGCGTGGCGGATCGCGGCGTCGAGACTGCCTTCGCGCTCGCAGGCGGCGAGCACGTCCCACAAGCCGATGCCGTGCGCGAGCAGGCGTGCTATGCGGGCGTCGTAGGTAAGCTCGTGCAGCGATTCGCCGATCACCGTGCCGACCAGCCGCCAGAACTGGTTGCGCGGATGTGCGTAGTACTGCGTCGCCACAAGCGACGCGACGCCCGGGAAGCTGCCGAGAATCAGCGTGTGCGTGGCTTCATCGGCGATCGGGGGAAAGCCCTGAAGCATCACTTCGCCTCCGCGCGCGTTGCGCGTGTCGCGTGCGAGGCCAGATGCCCGAGCGGCCGCGAATGCTCGCGATGCGATTCATGCGGCGCCCCCGGCGACGACAGCCGCGCCCACAGCGCGGGCAACATGCATTCGGTGACCATCAGCGGCGCGCGATGCCGCTCGAATACCGATCGGCGCGCGACCAGCGTATGCGCCTTCGCGTCATCGATAATTCCCGCAGCGAGCCGATACAGCGCATGCCGCGCCGTCACGCGACGGCTTGCGAGCGCCGAACGCGCGACGCTGCTGTCGCTATAGAGAAGCTCCGCGAGCGGCCTTGTGCGCAGCGCGCGCATCGCCTGCCAGATGCCCGCGCTGCTATCGAGCGGCACGACACTGTGCGCCGCGACGAACGCCACGCCATCTACGCTCAGCACGACTTCGCGCACCCAGCACGGCGTGCGCGGCGCGACCCGCAGCGCGCGCCATTCGTCGGCGAACGGCACATCGACGGCTTCGCGCGTGACGTCGACCGTCACCGCGCCGAGCGTGCGCAAGTGCGCGGTGAGCGAGCCGCCGCGCGTCAGCCAGTCTTTCTGATCGTCAGTGAACGTGGGAAGCGGCGCGATGCGCCAGTGGGTATCGACGGGATTGGTGGGGATCGGCATGGCGGTGATTATAAAACCGTCATGCAGATAGGACGATTCGTATGGAACCAGCCATTTCGGCGATCGAAACTGCCGCGCCGGTCATGGCGATATGGCCGGTCTCGCCTCGCGCCCAACGATGCGAGTCGATCAAAACTCACTGAGAGGACATTCAATGTCGAACAATACGAAGCAAACATCCAAAACAGTTGCGCATCTCGCGGCTGAAACGTTGCATGACCCGAAGGCGTCGGCGATCGCGAAGAGCCTCGCGGCCTCCGCGCTTTCGCAAACTCACAGCGCCAGGCAGACGAGCGCCGAGATAGAACACAAGGCCAGCGAAGTCCTGAATAGCGACAAGTATTCGAAGGACACGAAGACGCTCGCGGCATCGGTGCTTGCACAAGCCAACAAGGAACGTAAGCTGAAGTAAAAAAACGCGCTGCCGGGGCAACCCGGCAGCGCGTTTTCCAATGAAGCGAAGCGCTATTTACCGTGCGAGCAACAGCGTATTCGTGCGCTTCACAAAACTCGCCGGATCTTCGAGCGAGCCGCCTTCCGCGAGCAGCGCCTGATCGAAGAGCAGGTGACACCAGTCGCTGAAATTCGCGCTGTCGCTGTTCAGGCCCTTCACGAGCGGATGGTCCGGATTCACTTCCAGGATCGGCTGCATCTGCGGCGCCTGCTGCCCCGCCGCCTTCAGCATGCGTTGCAGATAACCGCTCATGTCGCCTTCATCGGCGACGAGGCACGTCGGCGAATCGGTGAGACGGAACGTGAGGCGCACGTCCTTCGCCTTGCCTTCGAGCGCTTCCTTCATCTTCTCGACGAGCGGCTTCATCTCCTCGCCGACCTTGTCCTGCTGCTGCTTTTCCTCGTCGTTCAGCGCGCCGAGATCGAGGTCGCCGCGCGCGACGCTTGCGAGCGGCTTGCCGTCGAATTCGTTCAGGAACGACAGCATCCATTCGTCGACGCGATCCGTCAGCAGCAGCACTTCGACGCCCTTCTTGCGGAACACTTCGAGGTGCGGGCTGTTCTTCGCGGCCTGCCAGCTATCGGCGGTGACGTAGTAGATTTTCGTCTGCTCGGGCTTCATGCGCGACACGTAGTCGGCAAGCGACACGTTCTGCTCGGCCGTCGCGTTTTGCGTCGATGCGAAACGCACGAGCTTCGCGATGCGCTCGCGATTGCCGAAGTCCTCGCCGATGCCTTCCTTGAACACCTGCCCGAATTCGTTCCAGAAGGTGGCGTACTTCTGCTTGTCGGCCTCTTCCGTGGCCTCAGCCGAAGACGACGCGATCTCTTCCAGTATCGACAGCACGCGCTTGGTCACGCCTTCGCGGATCGCCTTCACGTCGCGGCTTTCCTGCAGGATTTCGCGCGAGACGTTGAGCGGCAGGTCCGACGAATCGACCACGCCCTTCACGAAGCGCAGATACTGCGGCAGCAATTGCTCGGCGTCGTCCATGATGAAGACGCGCTTCACGTACAGCTTCAACCCGCCGCGATGATCGCGGTTCCACAGGTCGAACGGTGCGTGCTTCGGCACGTAGAGCAGTTGCGTGTATTCGCTGCGGCCTTCGACGCGGTTGTGCGTCCACGCGAGCGGATCGTCGTGATCGTGCGACAGGTGCTGATAGAACTGCTTGTACTGCTCGTCCGTGATCTCGTTCTTCGCGCGCGTCCAGAGGGCGCTCGCCTGATTGACAGTCTCGTCCTCGTCCTTCGTGACCATCTCGCCTTTTTCCGCGTCCCACTCTTCCTTCGCCATGAGGATGGGCAGCGCGACGTGGTCCGAATACTTCTGGATGATCGACTTCAGGCGATGCGTGGACAGCAGTTCGTCTTCTTCAGCGCGCAGATGCAGCGTGATGGTCGTGCCGCGTTGTGCGCGTTCGATATCCTCGACCTCGAAGTCGCCCTCGCCCGCGCTCGTCCAGCGCACGCCGGCGCTCGCCGGCAGCCCGGCGCGGCGCGTCTCGACCGTCACTTTGTCCGCGACGATGAAGCCCGAATAGAAGCCCACGCCGAACTGGCCGATGAGCGCGGCGTCCTTCTGCTGGTCGCCGGAGAGCTTCGAGAAGAATTCCTTCGTGCCCGAGCGCGCGATCGTGCCCAGGTGCGAGATGGCTTCCTCGCGGCTCATGCCGATGCCGTTGTCGTCGATCGTGATCGTGCGCGCGGTTTTGTCGATGGACACGCGGATGCGGAGGTCCGAATCGTTTTCGTAGAGCGCGCTGTTTTCGATCGCTTCGAAGCGCAGCTTGTCGGCGGCGTCGGAGGCGTTCGAGATCAGCTCGCGCAGGAAGATTTCCTTGTTGCTGTAGAGCGAATGGATCATCAGATGCAGAAGCTGCTTCACTTCTGCCTGAAAGCTCATGGTTTCTTGCGCCACGGTCGGTTCCTCTAGTTGGGTTTTCGGTGGATTGACGGCAGCGGCGCCCTCGAAGGCGCGCGCTTTGTCCGAATTTGTCGAATCGTGCGACAAATTGGGGCTGACGCGGGATTTTCAAGAGGCGCGGCGAGCGGCCCTGTCGAGATGGCCCGCAAGCATCGCCGGGAGCGCCGGATCGCCGCAATTGGCGATGTTGAAGCGCATCCAGGTGGTCGGCGACTGGTGCGGCGAAAAGAGGCTTCCCGGCGAGAGCAGGAACCCCGCTTCGTGCCCGGCGGCGGCAAGCCCTTCGGAATCGACGCCCGCGTCGGCCCACAGGAACATGCCCGCGGACGGCTCCGAAAAGAGCCGGAAACCGGTGCGCTCCAGCATCCGCCCGGTCTTGTCGCGCACGGTGTCGAGCCGCGCGCGCAGGCGCTCGACGTGGCGCCGGTAGTGGCCTTCGGTCAGCACCTTGTAGACAACGCGCTCGTTCAACTCGGGACTCGTCATGCCGACGAGCATCTTCTGGTCGGTCAGCGCCTTCGCGACCTCCGCCGACGCCGCCACGTACCCGACGCGCAGATTTGCCGCCAGCGTCTTCGAAAAGCTGCCTAGGAAGATCACGCGCTTCAGTTGATCGAGGCTCGCGAGGCGCGTCGCGGCGAAGCCGGGCGGGCAGAGATCGCCGTAGATATCGTCCTCGACGACGATGAAGTCGTAGGTTTGCGCGAGTTGCAGGATGCGAAACGCCTGCGCCGCCGTGAGCGACGTGCCGGTCGGGTTTTGCAGCACCGAGTTGATCACGAGCATCTTCGGGCGCCAGGTCTGGACCATCGTTTCAAGCGCGTCGAGGTCGGGGCCGTCGGGCGTGTACGGCATGCCGACGAGCCGCGCGCCCTGCGACGCGAAGCGCCCGAACATCTGGAACCACGCCGGATCGCCGACGATCACAGTGTCGCCCGGCTGGACGTAGATGCGCGAAATCAGGTCGATCGCCTGCGTGATGCCGGACACGAGCACGATCTGCTGGGTCGACGCGCCGATCTCCAGTTCTTCCAGCCGCGTCTGCAACTGCTGGCGCAGCGGCAAAAACCCCTGCGGCGTGCCGAAGCCGAGCATCTGCGCGCCGCTCTGGCGGCTCATCGAGCGCAGCGCGTTGGTGAGCAGCTCGCCGTCGAGCCACCGTCCGGGCAGGTAGCCGAGTCCTGGCCCCTTTTCCGGGCTGGACGTATGCAGCATGTTGCGCAGCAACCAGACGACGTCGATCGTGCTCTGCACCGGTTCGCGCTCGGGCGTGGGGACGACGCTCAAAACGGCCGCCGGCGCCGCCCGGTCTCGCACGTAGAAGCCGGAGCCGCGCCGCGAGTCGAGATAGCCGTGCGCGACAAGCCGCTCGTACGCCTCGACGACCGTGAAACGCGACACGCCCTTGTCGAGCGCGAGCTTGCGGATCGACGGCATGCGCATGCCAGGGCGGAACACGCGCTCGTCGATGCGCCGCCGGCCCCACTGGACGAGCTGATCGACGAGCGTCAGTTGTGGCGCGTCGTGCGGGGCGGGAATCTGGTCGAGAGGTACGGACATGGGCGGCTCCGTCGTCGGGTAAGTTTGAAACGGAATCGGCTGAAAACTGTACCGAATAGTATGGGTCCGATTGTACCGTTACTGTGCAGGTGTTAGGCGCTACATTCGACATTCCCCGAGGCGAGCGGGGTCGCCAGGCGGTTTATGCTAGTGGCCCAGTTTTCGTAAGACGGATAGCCATGACTTCTCACGCCCTGAAACTCGATCATCTCGTCATTGCCGCGCGCTCGCTCGAAGAAGGCGAGCGGTTCGTCGTCGCGAAGTTCGGCGTCGCGACGGCCGGCGGCGGTGCGCATCCGCTGATGCGCACGCACAACCGGCTGCTGAACCTGTGGGGCGGCGCCTATATCGAAGTGATCGCGATCGATCCGGGCGCGTTGCCCGCCGATACGCCCCGCGCGCGGCTTTACGCGCTCGACGATCCCGCGTTGCAGCGGCGGATCGCGGACGGCCCGCAACTCGTGCATTGGGTAGCGCGCGTGGATCGGCCGAGGTCGCTCGGACGCTGGCAGGCGCAGTATCGAGAGCGCATCGCGCCGGTCGTACCGATGACGCGCGGTTCGAACACCTGGGGCCTGACCGTCCCCGACGACGGTGCGTTTCCTTCGTGGCAAGGCGCGGGCGACGGGATCGTACCCTCGCTGATCCAGTGGGGCACGCCTTTGCATCCGTCGACGGTGCTGCCGGAGACGGGCATCGCGCTGCGCTCGCTGACGGGGTTTCATCCGCAGGCGGAAATTGTCGCGGAACAGCTTGCCTGGCTGGGCGTCGAGCATTTGATGCGCGTCGAGACGACGGTTGGCGCACCTGCGATCGTCGCGGAGTTTGAACTGCCGGATGGGTCGGTCGTGACGATGGGGGAATCGGCGGAGTCGGTCGTTGCGGCGCGGCGCGCGGAAGCGGAAGCGGGCGAGGCGGCGAAGAAGGCGCGTCGGCGGGTGAAGGTGCAACCGCAGGCGCACTTGGCAGGGCAACCGCAGGAAGAAGCAGAATCGCCGGCCGCTGAAGCCGTATCGCGACCGGACTCGCGCACGGCGTCGGAACCTTCCGACGACGCCACCAACCCGCCAGCAACGACGCATCAACCCGAATAACCGGTCGCCGGGCGCGTCCCCCGACGACTCAAAACGCGCAAAGCGGTCATCCGAACCGCTGCGCTGAAAAACTGGAGAACCGCTCGTAATGAAGTCCCGCGAAACCGAAGGCATGCTGCTCGGCCTGATCGGCGTAATCATATTCAGCCTCACCCTGCCGATGACCCGCATCGTCGTGCAGGAAGTCCATCCGATCCTGAACGGGCTCGGCCGCGCGCTCGTCGCGGCGATCCCCGCCGCCGCCCTGCTCGCCTGGCGCCGCGAACGCTGGCCGACGTGGCCGCAGGTCAAGAGCCTCGGCGTCGTCGCGCTGGGCGTGATCATCGCGTTTCCGGTGTTCTCCGCCTGGGCGATGAAAACCGTGCCGGCGTCGCACGGCGCAGTCGTCAACGGGCTGCAGCCGCTGTGCGTCGCGATCTACGCGGCGTGGCTCTCGCACGAAAGGCCGTCGAAGGCGTTCTGGTTCAGCGCGCTCGCGGGCAGCGCGATCGTCGTCGCGTTCGCGTTGCAGGCGGGCGGCGGCGGCTTGCAGGCGGGCGACCTGCTGATGCTCGTCGCGGTCGGCATCGGCGCGCTCGGTTATGCGGAGGGCGCGCGGCTCGCGCGTCAGATGGGCGGCTGGCAGGTGATCTGCTGGGCGCTCGTGCTCTCGGCGCCGTTTCTGGTGCTGCCGGTCGGCTGGCTCGCCTGGGCGCATTACGCCGCGCACCCGGGGCCGCTCGCGCTGCGCACGTGGCTCGCGTTCGGCTACGTAACGCTCTTTTCGCAATTCATCGGATTCTTTGCGTGGTACGCGGGCCTCGCGATGGGCGGCATCGCGCGCGTCGGACAGGTGCAACTGCTCCAAATCTTTTTCACAATGGCGTTTTCAGCGCTGTTCTTCGGCGAACACGTGGAGGCGTCGACCTGGATTTATGCGGCTGCGGTGATCGCGACCGTTGTGATCGGCAGGAAAACGGCGGTGCGCACCGCGCCGCGTGCCGCCGTGGCGGCTGCGCCCGTCGTGCGGCCGACGAATTCGAGATGACACCGGCGTGCGGCTTCTCCGCCGCGTCCCGCTGCGATCGGGCCGACGCCAGCCGTCCGCCCGACGAACTCAAGATGGCGGCCCCGAGCGATAATGAATGTTTTCGAAACGCGCACCCGAAGTTGTTAAGACCGACCATCTGCCGTTGAACGGCAACGCGCCCGAATCAAATTCAGCCCACTGAAAAAACGCAGCCCCGCTGCACCGAGACGACCGAGGAATCCATGAATCAAGCCGAACTTCGCGCCATGCCCTGGCAACTTTCCGAACGCGCACGCAAGCTGACCAGCTCGGCGATCCGTGAGATTCTGAAGGTCACGGAGCGGCCTGAAGTTATCTCCTTCGCGGGCGGCCTGCCGTCGCCGGCGACGTTCCCTGTCGAGGAAATGCGCCGCGCCTCCGAGCACATCCTGCGCGACCACCCCGCCGCCGCCCTCCAGTACAGCGCGACCGAAGGCTTCATGCCACTGCGCGAATGGGTCGCCGCGCGCTATTCGGTGGGCGGCGCGCGCATCCGCGCATCGCAGGTGCTGATCACGACCGGCTCGCAGCAGGCGCTCGACCTGCTCGGCAAGGTGCTGGTCGACCCGGCGAGCCGCGTCCTCGTCGAAACGCCGACCTACCTCGGCGCGTTGCAATCGTTTTCGCTGTTCGAGCCGAACTACGTCCAGGTCCCGACCGACGAGCACGGCCTGATCCCCGAAAAGCTCGACGCGCAACTGATCGACGGTGCGCGCCTCCTCTACGCGCAGCCGAATTTCCAGAACCCGACAGGCCGGCGCCTGCCGCTGGAACGCCGCCGCGCGCTCGCAGAATTCGCGCAGAAAGCGGCGTTTCCGGTCATCGAGGACGATCCGTACGGCGCGCTCGACTACGCCGGCGCCCCGCTGCCGACCATGCTGTCGATGGCGCCCGATCACATCGTCCACCTCGGCTCGTTCTCGAAGGTGCTTGCGCCGGGCCTGCGGGTGGGCTACATCATTGCGCCCGAGGAACTGCACTTCAAGCTCGTGCAGGCCAAGCAGGCGACCGACCTGCATACGCCGAGCCTCACGCAGCGCATCGTCCACGAGGTCGTGAAGGACGGCTTTCTCGACAAGCACGTGCCGACCATCCGCGCGCTCTACCGCGACCAGTGCGCGGCAATGCTCGCGGCGCTCGAACATCACATGCCGGCCGGGGTCGAATGGAACCGTCCGGAGGGCGGCATGTTCGTCTGGGTGACCCTGCCGAAGCACATCGACACGATGAAGCTGCTCGAAGCCGCCATCGCGGAACACGTCGCGTTCGTGCCCGGCGGGCCGTTCTTCGCGAACGACCCCGAGCACAACACGCTGCGCCTCTCGTTCGTGACGGTGCCGCCCGCGAAGATCAACGAAGGCGTCGCGAAACTCGGCGCGCTGATCCGCGCGCGCCTGTGAGCGGCGCGCTTTAAACGTTCCACGCATTCTTCAACCCGTATCCAGGAGTCTCAGATGGCCGAATCGAATGTCTACGACAAACTGAAGGAACTCGGCATCGAATTGCCGACCGCGGGCGCGCCCGCCGCCGCCTACGTCATGAGCGCGCAGAGCGGCAACACGGTGTATCTGTCGGGCCATATCGCCAAGAAGGACGGCAAGGTGCACGCCGGCAAGCTCGGTGCCACGCTCTCGACCGAGGAAGGCAGGGTCGCAGCGCGTGCCATCGCGATCGACCTGATCGCGACGCTGCACGCGCACGTCGGCGACCTGAACCGCGTGCAGCGCATCGTCAAGGTGATGAGCCTCGTCAATTCGACGCCCGAGTTCACCGAGCAGCATCTGGTGACGAACGGCGCGTCGGAACTTATCGCCGACGTGTTCGGCGAGCGCGGCAAGCACGCGCGCTCGGCATTCGGTGTCGCGCAGATTCCGATGGGCGCGTGCGTCGAGATCGAGATGATCGCGGAAGTCGCGTGATACAGCGCTGAAGTGCCCAGGATTTGCCCCGAAGCCCGGCCTCTTGATTTTTGAGCGCCGGGCTTTTTCATGCCCCCACTTCACACGATCACGCTGATGACCACCCGCACGGTTCGCTTCAAGCAAGTCGATGTATTCACGACGGCGCCCTTCAAGGGCAATCCGCTCGCTGTCGTCTTCGATGCCGACGACCTCTCCACCGAGTCGATGCAGGCCATCGCGCGCTGGACTAATCTCTCCGAGACGACGTTTCTGCTGCGCCCCACCGATCCCGTCGCCGACTATCGCGTGCGGATTTTCACGACGTCGCGCGAGCTGCCGTTCGCGGGCCACCCGACGCTCGGCTCGGCGCATGCGCTGCTGGAAAGCGGCTACGCGTCGAAACAAAAGGGGCGACTCGTGCAGCAATGCGGCGTCGGACTCGTGCCGATCGTCGAGCGGGAAGACGGCGCCTGGGCGTTCGCCGCGCCGCCCGCGCGCATCCAGCCGTTAAACGATGCGCAGCAACAACAGCTCACCGCCGCCTTCGGCTCCGACGTAATCGATTTCACCGCACCGCCCTGCGCGGTCGATAACGGCGTGCCGTGGCTCGTCACGCGCGTGAACTCGGCGGCAGATTGCCTCGCGCTCAAGCCCAACCGCGAAGCGATGACCGCGCTGATGGCCGACACGGCTATGCTGGGACTGGCGGTCTACGGCCCGCATCCCGATGCCGCCCCGGCAACGTTCGAGTTGCGCGCCCTCCTGTTCGGAGAAGAAAACACCGAAGACCCGGTCACAGGCAGCGCCAATGCGGCGCTCGCATGTCTCCTGACGACGCAGAACCGCAGGCCCGGCCCGTCGTTCACGGTGCGCCAGGGCACGGCGATTGGTCGCGACGGCCGCATCTCCATCACCTACGACGACACGACAGATAAAGTCCAGACATGGATCGGGGGCCATACGGTGACGATCGTCGACGGGACCTTCCGCCTTTGACGTCCTTCTATACCCCAAGCGCGCGTATACCCCCAAGACTTGTGCTTCCTTAATTGGGAAGCCTTCAGTAATATCTGAACAATCAAGGACCGGAACGACGCGGGCGCATCGGGCTCAGCACAAAAGCGGTACACGAAGGCCATGCGGGCGGCGTGGCCTGCGCCTCAGCGCAAACGTGTGCCACGACCATGCAGGGCGCGCATCGGGGGATCGACGCGCCGTGCACCAACAAGAGCCATCCGCGATAACGTCAACATAACGCTCGAGGTGAAGCTGAGGTGAACACCTGTTGTCGGCCCGAGTCTCCATAACATGCACCGGCTTTATTCAGTAGCGCAGTCGAGCGTCACGCACGTCGCGCCGCGGGGCCCACGGACACAAGCGAGCTCATGAGAACACGGCCCAAAGTGCCACGCGATGGTCTGCAGAGCGGCATGCCGCCCCGCCGGCGGCGGGCGCTGCTCGTCATTCCCGTGCTCGGAACGCTCGTGCTCGTCCTCCTGTGGACGGTGATCTTCGCGCGCCTGTCGGTCGAGAAAGAAGCGACGACGCATGAATCGATGGCATCGGCTGCGATCCTTTCTTCAGCGCTAGAACAGCACACGATCAAGGCGATCCATCAGGTCGATCAGGTCACACGCTTCGTCAAGTACGAGTACGAGAAGTCGCCGGACAATTTCAATCTGATCGGCACGGTGGAAAAAGGCGTCGTGCAGAGCGATACGCTCGTGCAGGTTTCGCTGATCGACGAATACGGCACGCTCGTCGCCAACACCGCCGACCCGCATCCGAAACCGATCGACCTCTCCGATCGCGAGCACTTCAAGGTCCACGCGCATTCCAACGACGATCTGCTCTACATCAGCCGTCCGGTGCGCGGACGCGTCTCCGGCTTGTGGACGCTGCAGATCACGCGGCGCCTGAATCACCCCGACGGCTCGTTCGCGGGCGTGGTCGTCGTGTCGGAAGACCCGGCGTACTTCACGAGCGACTTCTACAACGTGGCGTCGATCGGGCGCGAAGGCGTGATCGCCGTCGTCTCCGATAACGGCTCCGTGCTCGCGCGCAACACGGGCGGCGGCGCGGCCGAAGGCTCGGCGAACTCGCCCGCCCGCACGGACACGCGCACGCCCGCCGAACGCGCCCACGGCGACTTCACCGCGAGCGGCGTCTACCCGACGTCCGACCACGCATCGGGCATCTATGTCGATCCAATCGACAACGTGAAGCGCATCGTGTCGTACCGCCATATCGATGGCTATCCGCTCGGCGTGCTCGTCGGCCTCTCGGTGAAGGAAGAGTTCATCGACTACAACCACACGCGCAACGTTTATCTCCTGATGGCGACGTTCATCTCGCTCGCGATGCTCGGCTTCTTCGGCGTCGCGACCGGGCTGATCGGCAAGCTGCTCGGGCGCGAGCGCGAGATGACGCATCTCGTCGAATTCGATCTGCTGACGGGCCTGCGCAACCGCTATTCGACACTGCAGGCGCTGCGCCAGGACGTCGCCGATTCCGGCAACCTCGGTCATCTCGCGCTGCTCTTCATCGATCTCGACAACTTCAAGACCGTGAACGACACGCTCGGCCACAACGCCGGCGACATCGTGCTGCAGATGACGGCGTCGCGGCTCGCGGAGACGGTCGGCGAGAACGGGCGGCTGTCGCGCATCGGCGGCGACGAGTTCGTCGTGGTCGTGAAGGGCGAGGACGTCGAGCGCCGCGCGGTCGGGCTGGCCGAGGCGATCTCGAACATGTTCGCGACGCCCTTCGACGTGCGCGGCAGCGCGTTCGTGCTGCACGCGAGTATCGGCATCGCGCTCTTTTCGGTATCGAACGAAAGCGAAATCGACCTGCTCAAGAAGGCCGATCTCGCGATGTACAGCGCGAAGGACTCGGGCAAGAACTGCTATCAGTTCTATTCGCCGCATCTGTCGCATCGCGCCGATCACCTGATGAAGTGGGAGCAGCAACTGCGCGTCGCGCTGACGGAGCGGCAACTCTTCCTCGCCTATCAGCCGAAAATCGATCTGGCGCGGCGTTGCATCACCGGGTTCGAAGCGCTCGTGCGCTGGAACCATCCGCAGCACGGGTTGATTCCGGCCAACGAATTCATCCCGGTCGCGGAATCGACCGGGCTGATCGTGCCCGTCGGCGATTTCGTGATTCATACCGCGTGCATGCAGCTCGCGCAATGGCAGCGCGACGGCTATACGGGCCTGTCGCTCGCGGTCAACATCTCGGCGGTGCAGTTCTGGCGCGGCGACTTGCTGGAAACCGTCGCGCGCGCGATCAGCGAAAGCGGCATTCCCGCCGACAAGCTCGAACTGGAAATCACCGAGACGGTGATGATGGAATATCCGGAGCTCGTGCAGGAGAAGATCGCCGTGTTGAAGCGCCTGGGCGTGCGCATCGCGCTGGACGATTTCGGCACCGGCTATTCGTCGCTGTCTTATTTGAACCGCTTTTCCGTCGATACGCTCAAGGTCGATCGCTCGTTCATCCAGGCGATCCCGGAAGACCGGAGCGTCTGCGTGATGGTGTCGGCGATCATCAATCTGGCGCGCTCGCTGGGGCTGACGGTGGTGGTCGAAGGGACGGAGAAGGAAGAGCAGATCCAGTGGCTCGCCGCGCTCGGACCGATCGAGGCGCAAGGGTTCCTGTTCTCGCGCCCCGTTCCCGCCGATGGCGTACAGGCCTTGCTCGACCGTTTCGGCGTGTGCGGCTGGCCCGCGGGCAAGGCGCCGCGCTCGCGCGAAGGGCACGGCGAGGAGCCGTCGAGCACCGCGCTCACCGACGAGCGCGGCGGTTAAGTCAAAGCGAGCGCGGCGCCGCGAAGCCGTTGAAAAACGCTCGGGCATTCGCCTCGAGACTATCGATGTGATACCCGCCTTCCTGCACGATCAGCGTCGGCAACCCTAGCCCGCCGATCGCGCCACCCAGCCGCCCGAAGCCTTCCGTTGTCACCGCGACCATCGCCTGCGGATCGTCCTTGTAGATGTCGAAGCCGAGCGCGAGCACCACTGCATCCGGCTGGAACCGCTTGACGGCCCGCAGCGCCGAGTCGAGCTGCTCGAAGAACACCTCTTCGCTCGAACCGTGCGGCATCGGCAGGTTGAGGTTATAGCCGTCGCCGTCGCCTGCTCCGCGCTCTTCCTCGAAGCCCGCCACGACCGGATAGAAGTTCGTCGGATCGCCGTGGATCGAGACGTACAGCACGTCGTCGCGGCCGTAGAAGATCTCCTGCACGCCCTGGCCGTGGTGCATGTCGGTATCCAGGATCGCGACGCGGCCAAAGCGCTCGCGCAAAACCTGCGCGCCGATCGCCGCGTTATTCAGATAGCAGAAGCCGCCCGCCGCCTCGGCGCGCGCGTGATGGCCCGGCGGACGGCACAGCGCATACGCCTCGCGCGCGCCTTCGTTGATCGCGGCGGCGCCCGCCACCGCGCTCTGCGCCGACCAGTACGCGGACGTGTACGTATGCGCGCCGACCGGGCAACTGCCATCGGCGAGATAGCGCGCCGCCTGACCGAGCACGCCGCGCAGCGGATTGCCCTCGCGGATATAGACGTTCGACATCACTTCATCGCCCCAGTCCTGCGGGATCTTCTTCCACTCGGCGTGGGCTTCTTCGAGGAAGCGCAGATAGTTCATGCCGTGCACGGCGGAGAGCGGCGCGTGGCCGAAGTCGGCGGGCTCGCGGACATCGAAATCGAGCGACTTCGCCGCCGCGACGAGACGCAGAGCGCGCTCGGGGATTTCCTGTGGCGAGCGCATCTGGCCGCGCGACAGATAGCTGCGCGGATGGTGCTTCAACTGTTCGGGATGGAAGTAGGTCAGCATCGTGTTCCTCGTTCAGGCATCGGCGGGAGCGTGCGCGACGGCACGCGCGAGCACCGCGTTCAACAGCACGTTCGCGCCGCACGTCACGTCTTCGGGCAGCGCGTCTTCGGCTTCGTTGTGCGACAGGCCGTCCACGCACGGGATGAACACCATCGCGGTCGGCACGTGACGCGCGAGATGGATCGCGTCGTGGCCCGCGCCACTCACGATGCGCTCGTGCTTGTAGTCGAGCTCCGTCACGGCTTGCTGGACCAGCGCGACGCAGTCCGCATCGAATGGCGTTGCGGGGCTTGTCCAGTACGCATCGATTGCGACTTCCAGACCGCGCGTCCTAGCGACTTCGCTGAACGCCGCGCGCATGTCGCGCTCCATTGCGTCGATCTGCGCGTCGTCGGGATGACGCAGGTCGACCGTGAACGACACGCGCCCGGGAATCGTATTGCGCGACGAGTTCGGAATCGCGACCTGCCCGATTGTCACGAGCCCCTGCGGCGCGTAACGCTCCGCGATCGCTTCGAGCCGTAGCGCCATCTCCGCGCTCGCGAACAACGCGTCCCGGCGATACGGCATCGGCGTCGTGCCCGCGTGCGCGGCGACGCCAGTAACGGCGATGTCGAGCCAGCGGATCGCCTGCCCGCCCGTGACGACGCCGATCGGATTGCCGTGGCTTTCCAGTACCGGCCCCTGTTCGATATGCGCCTCGAAGTAGGCATCGACCGGCTGGCCCGTTGCCCGGCGCTCGCCCGCGTAGCCACTTTGCTTGAGCGCAGCGCGTAACGTGATGCCGTCCGCATCCTTCGTGTCGAGCGCGGTCTGCAACGGCGTCGCGCCGACGAACACTGCCGAGCCGAGCATCGCCGGCGTGAAGCGCGCGCCTTCCTCGTTGGTCCATGAGACGATTTCGAGCGGCTTCTCCGTGACGATGCCGTGATCGTTCAGCGTGCGCACGAGTTCGAGCGCGGCAAGCACGCCGTAGACGCCGTCGAAGCGCCCGCCTTCGGGCTGCGTATCGAGATGGCTGCCGATCAGCACAGGTCTCTGGCTCTTGTCCACACCTTCGCGCCGCGCGAACAGGTTGCCGACTTCGTCGACGCTGACCGTCATCCCCGCTTCGCGGCACCACTTTGCGAAGAGATCGCGGCCACGGCGGTCGTCATCGGTGAGGGCGAGGCGGCGCACGCCACCCTTTTCCGTCGCGCCGATTTGCGCCATGTCCATCAGGCTCGCCCACAGACGCGGGCCATTCACTTGCAACATGTCTTTCGATCCTCGTAACGGAAAAGGTCAGCGCGACGGCACGGCGTCGAGCGCATCGGCGCGGCGGTGCTTGAGCGCATCGAGCGCGACGATACACACGAGCGACAACCCCGCGAGGCACGTATAGAACACCGCGAGCGGCCACCACTGCCCGGTGAACTTGTGCGCGAGTTAAGTGCCGACGAGCGGCGTCAAACCGCCCGCGATCGCGCCGCACACCTGATACGACAGCGAAATCGCCGAGTAGCGCACGCGCGTCGGGAAGACGCCCGACACGAAGCCCGCGATCACCGAATAGAAGCTCGACATGCAGATCACCGCGAGCGCAATGCCGACGATCATCGACATCCGGTCGCCGCTTTGCACGAGGATGAACATCGGATACGGCGAGATCATCGCGCAGGCCGCCGCGAGCTTGAGAAAACGCGCGCCGCCGAGTTTCTCCGCGAGATACGCGGCGAGCGGCTGCGACAGGAACTGGATGATCGCGACCGCGAAGAGGCAATCGAGGATCATCGATTTCGTCACGCCGACGTACTGCGTCGTGTATGAAATCATGAACGTGTTGGTGAAATAGACGCCTGCGATGCCGATCGTGTTCGCGCCGATGCACAGCGCCACGAGCGCGCCCGAGTTGCGGAACACTTCGGCGATCGGCAGCTCGACGGTGCGCTTCATCTGCTTCTCACGCTCGAACTCGGGCGACTCGTTCACGCCCAGCCGGATGAAGATGCCGACGATCAGCAGCACTGCGCTCGCGAGAAACGGCAAGCGCCAGCCCCACGCGATGAAGTCGGCGTGTTCCATCGACGTCACCGCGCGGAACGCGACGAGCGACAGAATCAGGCCTGCCGGGCTGCCGAGCTGCGCAAACGACGCGAAGAACGTGCGGCGGCCTTCCGGCGCGTGTTCGCCCGCCATCAGCACCGCGCCGCCCCACTCGCCGCCGACCGCGATGCCCTGCACCACGCGCAGGAGCACGAGCAGCACGGGCGCAAGCAGTCCCACCTTCGTGTAGCTCGGCAACAGCCCGACGCACACGGTCGCGACGCCCATCATCATCAGCGTGGTCATCAACGCTTTCTTGCGGCCGATCTTGTCGCCGAGATGGCCGAACACGATGCCGCCGAGCGGCCGGGCAAAGAAGCCGACGGCGAACGTCGCGAACGACGCCATCGTGCTCACGAACGGATCGTGCGACGGAAAGTACAGCTCGCCAAAGACGAGCGCGGCGGCGGTCGCGTAGATGTAGAAGTCGTACCACTCGATCATCGTGCCGATGAACGCCGCGGCGGCGGCGCGCACCGGCTGGCGGGTTGTTTGCTGGGATGGACTCACCGGATGGCTCCTGTCGTTGGTCGGGCGCGCGGTTTTTGAGACCCGTGCGGAGTGACTGTTTTATCGCCAGCCATAAAACATTAGTCAAATTTCGGTTTATTATCTTCCATATAAATCTGGCTAATATTAAAGGCGAAACGATGACCCAGCTCCGCGCCGATGTCGCGCGCTTTTTGAATGACCGGCTCGACTGGAACCTCTTGCGCACGTTCCTCGTGATCATGCAGGAGCGCAGCGTGAGCCGCGCCGCCGCGCGTTTGCATCTGACGCAACCGGCCGTGAGTCAGGCGTTGAAGCGTCTCGAAGACACGCTCGGGCGCAACCTGATCCAGCGGCGCGGGCCGCATTTCGAGCCGACGCGCGCGGGCGAGGAGGTGTATCGGATTGCAAGCGATATCTACGGCCACATGTCGCGGCTCGAAACCGAACTCGACGACAAGACCGACGACATCACCGGTTCGATTCGGCTACTCACCGTGAGCCGCATCGATTCGGCCGTGTACGACGAGTTTCTCGCGGAGTTTCATCGCACGTATCCGCGCATCGACCTGCATATCGAGGTGATGCGCTCGTCCGACATCATCTCGTCGCTGTTGCAGAAGACCGCGACGGCGGGGCTTGGCCTCTGCCGCACACCCGTCGACAAGCTCGAGCAGCGCTGTTTTTTGCGCCAGCGCTATGCGATTTTCTGCGGGCGGCATCATCGGCTGTTCGGGCGGCAGGCGCTCACGATGGACGACCTTCTCACCGAGAATTTCGTGTCGTTCACGAGCGACCAGATCGGCGACAGTCTCTCGCCCCTCACCGTCTTTCGCGATCAGCGCGGGTTCACGGGGCGGATCGTGGCGGCATCGCCGAGTCTGGATGAAGTGCGGCGGCTGATCTTTGCGGGGTTTGGGATCGGTTGCTTGCCGGAGCACATCGTGCGCGACGACATCGCGCAGCAAAGGCTGTGGCGTTTACCGCCGAAAGAAGGACTGGCGGACGTCGATATCCACCTGCTGTGGCATCGCGCACGCAAGATGAACGCGGCCGAACAGGCGTTTCTCGACAGCATGGAGCGGACGATGCAGCGCTATTCGCTGCCGGAGCGGCTGGGGTCGCGGTGAACTTAAAACCCGCGCGACAACACCGCCGTCCCGACCGTCACGACACCCAGCACGAGATTCACGACGACGAGCCGCCGCACCGTTCCGACCGCGCGCGCGCCGTCGGGCCAGTTCTGCGCCTGCACGGCGCGACGGATGCGCGGAAACACGGCGAAGCGGATATGCCCGAAGATCAGCATCATCACGATGCCGAGGCCTGCCATCGCATGCAGCGGCCACGCGGCGTGCGCGCCGCCGTATTGCGTGAGCAGGAAGCCGCCAGAGAGCAGGATCACGAGGACGGACCCCGCGACCCAGTTGAAGAAGCGCGCAAAGACAGCTTCCCAGAGCGGCAGGCGCGATTGCGGCGTGAGATCGCCGAGTGCCGGGCGCAGGCAGAAGTGCGCGAACACCATCCCGCCTATCCAGACGGCGACGCCGAGCAGATGCAGAAAGAGCGCCGCTTCGATGGCTTTGGTCATTGTGTTTCCGTGAATGAATCGGATGGCGGGGATGGGCGTTCGACTGGACCAGCCGGAACCAGTTCCGGCAACAGAAAAAGAAACGCCGCGCTGCGTTGTTACGCAGCGCGGCGTGAGGTGCACGAGATCAGCCTTAGAAGACCGGCCGCAGTTCACTCACCTTGAGCGTAGCGTCGGGCGCGCGGCCCTTGCGCGCCCGCTTTCCGACGTGCAACTCCAGCGACGACCCTGCGAGCTTCTCCTCGCGCGCCTTGCCGCCGCGACCGGTGCCGATCAGCACGACGCCCTTCGGATCGATCGCGAGGGCCTGCTTGAGCGTCTCCTTGGGATCGAGCGCGATGAGAATGACGCCGCGTCCGCCGCCGGAGAGCGTCTTCATCTCGTCCATGCCGAAGACGAGCAGCCGCCCGCCCGACGACAGACACGCGACCTGCGTCGCGCCCGACACGACGGGCATCGGGGCGAGCGGCGCGGCGCCTTCATCAATGGTCATGAACGACTTGCCCGCCTTCACGCGGCTCACCATGTCGCCCAGCTTGGCGATGAAGCCGAAGCCGTTGCTCGACGCGAGCAGCAACGGCTGGTCCACCGCCGCCGCGTAGTAATGCAGCAGATGCGAGCCCGATTCGAGCTCGATCAGCGACGTGACCGGAACGCCGTCGCCGCGTCCACCCGGCAGCGTCGCGACGGGCACGGAATAGACACGCCCGTTGCTGCCCCACGCGATCAGCATGTCGGGCGTGCGCGCCGGGAACGCGGCGTAAATGCCGTCGCCGGCCTTGAACTGGAAGCCCGCCGGATCGAGCCCGTGGCCCTTCAGCGCGCGCACCCAGCCCTTCTGCGACACGACGACCGTCACCGGCTCGTCGACCACGCGCGCCTCGAACGTCGCGCGCTTTTCCTGCTGGATCAGCGTGCGGCGATCGTCGCCGTATTGCTTCGCGTCGGCTTCGATTTCCTTGATGAGCACACGTTTCATCGCGGCGTCGCTGTTGAGCAATTCTTCGAGCTTCGTCTTCTCGTCGCGCAATTCCTTCAGCTCCTGCTCGATCTTGATCGCCTCCAGCCGCGCGAGCTGCCGCAGACGAATGTCGAGGATGTCGTCGGCCTGGCGCTCGGAGAGCTTGAACGCGTCCATCAGCGCCTGCTTCGGCTCGTCGGCTTCGCGGATGATGCGGATCACCTCGTCGATATTCAGGAAGACGATCATCCGCCCTTCGAGAATATGGATGCGGTCGTTCACCTTGCCCAGACGATGCTGCGTGCGCCGCGTCACCGTGACGAAGCGGAAGCCGACCCACTCGTGCAGGATTTCGCTGATGCCTTTCTGACGCGGCCGGCCATCGGTGCCGATCATCACGAGGTTGATCGCCGCGTTCGATTCGAGGCTCGTATGCGCGAGCAGCGAATTGACGAACTCCGTCTGGTCGATGCGGCTCGACTTCGGCTCGAACACGAGACGCACGGGCGCGTCCTTGCCGGATTCGTCGCGCACGGTGTCGAGCAGCGCGAGTAGCGTCTGCTTCGTCTGCAACTGGTCGGGCGTGAGCGCCTTCTTGCCGAGCTTGATCTTCGGGTTCGTCAATTCCTCGATTTCCTCGAGCACCTTCTGTCCCGACGTGCTCGGCGGCAACTCGGTGATGACGAGCTGCCACTGACCGCGCGCGAGGTCTTCGATCTTCCAGCGCGCGCGCACCTTCAGGCTGCCGCGCCCGGTTTCATACGCGGCCGCGATCTCCGCCTGCGACGAGATGATCTGACCACCGCCCGGAAAATCCGGCCCGGGGACGCGGTCCATCAGCGCGGCGTGGCTGATCTTCGGATCGCGGATCATCGCGACCGCCGCGCCCGCGACTTCGCGCAGATTGTGCGACGGAATTTCCGTAGCCAAACCGACCGCAATGCCCGATGCGCCGTTGAGCAGCAGGAACGGCAGGCGCGCGGGCAGGAGCTTCGGCTCTTCGAACGAGCCGTCGTAGTTCGGCATGAAATCGACGGTGCCCTGATCGATTTCATCGAGCAGAAGCTTCGCGATCGGCGTGAGGCGCGCTTCGGTGTAGCGCATGGCCGCGGCGCCGTCGCCGTCGCGCGAGCCGAAGTTGCCCTGGCCGTCGATGAGCGGATAGCGCATCGAGAAGTCCTGCGCGAGACGCACGAGCGCGTCGTACGCCGACTGGTCGCCGTGCGGGTGATACTTGCCGAGCACGTCGCCGACGACGCGCGCCGACTTCACCGGCTTCGCCGTATTGGCGAGGCCCATTTCGTTCATCGCGAAAAGGATGCGGCGCTGCACCGGCTTTTGCCCGTCGGATACGTCGGGGAGCGCGCGGCCCTTGACCACGCTCACCGCGTAGTCGAGGTAGGCGCGTTCCGCGTAGTCGCCGAGGGTCAGTTGCTCGCCTTCAGGCGCGGCTTCCTGGTCGGCGAAGAGATCGTCTGTGATTCCCATCGTGTTTCCGTGTTTTTTGCATTTCGCCATGCGGGCGATGGCGTGCTTCGTTGGCTTTCTGCGCTCGGGGCTGAATTCGGCTTACACCGTTAAATATCCGCCTCGACCTCGTTGCCCTTCTCCTCGAGCCAGCTCCTGCGCGAAGCGGCCTCGCCCTTGCCCATCAGCATCGTCATCCGCGTGACCGTGAGATCGAACCCGAGATCGCCGAGATGAACGGGCAAGAGACGCCGCGTATCGGGATTCATCGTCGTGTCCCACAGTTGTTCCGCGCTCATCTCGCCCAGGCCCTTGAAGCGGCTGATGGTCCATTGCGTATCGCGCACGCCGTCCTTCTTCAGCTTGTCGAGGATCGCCACGAGTTCGCCTTCATCGAGCGCATACAGCTTTTGCGCAGGCTTCTTGCCGCGCGCGGGCGCATCGACGCGAAAAAGCGGCGGCCGCGCAACGCACACGTGAGAGCGCTCGATCAACTGCGGAAAGTGCTTGAAGAACAGCGTGAGCAGCAAGACCTGAATATGCGCACCATCGACGTCCGCATCCGACAGGATGCAGATCTTCCCGTAGCGCAAGTTCGACAGATCGATCTTGTCGTCCGGACCATGCGGATCGACGCCGATCGCCACCGCGATGTCATGCACTTCGTTGTTCGCGAAGAGCCGGTCGCGCTCGGTTTCCCACGTGTTCAGCACCTTGCCGCGCAGCGGGAGAATCGCCTGGAACTCCTTGTCGCGGCCCATCTTCGCCGACCCGCCCGCCGAATCGCCCTCGACGAGAAAGAGCTCGTTGCGCGCGATATCCGTCGATTCGCAATCCGTCAGCTTGCCGGGCAGCACGGCCACGCCCGAGCTCTTGCGCTTCTCGACCTTCTGCCCTGCGCGCGTGCGCGCCTGCGCCTGGCGGATCACGAGTTCCGCGAGCTTCTTGCCGTACTCGACGTGCTGGTTGAGCCACAGTTCGAGCGCGGGCCGCGTGAACGACGATACTAGTTTGACCGCGTCACGGCTGTTCAGCCGCTCCTTGATCTGCCCCTGGAACTGCGGATCGAGCACCTTCGCCGACAGCACGAACGACACGCGCGCAAACACGTCCTCGGCCAGCAGCTTCACGCCCTTCGGCTGCAAATTGTGCAACTCGACAAAGCTCTTCACCGCCTGAAACAGCCCATCGCGCAAGCCGGATTCATGCGTGCCGCCGGCCGGCGTCGGGATCAGATTGACGTACGACTCGCGCAACAACGGCCCTTCCTCGCTCCACGCGACGACCCACGTCGCGCCCTCGCCTTCTGCAAACGTCTCCTCGTTCGAACGCGAGCTTTCGGCAAAGCGCTCGCCTTCGAAAAGCGGAATCAGCAGATCGCTGCCGCCCATGCCTTCGAGCAGATAGCCGCGCAGGCCGTCTTCGTACTTCCACGTCTGCCGCTCGCCGGTCTTCTCGTTGACAAGCACCACTTCGACGCCCGGCAGCAGCACCGCCTTCGAGCGCAAGAGCCGCTGCAATTCGCTGATCGGCAGGTTCGGGGAATCGAAATACTTCGGATTGGGCCACGCGGTCACGCGCGTGCCGGACTTCTTCTCGCCCCGCTCGCCCGCGCGCGTGACGAGCGGCTTGATGACGTCGCCGTTCGAGAAACCGATTTCGGCGAGCTTGCCCTCGCGCCAGACGGTGACGTCGAGCCGCGTGGAAAGCGCATTCGTCACCGAGACGCCGACCCCATGCAGGCCGCCCGAGAATGTGTAGGCGCCGCCGGCGGCCTTGTCGAACTTGCCGCCCGCGTGAAGCCGCGTAAACACGATCTCGACGACCGGCACGCCTTCTTCCGGATGCAGGCCGAACGGAATGCCCCGGCCGTCGTCTTCGACGGAAACCGAGTGGTCGTTATGCAGCGTGACGATGATCTGGCGACCGTGGCCGCCGAGCGCTTCGTCGGAGGCGTTGTCGATGACTTCCTGAATGATGTGCAGCGGATTTTCGGTGCGCGTGTACATGCCGGGCCGCTGCTTGACTGGCTCGAGGCCCTTCAGCACCTTGATCGATGCTTCGCTGTATCCGCTGCTTTTGCCGCTGTCGGGTTTTTTCGTGGACATGACTGAACGTGAGTCCGGTGTCCGGCGGTCTTTCCGCGTGGCTCGCCGAAAGGCGGCCGAATCACCGGCGAATGCGTGAACTTCGGGCAAGCCCGGCGTCAAACGCGCCAGGCTGCTTGGAGAATAGCGGTAATGCGATGCCCGTCAAAGGCAGGCATCGATGAAACGCGAGGTATTTTACTGTTTTCAAGATGACGGGCAATGCACGGCTTGGGTCGCCGCCGCGCACGAGCGCCGCTTGTTCGCGCTTTACTTGCGCTTCGCTTCCAGTTCTTCCCAACGCTCCAGCGCGACGAGCAGTTCCTCGTCGATGGCCGCGTGCCGCTCGCTCAGGCGCGAGCCTTCCTTCGCGTCCTTCGCGTAGATCGAACCGTCTTCGAGTTGCGCCGAAATCGACTTTTGCTCGGCTTCGAGTGCAGCGATCTTCTCGGGCAGCGCGTCGAGTTCGCGCTGGTCCTTGAACGACAGCTTCACTGTGCGCTGCGCGTTGCGGCCCGCCGCGCTGTCCTTCGGCGCGTCTTCCTTCGGCGCCGCTTCCTTCGCGCTCTGGCGCGCGGCGTCCTGCGCGATCTGTTCCGAACGTTCGCGCTGAATCTGCCAGTCGCTGAAGCCGCCGACATATTCGCGCCACTTTCCCGCCCCTTCCGATGCGAACACCGACGTCACGACGTTGTCGAGAAACGCGCGGTCGTGGCTAACGAGCAGGACGGTGCCGTCGTAGTCGGTAAGCAGTTCTTCTAGCAGTTCGAGCGTGGGGATGTCGAGGTCGTTGGTCGGTTCGTCGAGCACGAGCACGTTCGCCGGCCGCGCAAAAAGGCGCGCGAGCAGGAGACGATTGCGCTCGCCGCCAGAGAGCGACTGCACCGGCGAGCGCGCGCGTTCGGGCGCGAACAGGAAGTCGCCGAGATAGCTCATCACGTGCTTCTTCACGCCGTTCACTTCGACCCACTCGCTGCCGGGGCTGATGGTGTCGGCGAGCGATTTGTCTAGATCGAGCTGCGCGCGCATCTGGTCGAAATACGCGACCTGGATGTTCGTGCCGCTGCGCACGCGGCCCGCGTCCGGCTGTATTTCGCCGAGAATCAGCTTGAGGAGCGTGGTCTTTCCCGCACCGTTCGGCCCGACGAAGCCGATCTTGTCACCGCGCATGACGGTGGCCGTGAAGTTGTCGACGATCGTGCGCTCGCCGTAGCGCTTCGTCACGTCCGTCAGTTCCGCGACGATCTTGCCCGACTTCTCGCCCTGCCCGACGTCGAGCCTGACGTTGCCCTGCACGTTGCGCCGCTCGGCGCGTTCATTGCGCATCTCGACGAGCCGCACGATGCGCCCGACGCTGCGCGTGCGCCGCGCTTCCACGCCCTTGCGAATCCACACTTCTTCTTGCGCGAGCAGCTTGTCGAACTTGGCCGCCTCGACCATCTCGACTTCGAGCTGCTGCGCCTTGCGCGTCTGATATGCGCTGAAATTGCCCGGATACGACAGCAGCCGCCCGCGATCCAGCTCGACGATGCGCGTCGCCACGCGATCCAGAAACGCGCGATCGTGCGTAATGAACAGGAGGCCCGTGCGCAGCGTGACGAGCAGGTCTTCGAGCCAGCGGATGCCGTCGAAATCGAGGTGGTTGGTCGGTTCGTCGAGCAGCAGCACGTCTGGCTGCACGACGAGCGCCCGCGCCAGCGCGACGCGCTTTCGCATGCCGCCCGAGAGCGAGCCCGAGCGTGCGTCGCCATTCAGGCCAATCTGGTCGAGCGTGGTCGCCACCCGCGTGCGCCAGTTCCAGGCATCGTGCAGGTCGAGCGACGACTGCAGCGTGTTCATCCGCGCGAGCAGCGCGTCGTGCGCGGCGCCTTCGGGCGTATCGGCGAGCGCGTGCACGACTTCTTCGTATTCGTCCAGCAGCGCACGGGCGTTCGTCAGCCCGGACGCGACGACGTCGAACACGGAGGCGTCGAGATCGAATTCAGGTTCCTGCGGCACGTAGACAGTCGACAGCTCGCTCTGGCGCGTGACGAGGCCGTCGTCGGGCTTCGTCAGGCCGGCGACGATCTTGAGCAGCGACGACTTGCCCGCGCCGTTGCGCCCGATCAACCCGACGCGTTCGCCCGCTTCGAGCGAGAAGTCGGCGTGATCGAGCAACGCGACGTGGCCGAACGCGAGTTGCGCGTCCGAAATGGAATAAAGCGACATGAGGGCAGCCGGAAAGTGCGAAATCGGGAATCGGTCATTGTACCGGGGTTGCCCGCCGCGGCTCACGGCGTATGCCATCCGGACAAGCCTTGCGGCGGCGTGTGAAACGAAAAACGCGGCCGGAGCCGCGTTTCTGAGATAAAGGGACGTTTGCGCTTACTTCACATGCACCTTGATCGTCTGGCTCATTTCCGGGCCGTACGAGCGATGCGCGCCGTCGCCGAATTGCAGCGTCAGCGTGTGATCGCCGGGCGGCAGCTTGACGTCGGCTTCGGTCTGGCCTTTGCCGAAGTGGAGCGACTTTTCGTCGGCGGGGATTGCGAGGCCCTTTTGCAGCGGGCCGCCGTCGATCAGCAGGTGGTGGTGGCCGGTGTTCTCGGTCGTCGTGCCGGCGGGCGCAATCTGCATGCCTTCGACGCCGAACTTGACGTGCACAGGACTCGTCACGGTCGCACCGTCCTTCGGCTCAACGAAAAACACGCGCGCGGGCGCCTGAGCCTGTACCGCCATCGCGACGAACAGCGTGCCCGACAGCACTGCCCCCAGTATCTTGTTCAACATCGTTTTTCTCCTGTGTCGGGCAGAGTGGCGCGGTCGGCCAGAACAGCGTTTCAGCGCTGACTCTGGTCCCATGCGCGTACTCTGGCCCCATGCAACGTCGTTGCGTGAGCGAAGCGACCAAAGCGTCTTGGATGCCGCGAGGCCGAGGCGCGGCCTTCTGCCGGCCGCTTTGGGGAGCATACACCGGGCTTGCGAACCAGCCCATTCAGGGCAAACGCCCGCTCGGGCCGCCAAAGCCGCCTTTTGCGAAGGATTTTCACGATTCCGGTAATATGCCGGGTTTCCGCGCCGTTTCGCAGCTTTTGTGCCCTTCAAAGCCCTCTGCATCGCGTTCGGCGGCAATCCGTGTAACGAAACAAATGAGTACTGTCGTGAGTGAAGTTCTGGAATACAAAAGCTGGGTCTGCCTGATTTGCGGCTGGATCTATAACGAAGAAGACGGTCTGCCCGAAGACGGCCTCGCGCCGGGCACTCGCTTCGCCGATATCCCCGTCGACTGGCGCTGCCCGCTCTGCGACGTGGGCAAGGAAGATTTCGCGGCAGTCGAGTTCTGATTCGACGGGGTTTTGCCCCGCGGCCGGCGTGTTCTGATTCAGCAGGGTTTTGCCCCGCGGCCGGCGAGTTCTGATTCAGCAGGGTTTTGCCACGCGGCCGGCGAATTCTGATTCAACAGGGTTTTGCCACGCGGCCGGCGAATTCTGATTCAACAGGGTTTTGCCACGCGGCCGGCGAGCGTGACGACGTTCAGCTTGCCACCGCGATCAACTCGCGGCTCCCCGCGCCGACCGGCGTGCGATCCCAGTCGCCATACCAGTCGATTACGCCAAAACCGGCCGTCGCGAGTAGCCCGGCGAGTTCCTCGCGGCTACGAAAGCGCAGCTCGCTCGCCGCGACCTGCTCCTCCCCCGTCGATTCGAAGCGGTAGATCGTATCGAAGCGCACCAGGCCCGACGGTTGTGCCTCGCGCAATTCGTTCCACACCTCGACGCGCCCCGCGCCCTCCACCTCGACGCATCGAATCGACTCCGCCTTTGTCCAGCCTTCCCACGCCCGCGCCGCCGGATTGCGGCTCTCGAACGCGACCCGGCCGCCGTGCCGCAGCGCGTAGCGGGCGGCCCGCAGCGTCTGGAGGAACGTGGCGTCGTCGAGGAAAATTTGCGCGACGTGGCCCGTCATCAGCACCCAGTCGACCGGGCCCGCGAACGCGAGCGCCCCCGCGTCGCCTTCGATCCAGCGCACCGCGTTGCCATGCGGACGCTTGCGCGCGATACGAAGCATTTGCGCCGACGGATCGATCCCCGTTACCCGATGCCCCCGCTCGTCCAGCGTGCACGCGAGCAATCCCGTGCCGCAGCCGAGATCGGCGATGCGCGCGGGTGCACCGAGCAGAGACAAATAGAAGTCGGTGTCGGCGGCGGCAGGATTGAGCGCGTCGTAGAGCGCGGCGAGGCGTGGATCGGTGTAAATCGTCGAGGACAAAGCGGCTCCTAGCGGCTCAGATAGACGAGCGCTTCGCGCATCGGCTGGCTCGAGATCATGATTGGGCCGGTGAACGGTGTGTCGAGATCGAAGATCACGAGCACGGTGAGCGCGATCGAGAGCGCGCCGAGCGTGATCGTCACGATCGACAGCGCGTTGCGCGGCGCGATCAGTCCGAAGCACAGGAAAATGATCATCAGCCAGCCAACGAGAATCCGGTCGAACGGATAGGAAATCGAGCCGTGCGCCTCTTCGATCAGCTTCCAGCGTTGCGCGATGAGCCGCTCGAAGCGCTCCAGGTTCTCGGCGGCGAGCTTCGTATGAAACGGATCGTGCGGTGTCAGTTGACGCACCTGCAACTGGCCGCGCTGGAGCAGCGCGCCGAATGCGGGATTGTCGAGGCTGTCGTTGTTGTTGCGCGCACTGGCCGTGTCGCGCGGGTAGTCGTCGCCCGGTGGCGGCGGTTCCTTCGGCCAGGTGCTCGCGACCGCGGCGGCAGTGTAGATGCGCAGGAGATGACGGGTGTCGCCGGTTTCGGGGCCGTAGTCGCGCAGCGAATGATCGAGCTGGATGATCGACGAGGCGAACGTGCGAATGTCGGTATTAGTGGTATCGAAAACCGTTTTCGCCGATGCCGTCAAAAGCCCGAGCACCAGCGCTGCGAACGTGACCAGCATGCCGACAACGAGTTGCACGAGCTGCACGGTTTCCTGCGCTTTGTGCTCCTCCGGCAGCAACGGCCGGACGATCGCGCCGATGGCGGTGCTGGCGAGCAAAAGCACGAACACGAGCGCGGCGGATTCGATCTCGTTCATGAGCGAGCGATGCAAGTGGACGCGAAGGTCGCATTATCGGCGGAATGGGGCGCATGTGCGCTGGGGATGGGGCTTTGCTGGTCCCCCCGGCAGGTCTCATGGGACCAAGATCCCATTGAAAGACCCAAGTGTATCAAGGGTTTGCGGGGAGTACCAGCAAGCCCCTTAAAGATATGTGGTACGGTCAACCTTGAAAATGTGGTACGGATAGGCCCGACGCTTATCTCCTCGGCACTAGCCTGCGCCTCGTAGGTAAACGCGCTCCTGATGAAAGCTCGTTCTAGTTCGTTGGCGGTGCGACCTTATGGTCGCAATCGATCCACCCGTACTCAAGCCCAAGCGCTTTTCCAGACCGGTCAGCAAGGTAAGTACGAGTCATCTTCCTGTTTCTTGGGTGGGGAAGCCGACATGGCGCAAATCCCCAGACGGCGACAACCCGCCCTTCTCAGGTTCCGCACTGCAGGAACACGTACAGCGTCCTTGAGCGCAGCCAGATGGGAAGGGGCCAAGCTTCCAAAGTCGCTTCCTGATCTTCGCAGACATAATTCGCGGGCCACATTGCCTACTCATTTCACTTGCGCTGATAAAGTACTCCCTCGATGACGTCAAGCATTTGTCTAATGAAATAAGGTGGTAGGAGCAGGTCACGGAATGGATGAAATCAAAGATTTTGACTTAAATCTGCTTCGCGTTTTCGATGCAATGTGGCGCCAGCGTCACCTGAGCCGGGCTGCCGAGGAACTCGGCCTGAGTCAGCCAGCAATGTCGCACTCACTCAAGCGTCTCCGCGAGCGGATTGGCGACCCGTTATTTTTCAAAGTGCGAACAGGCATGCAACCGTCGCCACGCGCTGAGCAATTGGCGCCCGTTGTGCGGTCGGTTCTAACCGATGTCCGGGACTCCATTCTTACTGCTCCGCAGTTCTTCCCGAGCCATGCACGAAGGTCTTTCACGATAGCGACGTCGGAAGTCGGGGAGTTGGCTGTCTTGCCACGGCTGCTCGCCCTGCTTGTCAAAGAGGCACCGCACATTGATATTGAAACCATCGCTGCACCGCACCGTGATGTGAGGGACTTGCTCGAACGCGGCAGGGCCGACTTAGCCATAGGATTCTTCCCAGATCTGAGCGATCCAGATGTGTTCGAGCAGACGCTGGCTCGACGCGGATTTACCTGCTTGGTGAGAGTAGGACATCCCATTGCTGGCGGCAAACTAACAGAACAACAGTTCTGCGCGGCCTCCCATGCTGTCGTTCAGGCAGATTTGTGCGCCAGTGAGCTAGCAGAACAGTATCTGCGCGACAATGGAATTCGTCCCCATGCCGTTTTTCGCACGTCGCGTTCCCTGAGCATTCTCAGGGTGATTGCGTCGACAGACCTCATTGCGGTCGTGCCCGATCCTTTGGCAGACTTATTCGCCCGCATTGAAGATCTTCGGCAGTTGACGCCGCCCTATCCCTTTCCATCGTTTCTGATAAAACAACAATGGCATCGCACTCAGCACGAGAATCCCCCGAACAGGTGGCTTCGGTCGCTCGTCCACGCGTCTTGCGAGAATTCGTAGCGAATCAAGCCTGATAGCACATACCGAGACGCGGCCACGCTGTCACCAACATCTGCAAGAAGAAACCCTTCGCCTCTCTATGCGTTTAATACTCATGGACAGGTTCGTTCGAATTTCATTGAATACGGCCATCCAGCGCTCGCTCTTTACCGCAAGATGGTTAGGAATTGAGGTGTTGCGAAAATGCAACCTTTAATGTTTGAGCGCCTCCCTGCGGTATTCTTCGGTTCGCGATGGACGAGAAACCTTTCCTAATTTCGGAGCTTTTCATGAAAAAGACAACCGCTGCCGTTTCTCTGGCTCTTCTTGGCGCAGCCGGTGCGGCACAAGCGCAATCCAGCGTGACGCTGTACGGCGTGATCGACGCAGGTCTCGCCTATGTCAGCCGCGCCAACACCAACGGCGACCATCTGTACGGCATGTACAACGGCAGCCTGTCGGGCAACCGTTGGGGCCTGAAGGGTCAGGAAGACCTGGGCGGCGGCCTGAAGGCGATTTTCCAGTTGGAAAGCGGTTTTGACGTGGGCACGGGC
>NZ_FCOL02000032.1 GCF_001544515.1 Caballeronia terrestris
ATCGGTTCGATCGTGGCGTGGCTGGCATCGGACGAGTCGGGCTTCTCGACCGGTGCGGACTTCTCGCTGAACGGCGGTCTGCATATGGGCTGACGGGCGGCGGCGCGCGCGGCCTGGAACCGTGCGCGCCGCCACTTGCCGGACACGAACCGGCGGCAACGCTCTTTTGCGTCCACGCAAGACACGTTTGCTGCCACCGCAGTAAGGTTTTGCGTTTAAAGGCGTTAAATGACCACTACTACTACAAAGAAACCCGCCGAACGACTCATCAAAAAGTATCCAAACCGTCGGCTGTACGATACGGAAACGAGCACCTACATCACGCTTTCCGACGTGAAGCAACTTGTGCTCGACCAGGAAGACTTCAAGGTCATGGACGCGAAGTCCAATGACGACCTGACGCGCAGCATCCTCTTGCAGATCATTCTGGAAGAAGAGAGCGGCGGTTTGCCGATGTTCTCGTCGGTGATGCTTTCGCAGATCATCCGCTTCTACGGCCACGCCATGCAGGGCATGATGGGCACGTACCTGGAGAAGAACATCCAGGCGTTCATCGACATCCAGCAGAAGCTCACCGACCAGAGCAAGGGGCTCTATGACGGCAACGCGCTCAATCCGGAAGTGTGGTCGCAGTTCATGAACATGCAGGCGCCGATGATGCAGGGCATGATGACGAGCTACATCGAGCAGTCGAAGAACATGTTCGTGCAGATGCAGGAACAGATGCAGTCGCAGGCGAAGACGATGTTCAACACGTTCCCGTTTCCGACGCCGACGGTGCCACCGTCGACGGAGAAGAAGTAAATCCGGCTTCAGGCTGGCGGGCGCGGATTCGCTTGTAAACCGCGTCCGTCTTGCGCCAATCAAAAGAGCTGACGTTGCGGTATTTTTTGCCGGTCATCGCCAAGCCTGTGAGGCGATGACTGACCGATCGTCGAACGGACCAAACCCCCGGCGAAAATTCGGTCACTGTCCGCCAAACAGCCGCTTGTGCGGCTGTTTTCATGTGTGCGCCGGGCAGGATGCACTCACTGGGAGGGTGCAAGTCCTCTACACACCCGGCAATCCGACGTTCGAACCAACGGAAAGGGTTTCTGCGCTGCTGGCAAATTTGCGGCGCCGATTGACGACGCCATGAAAAAACCGCCCGAAGGCGGTTCAATCCGTGCTCCCGTCACACGGCTCAATGCAGAGCCACGCCGACGTTCTGCTGCATCAGCAGTTCCGCATGCGCGCCGGCGTACTCATACCCGCCATGCGCGACAGCGCCCAGGTGCAGCCCTAGCACATCACCGATGCCCGCAAACGACGTGCTCGGCAAATCCACATGCTCCGCCGCCTTTCCATCCCTCACCGGCGCTTTGGCATCGGTGGCGAAGAGCGCCGGCTCGCTCCAGTCCAGCAAGTCTGCAAGCGACAACCGGGCCGCGTTCTGCCCGATCAGCGCCGCCGCCGCAGGCGACGCAACCTCGAACGTATAGTGATTCGACGCAGGACTTTCGCTGAAACCGTTGCCCGCAGCAAACGCGCTAAAGTCGTGCGCGCCGTTATCGAGCGGGGCCGCTTTGAAGATCCACACGCCGTAGTTGTTCACCGTCGTCGACCCGATCGGCACGCCGTGGTCTGTCACCGTGATGACGTCGCCCGCGTGACCGTAGCCGTTGACCATCGGCGACCGGTCGTCGGTTGCGGCGCCCGCTGGAACGTAGCCCTGGATTGCGCCGACGCCGTCCAGCACGCCGACGATCAACGGCCGCTCGGCCGCCGGCAGCGGGTCCGGCGCGATGTTGACCGCATACGTCGACGATGCCGCGCTCGCCACGCCAGCCGAAGAGGTCGCCTGCGCGAAGAATTCATGCGCGCCGTCCGCGAGCGGTTTGGCCGGCGTCACGCTCCACTGTCCGTCGCTGCCCACGACGGCCGATCCGATCGTTCCGCCGTGGCTGTCGCGCACCGTGACGACGTCGCCCGCCCGGCCCGCGCCGTGAAGTGTTGGCGTGGCGTCGTCGGTCGTGCCGCCTTCCGGGACGCTCCCCTGGACCGCGCCGACGTCGTCCAAGACGTGGTCGATAGTTGGAGCCGGCGGAGCCTTCGAATCGATCACAATCACATAGTGTTCCGACGCCGGGCTCGCGACTTGCCCGGTGCCCGACGCAACCACGTCGAACACGTGCCTGCCGTCTGCAAGCGCTCCCGTGGGCGCGAACGTCCAGATGCCGTTTGCGCTTACGAGCGTCGAGCCGATCGGCGCGCCGTTGTCCGATACGGTGACGATGTCGCCCGCGTGGCCGCTGCCGATCAGCATCGGCCGCGTCTCGTCCGTCACGCCGCCGGTTGCGACGTTGCCCGCGATCGAACCGGCGTTGTCGATCACGTGCGTAATGGCGGGCGTGGCGGCGGTGAGCGGCGGGACGATCCTGATCGCGTATGGTCCCGACATCGCGCTGTAGTCCCACGTCGCGTTGTCGACTGCGACCGCGGTGAATTCATGCAGGCCGGAGCCAAGCGGTTTCTTTGGCGTGAAGGACCAAAAGCCGTACTGGTCGGCTTTCGTCCAGCCGAGAAAATTCTCGCCGTCGTAGATGTTGATCGAATCGCGGGCATGGCCGATGCCTTCGATGGTCGGTGTGGTGTCGTCGGTCGTCCTGCCAGCGCCGACATTGCCCTGCACCGGCCCGAAGTCGTCATGCACGCCGGTAATGACCGGCGTCTGGGCGTTCGACACCGGTTCGGGCGCCAGGATGGAGATCAGGTAAACGTCCGACGGCGCGCTCGGGCCCTGTCCGTTGCCCGAAGCAATGGCCGTGAACTCATGCTTGCCCTGATCGAGCGATACCGACGGCGTGATGGACCATTTGCCTTTTGCGTCCCGGACAACCGCCGAGCCGATGACCTTGTCGCTTTCGTAGACGGTGATGACGTCGCCATACTGCCCCGTGCCCGTGATCGAAGGGAGCGGATCGTGGGTGTTGCCGTTCGGCGCGATGTTGGTGTGGTCCGTTCCGTCGACGACCCACGTGATGACCGGCGGTGTGCGCACAGGAGTCGGCGCGATGGTGATCGCGTAATGGTTCGAAGTGGCGCTCGCCGACAGCATGTCGCCCGACGCGGTTGCCGAGAAATCGTGTGCACCCTCGCCGAGCGGGGCGGTCACCTTGAAGCGCCAGTGTCCGCCCGCGTCGACCGTGACCGAGCCGAGGACCTTCGCGTTGTCGCGGATGGTTACGATGTCGCCCGCGTGGCCGATGCCGTTCAAAACAGGCGCGGCGTCATCCGTTCTGCCGCCCGGCGAGACGACGCCCGTCACTTCGCCGGCGTTGTCGTAGACATTTGCGATTTGCGGCGCCTGAGCGGCCGGCCACTCCCTGATGAGCACGAAGTCCGCGGACGCCGCGCCGGAGGTCAAGCTCTGAGCAGCCCACCTGTTCTCGCCCGAGGCGAGGCTCTTGGTGGTATAGCTCCACGTTCCATCGGCATCGACGACTACGGACGCCACGGCGCCCGCGCCCGGGCGGCCCGGGTCCGGGCGATGGCCGGCGTTGTCGTAGAGGGCGAGCACGTCGCCGGGCGTGCCGGTGCCCTGGATCTTGAAGTACCAGTTGCTCGTATGGCCCATGTTCGATTGCACCGCGCCGGTGGTGGTGTCGAGGGCGCTCGTGATCACGGGATGCGCGAGCGGATCGACGACGGTGAGCGCGAAATGCCTGGACTCCTGCGGCGGCTGGCTGGCGACGGCGGGCGCCACGGCCGTGAAGTCGTGCGCGCCGCCCGCGAGCGACACGGCAGGCGTGGTCCAGGTGCCGCTCTGGTTGACCAGGGTCGAGCCGATGGTCGCACCGTGGTCGCGGATCATCAGGAGGTCGCCGGGCCGGCCGTGGCCGCTCAGCGTCGGCTTGATGTCGTCGGTCAGGCCGTTGGCAGCGATGGCGCCCGTCACCACGCCGAAACCGTCTTCGACGTTGTCGATCGAGGGCGGCGCGGACATCACGATGGAAAACTCGATGCCGTTGGACATCGCGCTGGCGCTCTGGCCGCCGCCCGTGGCCGTGGCCCTGAACACGTGGGCTCCCGGTTCGAGTTGCGTTGCGGGCTTGACCGACCACATGCTGTCGGGCCCGACGACGGCCGATCCGATCAGGATCTTGTCCTCGTACACGTGGATCGTGTCGCCGACCCGGCCGTAGCCGTGGATCGCGGGCTGGAGGTCGTCAGTAAAGGCGCCTGCGATAATTTCACCTTTCACCGGTCCGAAGTTGTCCGTCGCGCCATAAAGGATTGGCGGATGCGCAGCAGTGGCCGAGGTGAGGTTCAACGGAACGACGCTGCTGAACGGTGTCGACGCAAGGCCGTGGTTGCCGTCCGAATCGGAACAGGTGGCGACGAGCCTGTGAGTGCCCGCCTTGAGCGCCGCGGCGACCTTGATCGACCAAAAGCCGGTTGAATCGACCGAGACGGCACCGATGCGGCGCGCCCCGTCATACAGTTCCAGAAGTTGCCCCGGCACGCCGGTACCGGTGACGTAGGGATTGGCACTATTGGAATTCGAGCCGGAGAGAAGGGCGCCCCCGACGGACGTAATGCTCGTGATTGCCGAGCTGGCATTCATGCTGGACATTTTTTGTTCTTCCTGTTTGATGAACAGATTGATTGCTTACACCACGGTATGTCTCACCCCGGTGCCTCTCAAGCGTCGTGACGGCATGAACGGTTCGTTAGCCTGGCCACGCTAAGATTCTCGGACGAGGCACGGGGCAAGCGACACGCGATAATTCCTATTTATCGGGGATTGGAGACGATTCCGATTGGCATAAGCCGCGCGACCTTGTATCCACGCACGCCGCTATTCCAGCCTGCGCGCGTACTCGCCGCCGAAGCGGGCGATATACGTGCTCAATCCGCGCCCGGCAAGCGCGAGCCGTTTCATTTCATCGACGTGAATGGGTCCCGGCGAGTCGTAGTCATAGAGATAGGTGGCGCCGCCATTGAAGCGAATGACAATTGCATTGCGCTGGATTTCATACGCCTGAATGCCGGAATTTCCCGCGAGATTTTGATAGTCGCGCATGTGCATTGCTTCCGTAATAGCGAACGCGCGTGCGGCAATAAAAAGCGAGCCGCACACGCATCCCGTATACTTCCGGCTTCAAAATTTTTTTGCGTGCCCTGCTAAAGTTTCGCGGGGCCGTGCCGAAATAGCATTTATGGAAAAAGACAACGATCCCCTCTTCGAGTCCGACGATCCGCATTTTCAGCGCGCCCGGGCATTGAGTTTGAGCGTCGGCGCTATTCGAAGGGCGCAAGGCAAGGCGAGCCCCAACGATTTTCCGGTCGGCTCGATAGAATGGCACGTCGCGGTGGAAGATTTTGCGAACGACGTGCTGACCGCGCTCATGGGCGACACGGATTTCGCCGACCTTCAATTCGGCCACGCGAATACCGGCAAGTAATCCGCCGCCGGGTTTTCACGCTTCACAGCTTCACGCCGCCGGCTTCCGGCGCGTCGATGCCTTCCGGCGGTACCGCGCCGGTTTTGCTTACGTCATCGGTCCAGTACGGCTCGCGTCCGTAGTGCTGATGCACGGAGCTCGCCCACTGCTTGTCGACCATCGACGGCCACGCGTTCTTGTCGAATCCCGGCGAATTGCGCACCTGATCGGAAGTCGCCGCCAGCCGGAAACACTTGTGGTCGGTATCGAGCGTAAGGGCGCTCCACGGGATCGCAAGCAGCTTGTCGCCGATGCCGAGAAAGCCGCCGCTCGACAGCACCGCATACGCGACGCGCCCGCGCCGCACATCCAGCATGATTTCCTTGATCGATCCGACGTCGTCGCCGTCGCTGCTGAGCACGGTGTTGCCGTCGATCGTGCTCGCCGCCATGACGTCGGGGCCGGGGCCATCGGCTGTTGCTGCGCCCTTGCCGACGATGTTCGCTTCGCCCGAAGCGGGGGATGCCGGGATGTTCATGATGTGCTCCTCGATGAGATGACGGACGCGCTGTCCGCATGATCCCGATCGAGCAACGGCCGTTCCACGACGGCTCGCGACAATAAGCGTATTGATTCGAACGGCCGTCTCGCATTCGGAAATGAACCGATTTCTTATTCACGATAATCAAGAAAGTCGACCGGGATAATTTCGACAATGGAAATGCCGGATTCACATCGATAAATCCGATGATGAGATTCATCGACAAACAAATTCTTGACGAATTGCTTTAGCGCGACAACAATAAATCCATTGAATTTATGCTTGTATTCTGCCCGCGCGCCTGTGTACGTCGTTCGCGACGATTCTTTCCAAGCGCTGACGGTATTCCTGAGTATTCACAAATCATTTAACCGGATGCGATTGGAAAATCGAGCCGGTCCGCCCAATGATTTCCGGCCGCGCAAACACACGTCACGTAAAACCCCGCGCGATAAAACCCCCGCCAAAAGGAACGACGATGCAAGAACCCGAGTGCGACGCGGCATCGATGCTCGCCGTATCCGACCTGGCGTTCTCGCGCGGCGGCGAAACGGTTTTCAGCGACGTCAGTTTCCACGCCGATTCGGGCCAGGTCCTCCAGATACAAGGCCCGAACGGCAGCGGCAAGACCACGCTCCTGCGCGTGCTCGCGGGCCTGCTGCGTCCCGCGGCCGGGACGATTCGCTGGCACGGCGGCGATACGCGAAAACGCGCGTGGGAATGGCGCCACTCGCTCGCGTATGTCGGCCATGCGAACGCTTTGAGCCGTGATCTCACCGTCGTCGATAACCTGCGCTTCGCGGCGCGCCTGGGCGCTGCCGTCGCGTGCGATACGGCCGATGCGCATACCGCCTACCGCGTGCTCGGACGTCTCGGGCTCGCCGCCTGCGCCAACCGGCTCGCGGGCGCGCTGTCGCAAGGGCAGCAGCGGCGCATCGCGATCGCGCGTTTGCTGCTCGAACCCAAGCCGTTGTGGCTGCTCGACGAGCCCGCCGCCGCGCTCGATCCCGAATCGGCGCGGCTCATCGCGGCGTGCATCGAGGAGCATGTGGAGCACGGTGGCATCGCGGTGATGACGGCGCACCGTCCCGTCGATACCGCCGCGACGCGCTATTTTTGCTTCGAGCGGACCGGGTCATGCCTCATCTGAGCGCGTGTGCGTGTCGCCGCCGCATCGGATCGCGGCGGGCCGCTTGCCGCGCCAGATTCCGCCGACGCCCGGCCCGGCCTGACCTCGTACTTGCCGCAATCGCGCGTCGCGGTGGTTCGCGCACAAATCGCAATGCTTGCGATGCCGCTTTTCGCCGCGTCGCGGACGCCGGACTCGACGGGCGACGGGGTTGCGCCGACCGTCGGCGTTTCCTCATGCCCGCCGTACGCCACGACCGCAGCACTGCAAGCGCCCACGAACGCAGGCGTGACCCACGCCGGGCGCTTACCGGACGCCGCCGGGTTTTTTGCTAAGCTCGCCGTTAGTCCATCCGGCGCGTCTTTATGTTCGATTTCGATTTCGAGGAATTGCTGTCCATCGCGTACAAGAAGGAGCGGACGTTGAGCCGCCGTCTGTCGAAGGGCGCATCGATTTCCGCGCACGACGCGCTCGTGAAAACGCTCGAAAAGGCCGCCGGCGCGCAGTCGCTCGGCGAGTTGGTCCACGCGCGGCGGCTGGCGAGGGCGAAGGCGCACGAAGCGTCGAAGGCGTGCGGGAAGCGGCCCGCGCGGGCGCTCAGGCCGAAGCACAACCATGACCATCCGCCCGGCGCGTGGCTCGCCTGGTTCGACGGCTCTGCGCTCCCGAATCCGGGGCGAATTGGCATCGGCGCGTTGCTGAAGAGTCCGCACGGCGACGTGCTCGAAATCAGCGCGGCGGCGGGGCAGGGCGACAGCAGCAAGGCCGAATATCTCGCGCTGATTTCCGTGCTCGAAGCGGCGCTGCTTCGCAAAGTGGAGACGCTCGTAATCTACGGCGACAGCCGGGTCGTCATCGACGACGTGCAGAAGAGCCCCGGCGCGCTCGCGCTCGCGTCGCACGCGGCGCAAGCGCGGCGACTGATCGACGCCATCGGTGACGTTCGTTTGCACTGGATTCCGCGTGCAAAGAACGTGAGCGCGGATGCGCTGTCGCGTCAGAGAAGCTCGCGCACATCCATCACGGGCGCCGAACCGAACGTCTCGCTCAGCGCGTAATCCACCAGCTTTTTCGCCGCCTGCACGGGCGTCGCGAGCAAGCCCTCGCGCTTGAGCGCATCGAATTTTTCGCGCAACGGGAAGCGTTCGAGCCCGGTCGAGCGAATTTCCCCTTGCATGTCCGTATCGACGACACCCGGCGCGACGCTCGCAATCGAGAGCGCGCGGTTGCCGTCGAGCGCGACGGCGCGCGCGTGGTGGTCGAGCGCGGCCTTTGTCGCGCAGTAGATGCTCCAGCCTGGGTACGCGTTGCGCGCCGCGCCGCTCGACACATGCACGATGCGGCGATCCTGCGCATCGGCGCTCGCGACGGCGAAGGCGCTTGCAAGCATGAGCGGCGTCGCGACGTTCAGGCTCACCGCGCGCGCGATTGCACCGGCGTCCTGCTGCTCGAGCGTGCCGACCGGCTGCAGCATCCCCGCGTTGTTGATGAGCAAAGCCGTTTGCGCGCCCGCGACGAAGCGCTGCAACGCGTCGCCGGCGAGCCAGCTTTCGACGCGCGCCAGATCGGAGAGATCGAGTTCCACTTCTTCGAGCTTGGACCGATGACGCTTGGCGAGAGCAGCGTTTTTCGTGCGCGCGATCGCAAGCACGCCGATGCCGCGCGTCAAGAGTGTTTCTGCGATCGCCTCGCCGAGCCCGCGTGTGTGGCCGGTGACGATCGCTTTGGTGGTTGAGATATTCATGTCGTTCGATTCACGCTGCCGCAAGCGACCGCTCGAGCGCCGCGACGCCCGCCGGCAGATCGACCGCGACGCCGAGACACAGCATCGTGCGCCCGAGCGCGTGGACCGTGCGAAAGAGGTGATGCTCGCGGCATTGCTCGCCCATCTGCCCGATCCGCACGATCGGCGCGCCGAACGACCCCGCGATCTCCACATGATGATGCCGCGAGATATGCGCGCAGACATCGGCGCCGGAGAGACCGTTCGGCAATTCGATTCCGACGACCGAGTTCAGCCGGCTCTCACGCGCCACGTAAAGCTTCAGCGACATCGCCTCGATACCGGCCTGCAGCGCGTTCGAGCACTTCAGGTGACGCGCGAAACGCCGCTCCAGCGTCTCCGCGCAGACGAGTCGCAGCGCCTCGTGCAGCGCGAGCACGCCCGAAACCGGCGCCGTGTAGTGATACGACGCGTTGTGCCAGAAATTCTCCGCGAGCGATGCGTCGAGACACCAGTGCACGGGCGGCGCGGGACGGGACTTGATGCGCTGCCAGGCGGCGTCGGAGAAGGCGAGCAGCGAAACGCCCGGAATCGACGACAACCCTTTCTGGCCGCCAGTAATCACCGCGTCGATGCCCCATTCGTCCATCGGCAGCGGCATCGTGCTGAGCGTGCAGACCGCATCGACGACGACCAGCGCGCCTGCTTCACGCGCCAACGCCGCAATAGGCGCTAGATTGCGGTTCCACACCGTATTCGACGTCTCGCCCTGCACAATCGTGACGATCTCCGGCCGAAAGCGCGCGATCGCCGCTGCGACTTCGTCGGCATTGGCGGCGCGGCCGCTCTCGATCTTCAGCATTTCGACGTTTGCGCCTACGCGCCGCGCCATCTCCGCCATGCGCTCGCTGAAGAAGCCGTTGCACACGCACAGCACTCGGGTGCCTTGCCACGCGAGGTTCGTGACCGCCATTTCCATCGCCGCCGAGCCCGGGCCCGCCACGCCCATGACCCATTTCGACTGCGTCTGGAACACGTAGCGCGACATCGACTTCACCTGCCCGATGACGGTCGCCATCGTCGAGCCCAGGTGATTGATGACGACGCCGTTTGCCTTCGCGACGGCATCGGGGATCGGAACGGGGCCGGCGCCCATCATCAGCAGCGGTTCTTCGGGAAGGATTGACGAGAGCGGGACGACGGCCGGGCAGGGGATCTTGCGGGAATCGTGGGGCAGGTCGAGCGAGACGGAATCGTTTTTCATGGCTTTTTTTACCTACATGACGAGCGGGAGCGAATCACCTGATTATTGGAAATGTCAGCGTAAAGTGAAATGCACAGTCGCTGGTTATTTTGTAGGAAATTGTTCTGAGCTATTTGATGCGTACTGAACATTTGAGTCGCAATATTCCGCAAACGATCGTTCTCTATGTAATCTAATTGTATGGAAAACGTTGGATTTAACCGACGGGCGTAAGGAATCATTCATTTCGCAAATGAAAATGACTATCATTCGGGCAGCTAGTCCCATGGATCGCGTACAACGAACTGGAGGAACGGCAATGCCAATCAGCACGAACGCCCGCCATCGGCACTTCATCTTCGCGACATCGCTCGCACTCGCCGGCGGAGCGGCAAACGCGCAAAGCTCGGTCACGCTGTACGGCGAACTCGACGCCGGTCTCGCCTATGTCAACAACGTCGGGGACCATTCGCAGTATCGGCTGACCTCCGGCGTCATCGATGGCAGCTACTGGGGCTTGCAGGGTTCCGAAGACCTCGGCGGCGGCGCGAAGGCGATCTTCCGCCTGGAGCGCGGCTATTCGGTCGCGACGGGCGAGGGCTTCAACGATCACCCGTACTACGTCGGCCTCGGTACGGAGACGCTCGGCACGCTGACGTTCGGCCATCAATACGATTCGATCCACGATTACTTCGCGCCCTTCACGCTGACGGGCGGCACCGGCGGCACGGCGTTCGCGCACGTCCTCGACAACGACAACGCCAACAACTCGTTCCTCGCCGCCAACTCGGTGAAGTACACGAGCGAAAACTACGGCGGCTTCAGCTTCGGCGGCCTGTACGCATTCTCGAACGCGGCGGGGCAGTTTGCGAACAACCGCGCGTACAGCGTCGGCGCGAACTACGCGATCGGCCCGTTCACCGCCGGCGCCGCGTATCTGCACAACAACGGCCGCGGCAACACGACGACAGGCGCTTACGATTCGCTCACCCTGCCCGGTGCCGACAACACCGTCTTCGCGGCGAACGTAGAGCGGCAGAACACGTTCGGCGTCGGTATGAGCTACGTGATCGGCGAATTCACTCTGGCCGGCGCCTTCTCGCGCTCGATCAATTCGGGCGTGACCAATGCCGACACGGGCGAAACGGCCTCGTCGATCGCGCTGAACAACTACGAAATCAACGGCGTGTTCCAGTTGACGCCGTCGATCCAGCTCGCGGGCATGTACGTCTACACCAACGGCAACGGCGCGCACTGGCACCAGGGCGCCGTGCAGGCCGACTACCTGCTCTCGAAGCGCACCGACATCTATCTCGAATCGATTTATCAGCGGGCGTCGTCGGGCGCGCCGGCGGTGATCAATACCAACGATCCGTCGAGCGGCCGCAATCAGTTGATGATCGCGACGGGCATCCGGCATCGGTTCTAACGCTGCTTTTTGGGGCACGGAAGGGCGCGAATCTGCTAGCGTTATGGTCTGTTTTTGTCACGGATGAAGGTGACGCCATGTCGCTGCAGACCTTTTCGCTCTTCGTGCCCGCGTGCTTCGCGATCAATATGGCGTTTGGGCCGAACAACGTGCTGTCGCTGTCGAACGGCGCGCGCGACGGCGTGCGCATGTCGGTGCTCGCGTCGTTCGGACGGCTCGTCGCGTTTGCCATCATGATCGCGATCGCGGGGCTCGGGCTCGGCGCGTTGCTGCTCGCCTCGCAGACGCTTTTTACCGTGATCAAGTTCGCAGGCGCGGCGTATCTCGTGTGGATCGGCGTAAAGCTGATCCGCTCGGGGCCGGCGCTCGTCGCCTCGAATAGCGCGGACGCGAAGAGCGATGGCGCGCCGGGCAAACTCGGCAGGCTGGCGAAGCAGGAATTCTGGGTCGCGGCGGGCAATCCGAAGGCGATTCTCGTGTTCACGGCGTTTTTCCCGCAATTCGTCGACCGCTCGGCCTATGCGATGAGTTTCGCCGTGCTCGGCGCGACGTTTTTGCTGCTCGAACTGGTCGCGATCGCGATTTACGCGGCGCTCGGCGCACGACTCGGCTCGGTGACGAACGGCGCGCGCGGATTCAAATGGTTCAATCGCGTGAGCGGCGCGTTGATGATCGGTTTCGGCGTAATGCTGGCATTCGTGCGGCGTCCGGCGAGTTAATCCGATTCATTTGCTTATAATCATTGGTTATCGGGTAAGCGAATATCTGACCGCATAGAGGCATTCCCCGAGTGAGCCTGTCTATATTCAAAACAAAATGCCGCTTTCGGTAAATCGCATTAACCCTGCGATTTACTGAATGTAATCGACAGCGTGGAGCGATCCTCTGTCTGTTTCCTGAAAGTCAATGCTGCGCGTCCGCTGCCGGTATCGGGCGCCACGATCTGAACGCCAATGAAATTCAAATCCCTCCAGGCTGCGCCATCGCGGTCTCGTCACTCGAAAGCCTTACAACCCGTAACGCAATAGTCGAAAATTGTGTTTTGCGCGGGGGCGCGCGGTCGTCGTTCGGCCTACTGTTGAGATAATCGCTCCTTTCGCGCGCGACGAATATCTGCGGCAATCAACATGCGATTTCGCGTTTCAACGTGCCCAATCCGCTTTCGGCACCGCTCATTTTCAAGAGATTCAATAGATGACCCATTACTCGTCCGGCCCGTCGCAGACGCGCTCATTCAAGATGGTTTTCCTGATCGAGATGTGGGAGCGTTTCGGTTATTACGGCATGGCGGCGCTGCTCGTGCTGTTCATGATCGACAAGGTCGGTTTCACGGATGAACACGCCAACCTCACGCGGGGCGCGTTCACGGCGCTGGCGTACGCATCGCCGTCGATCGGCGGCTGGATCGGCGACAAAATCCTCGGCGCGCGCCGCACGATGACGATCGGCGCGCTCGTGCTCCTGTTCTTCGTGTTTCACCAGCAGATGTCGACATAGCTGACGCTGTTCGCGCTGCGCAACGTCGATCCGTCGTTTTCGCTGTTCGGCGTGCATCTGTTCACGTGGAGCGCCGCGCAATTCCAGGCACTCAATCCGATCTGGATCATGGTGATGAGCCCGCTGCTCGCGTTCGCCCACACGCGCTTCGCGCAACGCGGACGCGACATTCCGATCGCCGCGAAGCACGCGCTCGGCTTTCTCGTCGTCGCGATCGGTTTCTTCGTGTTCGGCCTGAGCGGGCGCTAAGCGGTGGAAGGGCGCGTGTCGTCGTGGTTCATGGTCGGCGGCTACGGGCTGTATTCGCTCGGCGAGCTCCTTGTCTCGGGTCTCGGCCTCGCGATGATCGCGCGCTACGTGCCCGCGCGCATGAGCGGCTTCATGATGGGCGCGTATTTCGTCGCGACGGGCGTGTCGCAGTGCCCGGGGAGCGTCGTCGCGAATCTCGCGCGCGTGCCGGCCGGCAAGCTCGACCCGCTGCGATCCCTGCCGATGTACACGCAGCTCTCTTCGGTCTCGGCTGGCTCGCGGCGGGCGGGGCGTTCTTCGCCGTGGTGTTGCTGCCGCTGTTGGACAAGCTGTCGCGCGAACATCAACGTTGCGTCGATGCCGCCCGCGACGACGATGAACGCTTCGCGCCCGGCAAGCCGGTGTCAGCGTCCTGATCGCGTTGTTCGGGTGGGTGTGAAGTTTCATTTGCGCCCGGCGTCGCATTTCAGCTATAATTTAATTCTTCAGACGCGGGGTGGAGCAGTCTGGCAGCTCGTCGGGCTCATAACCCGAAGGTCGTAGGTTCAAATCCTACCCCCGCAACCAAGATTCAAAGCAAAAAGCCCGGCTCATCGAGTCGGGCTTTTTGCTTTGCTGCGCGCGCTCCGTCGACGCGCGTCACGCCTGTTCCAGAAACTCACGGCGCCACAAACACGAAAAGCCTGCATGACACTTGGGTCACGCAGGCTTTTTGCATTCTTGATCCACCGCGGCGGGCGTCAGATTACGACGGCAGGCCGGGCATGGACTTTTGGCGCGAATCGCTCGATGTACCGGAGAGGGCGGCGCACGGCAAATCAGCGGGAAGAGAACCTCAAAACCACCGTTTGCTGCTTGCTTGGCCTCGATCCAGGACGGCGATCAGGCGCCTTGCATCAATAAAACTTCTTCGGCAACTGGGCGCGACGGATCTGCTTGCGCAGGCGAGCGACAGCAGCAGCTTTCTTGCGCTTGCGCTCGGTGGTCGGCTTTTCATAAGCCATGCGCGATTTGAGTTCCTGAATCAGGCCCGTGCGTTCGACGGTACGGCGAAAACGGCGCATCGCGACGTCGAAAGGCTCGTTCTCTTTCAACAGTACTTTAGTCATTGAGTTCTCGGTTGATCTGGCCCTGCCAGAAAATAGGACAAAGCGCAATTGTACACTTTTTGAGAGCCGAACTGAACCGTCATCGGACGCAGGACGCTCGGTACGGCTCAGGATTGACATCGTATGTCGTTGAATGGAGACGAAAAATCCTGAATTACCCGCGTCAGAAGCCACGTGACGGAAGGCGTCGTGGGGTCGGCGTTTCGTTGTTCGCAGCGGGCTGGTCGAGTGTTACGTCGGATGCGGGGAGCGCTACGCACGGCAACACCCAGCCGTCGCGCTTTTCCTCCGCGGTGAGGCCTGGCCATTCGATCCGGTAGCGCACCTCGCCCTCGACCAGCCGGCACATGCACGCGCGGCAGGTGCCGTTGCGGCATGAAGCGGGGAGGCGGACACCGGCGCGCGCGGCGGCCTCCATCAGCGACGCGTCTTCGTCGACGTCGATCGTGCGTCCGAGCGGTTCCAGGCGAAGCGTGAAGCGGCGCGACGTCATGTACGCGTCAGTCGTCGAGCGTCATTGTCGCGCGGCCGTGCGTCAGGTCGCGCAACTCGACGGCGGCCGCTTCGCGCGACGCGAGCGGCATGCCGATGACGAGGCGCACCGTCATGTCGTAGGCGTGTTCGACGAGCTCGCACCCCTGCTGCTCGATCCAGCGGCGCACGCGAGCTTCGTCGGCGTAATCGATTTCGATTTTCAGCACGCCGCGCTCGATTCGCTCGATGCGTTCGGCGAACTGCATCGCGGTGGCGATTGCGTCGGTGTAGGCGCGCACGAGGCCGCCCGCGCCGAGCTTGATGCCGCCGTAGTAGCGCACGACGGCCGCCAGCACGCCATCAACTTCGTGATGGCGCAGCACTTCCAGTATCGGCCGGCCGGCGGTGCCGGAGGGCTCGCCGTCGTCGGACATGCCCGACTGGCCGCCCGCGAGCAGCGCCCAGCAGACGTGTGTGGCGCTCGGGTGGGCGGCGCGCAGGGCGTCGAGTTCGCGCATGGCGGCGTCGCGGTCCGCGACGGGAATCGCGAGCGCGATGAACCGGCTTTTGCGGATGTCGATCTCGGCAGTGACGGGGGCGGCTAGCGTGTAAGTCGACAAGGCGGGTGGAGCGTTGGGGGTGCGATTAAAGGGCGGCGTGGCACGGCGGCGGGTTTGCAGGCTTGGCCGGGCAGCAGTATCTGTCGATCGGCAAAACCAGCAAGATCAGCGAAAACGGCAAACTCAGCGGAAACGGCAAGTTCAACGAAAACGGCAAGTTCAACGAAAACGGCAAGTTCAACGAAAACGGCAAACTCAGCGGAAACGGCAAGCTCCGCGAAAACGGCAAGTTCAGCGAAAACGGCAAGTTCAACGAAAACGGCAAGTTCAACGGAAACGGCAAGTTCAACGGAAACGGCAAGTTCAACGGAAACGGCAAACTCAGCGGAAACCGCAAACACAGCGGAACCGGCAAGCTCAGCGGAACTGGCAAGCTCAACGAAACCAGCAAGCTCAGCGAAGTTGGATCGCCTGGCGCTCGCGCCGGCCAACCAGGCAGTTCGCGCCCAGCAGGTCAGCACACGTCGCTAGAACACAGATGGAGCCGAGGCCGCTCAATCCGCCATGTTACCGGCAAACCCAACCACGCCCTCAACCCTCACCGGCATCGCCCAACCCCCGCTGCATCAACACCGTATCGACCCATTTCCCATGCTTGAACCCGACCTTGCGCAGCACGCCGACATGCTCGAACCCCAACCGCGCATGCAACGCGATCGACCCCGCGTTTCCGCTGTTGCCGATCACCGCGATCAACTGCCGCCAAGGCCCGGCTTCGCACCGCTCGACGAGCGCCGTCAAAAGCGCGAGCCCGATGCCGCGCCCATGCATGCCATCGGCGATATAGACCGAGTCTTCGATCGTGTGCCGATACGCCGAGCGCGCCCGATAAGCCGTCGCGTAAGCATATCCGGCGACCGCGCCATCGACTTCGGCAACGAGATACGGCAATTGCGCCGCGACGACCGCCGCATGGCGCGAGCGCATTTCATCGGCGCCGGGCGCGATTTCCTCGAAGGTCGCGAGCGCGTTTTCTACATAGTGCGCATAGATACGCGCGATCGTGTCGAAATCGGCCGGCGTCGCGTCGCGAATCGACGGCTCGCGCGTCTCAAATGCAATGCGTGTGTTCATCGATCGAATCCTGAATCGTGGGACAGGAAGGCATGCTCAAAGCCTCCGGATTTTCGCACGACGCAAAGCCGCCGGCCGACGCTTAAAAAAAGCGTGCGCCGGCCGTGCGGCAGCCCACCAAACGCACGCATTTTCGCTAAAAGAAACCATTGAGTCGCGCGGGCACGGGCCTCTACACTAAGTCGTTTGAACTGGGCTTCAATCGTTCCGCCGAAAGGCCGCCGGGCGGGAGTCAATACCTAAGCGGGCGCGAGGCGGCGGGGATCAGGATGGCATTTGCGTCGCGGGGATGAATTGCAACGTTTCGCGGCGCAGGGCGATAACACGCAATGAAAAAACTACGACGCTCGAGCCTGGCGGTGTTTCTCGCCGTCATCGTGCTGGCCGCGGCACTCGGGCCGGCCGCACTCGGCTTGCTGCTCGCCCAGCGCACCATGCGCGATCAGGAAGCCGAGCGCCTCAACCGCGTCGCCGATGCCGCGCTCATGCGCGCCGAAGACGTGACGCGCCATCTGTCGAGCGCGCTCGGCGAGATCGCGCGTGTGTCCGACCAGCCGTGCTCCGCCGGCTATCTGCAGGAACTGCGCCGCATCGCGCTCGAACACCGCGCCGTGCGCGACGCCGGCGCCTTCGATCACAGCGGCCGCTGGCAATGCTCGTCGATGCTCGGCGCCGTCGCGCTCGATGCGCTCGGCGGCCGCACGCTCCCGCCGCCCGACTGGCGCGGCCACGATGGCGTCATCGCGTGGTTCGGGCTTTTGCACATGCCGGGCGGCGACGAGTCGCTCGTGTTCGGTCGCGATGGGTACTACGTCGCGGCCGACCCGTCGGCGTATGTCGGCGGGAAGGGCGTCATGAAAGTGAGCAGCCTCGGCGTGATCAACACGGAAGCGAGCCGCGTCATTGCGACGACGCCGAGCAGCGATCCGACCGCGATGCTCGCGCTCTACCGCCAGCCGCCCGATCCCGCCGCCGATGGCGACCCGCCCTACGTCGTGCGCCGCTCGATGACGATGCCGATCGCGGTCGTCGTGAGCGCGCCGCGCGAGGCGCTGCCCGAGCGTCTGCGCAGCCTGCCGTGGGGCTGGATCCTCGGTGGCGTCGCGGCGGGCGTTGCGCTCGCGGGCTGGGCGGCGTTCTTCATCGTGCGTCACATGTCGCCGCGCGGGCAACTGAGCGACGCGGTGCGGCGGCACCAGTTCATCGTCGCGTACCAGCCGATCGTCGATCTCGCGACGCGCCGCTGCGTCGGCGCCGAGGCGCTCGTGCGCTGGAAGCACCATAACCGCATCGTGCGGCCCGATCATTTCATTCCGCTAGCGGAACACCGCGGGCTGATCCAGGCGATCACCGATCAGGTGCTCGATACCGTGCTGCTCGAACTCGGCGATTTTCTCAAGCGCTACCCGGAGTATTACGTGTCGATCAACCTGAGCGCCGCCGATCTCACGACACCGCGCTTTCTCGACAAGCTGAAGCCGTCGGTCGCGCGCCAGAAGGTGCGGCCGGAGCAGATCCGCATCGAGGCGACCGAGCGCGGCTTTCTCGACGCCGAAGCGGCCAAGGAAGTGATCAACGCGTTTCGCGACGCGGGCCACCCGGTCTACATCGACGATTTCGGCACCGGCTATTCGAGTCTCTCGCACCTGCAGAACTTTCACGTCGATGCGCTGAAGATCGACAAGTCGTTCGTCGATACGATCGGGCAGGACGCGGCGTCGAGCAGCGTGGCGTCGCACATCATCGAGATGGCGGCGACGCTGCAGGTGCAGGTGATCGCCGAGGGCATCGAGCGCGAGGAGCAGGCGGCTTATCTGCACGCGCGGGGCGCGCAGTTCGGCCAGGGGTGGCTGTTCTCGCCGCCGCTCACGGCCGCCGAGTTCATCCGGTATCTGGGCAAGACGCGCAAGGGTTGAAGCGCGAGCGTTGAAGCGCCCCGGACGCAACGCGTGTACGCTTTACGCCGCCGACCCACTTCCACGAGCGCCGCCATGAACGACCAATCCGCCACGACCTTTCTCAACGACGTGCGCCATCCGCTTCTCGCTCTGCACCGTAGCGTGCTCACCGAACTGCGCGCGAAGCACGAGGCCGAGTTCGGGCCGGTGTCGCCGGGGGAGTTCCTGCAGATCGTGATCAACGGCAGCGCATATCGCTGGCTTGCGCCGCTCTCCACGGTGATCGCCGCCCTCGACGATGTCCTCGATGACAAGGAAGCGACCGCTGAAGGACGCATCGAAGTGGCATCGGCGGTAGTCTCGATGTTTTCCGCGAAGACGCGCGACCCCGCTTTCGCCGAAAAATACCTCCCGCTGTTGCAGGACAGCCCCGAGATTGCGGTGGCGAACGGCCACGTCGTGCAACTCGTGCGCGCCGCCGGGCCAGGGAAGGGCGATTGAGTTCTATCGAAAAAGCGACCTAAAACCTGCGGATTCCGTACGCTCGGCGTCTGCGGGTTTTCATGACTGCCTCGCGGACCGCGCCTTGCCGGATAAAGCGTTGCGCCCGCCCGCGACTCCCTTCATGCCGTGCTGCGCCGCAATAAAACCGTCCCGTCGCATTTGAGCAATTGATTTTCGCTTGCGACTATCGGCGCCGATCGCTGAAGTTTCAAAGATTTCAGGCGATGCCGATTCGAAAATCAGACGGAGACGCACGTGTTCCTATACGGCTACGGCCCGTTGCTCCTGGCGGGCGCCAAACAGACTATCGCGCTCGCGGTGTTATCCCTCGCGGTATCGGTCGTGCTCGGGTTGCTCGGCGCGTTGGCGAAACTGTCGCGGCATGCGCCGCTGCGCATCGTCGCGACCGCCTACACGACGCTGATCCGCTCGGTTCCGGATCTCGTGCTGATGCTGCTGCTCTTCTACAGCATCCAGATCGCGGTCAACAATCTCACCGATGCCTTCGGCCTCGAACAATTCGACATCGATCCCTTCACGGCGGGCGTGCTCACGCTCGGCTTCATCTACGGCGCGTACTTCACCGACACGTTTCGCGGCGCGTTCCTCGCTGTGCCGCGCGGACAACTGGAAGCAGGCAGCGCCTACGGCATGAGCGGCATGCGCGTGTTCGGCCGCATCCTGTTCCCGCAGATGATGCGTTTCGCGCTGCCGGGCATCGGCAACAACTGGCAGGTGCTCGTGAAGGCGACGGCGCTCGTGTCGATCATCGGTCTCGCCGATATCGTCAAGGCCGCGCAGGACGCGGGCAAGGGCACCTTCAACATGTTCCTCTTCATCCTCGTCGCCGCGCTCGCCTACCTCGCGATCACGACGGTATCGAACGTCGTGCTGATGCTGCTCGAACGCCGCTATTCGATCGGCGTGCGGCACGCCGAACTCTGAGCCAGGAGCGCCGACCATGATCCAGATCCTCGCCGAATACTGGCGCCCGTTTCTCTACTCCGACGGCATGCGCGCGTCGGGCCTCGTCATCACGCTGTGGCTGCTCGTGGCATCGATCGCGCTCGGCTTCGCCGCGGCCGTGCCGCTCGCATGCGCGCGGGTGTCGAAGAACCGCTGGCTCTCGACGCCGGTGCGCCTCTACACGTATGTGTTTCGCGGCACGCCGCTCTACGTGCAGCTGCTGCTGCTCTACACCGGCATGTACAGCCTCGAATTCGTGCGCACGCATTCGCTGCTGGAAGCGTTTTTCCGCAGCGGCATGAACTGCGCGGTCCTCGCGTTCGCGCTCAACACCTGCGCCTACACGACCGAGATCTTCGCCGGCGCGATCCGGGCGATTCCGCACGGCGAAGTCGAAGCGGCCCGCGCCTACGGCATGGGCACCTTCACGATGTACCGCCGCGTGATCCTGCCGTCCGCGCTGCGCCGCGCCTTGCCTCTCTACAGCAACGAGGTCATCCTGATGCTGCACGCGACGACCGTCGCGTTCACGGCGACCGTGCCCGACATCCTGAAAGTGGCGCGCGACGCGAATTCGGCGACGTATCAATCGTTCGAATCGTTCGGGATCGCCGCGCTGATGTATCTCGCGATATCGTTCGCGCTGGTCGCCGCGTTCAGGCGCGCCGAGAAGCGCTGGCTCGGCTATCTGGACGCCGGCCGCCGCTGATCTGCGGCTAGAATCACATTGCTTTCACCAGTCATCACCCGGGAGAACGAGTTGGAGCCAACCGCCAAAGACGCCGCGACGAAACTCGTGGCAGCAGACATCCACAAGCGCTACGGCGACAACGAAGTGCTCAAGGGCGTTTCGCTTGCCGCCAAAGCGGGCGACGTGATCAGCATCATCGGCGCGAGCGGATCGGGCAAGAGCACGTTCCTGCGCTGCATCAATTTTCTGGAGCGGCCCAACGCGGGGCAGATCATCGTCGACGGCGAGCCCGTGCGTACGAAGGCCGACCGCGCGGGCAATCTCGACGTCGCGGATCACAAGCAACTTCAGCGCGTGCGCACCAAGCTCGCGATGGTGTTCCAGCACTTCAACTTGTGGTCGCACATGACGGCCATCGAGAACGTGATGGAAGCGCCGATGCACGTGCTCGGCCTCTCGAAGAAGGAAGCCGAGGACCGCGCGCGCACGTATCTGGAGAAGGTCGGTCTCGCGCCGCGCATGGAGAAGCAGTATCCGTCGCACTTGTCGGGCGGTCAGCAGCAGCGCGTCGCGATTGCGCGCGCGCTCGCGATGCATCCCGACGTCATGCTCTTCGACGAACCTACTTCCGCGCTCGATCCGGAACTCGTCGGCGAAGTGCTGAAGGTGATGCAGAAGCTCGCGGAAGAAGGGCGCACGATGATCGTCGTGACCCACGAGATGGGTTTCGCGCGCAACGTGTCGAATCACGTGATGTTCCTGCATCAGGGACGCACCGAGGAAGAAGGCGCGCCCGCCGAGGTCCTCACTTCGCCGAAAAGCGAGCGGCTCAAGCAGTTCCTCTCCGGCAGCCTCAAATAAGCCGGTGAGCGTCAATCCAGGCGCCCCGTCGAAGCCGATCACAGTTGCGATCGTCGCGTTGCCGCCGTGTTCTATGAGCGGCATCGGCCCGATCGTCGACAGCCTGCATCTCGCGAACGAAATCGACGGCCATCTGCTCTACGACTGGACCGTCTGCTCCTGGGACGGCCGTCCCGTGCCGCTCGCGGGCGGCGCGCAGCTTCCTGCCGATGCCGCTTTCGGCGACGCAATCCAGTGCGACTGGCTGATCGTCGTCTCGGAGCGCTATCAGCAATTCGCCGACTACCGGCTCTTTCTCGCGAGCCTCGCGCGCGTCGCGACCCGCACGCCGCTCGTCAGCGGCATTCACCACGGCGTGTGGTGGCTCGCGATGGCGGGGCAACTGAGCGCGTATCGCGTCGCAGTGAACTGGGAGACGTTCCAGCAGTTCGCCGAGCAGTTCGAGCGCTCGATCGTCACGCAGCAGATCTTCGAAATCGATCGCGACCGCGCGACGTGCGCGGGCGGGCAGGCCACCGTCGATTTCATGCTCGCGATGATCGCCCGCGAGCACGGCCGCGATCTGTCGGAGCGCATTGCGGATTCGCTCGGGATCGGCGTGTTGCGTGCAGGCGAGGAGCGTCAGCGCATTCCGTTCGTGACGGCGCCCGGTGAGCGGCATCCGCGGCTGAACGACGCGTTGCAGTTGATGGAAGCGAATATCGAAGACCCGCTCGCGACCGATGAAATTGCGGGGCTTGTCGGGATTTCGCGGCGGCAACTGGAGCGCCTGTTTCGACAGTATCTCGGCGCGATGCCATCGAAGTATTACCTCAACTTGCGCTTGACCAAGGCGCGCACGCAATTGCAGCGCTCGAGCAAATCGGTCGTGCAGATCAGCCTCGCGTGCGGATTCTCATCGGCGGCGCATTTTTCGAATGCGTATCGCGACCGGTTCGGCGTCACGCCGCGTGAAGAACGCCGGAACTGGATCGAGAAGCATCGCGGTCAGGGAAGTGACGAGCCGCGCGGCGGGGCGTTGCTGGAGTCTCGTTGACGCTGGTAACGCGCAGCGCAAACCTGCCGATACTCCACAAACCATGTCGCGAACGCGCAAGACGAAACCCGCGACATTACCTAATATCGACAGTAACGCAGCAGCAGCACGAACCAGACAAAGGAGTAGCTCATGACCGACATCAACGTAACGCGCGGCACTTTCGACGAAGTGATGGTCCCTGTATTCGCCCCGGCGAATTTCGTGCCCGATCGCGGCCTTGGTTCCCGCATCTGGGACACCGACGGCAAGGATTACGTCGACTTCGCCGGCGGCATCGCCGTCACCGCGCTCGGCCACGCGCATCCCGAACTGCTGAAAGTGTTGCATGAGCAGGGCGAAAAGCTCTGGCACATCGGTAACGGCTACACGAACGCGCCGGTGCTGCGTCTCGCAAAACGCCTGACCGACCTGACTTTCGCCGATCGCGCCTTCTTCGCGAACTCCGGCGCCGAAGCGAACGAAGCCGCGCTGAAACTAGCGCGCCGTTACGCGATCGAGAAGTTCGGTCCGGAGAAGATCGAGATCATCTCGTTCACGCAGTCGTTCCACGGACGCACGTTCTTTACCGTCAGCGTCGGCGGCCAGCCGAAGTATGCGGAAGGCTTCGGCCCGCAACCGCAAGGCATCCGCCACTTGCCGTATAACGATCTCGCGCAGGCGCGTGAAGCGATCGGCGAGAAGACCTGCGCGGTGATCGTCGAGCCGATCCAGGGCGAAGGCGGCGTGCTGCCCGCCGATCCGGCGTTCCTTCAAGGCTTGCGCGATGCGTGCGACCAGCACGGCGCGCTGCTGATTTTCGATGAAGTGCAGACGGGCGTCGGCCGCACCGGTTCGCTCTACGCGTACATGCAGTACGGCGTCACGCCCGACATCCTCACCACCGCGAAGGCGCTCGGCAACGGCTTCCCGATCGGCGCGATGCTGACGACGAACGACATCGCCGCGCACTTCAAGGTCGGCGTACACGGCACGACCTACGGCGGCAATCCGCTGGGCGCATCGATCGCGGAGAAGGTGGTCGAACTGATCAGCGACCCGAAGTTGCTCGCGGGCGTCGCTGAGCGCAGTGAGGCGATCAAGGCGCATCTCGTGCGCATCAACGAGCGTTTCTCGATCTTCAAGGAAATCCGCGGCAAGGGTCTGCTGATCGGCGCCGAACTGACCGATGCCTACAAGGATCGCGCGAAGGACGTGCTGAACGCGGCGGCCGCGAATGGCGTGATCATGTTGATCGCGGGGCCGAACGTGCTGCGCTTCGCGCCGTCGCTCGTCATGCCGATGGCTGATCTCGACGAAGGCTTCGAACGTATCGAGAAGGCGATCGGCGAAGTGGTCGGCGTCGCTGAAACGGCGCGCTGATTCAAGTAGAGCAACCCCAAGACACTGGAACCGATGATGCTATTCGTCCGACCGGCAAGACTCTCCGATCTCGACGCGCTCGAACGGATGGCGCGCGCGGCGCACCCCGTGCTGCACTCGCTGCCGCGCGACCGGCGCGCACTCGAAACGCGCGTCGCGCTCTCTGAAGATTCGTTTCGCGCGGAAGTCGATTTTCCGGGCGAGGAGTTTTATCTCTTCGTGCTCGAAGACTCGGAGACGGGCGCGCTGCACGGCACGTCGAGCATCGTGGCATCGGCGGGGTATTCGGAGCCGTTCTACGCGTTTCGCAACGACGCGCTGATCCACGCGTCGCGCGAACTGAAGGTGAACCGCAAGATCCACGCCCTCACGATGTCGCATGAACTGACGGGCAAGAGCCGTCTGACGGGCTTCTACATCGATCCCGCCCTGCGCGACGAAGCCAGCCAGGACGCGGCGGCGCATCTGCTGTCGCGGGCACGCATGCTGTACATCGCGGCGAACCGCAAGCGCTTCTCGAACGAAGTGTTCTCGCTGATGCTCGGCGTCACCGACGATGCGGGCGTCTCGCCGTTCTGGGAAGCGGTCGGCCGGAAGTTCTTCGGGCGCGACTTCGAGCAGGTCGAGCTGGAGTCGGGTGGGCGCAGCCGCACGTTCATCGCGGAGGTGATGCCGAGCTATCCGCTCTACGTGCCGCTCCTGCCGGCTGAAGCACAACGCGTGCTGGGCGAGCCGGCCGAAGGCGCGCTGCTCGCCTACGACATCCATCTGGAAGAAGGCTTCGAGCCGGACCGTTTCGTCGATATCTTCGATGCCGGCCCGGTGCTGACCATCGCGGTGGAACGCAGCGCGTCGGTCACGACCAACGAGATGCGCACGGTGTACGAAGGCGCGGCGCCGTCGGGCACGCAGTATCTGGTGGCGGCGGGCGGTGCGCATTCGTTTCGCTGCGCGCTCGCGACGCTGCCGCCCACGCGTGCCGATGGCGCGACGCTCACCGCGCCGATGCGCGAGGCGCTCGGCGTCAACGAAAAGGATACGGTGCGTTGCGTGCCGTTGCATCTGGCCTCGGGAGAAATGCAATGATCGTCGTGCGCTGCGTGCAGCCCGGGGACGTCGATGCGCTCGTCGCGCTCGCCCACGAGACCGGTCCCGGACTCACCACCTTCAAGCCCGATCGCGATGCGCTGGCGGCTCGCGTCGAACGCGCGCGCCGCACGCTTGCGGGCACCGCCGAGCCTTACGAAGCAGGCTACTTCTTCGTGATGGAAGACACGGCGACGGGCGATGTCGCGGGCGTCTGCGGCATCGAGACAGAAGTCGGGCTCGAACAGCCGTTCTACAACTATCGCGTATCGACGGTCGTGCATGCGAGCAAGGACCTGGGCGTGTGGACGAAAATGTCACTGCTCAACATCTCGCACGACCTGACGGGCTATGCCGAAGTGTGTTCGCTCTTCCTCAGCCCGCGTTATCGCACGGCGGGTGTCGGCGGGTTGCTGTCGCGCTCGCGTTTCATGTTCATCGCGCAGTTTCGCGAGCGCTTTCCGCAGCGGTTGTGCGCGGAATTGCGCGGCCATTTCGACGAGCGCATCGAGTCGCCGTTCTGGAACGCGGTGGGCTCGCACTTCTACCAGATCGGTTTCAACGAAGCCGACTATCTCAGCTCGCACGGCAAGAAGTCGTTCCTCGCCGAGCTGATGCCGCGCTATCCGGTGTATCTCGACCTGCTTCCTGAAGAAGCGCAGAAGGTGGTCGGCGTGACGCACAAGGACACGGCGCCCGCGCGCAAGATGCTCGAAGCCGAGGGCCTGCGGTACGAGAACCACGTCGATATCTTCGATGCGGGTCCCGTGCTCGAATGCCACGTCGCCGACTTGCGCACGGTGCGCGAGAGCGTGCTGGTTGCGGTACGCATCGGCGAGCGTGCTCAGGAAACGGAGGCGCGCAGCCTCGTATCGAATACATCGCTCGACGATTTCCGCGTCGGCGCAACGATGGGTGCGCCGGAGGACGGCACGTTCCTGCTTACCGCCGACGAAGCCGCCGCGCTGCGCGTGAAAGAAGGCGACACGGTGCGCGTGCTCGCGTCGCAACCGCGCGTGAAGAATGCCGCCTGACACAAACTGAGAAAGCACATGAAACTCCCGAATCAGCTTTACATCGATGGAGCGTGGATCGAAGGCCGTGGCGCGTCGTTCGCCTCGCGCAATCCCGCAACCGACGAACGCGTGTGGGAAGGCAAGAGCGCCGATGCATCCGACGTCGACCGCGCTGTGTCCGCCGCGCGCCATGCGTTTGTCGCGTGGTCGGCGCTGCCGTTCGACGAACGCGTCGGCATCGCGCGGAAGTTCGCCACGCTGCTCAACGACAACAAGGAAGCGCTCGCGAACGCGATCGGCCGTGAGACCGGCAAGCCGCTGTGGGAAGCGCGCGCCGAAGTGGCGACGATGGCCGCGAAGGTCGAGATCTCCGTGCAGTCGTATAACGAACGCACCGGCGAAAAGCGCGCGCCCATGGCGGATGGCGTCGCGGTGCTGCGGCATCGTCCGCATGGTGTCGTCGCCGTGTTCGGACCGTACAACTTTCCCGGTCACTTGCCGAACGGCCACATCGTGCCCGCGCTGATAGCGGGCAACGCGGTCGTGTTCAAGCCGTCGGAACTGGCGCCGGGCGTGGCCGCCGCAACGGTCGACCTGTGGACGCAGGCCGGACTGCCCGCCGGCGTGCTGAACCTCGTGCAGGGCGAGAAGGACACGGGCGTCGCGCTCGCGAATCACCGGCAGATCGACGGTCTCTTCTTCACCGGCAGCTCGGACACTGGCACGCTGCTGCACAAGCAATTCGGCGGACGCCCGGAGATTGTGCTCGCGCTGGAGATGGGCGGCAACAATCCGCTGGTCGTCGCGCAGGTCGAGGACATCGATGCGGCCGTGCATCACACGATCCAGTCGGCGTACCTGTCGGCGGGGCAGCGCTGCACATGCGCGCGACGCCTCTTCGTTCCAGACGATGCGTTCGGCGAGCGCTTCATGGCGCGCTTCACGGAAGTGACGTCGAACATCCAGTACGGTGCATTCGATGCCGATCCGCAGCCGTTCATGGGCGCGGTGGTCTCGGCGCGCGCGGCGGCGAAACTCGTCGCGGCGCAGGCGCAACTGATCGAACTAGGCGCGGTGGCCGTGCTTGAGATGAAACAGCGCGACGCGCGTCTCGGCCTGGTCTCGCCCGCGATCCTCGATGTGACGAACGCGCGCGACGTCCCCGACGAGGAGCACTTCGGACCGATGGTGCAGGTCACACGCTACAAGTCGTTCGATGAAGCCATCGAGCGCGCGAACGATACCGCGTACGGCCTCTCCGCCGGTCTCCTCGCCGACGACGAAGCCGCCTGGACGCACTTCCAGCGCACGATCCGCGCGGGCATCGTCAACTGGAACCGGCCGACCAATGGCGCATCGTCGGCGGCGCCGTTCGGCGGCATCGGACGCTCGGGGAACCAGCGGCCGAGCGCATACTACGCAGCCGACTACTGCTCGTATCCGATGGCTTCCGTCGAAAGCGCGCAATTGCAGATGCCCGCGAGCGTCTCGCCCGGCCTCACATTCTGAAGACCACGGACTGGCAAGGATTCACGATGCAAGCATTCGAAGCGAACTTCGACGGGCTCGTCGGCCCGACGCACAACTACGCGGGCCTGTCGTTCGGCAATGTCGCGTCGCGCAACAACGAGAAGTCGGTGGCGAATCCGAAGGCCGCGGCGAAGCAGGGCTTGCGCAAGATGAAGCAGCTCGCGGATCTCGGTTTTCATCAGGGCGTGCTGCCGCCGCTGGAACGGCCATCGCTGAAGTTGCTGCGAGAACTGGGCTTCACCGGCAGCGACGCAAGTGTGATCGAACGCGCCGCGCGCGAGGCGCCCGAACTGCTCGCGGCGGCGAGTTCGGCATCGGCGATGTGGACCGCCAACGCGGCGACCGTGAGTCCTTCGGCGGATACGTCGGACGAGCGCGTGCACTTCACGCCGGCCAATCTCGCGAGCAAGCTGCATCGCGCGATCGAGCACGGCGAGACGCGCCGCTCGCTCTCGGCGATCTTCGCCGACGAAGCGCGCTTCCGCATTCATCACGCGTTGCCGGGCACGCCGGCGCTCGGTGACGAAGGCGCCGCGAACCACACGCGTTTCTGCAGCGAGTACGGGGCGCGGGGCGTCGAATTTTTCGTGTATGGCCGTAGCGAATATGGTCAGGGTCCGCAGCCGCAGCGCTATCCGGCACGACAGACGCTCGAAGCGAGCCGCGCGGTCGCGCGCCTGCACGGCTTAGGCGAACGCTCGACCGTCTTCGCGCAGCAGCTTCCCGACGTGATCGATGCCGGCGTCTTTCACAACGACGTGATCGCGGTCGGCAATCGTGAGACGCTGTTCTGCCATCAGCGCGCGTTCCTCGACCAGCCGAAGGTCTACGACGAACTACGCATGAAGCTCGACGCGCAGGGCGCGAAGTTCACCGCGATCGAAGTGCCGGAAGACGAGGTGGGCGTCGCGGATGCGGTCTCGTCGTATCTGTTCAACAGCCAGCTGCTGACCGGCGCCGATGGCCGTCAGGTACTCGTCGTGCCGCAGGAATGCCGCGAGAACGCGCGCGTCGCGAAGTATCTCGATTCGCTCGGCGCGCGCTCGACGCCGATCGACGAAGTGCTTGTCTTCGATTTGCGCGAGAGCATGAAGAACGGCGGCGGCCCGGCGTGTTTGCGTTTGCGCGTCGTGCTGAACGACGCCGAACGCGCGGCCGTGAACCCGGGAGTGTGGATGAACGACACGCTGTTCGCGCACCTCGACGCGTGGATCGATACGCACTATCGCGACCAGCTCGCGCCCGCCGATCTCGCGGACCCGCAACTGCTCGACCAGTCGCGCACGGCGCTCGACGAACTGACGACGATCCTCCGCCTCGGGTCGATCTATGACTTTCAGCGCTGAGGGCGCCATGCTCGCCGATTTCCTCACGTTCGTGCTCGACGGAAGGCGTCCCGCATTGAGCGAAGGCGTCGCGCCTTCTGGCGTGCGCTGGACGTGGCTCGGCGACGGCATCCTCTGCCTCGAACCACAACACGACGCGACGCATAGCGTGATCGCCTCCGCAGGCGTGCACGGCGACGAAACCGCCCCGATCGAAATCCTCTCGACGCTAGTCTCGGACATCGCGAGCGGCGCGGCGAAGCTGACCGCGCGCGTGCTCGTGATCCTCGGCAACATCGCGGCGATGCGGATCGCCGATCGCTATCTCGACGACGACCTCAACCGCCTTTTCAACGGCCGTCACCTGGCGCTGCCGTCGAGCCGCGAAGCGCCGCGCGCCGCCGAACTCGAAGCGGCTGCGCTCGCGTTCTTCGCCGATGTCACGCATCCGAAGTGGCACATCGACATGCACACGGCGATCCGCGCATCGGTGTTCGAGCAGTTCGCACTCTTGCCGCACACGGGCGCGCCGCTCGCCCGCGCGATGTTCGACTGGTTGCGCGACGCGCAACTGGAGGCGGTGCTGCTGCATCGCGAGAAATCGAACACGTTTACGCATTTCACCGCCGAGCGCGCGGGCGCGTCGTCGTGTACGTTGGAACTCGGGAAGGTGCGGCCGTTCGGACAGAACGATCTCGCGCGCTTCGCCGCATCGGATCGTGCGTTGCGCCGGTTGATCGCGGGAGAGGTGGCCGTCGATGCTGAACGGCCGATACGCGTCTTCACCGTCGTCGGCCAGATCGACAAGCAGAGCGACCAGTTCGTGCTGAACGTCGCGAGCGATGTGCCGAATTTCACGCCATTCGCACGCGGCACCGAACTCGCGCGCGACGGCGAATATCGCTATCAGGTGACGCACGACGAGGAGCGCATCGTGTTCCCGAATCCGAAGGTGAAGCCGGGTTTGCGCGCGGGCTTGCTCGTCGTCGATACGACCGCGGACACGCTTGCCTCGCTCGCTTGAGCGACGCTTCGACTTGCGCGTGAGCGACACGCGCTTGCCAGTTTTTCCTGCCTGATCCCCCACGTTCCGCGGCTGCATGCCCGCTGCCGCGCGCTACAATCGCCGCCCCCCTCGTCTGTTGCGATGCATCATCGCGGCGCGTCGCGTTTGAGCCGCGATTTTTGCGCTGCGATGCTCCGTGCATGGTCGCAAGAAGGCCACGGACGAGTCGTAAAAATCACTGGAGGAAACCGAGTTGAACAATCTGTTTGGGCTGAATCACAAGGCCGCCGTTCTGGCGCTCGCCGCCAGCGCGGCATTCGGCGCGCACGCCGCCGACATGAAGGAAATGCGCTTCGGCGTCGAGGCGTCATATGCGCCGTTCGAATCGAAGTCACCGAGCGGCGAGCTGATCGGCTTCGATATCGACGTGGGCAATGCCGTCTGCGCGAAGCTGAAAGTGAAGTGCGTATGGGTCGAAAATTCGTTCGACGGCCTGATCCCGGCATTGCAGGCGCGCAAGTTCGACGGCATCAACTCGGACATGACGATCACCGACAAGCGCAAGACCGCAATCGATTTCACCGATCCGATCTACACGATCCCGAACCAGCTGGTCGCGAAGAAGGGCGGCAATGTACTTCCGACCGTCGATGGTCTGAAGGGCAAGCACGTCGGCGTGCTGCAAGGGTCGATCCAGGAGACGTACGCGAAGGCGAAGTGGGCGCCGGCCGGCGTCGATGTCCAGTCGTATCAGGCGCAGGACCAGATCTACGCGGACCTCTCGGCGGGCCGGCTCGATGCGGCGTTTCAGGATGCAGAGGCGGCGTCGAAAGGATTTTTGAAGATGCCGCAAGGCGCGGGGTTCGCGTTCGCGGGGCCGGCTGTGTCGGATGACAAGCTGCTGGGCGCGGGGGTGGGTTTCGGCGTGCGCAAGAACGACAAGGCGCTGAAGGAGGCGCTCAACCGGGCGCTGAAGGAACTGAAGGACGACGGCACGATCGACAAGCTCGCCGCCAAGTACTTCGATGTGAAGGTGGTGATGAAATAAAGCTTCGCGCGTGATCGATGGGAGCGGCCCGGTGCCAACACCGGGCCGCGTTCCTCGTCGTTTCACCTGTTCAGATCGAGTCCCGAGCCCGGTCGAGAAAAGCAAGCTCGACCTTGCATCGCAGACGGCGCTCGGCGATTACGAACAAGCAGTCGGCATGGCGCCTATAAGCCACACAGCAGCGATTCAGGCAGCGCAGGTTCCGCCACGGCTCGGCGCAGGCGCCCAAATCCAGCCACGCAGTACAATATGGGGTTACGTTACCGCGATCCGCCGGACCATCCCCCATGCCGCAGACTTCCTCCCCCATTACGCCGTCGACGGCCGCCCCCAGAGTCGGCTTCGTCTCCCTCGGCTGCCCCAAGGCCCTCGTCGATTCCGAGCAGATCATCACGCAACTGCGTGCTGAAGGCTACGAAATCTCCGGCACCTACGACGGCGCCGATCTCGTCGTCGTCAACACCTGCGGTTTCATCGACGAAGCCGTGCAGGAAAGCCTCGACGCCATCGGCGAGGCGCTGAGCGAAAACGGCAAGGTCATCGTGACCGGCTGCCTCGGCGCGAAGAAGAGCGCGAGCGGCACGGGCCTCATCGAGGAAGTGCATCCAAAGGTGCTCGCCGTCACCGGCCCGCACGCGACCAACGAAGTGATGAACGCGGTCCACACGCATCTGCCGAAACCGCACGATCCGTTCACCGACCTCGTCCCGGCCGCCGGCATCAAGCTCACGCCGCGCCACTACGCGTATCTGAAGATTTCGGAAGGGTGCAACCACCGCTGCACGTTCTGCATCATCCCGTCGATGCGCGGCGACCTCGTCTCGCGCCCGGTCGCCGACGTGATGCTCGAAGCCGAGAATCTCTTCAAGTCGGGCGTGAAGGAACTGCTCGTCATCTCGCAGGACACGAGCGCGTACGGCGTAGACGTCAAGTACCGCACCGGCTTCTGGAACGGCAAGCCGATCAAGACGCGCATGACCGACCTCGTAGGCGCGCTCGGCGAACTCGCCGCGCAGTACGGCGCGTGGGTGCGCCTGCATTACGTGTATCCGTATCCGGGCGTCGACGAAGTCATCCCGATGATGGCCGACGGCGCACTGAAGGGTCACGTCCTGCCGTATCTCGACGTGCCGTTCCAGCACGCCCACCCCGAAGTGCTGAAGCGCATGAAGCGCCCGGCGAACGCCGAGAAGGTGCTCGAGCGCGTGCAGGCGTGGCGCAAGATGTGCCCCGAGCTGACGATCCGCAGCACGTTCATCGCGGGCTTCCCGGGCGAGACGGAAGAGCAGTTCCAGACGCTGCTCGACTTCATCCGCGTGGCGGATCTGGATCGCGTGGGCTGTTTCGCGTACTCGCCGGTCGAAGGTGCGACCGCCAATGAACTCGATGGCGCGCTCCCCGACGAAGTCCGCGAGGAGCGCCGCGCGCGCTTTATGGAACTGGCAGAGGAATTGTCGGCGGCGCGCATGAAGCGCAAGGTTGGCAAGACGCTGAAGGTGCTCGTCGACGAAGTGAACGCCGACGGCGGCATCGGGCGCACGGCGGCGGACGCGCCGGAAATCGACGGCGTCGTGTACATCGCGCCGGCGACGAAGGCGTCGAAGCGCTACAAGGCGGGCGATTTCGTGTCGGTGAAAATCTCCGGCGCCGACGGCCACGATCTCTGGGGTGAGGTGTAAACATGTCCGACACGCCGCAAGTCCTCGCGCTCGGCGAGGCGATGATCGAATTCAATCAATCGACGGCCGGCGAGCCGACTTACCTGCAAGGCTTCGGCGGCGACGTGTCGAACTTCCTGATCGCGGCCTCGCGACAGGGCGCCTCGGCGGGTTTCGTGTCGGCGGTCGGGAACGACCAGTTCGGGCAGTTGCTGCTCGACCTGTGGCGCACGGAGCGCGTCGCTACGTCGACGGTTCGGATCGACGGCAACGCGCCCACCGGCGTTTATTTCGTCTCGCACGGCGCGAACGGCCATCGCTTCGATTACCTGCGCGCGGGCTCGGCGGCGAGCCGTTACGCTACGTCAGACTTGCCGCTCGACGTGATCGCCGCGGCGAAGGTCGTGCATCTGTCGGGCATCAGTCTCGCGATCGGCGTGTCGGCGTGCGACGCAGCGCTCGCCGCCATCGATTACGCGCGCAGCCACGGCGTGAGGGTGAGCTTCGATACCAATCTGCGGCTGAAGCTGTGGCCGCTCGCGCGGGCGCGCGCGGTCATGCTGGAAGCGATCCGCGCGACCGACATCTGCCTGCCGAGCTGGGACGACGTGACGGATCTCACGGGCTTGACGGACAAGGACGCCATCGTCGATTTCCTGCTCGGGCTCGGGCCGAAGGTCGTGGCGCTGAAGCTCGGCAAGGAAGGCGCGTATATCGCGACGCCGGACGAGCGGCGCGTCGTGCCGGGCCGCGTGGTGCAAGCGGTCGACGCCACCGGCGCGGGCGATTGCTTCGGCGGCGCGTTCATTGCGCGGATCGTCGCGGGCGACGATCCATTCACGGCCGCGCGCTACGCGAACGTGGCGGCGGCGCTGTCGACGCAAGGCTTCGGCGCCGTGGCTCCGATTCCGGATAGCGCGACGGTCCAACGGGCGCTGACCGAGTGATAAGATGATTAGCATCAGAAACCAATGATGGAGACAAAAAATGCAACGTGATGTCGTGGTGGTGAGCGGTGTGCGGACGGCAATCGGTGACTTCGGCGGCGCGTTGAAAGACATCGCCCCGACCGATCTCGGCGCGCGCGTCGTGCGTGAGGCGCTGTCGCGTGCGAACGTGTCGGGCGAGGATGTCGGGCACGTGGTGTTCGGCAATGTCGTCCATACGGAGCCGAAGGACATGTACCTCGCGCGCGTCGCGGCGTTGAACGGCGGCGTCGCGCAGCACGCGCCCGCGCTGACCGTCAACCGCCTGTGTGGCTCGGGATTGCAGGCGATCGTCTCGGCGGCGCAGTCGATCCTGCTCGGCGACGCTGATATCGCGATCGGCGGCGGTGCGGAAAGCATGAGCCGCGCGCCTTACATCATGCCGTCGGCGCGCTTCGGCCAGCGCATGGGCGACGCGCGCGTCATCGACATGATGCTCGGCGCGCTCAACGATCCGTTCGACAAGATCCACATGGGCGTAACGGCGGAGAACGTCGCGGGCAAGTACGGCATCACGCGCGAGGCGCAGGACGCCCTCGCGCTGGAATCGCACCGGCGCGCGGCGAACGCGATCAAGGAAGGCTACTTCAAGGACCAGATCCTGCCGATCACGATCGCCTCGAAGAAGGGCGACACCGTCTTCGATCAGGACGAACACGTCCGCCCGAACGCGACTATCGATGATTTCTCGAAACTCAAGGCCGTGTTCGCGAAGGAAAACGGCACGGTGACGGCGGGCAATGCGTCCGGCATCAACGACGCGGCCGCGGCCGTCGTGCTGATGGAGCGCAGCGTCGCGGAAAAGCGCGGCGCGAAGCCGCTCGCGCGCCTGGTCGCTTACGCGCACGCGGGCGTCGATCCGAAGTTCATGGGCATCGGCCCGGTGCCGGCGTCGAAGAAGGCGCTGGAGCGCGCGGGCCTCACCGTCGCCGACCTCGACGTGATCGAAGCCAACGAGGCGTTTGCCGCGCAGGCGTGCGCGGTCACGAATGAACTGCAGCTCGATCCGTCGAAGGTCAATCCGAACGGCTCGGGCATCTCGCTTGGCCATCCGATCGGCGCGACAGGCGCGCTCATCACGGTGAAGGCGCTGTATGAGTTGCAGCGCATCGGCGGGCGTTATGCGCTGGTGACGATGTGCATCGGCGGCGGGCAGGGCATTGCCGCGATCTTTGAGCGCGTTTGAAAGGGAACAAAAGGATGATGCAGAAGCACACGGCGGCATTGAGTCAAGCAAGACTCGGCGTGGTAGCGGCGCTTGCGGCGTTATCGCTGCTCGCGGGCTGCAACTCGCCGATGCCGCCGGGAGGCTCACCTTCGGCCGCAGCCGAAAAAGCCGACGACGTGATCGGCGCGAACAAGGCGATCGCCGCGCTCGCGCTGCCGCCCGTCAAGCCGCTCGCGCCGAACCCGGAATACGCGCGCTTTCCGCGCTATGTGGGCACGCTCGGCGGCCGTCAGGTCGAGATGAAGCTCGGCGCAAAAACTGACGAGGCGACGGGCATTCACGGCGAGTACAAGTTCGTGGGCAGCCCGTCGGTGATCCTGGTCGCGGGCGATCGCGACGGCGACGCGCTCGAAATCGAGGAATCGAACGACGGCACGCACATCACCGGCAACTGGATCGGCAAGTTCGCGGCGGATGGCAGCGTCTCGGGCGAACGCATGAACGCCGACGATTCCGACCCGCAGCCTTTCAACCTGCGTCCGGCCGTGGCGGGCGTGACCGTTCCGGCCAACCGCGAGCCGAAAGCCGCTGCGCCCTCGTTGGAACCTGCGCCGCCCGCTGTGCAAGCGCTGCCGCGCAATGCCGTCGGCGGCACGAGCAACGTGATCATCGGTGAATAGCCGGCGCGCTGTGCACCGTTGCATCGAATGAAACGTGACACGCCATCGAACTTCGTTCGATGGCGTTTTTTCTCCCAGTAATCAGAATCCATCACGCCATGACCGACTCCAGCAACAAGGCACCCGAGCGCGGACAGCAGACCCGCATCGTTCATCCCGAAGACAATCTCACGCCCGGCTTCGAGGCGTTTCCGGTGCCCGTCACGCGCGCATCGACGATCGTGTTTCCGAACCTCGCCGCGATGCGCCAGCTCGTCTGGAGCGACGACTCGCAGTGGCGCTACGGCCTGCACGGCACGCCCACGACGATCACGCTCGCGCAGCGCATAGCCGCGATCGAGGGTGGCGAACAGGCGCTGTTGCAGCCGTCGGGGTTGTCGGCGATATCGAATGTGTACTTCGGTTTCGTGAAATCGGGCGACCACGTCCTCGTACCGGACAACGCGTATTCGCCGAATCGCGAGCATGCGGACTGGCTCGCCGCCGACTACGGCATTGAAGTGACCTACTACGATCCGATGATCGGCGCGGGTATCGCAGACCTGATCAAGGGCAACACGAAGCTGATCTGGGTCGAGGCGCCCGGCTCGGTGACGATGGAAGTGCAGGACGTGCCCGCGATCGCGGCGGTGGCCCGCGCGCGCGGCATTGTCACGGCAATGGACAACACGTATTCGGCGGGGCTCGCGTTCAAGCCGTTCGAGCACGGCGTCGATATCTCGGTGCAGGCGCTCTCGAAATACCAGTCGGGCGGCAGCGACATCCTGATGGGCGCGACGATCACCGTCGAGCGCGAAATGCACATGAAGCTGAAGCGTGCGCGGATGCGTTTGGGGATCGGGGTTTCATCGGACGATTGTTCGCTCGTCTTGCGCAGCCTGCCGTCGATGACGCTGCGCTACGCCGCGCACGACCGTACCGCGCTGGCGCTGGCGCAGTGGCTGAAGGCGCGACCGGAAGTCGCGGCGGTGCTGCATCCGGCCATCGAAGACTGTCCGGGGCACGAGTTTTACAAGCGCGATTTCAAGGGCGGCGCGGGCGGGCTCTTCTCGTTCGTGTTCGACAAGCGCTACAGCGCGCAACAGGTCGATGCGTTCGTGGAAGCGCTGGAGTTGTTCGACATCGGCTGGAGCTGGGGCGGCTCGCACAGCCTCGCGATGCCTTACAGGATTGGCGCGATGCGCACCGCGGTGAAGTGGCCGCACGAGGGCGTGCTCGTGCGGTTCTTCGTCGGGCTGGAGGATGAGGCCGATTTGCGCGGAGATATCGAACGGGCGATGAGGAAGGCGTTCGCCTGAATCGCGTTCAATATGAGGGAGGCGTCAGAACAAGCGCAACAGGCCGTCGAGCCCGACGAAGTTGAAGGCTACACTTGCCGCCTCCCGCACCACGGGCTTCGCCCGAAACGCCACCGACAGCCCCGCCTCTGCCATCATCTTCAGGTCGTTGGAACCGTCGCCCATTGCGATTGCGCGCTGCGGATCGATGCCGATCGTCGCGCACGTTTCGCGCAGCGTCCGCGCCTTGACCTCGGCGTTCACGATTTCGCCGATCACCTTCCCGGTCAGTTTCCCGTCGACGATTTCGAGCGTGTTCGCGCGCGTGAAATCGAGGCCGAGGCGCGCTTTCAGCTTCCCGGTGAAAAAGGTGAAGCCGCCCGAGACGAGCAGCGTCTTCAACCCGGCCGCGCGCGCGCCCGCGAGCATCGTTTCCGCCCCCGGCGACAGTTGTAGCCGTTCCTCATAAACCCGCTCCAAAGCGCTCGCATCGAGGCCTCTCAAAAGCGCGACGCGGCGCGTCAAACTCTCGTTGAAGTCCTTGATTTCGCCGCGCATCGACGCTTCCGTGATCGCCGCGACTTCTGCCTTCAGTCCGCAAAAATCCGCAATTTCGTCGATGCATTCGATCGTGATCAGCGTCGAATCCATGTCCATCGCGACGAGGCCGAAATCCGCGAGACGCGCACCTGGCCCGACGAACGCGTAGTCGAGCGCGTGCGTGCCGCAGTACGCGTCGATGTCGGGGCGCTGCAGCGGATCGGCACCGATGAAGCGCACGAGCGTGTCGTCGGCGCGCGCGGTTTGCGTCGAGCGGGCGAGGGCGGCGAGCGGCTTGAGATGCGCGTCGGCAATCGGGGAGGGGCTTTGGACGACAAGGTTCATGGAGAGCGGCGTAAAAAAGCGTGGAGGCGAAACCATCCATTGTAATGGTGCGGACCGATGGCGGACCCGCGCGCACGGCCGCTATGATGCGCAAAAACGATCGAACCGGAGACATCGATGAATTCCGCCGCACCCGCTGTCGAACTCGCTAAGGCATTCGATCTACGCCGCCTCGACGCCTCGTTCTACGCCGATCCGTATCCGGTCTACGACGCGCTGCGCACGCACGAGCCGGTGAAGCGCATGCCGGACGGGTCGCTCTTCCTCACGCGCTATCGCGACATCCAGGCCGTGTATCGCGACGCAAAAGCGTTCAGTTCCGACAAGACCGTCGAGTTCGGCCCGAAGTACGGTCCATCGACGCCGCTCTACGCGCATCACACGACGAGCCTCGTCTTCAACGACGCCCCGCGCCACACGCGCGTGCGCAAGCTGATCGCGGGCGCATTGACGGCGCGCGCGATTGCGGCGATGGAACCGGGCCTGATCGCGCTCGTCGATGGCCTGCTCGATCGCGCACAAGAACGCGGCCAGTTCGACCTGATCGACGGTTTCGCGTCGGCGATTCCGGTCGAGGTGATCGGCAACCTGCTCGACGTGCCGCACAACGAGCGCGAACCGCTGCGCGACTGGTCGCTCGCGATCCTCGGCGCTTTGGAGCCGTCGCTGACGCCGGAGCAGGAAGCGCGCGGCAACCGGGCGGTGAGCGAGTTCATCGAGTACTTGAAGGGATTGGTCGAAAAGCGCCGCGCGCGTCCCGGCGATCCGCAGCACGACGTGCTCACGCGCCTGATCCAGGGCGAGGCTGACGGCGAGCGCCTCGACGAGGCCGAACTGCTGCACAACTGCATCTTCATCCTGAACGCCGGGCACGAGACGACGACGAACCTGATCGGCAACGGTCTCGTGCTGCTCGCGGCTTGGCCCGGCGAACGCGAGCGGCTGCGGCGCGAACCGGCGCTGCTGGACAGCGCGATTGAAGAGTGCCTGCGCTTCGAGAGTTCGAATCAGCTCGGCAACCGGATCGCGGTGGCAGATACGGCGATTGGTGACATGCCTGTCGCGCGCGGAACGCCGGTGACGCTGTGCATCGGCGCGGCCAATCGCGATCCTGCGCAGTTTCCCGAGCCAGATCGTTTCGATATCGGCCGCGAGCCGAACCGGCATCTCGCGTTCGGCTTCGGAATTCACCAGTGCGCGGGGTTGTCGCTCGCGCGGCTGGAGGCGCGTATCGCGATCGGGAGATTTGTCGCGCGCTTTCCGGAATATCGCGTGGCCGGCGAGCCGAAGCGCGCGGCGCGGGCGCGCTTTCGCGGATTCGTCAGCGTTCCTGTTGCGCTCGTTTGACCCGATTCAACGCATCACGCGCGCCGGATCGACATCCCAATAAGGCGGCTCGCCGAAGCGCTCGGTCAGGAAGTCGATGAACGCGAGCGTCTTCGGCGGCACGAAAGCGCGGCTCGGATACACCGCCCAGATCGCGACGGTTTCCGCGAGTGGATAGTCGTCGAGCACGGTCACGAGTTCGCCGCTCGCGATCAGCGGCGCGACGCTCCACGTCGACTTGAGGCCGATGCCGAAGCCCGCTGCGAGCGCATCGCGGATCACCTCGCCGTTGTCCGTCACGAGCCGCCCCGCGACGCGCACGTCGATCGTGCCCGCCGGCGTGACGAAGGCCCAGTTGCGCTGGTCGGCGAGGATGACGCATTCGTGCTGCGCGAGATCGGCCGGATGGCGCGGCGTGCCGTGCGCCGCCAGATACGCCGGCGACGCGCACAGCACGCGCCGGTTGGTCGCGAGCTTGCGGGCGACGAGCGTCGAATCCTTCAGCGCGCCAATGCGGATCGCGAGGTCGATGCCCTCATCGACGAGATCGACGAGCTGGTCCGTCAGCCGCAATTCGAGCGACACGCCCGGAAACTGCCGCAGGAACGCGGGAATCAGCGGCGAAACGTGCTGCCGGCCGAGCGACGACGGCATCGTTACGCGCAGCCGTCCGTGCGGCTCGGCGAGCGCGCGGCCGACCGATGCGCGGGCGGCATCGGCGGCATCGAGCAGTTGTTGCGCGTGCGCAGCGAAGATTTCGCCCTCCTGCGTCATGCTCACGCGGCGCGTCGTGCGATGCAAAAGGCGCGCGCCGAGCGTGCGTTCGAGGCCCGCCAGCCGCGCGCTCGCCGCCGCCGCCGACAACCCGAACTCCCGCCCCGCCAACGATACGTTCGCCAGCGCAGCCGCGCGCACGAACAGCGCGACGTCCAGCAGATCGAGGCGGGAAGTATCGTCCGGGACTGTCATTCTCTTTTTTTTCAGAATAATGTTTCAGTCATTATGACGGTTTTAAAAGAGGAAGGATCGGCTTACGATCGACTTCAGAACATCCCCTGGAGCCCGAAATGAAAGCCATCGCCCTGACGCGCTATCTCCCGATCTCGAACCCCGAATCGCTGATCGACATCGAACTCGACGAACCCATGCCCACCGGCCGCGACCTGCTCGTGAAAATCGAGGCGATCGCCGTGAACCCGGTCGATACAAAGGTCCGCGCGCCGAAGGACACCGTTGAAAAGGCGCCGCGCGTGCTCGGGTGGGACGCGGCGGGCGTCGTCGAAGCGGTCGGCCCGGACGCGACGCTGTTCAAGCCGGGCGACGCCGTCTACTACGCGGGCAGCATCACGCGGCAGGGCGCGAACAGCGAGTTCCATCTCGTCGACGAGCGGATCGTCGGCGCGAAGCCGAAATCGCTCGATTTCACATGCGCGGCGGCGCTTCCGCTCACGACCATCACCGCGTGGGAAGCGCTGTTCGAGCGCCTCGGCGTCTCGCCGGAAGGCGCGGACGAGGGCAAGTCAGTGCTGATCGTCGGCGGCGCGGGCGGGGTCGGGTCGATCGGCATCCAGCTCGCGAAGAAGGTCGCGAAGCTGAAGGTGATCGCCACCGCGTCGCGCCCGGAATCGGCGAAATGGGCGACGGAGCTGGGCGCGGACCATATCGTCAACCATTTCGACGACATCCCGCAGCAACTGAAAGCGATCGGCCAGGAGCAAGTCGACTACGTGCTGATCTTCAACGACTCCGACAGGCATTTCCCGGCCGCCGCCGCTGTCATCAAGCCGCAGGGCCACATTTGTTCGATCGTGGAAAACAGCGAACCGCTCGACATCGGGCTCTTGAAGGCGAAGAGCGCTGCGTTCCATTGGGAATTCATGTTCACGCGCTCGATGTTCGGCACGCCGGACATGATCGAGCAGCACAAGCTGCTCTCGGAAGTGGCGCGGCTGATCGACGCAGGCACGCTCAAGACGACGCTCGGCCGCGACCTCGGGCGCATCGATGCGGCGAACCTGCGCGAGGCGCATCGCCTCTTGGAAGAAGGGCGCGCGATCGGCAAGCTGGTTTTGACGGGTTTTTGACCGGCATCAGCGCTTTTCATATGCCTGACGGCCGACGCGGGTTATCCCTAGGGCCGCCGGGCGTGCGCCGCGCTAGACTGGTTCGGCTCACCAATACGGGCAGCGCGATTTTGCGCCGGCCCGTCTTGCGTGACGACCCACTTCGGAGGTGCCGGCATGAATCGTCGTCTGAACGTTTGTCGCTCTCGAGCCGGTTTCACGGCGCTCGCGCTGTACGGCGCTTTTCTTTCCACATCGGCGTTTGCCACGCCCGGCATCAAGGTCCAGGAAGAAGCCGCCAACGACGGACCGATCAAATACACCGTGAAGATGGCGTCGAAAACCTTCGGCAACGAACAGGAAACGCGCACGATCCGCTCGGGCCAGACGGACGACTTCACTTGGCAGAGCGCGGCGCCCGGTGGCGCGCAGCCGGTTCCCGACGATTGTCCGAACGTCGCGAGTCTCGCGCGCAACGCGGAAGGCGCGGCGGTGCGGCAGGTGCAGATCCGCTTCGCGTCGGTGGTCGCTGATAACGGTTCGGCGAACGTTCAACTCAGCTTCCAGGCGCGCGCGCCGAAGGGCACGAGCAAGGTCACGGTGGGTGGCAAGGCGCTGCAATGTCCGGTCGAGACACGTCTCTCGCAGATCGTGCGCTTCACGATGCCGACGACGGGCGGTTCCAAGATGGTCACGCTCAGCGACGGCACGCAACTGACCGTTAGCGCGAGCCGCAAGTAACTCAGCAGATCAGGGCCTTCCTTCGGGGAGGCCTTTTATTTGCCCTTGACATGCAACTAACGGTCGATTTTTTAGCCGTCTCCGAGCTACCTTCGAAAAGACCTGCAAAGTCCCAAGCAGGCAGTCATCGGACGAAATTGCCTGAAAAACGGCAATGATTACAGCCTGACAACAATCCAGGCACGGTCCGACGCACCCCCAAGCCCCTCATCCTCTGGCACGTTTCCTGCGAGCTTCCGAACGCTCCTGGCCGCCTATCCACGGCGTTTTTACGACAACCCCCAACGCGCACCGACTCAGGTTCGAGCGAGGAATCGCGATGCCGCACATGATCTGGAAAGGCGCGATCAGCTTCGGGCTGGTCCACGTGCCCGTGCAACTCTATCCGGCGACGCAGTCTGAGAAAGTCGGTTTCAATCTGCTCGACAAGCGGTCGATGGACCCCATCGGTTACAAGCAGATCAACAAGAACACCGGCAAGGAAGTCACGCGCGACAACATCGTCCGGGGCTTCGAGTACGAGAAGGGCAAGTACGTCGTCATGACCGACGCGGAAATCCGCTCGGCCAATCCGGAATCGACCCAAACGGTCGAAATCCTCGCGTTCATCGAGGCGCCGGAAATCTCGTTTCTCTCGCTCGATACACCGTACTACCTCGCCCCTGACCGCAAGGGCGAGAAGGTCTACGCGCTCCTGCGCGACGCGCTGAAGGACACCGGCAAGATCGGCATTGCGAGCGTCGTGCTGCACAACAAGCAGCATCTCGCCGCGTTGATCCCGGTCGGTCCTGCGCTCGCGCTGAACACGTTGCGCTGGGCCGACGAAGTGCGCGACTTCGATCAATTCAAGTTCCCGCCCGAGGACACCAAGAAGGCCGGTGTCACGCCAAAGGAACTCGACATGGCGAAGCGACTGATCGACGACATGAGCGACAACTGGGACCCGGCCAAGTATCACGACACGTTCCGCGAAGACATCATGGCGCTTGTCGACCGGAAGGTGCATGAAGGCAAAACGGCCGAAGTGGCGGAAGTGGAGGATAAGGGCGAGGGCAAGTCGTCGGCGGAGATTCTCGATCTGTCCGATTTGCTCAAGCGCAGTCTTAAACAAGGCAAGCCCGCGACGAAGCGCGGCGCGGCAGCAGCGGCGGACGATGTCGAGGAAGCAAAGACTCCCGCGCGCCCCGCCCGGAAGACTGCCACACGCCGCAAACGCGCATAGCACCTGAACGAGCGCAACCGAAAATGTCAGGAAAACTCGAAACCTACCAGCGCATGCGCCGCTTCGACGAGACGTCCGAGCCGTCGGGCGCGGTCGCGTCGAAGAAGGCGGCCAGAAAGACCGCTGCGAAGGTCAAGACATCGAAGGTGAAAGCCCACGCGCTCTCGTTCGTGATTCAGGAACACGACGCGCGGCGTCTGCACTATGACTTCCGTCTCGAACTCGACGGCACGCTCAAGTCGTGGGCTGTGCCGAAAGGTCCGAGCCTCGACCCCTCGGTGAAGCGGTTGGCCGTTCACGTCGAGGACCATCCGCTCGACTACGGCTCTTTCGAAGGCGTGATTCCCGAGGGCAATTACGGCGCGGGCAGCGTGATCGTCTGGGATCGCGGGACGTGGGAGCCGCAGACGGGCACGATCGAAGAAGCGGCCGGATCGTACGCGAAGGGCAAGTTGAAATTCCGGCTCGACGGCGAAAAGCTGCACGGCGGCTTCACGCTCGTGAAGAGCCACATGCGCGGCAACGGCGACAAGGAACAATGGCTTCTCATCAAGGAACGCGATGAAGACGCTCGCAACGAAGCCGACTACGACGTCCTGCTGAAGCGCCCCGGCAGCGTGCTGACCGATTCGCTCGGCGCGCGCAACAAGCGCGGCGAGGTCATCGAGCGCACGGAGCGCAAGACGGTGGCGAAGAAAACCTCGAAAGCTCCGGCGAAAAAGCCGACGAAGGACGACCGCCCCGATATTGTCGCGAATCGCAATACGGAGTCGCTGCGCACGTTGTCGCACGAGCCATCGGTAGAGGGCGCCGTGAAGGCCAGGCTCCCCGCGACGTTCAAGCCGCAACTCGCCACACTCGTCGATGCCGCACCGCCCAGCGGCGACTGGACCTATGAGATCAAGTTCGACGGCTATCGCGTGCTGGCGCGCATCGACCGGTCGGCGGCGGCGTCGAAAGCGGTGCAGATGTGGACGCGCAACGGCAACGACTGGACCGCGAAGTTCGGCAAGCAGGTCAAGTCGCTGCAACAGCTCGACATCGAGAGCGCGTGGCTCGACGGCGAGGCAGTCGTGCTCGACGATCGCGGCCTGCCGGATTTTCAGGCGCTGCAAAACGCGTTCGACGTGGGACGGCCGCAGGACATCGTCGTCTACTGGTTCGACGTTCCTTTTCTCAACGGCTACGACCTGCGGCAGGTGCCGCTCGTGCAGCGGCGAGCGATCCTGAAGGCGCTGCTCGAAGCCGTCGACGATCCGGTGCTGCGTTTCTCCGAAGACTTCGCGTTCAAGGCCGACGACCTGCTCAAAAGCGCGTGCGACATGGCGCTCGAAGGCATCATCGGCAAGCGCCAGGACAGCACCTACGTGTCGGGCCGCAGCAATTCGTGGATCAAGCTCAAATGCCGGCGGCGCCAGGAATTCGTGATTGGCGGCTATTCGGAGCCGGCTGGCAGCCGTGGACATTTCGGCGCGCTCCTGCTCGGCGTCCATGACGAGGCGGGCAAGCTGCAATACGCCGGTCGCGTCGGCACAGGCTTCGACCAATCGACGCTGCACGACATCAAGAAGGAACTCGACAAGCGCGAGACCGCGAAGATGCCGTTCGCGCGCGAGCCGGTCGAGCGCAGCCGCACGCGCGTGCACTGGGTGAAGCCGGAACTCGTCGCGGAATGCAATTTCGCTGAATGGACCAAGGAGCGCATCGTGCGGCAAGCATCGTTCGTGAGTCTGCGTGACGACAAGCCGGCGCGGCAGATCGTCAAGGAAGAGCCGAAGCCGGCAGAGAAGGTCGAGGCGGAGCAGGCGCAGAAGCCGGCGAAGAAGGCGGCTGCCAAAACCGCCGCCACCGGTAAAACCGCCGCCACTGCCAAAACCGTCGCGAAGAAAACCGCCGGTAAGGACACGACCACCGTCGCCGGTGTGAAGATCAGCCACCCGGAGCGCGTGCTCGACAAAACGAGCAGCATCCGCAAGATTGATATCGTCGAGTATTACGAGTCGGTCGCCGAGTGGATGTTGCCGCACTTAAAGGACCGTCCCGTCTCGCTCGTGCGCGCGCCCGACGACATCGCTGGCGAGCTCTTCTTCCAGAAGCACAGCGCGCGGCTTGCAATCCCGCACATCACGCAGCATCCCGACGTCGATCCCGGGCATCCGCCGCTCCTGACGATCGAATCGGCCGGGGCGCTCGTCGGCACCGCGCAGATGGGCACCGTCGAGCTGCACACGTGGAACGCCGTCGCATCCGATATCGAGAAGCCCGACCGCATGGTCTTCGATCTCGATCCGGGCGAGGGCGTCGGCTGGCCGCGCATGATCGAGGCGGCGCGGCTCACGAAGGAACTGCTCGCGGAGCTCGGGCTGGAGTCGTTCTGCAAGACGAGTGGCGGCAAGGGCTTTCACGTCGTCGTGCCGATCGCGAAGCAGGCCGGCTGGGACGAGGTGAAGGGCTTTTCGCAGGCCGTCGCGCAGCACATGGCGAACACGCTGCCGAAGCTCTTCTCCGCGAAAATGGGCATGCAGAACCGCAAGGGCAAGATTTTCGTCGACTATCTGCGCAACAACCGCGGTTCCAGCACGGTCGCCGCGTTCTCGCTGCGCGCGCGACCGGGGATGGGCGCATCGGTGACGATCGACTGGAGTGAGCTCGATGAAATCAAAAGCGGCGATCAGTGGAACATCCGCAACGTCCACGAACGGCTCGACGCGCTCGGCGCCGATCCCTGGGCGGGTTACGGCAAGAAGCGGCAGCGCCTGACCGTCGCGATGAAAAAGCGCCTGGGCCTCGATGGCGCGGGCAAGTAAATACAAAAGTGGAGGCTCACATGAAGCAATCGACAACCGATCAACAAAAGCCCGAGGACGACACTCCTTTGCCGCACGAAGCGGACCAGAGCGTCGAGTCGCAGAACGAGGAGGGCACGCGCAAGGTGGGTGAGCAGGCGCATCGCGATGTGGAGCGCGGACTGGTCGATACGGACCGGCGCGGCGGCGACGAGTACCAGAAAAGCACCCAGCGCGACGAGCACGCGAACGTGAACAGCGACGACAAGAGCGAGCCGGTTGACCCGGACAATTCGTGAGTGCGTGGCAAAGGGCGCGACCGTTGCGTAGAATGAATCGGCGATGAGTGGTGTTACGAAAACGTAAGACTGCTGCGATGGGCGGCGCTTTGCAGGGAATCGGCAGTCGGAAATCTCTGCGCTACCGCGCATGTCTAATCGCAAAAGCGCTTGATGTCCAGCGTGAAATGTAGTGGACAAAACCGATGTCAGCCCACGGCATCGAAACCGAATGGAACATGCAACACGATCTCCTGATCCGTCTGAAGGATGAAACCGCCGCGTGCCACACGCGCCTCGAGAACGCGCTCGACCTGATGCGCAACGACTGGTCGCGCGAAGAGTATGTCGCGCTGCTCGAACGGTTTTTCGGCTACGTCGCCGTGTGGGAGGACGCGGTGGGCATGCGACTGCCCGCGCACCTGCAGGTGTTTTTCGACGCTCGCCGCAAGGCCGCCTCGCTCGCCGACGACCTTGCCGTCCTGACGGGCGATCAGCACCGCGCCGCCGCCGTGCCGCTCGCAAACGAAAGCGCCACGCTCCCCGCACTCGATACGACCGGCCGCGTCTTCGGTTCGATGTACGTGATGGAGGGCTCGACGCTCGGTGGCCGCTTCATCGCGCCGCACGTCGCGGGGCTCTTCGGCCTGACGCACGGCCGAGGCAACGCCTATTTCGACGGCTATGGCCCGCGCACGGGCAGCATGTGGAAAGCGTTCCGCGAGACAGCCTCGGCGACCGTGCCCGCCGATCAATACGATGACGCCGTCGCCGCCGCCATCGCGACCTTCGATGGCCTGCACGCGTGGCTTGCTGGCGCGCGTGTCGCGCCGGGAGCGCTCGCATGAGCACGGATTCGCCTGCGCCATCGAAGGGCCGTCCCGCCTTCGCACCGCTGCCCGATGGAGAAGCGCGCCGCCGCACGCTCGAATCGGGCGTCGCGAACGGCGACTGCGACGCCGAGCCGATCCACATCCCCGGCGGCATCCAGCCGCACGGCTATCTGCTGACGGTCTCCGACGACCTCCACATCCTCCAGGCGAGCGACAACCTCGCGACGCTCACCGGCCAGCCGGTCGAGACGCTGCTCGGCCAGCCGATCGACGTGCTGCTCGGCCGTCCGAGCGCGGAGCGGCTCGCGCAAGCGGCATCGACCGCGGAACTCGAAGCGGCGCCGCTTTATCTCGGCGTCGTCGAGAATCCGCTGCACGACGCGGCCGCCATCGAAAGCGATGCCGAATTCGACGTCACGCTGCATCGGCATGACGGTAATCTGATCGTCGAGCTGGAAGTGGCGCGCCATCTGCACGACGACGTCTTCGCCGCGATGTATCCGCTCGTGCGCACGTTCACGCGCAGCCTTCAGGACGTCGCGACCGTCGCCGAGCTCGCGCGCCTCGCCGTGCAGGAAGTGCGTGCGATCACGGGTTTCGGGCGCGTGATGCTGTATCGCTTCGACGAGGAAGGCCGCAGCAACGTGCTCGCCGAAGAGCGCGACGACAGCTACGCGTCGTTCCTGAACCAGTGGTTCCCGGCCTCCGACATCCCGCGACAGGCGCGCGCGCTGTATCTGCGCAACCGCATCCGGCTGGTCGCGAACGTCGATTACACGCCTGCGCGCCTCGTGCCGGCGGTGAACCCCGTCACCGGCCGCCCGACCGATCTCAGCTACGCGACGCTGCGCAGCTTTTCGCCCGTCCATCTCGAATACATGCGCAACATGGGCACGCATGCGTCGATGTCGGTGTCGATCGTCGTTCGCGGGCACTTGTGGGGCCTGATTTCCTGCCACGATCACAGCCCGCGGCTCGTGCCGTTCGAAGTGCGCATGGCGGTCGAGCATCTGGGGCACATCCTGTCGCTGCAGATCGAGGCAAAGGAAGAGCGCGCCGAGGCCAACTATCTGCTCAGCCTGCGCCGCACGGTGTCGCATCTGATCAGCGCGATGGGCGAGCACGACGATTTCGTCGAGGGCCTGTGCGCCGCGCCCGACGACATGCAAGGCTTCGCATCGGCGACGGGCGCGGCGATCGTCGTCGATGACAAGGTGACGCTCTTCGGCGCCACGCCCGACGAGGACACGCTCCGCGCGCTCACACTGTGGCTCGCCGAGAACACGACGGGCATCTACGCGACTGACGCGCTGCCGCAAGCGTGGCCGCCCGCCGCAGAGCACACCGAGACCGCGTGCGGCGTGCTGGCCGTGCCGGTCTCGCAGATCTTCCGCAATTATTTGCTTTGGTTCCGGCCCGAGGTGATCCGCACGATCGAATGGGCGGGCGAGCCGATCAAGCTGCGCGCCCCAGACGGTGCAAACGCGCCGCGCACCGACTTCAGCCCGTGGGTCGAGACCGTGCGCAATCTGTCGCCGGCTTGGCGGCCGGTCGAGATCGAGATCGCCAACGAGTTTCGCGCAGCCATGCTCAATGTCGTGCTGCGGCACGCGGAGGAGCGCGCGCAGTTCGCGACCGATCTCGCGCGCGCGAACAAGGAACTCGAAGCGTTTTCGTATTCGGTCTCGCACGACCTGCGCGCGCCGTTGCGGCACATCGCGGGCTACGGCGACCTCTTGCGTGAGCAGGAAGGCGAGCGCATGTCGGACCGCAGCCTGCGCTTTCTGAACAACATGCTGCAGTCAGCGCGCTTCGCCGGCACGCTCGTCGACGACCTGCTGATGTTCTCGCAGATGGGCCGCGCAGCGCTGCGCCCCGGCACCGTCGACATGAACCAGTTGCTGAAGTCGGTCGTCGGCGAGTTCGCGCCGGATACTGCCGGGCGCGACGTCGAGTGGGTGATCGGCGACTTGCCGAGCGTCACCGCCGACGCCACGTTCCTGCAACTCGCGCTGCGTAACCTGCTCTCGAACGCGGTGAAATATACGCGCACGCGAGAATCGGCGAAAATTGAGATATTTGCGGACACAACGGCAACCGAAACCATCGTCGGCGTGCGTGACAACGGCGTCGGCTTCGACATGAAATACGTCGGCAAGCTCTTCGGCGTGTTCCAGCGGCTGCATCGCGCCGAGGAATTCGACGGCACCGGCATCGGACTTGCCAACGTGCGCCGCATCATCGAGCGGCACGACGGCCGGACCTGGGCCGAAGGAAGTGTCGGCGAGGGCGCCACGTTCTATTTTTCGTTGCCACTCGTGTTCAGGAAAGAACCGGGCGCGCGGCGCAAGCCACGCGCCGCATCCGAACCATCGTCAAAACCGGACCATGCTTAAACCAATCCTTCTCGTCGAAGACAACCCGAACGATCTCGAGCTCACGCTCGTCGCGCTCGACAAGAGCCAGCTAGCGAACGAAGTGATCATCGCGCGCGACGGCCAGGAAGCCATCGATTACCTTTTGAGCGAAGGCAACTGGGCCGGTCGCGTGCCGGGCAACCCGGCCGTGATCCTGCTCGACCTGAAGCTGCCGAAGATCGACGGCCTCGAAGTGCTCGAAACCATCCGCTCGAGCGGCACGCTGAAGAGCATTCCCGTCGTCATGCTGACATCGTCGCGGGAAGAGCAGGATCTCGTGCGCAGCTACGAGCTCGGCGTGAACGCCTATGTGGTCAAACCCGTCGAGTTTTCGGAATTCGTCGAGGCCATCGCCGATCTGGGCGTATTCTGGGCCGTACTCAACGAACCGCCGCCGGGCTCGATGCGCTTTCGCCGCCCGCTGGTGAACGAATGACGCGCATGCCGGTGATCATCGACTGCGCTTTCGCGCGAGCTTCTTCCTGCCAGGCCGTCTAGACCATGCAGCCTTTGCACCTGCTTCTTGTCGAAGACAACACGCTCGATGCGGAGCTGACGCTCGCCCAGCTTGAACGCGCCGATTATGCGGTCGATGCGCAGGTTGTCTACGACGAAGCCGAATTCGTGGCGCAACTGGAATCCAAGACGTTCGACGTGATCCTCGCCGACTTCGTCATGCCGACCTTCTCCGGCATCGAAGCGCTGACGATCGCGATCGAGCGCGCGCCCGATACGCCGTTCATCTTCGTGTCGGGGCTGCTCGGCGAGGAACACGCGGTCGAGATGCTCAAGCGCGGCGCGACCGATTACGTGCTGAAGCAACGCCTGCAGCGGTTGCCGGCCGTCGTCCGGCGTGCTCTGCGCGAAAGCGCGGAGCGTCAGCAGCGCATCGCGGTCGAGCGTGTGCTGCGCGAAACGGAGACGCACTTTCGGCTGCTGGTCGACGCGCTGAAGGACTACGCCGTCATCACGCTCGATCAGGAAGGCTGCATTCGCACGTGGAACGCGGCGTCGGAGCGGATTCTGGGTTATCCGGCGCAGGACGTCGTCGGCCGCTCGGCGAGCGTGTTCCTGAGCCCGGAAGATCGCGACGGCGGCGTCTTCGAAGAGGAACTCGCCACCGCGCGCCGCGAGGGCAGCGCGAGCGATGACCGCTGGCTCTGGCGCAAGGACGGCCATTCGTTCTTCGCCTCGGGCGTGACGACGGCGATCCGCACCGAGCATCTCGAACTGATCGGCTATTCGAAGATCATCCGCGACGCGACCGACGCCCACATGGCCGCCGACGCGCTGCGGCTCGCGAAGGAGCAGGCCGAGACCGCGAACCGCGCGAAGGACCATTTTCTCGCGGTGCTGTCGCACGAATTGCGCACGCCGCTCACGCCGATCCTTGCCGCCGTGCGCCTGCTCGAAATGAAGCGCCAGTTGCCGGAGGACGCGCATCCGACGCTCGACTTGATCCGCCGCAACGTCGAGCTGGAGGCGCGCCTGATCGACGATCTGCTCGATTTGACGAGCATCGCGCGCGGCAAGCTGAGTCTCAATTTCACGAACGTCGCGCTCGATACGCTGATGACGAGCGCGCTCGACATGTCCATCTCCGACCTGCGAGTGAAAGGGCTCGCGCTCGAGACGCGCTTCGAGGCGGCGGCATCGCTCGTACTCGGCGATGCCGCGCGCCTGCAGCAGATCGTCTGGAACCTGATGAAGAACGCGGTCAAGTTCACGCCGGCCGACGGACGCATCGAAGTGCGGACGTGGAACCCCGATGCATCGACGATTGCAGTGGCTGTCGAGGACAGCGGCATCGGCATCAGTGCGGAGGCGTTGCCGCGCATCTTCTCGGCGTTCGAACAAGCCGACGATTCGATCACGCGCGCGTTCGGCGGCTTGGGCTTGGGCCTCGCGATCGCCAGCACGCTCGCGCAGAAGCACGGCGGCACGTTGACTGCGCAAAGCGAAGGGCGCGACAAGGGCGCGCGCTTCACGCTGACTTTGCCGCTCGCGAAGGCGGAGCCCGAGTACGAAAGCTCGCCGCATGCCGCCACACAGACGGACGATATCGTGCGGTCGCTGAACGTGCTGCTCGTCGAGGACAACGAGTACACGTCGTCGGCGATGGCGGAGGTGCTCGAAGTGCTCGGCCACAAGGTGTCGGTCGCGACGACCGTCGCCGAGGCGCTTGCGTTCGCGAAGAATGATCCGTTTGACCTGCTCGTCAGCGACATCGGCTTGCCCGACGGCAGCGGGCTCGATATCGCGCGCGCGTGGCAGGGATTGCAGCCGGGTCGGCCGTCGGTCGCGATCACCGGCTACGGCATGGACGAGGACATCCGGCGCTGCCGCGAAGCCGGCTTTGACGACCACCTGACGAAGCCCGTCAACTTCGCGCGTCTCGAAGCGCTGATTCACACCCTCGCGAAAAAACCCGCCGACGAGTGATCCGGCGCCGCTTGGTGGAATTTTGTGCGGGACGTGTCGCGGGGTTGTCGATTTTGCGGAGAATGGAACGTCGTAGTGTTGGAGCGTCTGGCATCGCGCTGGCGCATCCCGACTATTTCCGACCTTTCTTCACAGGAGTTGCCGTCATGTCCACACCCGCCGTCAAGCCGATCCCCGCAGACATGCACACGCTGACCCCGCACCTCGTGTGCGCGGGCGCCGCCGAGGCCATCGCGTTCTACGTCAAGGCGTTCAATGCCGTGGAACTGGTCCGGCTGCCCGCGCCGAACGGCAAGCTGATGCACGCGTCGTTGAAGATCGGCGATTCGACGCTGATGCTCGTCGATGAAATGCCGGATTGCGGTGCGCTCGGGCCGAAGTCGCTGAAGGGGTCGCCGGTGACGATCCATATGTACGTCGAGGACGTCGATGCCGCCGTCGCGCAGGCCGTCGCCGCCGGCGCGACATTGACGATGCCCGTCGCCGACATGTTCTGGGGCGACCGCTACGGGCAGGTCGAGGACCCGTTCGGACACCGCTGGTCGGTCGCGACGCACAAGCGCGACGTGACGCCCGGCGAGATGCAGGAAGCGATGTCGAAGATGTTTCAGTAAGCTGCCGACGCATATCCGTTGAGGAACTGCCATGCAAAAGATCGCCAACTGCCTCTGGTTCGACGGGCGGGCCGAAGAGGCCGCGCAGTTCTACACCGGCGTGTTCCGCCACTCGCGTATCGGCGATGTGATGCGTTATGGCGAAGCGGGGCCGGGGGAAAAGGGGAGCGTGCTGTCCGTATCGTTCGAACTGGACGGCGTGGAATTCATGGCGCTCAACGGCGGGCCGGCTTTCACGTTTTCGCCGGCTATTTCGTTCTTCGTGAAGTGCGAGACGCAGGATGAAGTCGATGGGTACTGGGATAAGCTCGCCGCGGGCGGCCAGCCGCAGCAGTGCGGATGGGTAACAGACCGCTTCGACGTGTCGTGGCAGATCGTGCCGGTATCGCTCGGGAAGATGCTGCAGGACGAGGACCCGGCGAAATCGACCCGGGTCATGCAGGCGATGCTGAAGATGGTGAAGCTTGATCTGGCCGGGCTGGAGAGGGCTTATCGGGGGGAGTAACGGGCTTTGGGCCGACGTGGTCTTGCTCGCTTACCACCTGAGTTCGGCGTCGTTGTCGTTGGGAAATTCGCCTAGAAGGAGTGTGTCGTCGCCTTCGCGCGCGAGGGCTTCGCTGGCTTCAGCCCAACTATCGCGCAGGTTTCTCGGCGGACGGCGCGGCACAAGCGCATCGTTTTCGACCCGCATCTCCACTTCGTTCTCGATTCCGAGACGCGCCAGAATCGGCTTCGGAATCAGAACGCCTTGGGAATTCCCGATCCTGGGTAATGTCGTCCTCATTATTGAGGCTTCAGCTAACTATGTGGCGATATTCGACCGATCATTATCGGCTTGGTTCTACTTCCCCCGCTCCACCAGTTTCCCCGTCAAAAACCGATGCTCCGGCGAGAACAGCCGCCGATAAGTCATCACCACCGCCCCGACCGTCCCCAGCGCCGACGCCGCCGCGATCAGAAACATGATCACGATCTGATACCGCACCGCCTGCAACGGCGATTGCCCCGCGAGCACTTGCCCCGTCATCATCCCCGGCAAGCTGACGAGCCCGACGACTGCCATTTGGTTGAGCGTCGGAATCATGCCCGCTCGCACCGCCTGTCGAGCGGGTCCCCGCGCCGCCTCCCAGCGCGTTGCGCCGAGCGCCAGCGACATCTCCACCGCGCCGCGTCCGGCCGTCAATTCCTCCGTCATCCGTTCGATCCCGAGCGACACGCCCGTCAGCGTATTGCCGAGAATCATGCCGAGGATCGGAATCGCGTATTGCGGCTCGTACCACGGGTGGATGCGGATCACGACGAAGAGCCCAAACGCCCCGACGATCCACGTGCTCGCCCAGATCGACGCGATGCTGTCCACGCGCTGCCCGGCGTAAGTCCGTCGTCCGCGATTCGACGCCGAAAATCCCGCGATCAGCGTCATTACGACCATCAGCGGCAGCACGACATACCAGCGGTCGAATTCGAAGACCCAGCCGAGCACATAACCGATCAGCAGCAGCTGCACGACCGTGCGCACCGCCGCCCACGCGAGTTTGCGCTCCAGATCCAGCTTGAGCGCCACCGACAGCGCCCCATTCACCACAATCAGTGCCGCCGCGAGTCCGATATCGACGAGGCTCAGATTTTGATAACCGTTCATGGCGTGCCCTCGGTCAGCTTTCCGGCGACCATCGTGAGTTGTCGCGCGCCTACGCGCCGCGTCTGCTCGGGATCGTGCGAGACCCAGATGCTCGCGCGCCCCGCGTGCTCGGCGAACCATGCGTCGACGAGCGCCTCGATTTCGCGCGTCGAGGCCGGATCGAGCGATGCGGTCGGCTCGTCGAGCAGCAGCACGTCGGGTGCGAGCTGCAATACGCGGATCAGCGCGGCGATCTGCGCCTCGCCACCGGACAGGTCGCTCGCGCGCTTGTCGAGAAAATCCTCGCCACGGCTCGCCGCGGACGCGAGCCGCGCCACCGCCGCGCGATCGAACCGCACGTCGCGATAGACCTTGAGCCCGAACGGATAGCGCAGATTGTCCTCGACCGAGCCGTCGAGCATCGCGGGCCGTTGCGCGATATACGCGACGCGTCGCCGGTAAGCCGGCACGCCTGCGCGCGCGATCGGGTTGCCGCGCCAGAGAATTCGGCCGGCATCGATGGGATCGAGCAGCGCCAGCGCGCGCAGGAAAACGCTCTTTCCCGACCCGGACGGACCGGTGATGACGGCACGGTCGCCTTCCTGCAGCGTGAAATCGGTTGGGAAAAGCAGCGTCGCGTGGCGCGCCGGGTCGCGGCGCTCGATGCCGGAGGCGGCGACCAGCGCGCCGCGTGTCGAGGACGATGCGGGAGAGTCGGGCATCGGAATCATGGATCGAGTGAGGTGAGCGATCTTACGTCGAATCGGCTGTGGAAGTGCGCCACGTATCGCCGGGCACGCTGCGTGCTGCGCGTAGTCCAATCAGAAATAACGTCGGAGCTGTCATGGTTCAAGGCAGGAAAATCGGAAAAATCGTCGCGTGGTTTTTTGGCATTTTGGCGCTGCTGGTCGCGGTGCTCGTCGTCGTTTTCCTGACTTTCGACTGGAATCGCGCGCGTCCGTGGGTTGACGACAAGGTCTCGCAGGCCATCGGCCGGCAGTTTCACATCACAGGCGATCTGAAACTCGGCTGGCAACGGCCGGTCACCGAAACTGGCTGGAAACGCTGGGTGCCGTGGCCGCGTTTCACCGCGCAAAAAATCACCGTGGCGAATCCCGAATGGGCGAAGCAACCCTATTTCGCGACGCTCGACGAGATCAATTTCCAGGTCGCGCTATTGCCGCTGCTCGCCCACGACATCGTGATTCCGAGCATCAACCTGGTCAATCCGGCGGTCGATCTGGAGCGCCTGAAAGACAACCGCAACAACTGGACGTTCAAGTTCAAACAATCATCCGAGCCGTCCACCTGGAATCTGCGGCTGCACGACATCGCGTTTGCCAAGGGCAATATCGCCTATGCCGATGAAGTCACCAAAGCCGATATGCAGGCTGTCGTCGATACGCTCGGGCAGGCTGTGCCGATCGGCGAGGTCATGAAACAACAGGAAGAGGCGTCGCGGAAATCGTCGGCGGAAATGGTCGGCAAGAGCGGCGCCCAGAAGCTCGACAAGCAGGCGACCGCTGCGGCGGCATCGGAAGCGTCGGCGGCATCGGCTGCGTCCGCCGCGGCTGCGGCGAGCGGCGAGAAGGCGAATCCGGCGAGCACGTCGGCGGCCAACAGCATCACGACCAAGGAAGGCCCGAAGCCGCCGGTGCCGCCGTACGGCATCGGCTGGACGCTGAAGGGCACGTATAACAAGACGGCCGTATCGGGCGAAGGGAAGGTCGGCGGCGTGCTCGCCGTGCAGGACGCAGAGCGCCCGTTCCCCGTGCAGGCGGACGTGCGGATCGGCGATACGCATATCGCGCTCGTCGGGACCGTGACCGATCCGGCGCATCTCGCCGCGCTCGATCTGCGGCTGTGGCTGCAGGGCGTCAGCATGGCGCATCTCTATCCGATCACCGGCGTGACGCTCCCCGAGACGCCGCCGTACGCGACCGAAGGGCGGCTCGTCGGCCAGTTCAGGAAAGAGGGCAGCGTCTTCAAGTACGAGAATTTCACGGGACGTGTGGGCGGCAGCGATATCAATGGCTCGCTGGTGTACGCGGGCCGGAAGCCGCGGCCGTTGCTCTCGGGCGAACTGGTGTCGCGACTGCTGCAGTTTTCCGACCTGGCGCCGATCATCGGGGCCGATTCCAACGCGAGCAAGGCGAAGCGGGGCGAGGACAAGAAGCAGCCGTCGAACAAGGCACTGCCGACGGAGGAGTTCAAGACCGACCGCTGGAAGGCGATCGATACCGATGTGAAATTCACCGGCCGTCGCATCATCAAGGACCCGGACCTGCCAATCACCGATCTCTACACACACGTCATCATGAAGGACGGCGTGCTGTCGCTCGAGCCGCTGAAATTTGGCGTGGCGGGCGGGTCGCTTGCGTCGAATATTCACCTCGACGGCAGCGCGACGCCGCTCAAGGGCCGCGTCTCGACGCAGGCGCGTCACCTGAAACTGAAGCAGCTATTCCCCAACGTGAAGACGATGCAGTCGGCGCTCGGCGAAGTGAACGGTGACGCGGCGCTTTCGGCGACGGGCAATTCGCCGGCGGCGCTTGCGGCGACATCGAACGGGGAGGTGAAGGCGCTGATCACCGATGGCACCGTGAGCCGGCTCTACATGGAGGCGGCCGGGCTGAACGTGGCGAACGTGGTCTACGAAAAGCTGTGGGGCAAGCGCGACGTGAAGATCAACTGCGCGGCGGCGGACTTCGTAGTGACCGACGGCGTGCTGGACTCGCGCGTGTTCGCCCTCGATACCGACGACGCCGTAGTCAACGTCGACGGCAACATCGACCTCAAGACCGAAGCGATGGATCTCGGTATTCATCCGCATACGAAGGGCTTGCGTATATTTTCGCTGCGCTCGCCGCTTTATGTGAAGGGGACGTTCAAGGATCCGCATGTGGGAGTGAGCGCAGGTGCGCTCGCGGTGCGCGGGGCGGCGGCGGTCGGGCTCGGGCTGATCAATCCGTTCGCGGCGCTGATTCCGCTGATCGCGCCGAGCAACAACAAGCCGCTTCCGTGTCAGCAGATGCTTGCGGATATTCGCACAGCGCCGAATGCGCCGCCCGCAGGGCAGCAGCAGAAGGCTAAGGCGGCGCCTTCTTATTTGCCGGCTGATCAGGGTGGGGCGTCGGCTCCTAAGGCGGTGGCGCCGAAGAGCGTTTCGCCGTCGCCTGCGAGTGCGGCGCAGTATAAGGGGAGTTGAGGGTAGCGAGGGGCGTGTTGGACTCACAACGCCCAACTGATTGAAGTGCGTGGCCGACCAACGACTTATCGAAGCAGCCCCATGCTTGCGAAGAAGGCTGTGCACAGAAAATGTGGACAATCTCCCTCGTCGAGCGAGGCCCAAAGGCTCTTTAATCTGATAGCTGAATCGCTGCCACTTCATTCGGTCGGTGCAGGATGGCGGCACCGCTCATGCTTATGCGCAACGCGCGTTATGGTCTTGTCTCGGACATTACGTAAGCTTTCGCTGTTGCAACCTCCTAGAGACGATTACTTCTTGCCCGCCTTCGTGCGGGCTTTTTTTCGCCTGCTATCGCTCAATTCGGAAATTACTCAGACACTCGTACGCGCACGTTCGTCCGGGACGATCGTATGATTAGAGTTCCTTACAACGGGCTTAGGAGAATGAACATTCAGGTGAGACACGTAGCAGCGACCGCTATGACAGCCGCCGTAGTAGGAAGCAGTTTGGCTTTTGCACAGCCAGCGGCTCCTCCACTAGAGCAGTCTAGTTCCCCGCAAGTGGGTGAAAAGGTGAGTCATATGATTTCCCGTCCGACGACCGCAATTGAATACGCTAAGAATCTTAAGTTTATTATTGACCATGATCTTCTATTACAAGATGATTTTTATACGGAAGCTAACCTAAAAGATGTATTCAATCTCGAAGAGGTCAGTATCACAAATAACGGCAGTACGCCGGAACGCTACATCTCCATAGCCGCTAACCCACCTGCCTATATATTCCCAAGAATAATGGCCTCGCCACTGTTTGGAGGTTCGGTTCCGGGTGCTACTTTAGTTGGAGGGAAAAGTAGTCACGCTCTCGGATTAATCACCGCAGGTATAAATTTTCAACTGACTGAGGATGGGCCGAGTTTTGTTGAAACTCAACAGATATTTGGAAATGATTTCGTTCTGTTTTCATCGCCGACGCCTCCTCCCCACGGCCCACTGGCTAATGCCTCAGCGCCTCATGGGAATGAGACATGGAGAAAAGAGGATTTCGCACATAATCAGAATAAGGTCGTAACGATAAGCTTCAATGCAGCGGCACAGCTTACCGGGATTACGGTAAAAGTAGACCAAAATAAAGGCGTGGAAAGGGATAACTAATATGACGGTAATACTTACGCAGAATGCTTTGAAGAAATTGATTAAAGTTTTTGGGTTGAATGAATCGTTGTACAACTCGATTGTTTCGGCTGCCGAAAAGTCACCGTTTCTCGCTGGCGCGCTGAATTCATTTTGTAGCAAGGAAGACTGGTCCTTCAAAATGGGTGTTGCAGGAAGCGGTGTTACTACAGACGCCTCTGCTAAGGTCATCAATTTTGACCCCTCATGGAACGAGTCACCGATTCTGTTTGCCACCACGCTCGCGCATGAAATGGGACATGCACTCCTTCCTGGCGGAACTGGAGGTAAAACCCCAACTAATCCGGCCGAAGCCGTCGCGAATGGATTAACCAATGAAGGCATTGCGATGGTGTCGGAGTACATCGTGGCAAACCAGTTGGGGCTTATCGGTGGTAGTGCAGGAACCATGCACTCGGACCCTAACAAGATAGTGACGCCGCAACTGGCTAAGCTTGCTGCCTCGCTGGGTATTAACCTCGCCAATGTGACGTACGAAATTGCCATGTCTCAATCATGGACAAAGCCGGGATCAAGCATGGTCGATACGGCGGGGCAATTCTACGGCACGATTCATCCATCTAACGCGCCGCTTCTTACTTACAAAGAATATTACGCCGACTGGTGGATACTGGGACATTGCCAAAAAAGCCCAAACTTGGTCGATTGGCAGAAAATGACCGGGCCAACCTTGACGTACCGAGAAACCCTCATTGGTGGCTCGACGGTCTGCGTGATCGACAGCAAGCCGATCCCCTTGAAGGATGGGGAAACGATAAGCCTCTCTGGTGAAGTGTCAATCAATGGCTTCGTGTCCGCGACCTATTTCGGCATTAGTAGTCAGATGACGGAAAAGGCCAAGTTTGACTATAACGGGTTCAAGACGCTGGACATCTTCTACACCAACGGCAAGGCGACCCAGCAGTTCGACTTCAAACTCGACAAGAGCTACACGAAGTACGACATTGCAGCGGACGGCTCGCAGACAGCAACACTTTACGGCGCGACCGGCCAAGTTACTGAGGTCGCTAAGTTCAATGCGACTGGCTTCAAGACTCAGGACATCTTTTATACCAACGGCAAGGCAACCCAGCAGTTCGACTTTAAACTCGACAAGAGCTACACGAAGTACGACATTGCAGCGGACGGCTCGCAGACGGCAACACTTTACGGCGTGACTGGCCAAATTACTGAGGTCGCGAAGTTCAACGCGAGCGGCTTCAAAGCGCAGGACATCTTCTACACGAACGGCAAAGCAACCCAGCAGTTCGACTTCAAACTCGACAAGAGCTACACGAAATACGACATTGCAGCAGATGGTTCGCAGACGGCGACAGTCTATGGCACGACCGGACAGATGATTGAACTTGCCAAATTCAATGCGACGGGCTTCAAAACGCAGGACATCTTTTACGCTAACGGAAAAGCGACCCAGCAGTTCGACTTCAAGCTCGACAAGAGCTATACGAAGTACGACATTGCAGCAGATGGTTCGCAGATAGCAACGCTTGTTGGCGTGTCGGGCCAAGTGACTGAGGTCGTGAAGTTCAGCGCCAGCGGTTTTAAGACGCAAGATATCTTTTACGCCAACGGAAAAGCAACCCAGCAGTTCGACTTCAAGCTCGACAAGAGCTACACGAAATACGACATTGCAGCGGACGGTTCGCAGATAGCAACACTTGTTGGCGTGTCGGGGCAGGTTACTGAGGTCGTGAAATTCAGCGCCAGCGGTTTTAAGACGCAGGACATCTTTTACGCCAATGGAAAAGCGACCCAGCAATTCGACTTCAAACTCGACAAGAGCTACACGAAGTATGACTTTGTTGTGGACGGTTCGCAGGTGGCAAC
>NZ_FCOL02000033.1 GCF_001544515.1 Caballeronia terrestris
CCAGTTGGTTAAAGATACCGCGAAGAGTTTGAACGCCAAGCCTCTAACCAGATACATCATCAAACTCGCACAGCTAGGCGGCTATATGGCTCGAGCCAATGATCCGCCTCCTGGAAACATCGTGATCTGGCGAGGTTTGCGAAGACTCATCGATATTCAACTCGGCTTTGAACTCGCCAAAAATTGTGGGTAATCGAAAGTCCATCTTCGGCGTCTGGCAGGGAGCAACAGTAAGGAGGAGCATAGGTGTCCACCTATTTCGAGGTGGACACCTATGACTGGCAAAGACTCAGAGTTGGCAGTAGTGCGTCGTAGTAGCGACGGCCGTCGCCGCTATGACGAAAAAGGCAAACGCGCCTTGATCGAGACAGCACTTCGTCCGGGAGTGTCAGTCGCCCGTCTGGCTCAGGAGCACGGCATCAACGCCAATCTGCTGCGCAAGTGGATCACGAAGTACCTGATGGAGCGCGAGAAAGGCGTCTCGCTGGCGCCGCAGGATAACGCTAACGACGAACGCGATCTGCCGCGGTCCGACGAGTTGATTGACGAGGAGGCCATCGATTTCCCCGGTTCGTGCAAACCCGTGCCCGTCACGGTAATGCCATCTGCGTTCGTGTCGGTCGTTTCAGCGCCGCCGGCACAGCCGTCCACACAGCCATCGATGACGCTCGCCCTGCATGTGCGTCTGTCGAATGGCGTCGAGCTTGAACTTGGCGGAGCAATCGCGACCATCGACGAATTGACGACGATGGTTCAGATTCTGGGGAGGATGCCGTGTTCCGGTTCGACGACGGTCTGAGGGTCTATCTGCACCGCGATCCCGTCGATTTCCGCTACGGCATGAACAGCCTGTCGATTCTCGTCGAGCAGTCGATGCGCCTGAATCCGATGGACACGTCGCTATACATCTTCGGAAACCGGCGTCGCGATCGGATGAAGATTCTTGGCTGGGATGGCAGTGGCTTCTGGCTTCTGACGAAACGATTGGAGACGAGCCGCTTCATCTGGCCCGACAACAAGGCTGAGATCGTAACGATGACGACTACCGTGCTGCACGCGCTGCTCGACGGCGATGACATCACCGCGATTCGACGCCATCCGAAGCAGGAATATGTCCGTGTGAGCTGAACAGTGAGGCGGTGTGCTGGTCTAACCTGCCATGCCGATCAACGTCACGATCACCGCCGAGGAACTGGAGGCGTTGCTCGCCGAGCGCGATGCTGCTCGTGTGTTGCGAGAAGAGCAGGAGGCATTGCGCGGAGCCTTGCGGCTCGTAACAGCAGAGCGCGATCTCGCCGAAGAGCGACTTCGAGCCTACCGTCGCGAACTGTTCGGCGCGAAGAGCGAGGCACGCGATTCTGATCAGCCTGGCCTGTTCAACGAAGCCGAGGCGCTCGGGGCGCACAGCGCGCCCGCCCAGGAAGACACGCCAGAGACGGCGGTTGGCTCGCACAAGCGCAAGAAGCGTGGTCACCGCAAGCCGCTCGAGCCCAACCTGCCGCGCGAGGTCGTGCGACACGAACTGCCCGAAGCAGAACGCTTCTGCACGAACGACGGGCACGCGCTCGTCGAGATCGGCGCGGAGATCAGCGAGCAACTCGATGTAATCCCCGAGCAGCTTCGGGTGATCCAACACCAGCGTGTTAAATATGCGTGCCCGTGCTGCGATCTCGGCATCAAGGTCACGCCGGCGCCGCCGCGCATCATCCCGCGCGGACTGTTGAGCGAAGCGGCGCTCGCATGGATCGCCACCGGCAAGTATCAGTTCGGCATGCCGCTCTATCGTCAGGCCGGCTTACTGCGTCGCTTCGGCGGCGACATCTCGTCAAACACGATCGCCGCCAGCATGGTTCGCGTTGGCCTCGCGACCCAGCCTGTGATCAACCTGATGCGCGATGCGGTGCTCGAGGCCGAACTGATCTACTGCGACGAGACGACGTTCCAAGTACTGAAAGAGACAGGGCGAAAGCCGCAAACGAAGAGCTACCTGTGGTCGCAGATAACGGATTCGGGAAATCCGATCCGCTGCTTCACGTATACGCCGGGACGCGGCGCGCAGTTGGCCGACAAGCTGTTTGCGGGCATTCGCAAAGGCGCGGTCCTAATGACCGATGGCTACGAGCCCTATAACGGTATCGCCGAGCGATACCAACTCGTGCATCTTGGATGCTGGGTCCATTGCCGCCGCTACTTCGTCAAGGCGGAGGAAAACGTGCCCAAAGCTGCGCGCTCGCCCGATCTGCTCGCGACGCGCTTCATCAGGCTGATCGGCAAGCTGTTTGCCGCCGAGTCCCGCAGTTCGACATGGGCTACTGAGCGACGACAGCGGTTGCGACGGCGGTACAGTGCACACGTGCTCGACGTCATCCAGAATCTGATGTTCGAGCAGTCGCCCGCGGTTGTGCCTCAGAGCCCGCTCGGCAAAGCGTTCACGTATCTCCGCGAACAGTGGCCGAAGTTGACGCGCTACGTCGAGAACGGCGCGTGGCCGATTAGTAATAACCCATGCGAGAACTCGATTCGCCCCTTCTGCGTAGGGCGCCGCTCATGGTTGTTCTCAGACACCGTCGACGGCGCGAACGCAAGCGCCAATCTCTATGCATTGGTCGAAACCTGCAAGGCCAATGGAATCGATCCGTTTCGCTACCTCACCGGGCTGTTCCAGCGGCTGCCTCTTGCGAGGACGGTCGACGACTACGACGCGCTGCTCCCTTGGAAACTCCAGGCCCACCTCCGCTGATCCGCGTTCCTACCACACATCACGTTCTCCCCCACCTGACTCTGAGGGGCGTCGCTGATGGACCGCATACTATCGATCGCCGTGTCCTTCTCCGCAAGCGGCCGGATGCACAGTCCGCTGCGCTGAATGTTCCGGATGCATTCGGGATAGATGCTGACGCCCGTGTTCGCCGATGATCCCGTCGCTGGTGGACGCTTCCTGCGCGATCGTCGGAGAAAATCCCGCGCGATGGCAGATGGAGAAGCAGTGATGGCGAAACGCTTCCTACGAATGCGGCGCGCGGAGCACGAAGCGCTCTTCAGCAAGTTCGGCAAGCCGCAGTGTCTTTCTCGCAGCGAGCGGATGAGCGGCGGGCAGCAGCGCCAGCATCGGCTCGCGGCCGAAGACGCGCGTCTCGACGTTCGGTGCCGAAAACGGTCCGATCATGAACCCGACGTCGATGGTTGAATCGAGCATCGCTTCCCACCACACGGTGCGGCGCCGGATGTTCAGCATGCTCGCGCATATGCATCTCCTCGCTCGTTCGTCGCAGGCAAATGATGCCGTGCGTGCCGCCTCCGTCTTGCCGAAGCCCCGCGTCGTGATTCACATGTCTATTGAGATTTCAGGCTGAATTATTGCGCTTATTGGCAATAGTCTCTTTTGCATCGACACCCATCGCGGTTTCACTTTCGGCGGCATGTAAAGGTCGGCTCCGTATTTCAGTTGGCGAATTCGGCGACCGGACGCACGCTATCGGCTTTCACGCCTGCGCGTATAAGAGATCATCTGATTGAACTGGCCGTCAGCAAAAATATGGAGCAGCCGCCCGCGAAAATGCTCGAGCGCCTCGAAAAATCCGCAAGCGCGGACACGATGAAACTGAATCCATCGTCGTTCGAGGTCTTGCTGCAATAAGTGCTCCGGTACTCGACCATCAGAACGAGGCGGTAGCGCGTCTGACCTTGATAGGCGCGAGCGCCGATGTTTCGCGCATCAAAGCGAAAGGGATTCAATGTCTGTTAGAGACAAGCATGAGCGCTTCGCATGCGTGTGCAAGCAGCCCGGCGTTCCTGATTCAGACGCTCCTGGTGGCGGGTCAGTCACATGCCAGCTTTATGAGTATCGTCCGAAGATAAAAGTTGAAAGCCGCATGCCTGTCTCCCTGCGGTAGAACAGACGCGTCATGTGATCGCACGCGAGGGTCGCAGTAAGCGAACAAATGCGTCAGGTGTTCTGGTCGATCAAATCGGCAAAGAGGTCCGAGGTAGCGCCGCTCGTCGAAAGCGGCGACGGCAGCACGCCTTCCCTGACCTGCGCCAGAACCGCTGGCGGCAACCAAACTTCCTCCATAGCGCCCATGCCGCTCTCGATCAACTGCTGCAGAAAAAAAGACTGCTTGCGTCCCGTTACCTCAGCCAGTAGACGCAGCCTTTGTTCGATCTCCGGGTCGACTCGTACCGCGACCACCTTCAGCTTGTTTTCCGCCTTCCTTCTCACTTTTGCTCCTTTGATATCGTCAGCCTCATGACCCGTAGCTTCGCTACGAGGAGTTCCCGAGCTGATGCATGGTGCACAGGCGTGTCCGGCGCACCCGGATTGCCGTGACACATCCGCTGCAGCGACGCACGAGGGAACGCGGCCGCGCATGTTATCCGATGCTGCATCGTCGTCCGGGGCGGCGACGACGACTCACGGCATCGATTTTCACTGACCACCCAACACGCGAGCGACGAAGTGTCTTCCCCACGCTTCGCCGTGAGCAATGGCGTCACCCACCGTCTCGAACGGCCCATGGCCACCGGTCATTTCGCCAGAGTCCTCGGCCAGCACAGCGCCGTGAATCGGCTTTCGATCAATGCGAGTCACGATCACGCGGGCATTAAAACCAATAACCCTTGCCGTATCAGCAGGATCGTCTTTCTGCTCTGCCCTTATGGCCAGCAGGTATTCGCCAACTTCAAGCTCTTTGTGCATGACCGTCTCCCGTTTCATCAAGGAATCTAGCGTAACGCACTGCCCTTCAGGCTACTCGTCGATGGGTATATCAAACCGCGTCCGACATGCGGCACATTCGACGCGCTCGGATTTTCCTCGCGCCGGCAATGCAGCAAGTGGATGTTCCTCGCCAGTCAGGAAGCAGGCTGGACATGGAAACGCCTCACGCGATCTCAGGCGATGCCACCGGTCGATGAACCGCTCGATGTCCATAGGAGCTGCGTCGGTCGCTTCCAGATAGTCCATCAGGACGTGAAACAGAGCGGGGTTTTGCATCCGTTCCTCAGCGATTGCTTTTCGGCATCGTAGCACTCTGAAACCCCGGATTCGAGCATCTGGGATCGCCCACGCATCGAGCGTCCGTCCCTATGCTCGCACGCGCGGTCGGTCGCGCGGTGTATATCGCCGAGGATCCTGCATGTCGCGTTCTTGATTATTTTACAGGTCAGTCGATCTCGGTGGACAGTCGATTCATCATGCGTTGAGCCCTGCGATGATTCGACGAGCGCTTTTCGAGGCGCTGGCAAACGCGATAGTGCTGTCACGCTTGATGTTCGAGTCCTCTCGCGGAAGACGCGCCAAGGCTCGAATCAGCACACATCGCACGTCCACGTTGCGCTTCGAAATCAGAGCCGGCGTCGCCTGACTCGATACTCGCAATTGCGGCGCGGTCTACTTTTCCTTGCTCGGTGAGTGGCACGCGATCGACGATGCAGATTCGTAACGCATCGGCAATGAGCACGCCAACCGCTGCTTCAAGCGCACGCACGCATCGCGCGACGTCCACCATTTTTCCGTTCCACGGCTCGACCGCGATGATCCATCCGTGCTCAGCCGCGTCAGAGTTCTCAGCGAAAGCCGCCGCATAGCGAACGTCGGGAAGCTGGCACAGAACCTCTTCGAACAGAGTAGGACCGATCGCGCGTCCGTCGACCTCGGCGACATCGGTTGCACGCCCGAGAACATGCAGGTTGCCGGCTTCGTCGAGGAGGCCGATATCGCCAGTCAGACACCAGCCGTCCCGAAACTTCTGAGCCGACTCGATTTCCTGGTGGGAGTAGCCGTGCGCAACAGCGCTGGATCTCACCTCGATTTTTCCATGCTGGCCCGCGCGCGCGAGCGTTCCGTCGGCGAGGCGAAAGCGCACGTCGACACCTGGCAGAACGCGGCCAGCACTGCCGAGCACGTCAGGGGATGCGTCGCAGGCAGCCTTCGGCAGCACGCTGACGAGACCTGCCTCGCTCGCTCCATACATGTGGGTGAGAACGGGCCCCAGACGCGCGATCGCGCGTCGCCGCAGGGTAGCGGGCGCTGATCCGCCTATGTGCGCAATCGACCGGAGTGAGGAGAGGTCGCGTCGGAGGACATCCGGATGATCCATGACTTCGAATAGCTGCGGCTCGACGAGAAACACATCCGTGATGCGTTCCGCTTCGATCGTCGCGAGCGTCCGCGCCGCGTCGTAGCGATGCTCCAGCACGATCGTGCCGCCGCCGACCAACGTCTTGTCGACCAGCACTTGCGACAGATACGCGAGCGGACCGTTGATGAGTTGTCGCCTGTCCTCGTCAACTGCTACACCGACCATGGCGGAATACGCTGCGAACGAACGATAGCTGCCTTTTGGCACCCCCGTCGTGCCGCCTGAAGAGACGATCACCGCAAGGTCGTAAGCGTTGGTGCGGCTCTTCATCGGGAGCTCGGACTGCGCCTCTGCGAGCTTGTCGAGTCGCGCAGACGCAGGACCAGCGCCTACGCCGACGACGCGCGTCTTCACAGAAACGGGGACAAGCTGAGCGGTCTCCGCGAAGACCACCAGAAGCGCGGGCCGGTTCCGCTCGAGCAGTACGGTGCGGCGATCAGCGTCGGCGAGCGCGGGCAGAAACATCGTCCCTGCGCCCAGAAGGTTCGCTGCGTAGCGAATGGCGAGTGCGTCAGGGCAGTTCGAGGCGAACTGTGCGACCAGCGAGCCTCGACCGATGCCCACTGCCTTGAGCGCACGTGCATAACGAAAAATCGCTCGACGTAGAGCGTCTCCCGTTACGTCGCACTCTTGATAGCGTACCACCACCTGATCGGCTCGCGTCTCCAATTGATTGAGCAATACGTCGACGTAAGGCCGATAGGCTACTTGTCCGTTGTCTTCCACGATGACCTCCTGCGTGCGAGATAGGGTTCAAAACTCGAATTCCACCTGACGCATCGTGCGCCCACAAAATGAGCGAAGAATGAGCAGACCTGTAGCGGGAGTGGGCTGGCTCATCCGGACTAATTCAGCGTTAACTCTGCCAGCTCAAGATGGGTCCGTCCAAACAGGGAACGCGAACATCATGAAACTCTCGAGAACCACACGCATGGCCTTGCCCGCAGGCTTGATCGCTGTTGCGCTCACCGGTTGCGCGGTTATTCCGCCGACCGGCCCGTCCGTCGTCGCGTTGCCGCCGAGTGGCAAGCCGATGAGCGTCTTCCAGCACGAAGACTACGCATGCCGGGACTACGCCTTCCGCTCGGACAATTACGCCGCACCGGCTCACAGCGAAATACCGGAGGGCCTCGGCAGCAGCGCGATCGGAACCGTGGGCGGAGCAGCCGCTGGAGCGCTGCTTGGCGCAGCAGCAGGCGACGCGGGTGTCGGCGCAGCGATCGGTGCGGGGGCGGGCCTGCTGTTTGGCAGCGCTGTGGGGGCGAACAGCGCACAAGCCACCTCCTCCAGTCTGCAGGCGCAATACAACGCCGCTTACGCGCAATGCATGGCTTCAAAGGGCAACAGGATTTCGCAACCTGCCGTCTATTCCACGGCTCCTGTCTATGCCCCACCCCCTGTCGCATACGTTCCGGGCCCAGTCGTTTACGGCGGATACTGGTCGTATTGACTGCTCCGCTGACGAAGATCGTGGCGATCTCCGGATAGCGGACGCCGATGAACCCGGAGGATCGCGCTCGCGACACACGCGCGGGCCAATCTCAAGCGGAGCGCTCGAAATCGAGCGATGAGGCGACGAACACCGAGCCTTCCATCAACCGGCGGGCACTCCGGCTCATGATCGCCTTCGTTACGACCCAGCTTCCATCGCGCAACTCGGCCTCTGCGCCGACGGCCATCACGCCCGATGGGTGCCCAAATCGACGCAACGTACCCGGGCGGCATCGAGACAAACGCCAGCTTGAGCGTGTGCGGGCGCAGCGCTGGATCTTGTACTGAGCCATGTGCTACTCCTCGTTGGTCTTGAGCACGATGCAGACGGGGCCGCCTGTCTCGATGACGCGGCCAGTCGGCGTATTCTCGTCGGGCGTCTCAGCGACCACTATCTGAAGAAGCGCGGCGTGGGCACGGGTCGCCGCCGCAACGCGGTTGCGCTCCCAATGCTGGCCGGTTCGGCCATCCTCGCCGTGCCCTTCCCGTCGAACCTTACGGTGCTTCTGGTCGTCTTCTCCGTCACGCTGACTGGCATCGCATCGACCACGTCGCTCAACTTGGTTGTTGGAGGGAACGTGTTCGGCATGATCGCGCCGATCGCCACTGGATAGGTGATCGCCGCCACCGGGAGCTACGACCGGGCGTTTTGGTTCGCCGGCCTTCTTCTGCTCATCGGCGCGACGGTCGCTCTTACGATGACGCGCTCGCCGATGGTTATCAAGCGTAAAGCAGTCAATACGCGCGTTGTTGCGTGATCGAAATCTACCGGGACAGCGCATCCCTGCCAGCAAGTCCCTCTGCCGACCCAAAAAGCACCTTTACCCAGTCGACGAACACCCGTACCTTCGTGCTAAACCGGCGGCTCGGCGGATAGGCCACAAAAACCTCCTGCGGCTCGCGCGTCCATTCGACAAGAATTGGAACGAGCTCGCCGCGTTCGATCGCGGGGCGCACCATGAAATCCAGAGTATGGATGATGCCGAGCCCCGCGAGCGCTGTCGCCAGATGCGCATTGCTCTCGCTGACCAACACGTCGTTGCGTATTTGATCGAGCGTAATCTGCTCAACGCCGTTGGCGAACCTGAGCGGCTGGATCGCGCCACTGCTCGCCGAGAAATAGCCGACGACCGAGTGCCCGTTATCCGCGATCTGATTGGGATGCGTCGGCGTGCCATGGCTGGCGAGATACGCCGGACTGGCGCACGTCGTCCAGCGCAACATGCCGATGCTTTGGGTGACGAGTGCGGGATCGTTCGCCGTGCTCCTGATCGCACAATCGATGTTCTCGGCGATCAGGTCGGCCGTTCGATCCGTCACGCTCAATTGCAATTGGATGCCCGGGTACTGCTCGCGAAACGACGGCAGCGCCGGTATCAGCATGCCACTCGCGATCGATCCGCCAGTATCAATCCGTAACGGGCCGCGTGGACTTCCGTGTGCGCGGCCGAGGGTCGCCTCGACATCGTCGAGCTCGCTCAGCAGAAAACGCGTGCGTTCGTAATAAGCGGCGCCATCGGTGGTGACGGTCACACGGCGCGTATTGCGTTCCAGAAGCTTCACACCGAGATGCGCCTCGAGCGAGCGCATCCACTTGCTGACCGTCGTGTTGGGCATGGCAAGCGATTGTGCCGCCTGGGTAAAGCTGCCCGTCTCCACGACGCGCGCAAAGATTCGGATAGCCTGCAGGTGATCCATGATCCAAGCCCTCGCCGGATTGTGCACATTGGTGCATAAAGAATGCATACGATACGGCTTTATCCCATCCCATGTGCGGACTATGCTGTGTTCACGTTCTCACCTACTGCACACAGGAGCACCGAAATGAACGCATCAGCATCCCCCTACATTGATACGAAGCGGCACGCCGGCAAAGTGGTTCTCGTCACCGGCGGCAGTTCCGGCATCGGCCTCGCCGCCGCGACGCGCTTCGCCCGGGAAGGCGCGATCGTCTATATCACCGGGCGACGCCAGGCGGAACTCGACACGGCCGTCGAAACCATCGGTCACGGCGCGAAAGCCATTCGCGCGGACATTGCGTCATCCGACGATCTCCAGCGCATGTTCCAGGTTTTGTCCAAAGATAACGGACGTCTCGACATCCTGTTCGCCAACGCGGGCGGCGGCGAATTCTCGCCGCTTGGACAGATCACCGAAGCACAGTTCGACAAGTATTTCGACATCAACGTCAAAGGCACCTTGTTCACCGTGCAAGGCGCGCTGCCCCTGATGCCCCGCGGCAGCGCGATCGTGATCACCGGTTCGATCACGTCGATTCAAGGCGTGCCGGCGTTCGGTGTCTATGCAGCGACGAAGGCGGCGTTGCGCTCGTTCGCGCGGACGTGGTCGAACGATCTCAAGGGCCGCGACATTCGCGTCAACGTGGTATCGCCCGGAGTGGTGGTCACGCCGGCCTACAAGTCCGAGTTGAAGCTTACCGATGAGCAGATAGAAGCGTATCGTCAGGAAGTCAGCGAAACGACACCGCTGGGACGCGTGGGCGAAGCCGACGAGATCGCCAAAGCCGTATCGTTCCTCGCATCGGACGATGCCAGCTACATCACGGGCATCGAGATGTTCGTAGACGGTGGCCGGGCGCAGGTCTGAGGCCAGACAGGCTACCGCGCATTGGGGCGGCGCCGCCAACAATCGGCGCGCCTGGATTGATACTTCTTCGCGCCCGCATCGACACGGCGAGCACTTCGCGCGCCGTGTTCTCTCTGATGCTCGCGCAAATCACATCGCTTAGCGTCTTCGACGCATAGCCAGAATGGCCGTCATCACAAGAGTGCGGCCTCATCGCAGCCATCGATTCTCTCCACCGCTGTATGACCGCGCTCCGCACGACAACGGACCCACGCGCGAAATATTTTGCACATACGGGAATACGCCCGCCTCGCCGCGCGTTCTACTCGCATGGCAAACGATACCGGTCCGATGCGTAGTGCTTCGGCTCGGCCTTGCGTGCGTTTCAACGGGAGAAGAACATGTCGGTCAGAAGTCGGCGCATTGCGATTTGCGCATTCATTGCCGCCTCAAGTCTGCTCGCCAATGCGGTACACGCCGGTGAGAAGGTCAAGGCGACACTCGACAACGATACGATCAAGCTGGACACAGACAGCATCAAAGCAGGATCGGTTACGTTCGAGGCGACCAACGCATCCGTCAACAAGCAGATACATGAATTCGTGGTGCTCAAGACGGACATGCCCGCGGACAAGCTGCCAGTGAAGAACGGCGCGGTGCCGGAGAAACAGTTTAGAAAGATGGGAGAAGTCGAGGACATGGCGCCCGGTCAGAGCAAGCATCTCACGCTCAAGTTGACGCCCGGGCACTATGTGCTCATCTGCAACCAGCCTGGCCATTACGCAATGGGCATGCATGCGCCGTTCGTCGTCACGCCGTGAGACGCGCTAGACAGCGACCCCGCATACGACCATGCATCGACTCGGGCCGACGACCATTCGCGTCTTCGGCGGATGCAAGAATCATAAAGGGCATCACGATGGAATATCTTCATGGCGTGGACTTGCACATGGCGCAACGCAACCGATCAACTGTCAAGATCGAGGTCGACGACGGCGAGACGGTGGAAGGGAGAATCGTCGCGTTCGACGATTGGCACTTGCTGATGCAATTGAAAGACTTTCCGTGCGTGGTCCTCGTCGCAGCGATTGCGCGCATGGAGCAATTGGGTTAATCGTAGCGGGCCGCCGGCAACACAAGCTTCGAGACGACCCGCTCGCCCGACGAAACTTCCTTACACGTCACGCTTCTCAAAAGCTCGTCGATTCGCCTGAACGAATTCTTCGATGCTCTGCGGCGCTTTGCCGGTGACTTGGCCGATGATGTCGTCCGTTCCTTCGAATACTCCGTTCTGGTAGTCCACCGCGACCTCGATGAAGTGCTGGATCGTAAATTCCGGAAGGTCGTATTGGCTCAGGTGCTCGCGATAGCCTTCGAGTGTCGACGGCTTGTAGACAATATTTCGGTCGAGGACTTCGCTGATTTTGTCGGCAATCTCTTGCTGACTTAGTTCGATGGGGCCACAGAGCTGATACGTCTTGCCGATATGGCTAGCCGGTTGCGCAAGGACAGCAGCGATGAAACGCGCCTGGTCGTCGGCCGCAATGGGGGCGTGGCGCCCGTTTCCGAACGGTAGTGCAATCCTGCCGCCCTGGACGATCGTATCGCGCACCCACGGAAAGACCAGCCACTCGGAAAAGAATGTCGGACGGATGTGTACAGTCGGAACGCCCGACCAGTCCAGAACGCGCTCGGCAATCCAATGGTCGCGCGCGGCGTGACTTTTTGCATCTTCCCGGGCGGAGATTTGCGACATGTTCACGACGGCTTCCAGCCCGGCGCGACGTGCTGCATCCGCGAAATAGGCGGTCGCCTGAATGAACCCGGGACGCACGGGAAAACAGAGATAGGCTGCCGAGACACCCTGTGTGGCACGTATCGCGTCATCGTGGGAGAGCAGGTCTCCTACCACGATTTCGGCACCCGATTTTCGAAGAATCTCACTGCGCTCATCTTCCCTGCGAACAAGCGCGCGCACTGAATGGCCACTGGCCAGAAGATTCTTAACGGTGTGCACCCCTGTCTTGCCGGCTGCTGCGGTAACCAGAATTTTGCGTTGTTCCATGATGACGCTCCTGTCGATGAGTTGATCACACCGTCCCGTGACGCTGACTCCCGATGGATGTCGAGTGTCATGTTTTGCGCGATGTGCATATGCACTTTTTCGTTCGACAAATAGCCGCGAACTGAAGGGATCGCTGCGGCCACTTCGAAACGAGGTGATTGGATATCTGGATTTTAGTCATAATCCACATGTGAGTCAAGAACATATGATTTACGATATCTGCATGAAAAATATCCGATATATGGATTACACTCATACTCCCGAATCAAGCGGTTGACGAACGATGGGATATTCTCAGGCAGACAAAATCGCGACACACCAGCGCATCGTCGAGGTCGCGGCGAAGCGCTTTCGCGAACACGGCATCGAAGGCGTCAGCATCGCCGACCTCATGAAGGAGGCCGGACTCACGGTGGGCGGCTTCTATAAGCACTTCGATTCCCGGGACGAACTGGTGCGGGAGGCATTCGAATTCGCACTGCGCGACATCGAACCGTGGGAGTCCGCCATCCCCACCGCACCTCGTCGAGCCATGCGCTCATACATCTCCGAGTCGCATCGCGATAACGTTGCGACCGCATGTCCGATTTCAGCTCTGGTCAACGATATGAGCCGGAGCACTCAACAGACTCGGAAGGTCTATTCAGACCGCGTCGAAAAAATCATCAACCTGATTTCCAAGGCGTCGCCCGCACAGGAGAGCGCCAAAAAGCGAGCCGAGGCCGTGCTCATCCTGAGCGCCAGCGTTGGCGCGCTTACGTTGTCGCGCGCGGTGTGCGATCCGAAGCTGTCGAAACAGATTCTCGAGGGTGCCTTGAGTGAAATCCTGGAAAAGCTATCGGCTAAACGCGCGAAAAGAAAAAGCTCTGCCGCAGCGCCGGGCGCAGACGTCGAAGCAAGAAAGAGAAAACGCACCGGGGGACTCCGACACCTGAAGAATCGCCCCTGACGGCGAATGCATCGCTTGCGACCTGAACGCGTCGTATCGGAGGGCTCCGGCAATGTAGGGTAAGCTGCGTCCAACTCGGAGAAAACTATATGACGCGTTACTTGCAGGAAGAACTGACCACCTTTTGGGGGCGATTGACGCCGTACCTCGCGCTACTCGAGTCGGCGAAGGGCAGTGCAACGGGGCCAATCGGACGTGTGACCATCGATACACCTGACCAACAGGCCTTCGCGCTCCACACCACCGATACAAAGCCTTCTGACGACACATCGCAAGCCCCGACAGGGCAAAGCGCAACGTACACCAGGCTCAGAGTTGACGGTTCCGATTGGGGGCCGTGGCAAAGAGAAGCCTACGAATAGGCCTCTCGCCCACGAACGTCGATTCCGGCCCCAACGACCAAGACTCAAATGGTCGCAACTGCTTCTTGCCGTCGAAGCGACGACGATCCCGCCAATGCCCGGGCCAGAATCGCTTCGGTGCCGGGTGTGATCTGCCGGCGATACAGTTCCTGAGGGGCCACCCATTGGACAGCGCTAAATCTGGCATCTGCTCGTAGCCGCGCGTCATCCGGAACCGCGATGCGAAAAACGTGATGGATATGATGCGCGGAGACGTGCTCGAACAGCGACGCAGCCGCCTGCGCTTCAATGCCGGTTATTTCATGCAACGCGCGGATAGCCGCGACAATTGCCAACTCGGTCCGTTCGATTGATCCACCGGGCAATAACCACATTCCGCTGTGTTCCCTGACCAGCAGGATTGCGCCCTTGCTGACCACCAACCCCGTCGCTCGTATTCTCATTTGTCCGCTTTCTCCATTCCTATAATCCCACTGCAATTTGTCTCAGCGGGCTGCGATGGCTATATCGATGTTCCTTCTCAGTGCGCACTTACGATTTATTGCATGGTCTGCGAGAGAGCGGAATCAGCAGTTTCCCTGTCGGACCTTCAAGGCTCGTTACAGGATCTTGCCGAGGAACCGCTGAATCACTTGCAAGAAGGTCACCGGACGGAATTCAGGCCGGACGCCTCCCTGCGACATGTCCGCATGATGCGGGACGCCCTCCTGTATTTGTCGGCTCTGCGGGACCAAAATTCCGATGTACATGGTGCTCCTCCAACAAGAATCTCGTTGATACGGGATGATGGGCACGTGAACCCTGCAGCGCTACGCCCCAGCACATGTCTGCTTCGACGACCCCGGAAGTATGTGGCGGGCGTCTTTGCGTTCGAGCATTTGCCTCACTATGCGCTCGCGCAATTTCCACGAATGCTTCGATTTGAAGCCGAATTCCCCCGCTTTCCGACCTTTTGGCCTCGCGGCCGATGGCTATACTTAATCTCGTCTCCACGCTCCCTGCCGCGATGCAATCGGCGAAGCGCTTCGGGCGTCGCACGGGCTTGCCATGCGACGCCCTTTCTTTTTTCCGGTAGGGACCAAGCGTCAAACGACGACCGCGTCTTCGATTTCCATAAAATAAAAAGGAAGCGCGGATAACCAACAACCGATATTCCAATCTGGCGCGTAATTCCGGGAATTACTTTTTTTCATCGAAGGGAGTATGTTTCCCTGCGATTCCTATCGTATATTTATCTGTAGCGATTTAAGAAAAGCATCATGCGCGGGATCAGCAAGCGGCAAACTTCACAGCATTGCGCCACGACCAAGAAGGAATAAAAGCAATGATGCTTTCCCGGCTGATGGTTCAGACGCGATCCGCGTCCTCGTGCTGTGCGTATGCCATCGTCCTGACCCTGTCGCGTCTTCTCTCCGCCTGCGGTGGCGATGATTCACCAGCAGTGCCCGCGTACGCCACCTCCGCGCGCCCCCAGATCAACCAGTTGCTGAACGACACGCTGACGCCCGGCACCGTGGTCTACGTGCAATCGGTGAATGGCGACGGGCTCGAATCGTTCGAAACCGCTGTTCGCTGCACGACCACGCCTATTTCGACAGATGCGCAGTTTGGACGCCGACTGTCGATGCGATCGCGAAGATCGTGATTGCATCGCTCGGATGGGAGCGGTGACGAAAACGACTTCTCCGTCGAAGGGTAACTACCACACTGACAGCGTCATCCGGATCGCTGACAGTCGGCGCGACAACGCGAAAACCGCGCAACCCAGTCTCCGGAACAACGAGGAGGAGAACTGCCGTGCTCAAGTCAAACCGCAACAACGAAGATCCCTTCCGCGCGGGTCGCCGGCAATTTCTCGGCTACACGGGCGCCGGCATGCTCGCGACGCTGCTGCCCGGCTGCGGCGGCCACGACGACAACGCCTCGCCTTACCCGCAGACGATCGCGATGGGTCAACAGATGATCCAGCAGACCGTCAGCAATTCCGCCCAACCGGTGGCGGGGATTTCCGTCGCCATGCTCAAGGGCAGCAGTGTGGTCTGGCAGCAGGCGTTCGGCGTATCGTCGGTACCGAGCCAGACTGCCGCGACGATCCAGACACGTTTCAATATCGGATCAGTCAGCAAACTCTTTGCGGCGCTCGCGGCCGCGATTCTTCAGGATCGCGGACTGATCACGCTCGATACGCCGATCGTCCGATACCTGCCGACGTTCACGATGCTGTCCCCCGAGTACACGCAGATCACCACGCAGCATCTGCTGTCGCATTCATCGGGACTGCCCGGCACGAATGGCCGCAACCTCTTCACCTTCGCGCCGGTTCCCGGCTATGCGGCCGATACGCAGGCCGAACTGGCGAATACGCATCTGAAGCACCTGCCGGGCGAGCTGGCCGTGTATTGCAACGACGGCTTCACGATGGTCGAGCAGCTTGTCCTGGCGATGACCGGGCAGAGCTTCGCGAGTTTCGTCGAAACGGCCATCCTCGCGCCGTGCAAGATGACGAACTCCAGCTATCTGACGAGCGTGCCTGCCAGCGGCTCGTTTTCTTATCCGTACGCGAAGGGTGTCCAGTATCAGGAATTCGTCAACGCGTACGCGACCGGCGGGCTGAGCTCGACGCCAAGCGACATGATGAATCTGGCGCAGATGATTCTCGGCGGCGGTGTGTTCCAGGGGCAACGCGTGGTGTCCGCGGCGGGCATCGCCCAGATGGGCACGGACCAGTCGACGGGCCTCCTGATCAACCCGTCGCCCGAATGGCGCTGGGGTCTCGGCTGGGATTCGGTCCAGCAGCCCGCGCTCGCGGCTGCCGGGGTCCTCGGATGGGAAAAGGACGGCGGCACCGCGTTCTACACGAGTGAGTTCTTCGTTGTGCCGCAGGCGCAATTCGCGTTGATGGTGACGGGCAATTCGGGCTACGACGCCCGCGCGCTTGCGGAAACCCTCGTGCTGTCGGCGCTCAAGGAGGACGGCACGATCGCCACGCTGCCGGCCAAGATAAGCAGCACGGTTCCACCGGCTGCGTCGGGACCGAGCATCGTGAACGCTGGCGGCATCTACGGCAACTCCGACTCTCCACTGCAAGTGATAGCGAATCCGGACGGTAGTCTGCAGCTGAATCAGTGGACTGCATCGACGCATGCGTGGACGCAGATCGGCGCATACCAATACCGCAGCGACGGCTGGTGGTGGAGCAACACCGATCCCGCGTCGTATCGTTTTGCGGTCGTGTCCGGAACCGATGGCAGCGGCAACGCGTTCAGCTACCGCTATCTGATGAAGCGCGTCGTGCCGGGCGCGGGCTATGCCTACCTCACGCTGGCACTCGGCCAGCAACTCGCCCCGCTTGCGCCGCTCGACATCGCGTGGCAGCAGCGAGTCGGCACGCAATGGACCCTGACGAACGATTCGCCGACGGCCGTGCCGATCGTCATCCTGGGCAACGAGCCCGCCCTCCTCACCACCTTGTCCGAATTGCCGGGATACGTCCTGTACGGAAACGAGGACCTTCGCTATCAGCTCTTCGTGCCGCTATCGGACGACCGCGGCGGCATGTCCGTCAAGGTGCCCGGCAATTTCGGTCGCGACCTCTACGAGATCCGCTTCGCGTCGGCGAACAGCGCCACCACGTTGACGCTGGGCAGTTCGATTTACGCGACGGCTTGATCGAACGGTACCGTCACGCGTGCAGATGACGCTTCGCTGAAGCGTCTGCATCGGCATGCTCATATGTCCAACATACCGCCCACGCGGGTTGTCGTATCCGCGCGCCTCTCTTACCCTGATCCTCATAGTCGTGAGCCGGTTTGGCGCATCAGCCCATCACCGCCTCGCTAGCGACTCCCGTCTACAGTAAAAAATTGGAGGAGACATGCACGACGGCTTGCTTGAGGTTACGGTGTCGCGCACCTGGCATTTGGCCAAGGGATACCGCGCAGTCGAATTGCGCGCGAAACAGGGCGTGTCGCTCCCGCCTTTCGATGATGGCGCTATTCTGGACGTCGTGCTGGACGCACATGCAAACCGGAGCAGGAGCCAGCCGCTGCATCGCGAGTCGTCGCGACAAGAAACTTACGTGGTAGGCGTTCGAACCCGATCGGCATCCGGCTTCGAAGCAAGACCAGACGACGCGATTTTCCATCCTGGCAGCGAACTGCTCGTCCGTCCGCCGATGAGTCTGCCGCTCGCAATCGACGAGCATGCCCGATACATCCTGTTTGCCGGCGGGCTGGGCGTAGCGACGATCGCAGGGATTGCGAAGCGCCTGGTGGACGCAAAGAAATCGTTCGAACTGCATCACTTTGCACAATCGACCGCACGCACGCTGCTGCGTGAAGAGTTGCATGCACTCGCGCCCTTCGGCAAGGTCCATCACCACGTTGGACTGGGCGCCCACGAGATAGCTCAAGCCGTCTCACATGCAGTAAGCCCTAGTAGCGCCAACGCGCAAATCTACTGCAGCGGCCCGCCCAAGCTGATGGACTTGATCCAGCTCAACGCTCACGAGTGGGTTTACCCGAAGAACGTCCACAAGATTTATCTGGGCGAGCGGAAAGGGCCTGTCGGCACGGCACAGCTGTAGCGCGCGGGACGTGCAGGAAGTCCCAGGCGTCGCGCCAGTTTTTCTCCGATAATGACGCCCAGCGAGGAACACGCGCTAAAGCGCCGATGTCCCATCGCGAAGGGAGGTCACTATGCATCTGGCCGGCACCATACTTCCGATCTTTGCCATCATCCTCACCGGGTGGCTTGCAGGCGCCACCGGCTACATTCCCCGCACGCTGGCCGCGCCGTTGATGCGCTTCGCCTACTACGTTGCGATGCCCGCGCTGGTCTTCCTGACGATCGCCGATGAGTCGCTTCACGCGCTCCTCGACTGGCGCTTTCTTGGTGCGTTCGGTGGTGGCTCCCTGATTTGCTTTGCGGCAGTGATGATGTTCGTGCGAGTCGCGCGCGGCGCCGGCGTCGGAAAGAGCGCAATGCTGGCCGCCGCCGTATCGATGACGAACACTGGATTCGTCGCGCTCCCCATCTTGAAGACGCTGTATGGCCAGCCGGGTGTGCTCGCGGCGGCGATCGCGACCGTGTTCGTCGGCGCCATCATGTTTCCGATACTGGTCTTGTTGCTCGAGATCGGCCGATACGACACATCGCGCAGCATACAGACGACGGCGCTGATCCGGCAGATCGTGACCAATCCTGTCATCCTTGCCACGATCTTCGGGCTGCTCTGGTCTATCCCCGGCTCGAAGCTGCCCGGACCGGTCGCGTCGTGTCTCACGATACTCGGCGAAGCGTTGACGCCATGCGCGCTGTTCGCAATCGGGCTCGATCTGACAATCGACGAACTGCGCGAACGTGTGGGACTTTATGCGTTGCTGACAGCGCTCAAGCTGGCCGTCATGCCGCTCGTGGTCTACGCGCTTTGCCTGGCGGTCGACCTCGACCGGACGGCGACCATCGCTGCCGTCGTGTGCTCGGCCGTGCCCACCGCGAAGAGCGCGTACGTACTCGCGGTTGAATACGACGTCGAAAAGACCGTAGTGGGTGCGGTAATCTCGATGACCACGCTCTTTTCAGTCGTCACGCTGCTCGGCTGGCTTTACGTTCTTTGACGGGTCCATGCTATCGGCCGGCCTGCCGTCCGCAAGCCGCGGCTACGACTTGCGCGCCGTAATCGTTCTCCACGCCCGGGAGCGATTGCAGCAGGCAAACGTAATAGCGCTTGTCGACATCACGCATCATCGCGGCTTCGAACCAGAGCTTCTGACAGGCGTTCTGCATGATTTGCACGGCCGTGACGCTGCGAGTTCCGCGCATCGACTGGATCACACACTGGTTGTATCCGTCGTTGTTGTCGTTGAACCCTTCCGCAGCAGCGGACGTCCCGATGCTCGCTATCAACAGAACTGATGTGCAAAAGATGCTGGCAACCGTCAATGAGCACACACGTCGAATGCGATTGATCCTGTTCATTTTTGTTCACTGTATTCGATAGGCCGCATCGGGTCGCGCAACCGTGGACACGAAGTCTAGGGAGCAAAAATTAGCGAAGAATTACGATGGTTCGGCGAGCTTCGCGTATCGAGAGAGGTAGTTTGACGAAATCTGCAGACGAAAAGTCCAACGGCAGCTCCAGGGCAACTGCACCCGCTTTTTTATCGGTGAGAGTTAAGTGATACTGTCGAAGAATCGGATGGGTTTTCGCGTCTCCCGCCCAAGCGTCGACAACCAAAAAGGATTTGCACGATGGCCAAAATCGCCGCAGGGGTAGGTCCCAAATTCCCGCAAGTCGTCGTCCTGTTCGGTGCCACGGGCGATCTCGCGCGGCGCAAGCTCTTGCCGGGCCTGTTCCACTTGTCGAATGCAGGTTTCATTCCGGGCTGCAAGATCATTGCGGTCGCACTCGACGACATTAACCTCGACGACTTCCGCCGAATCGCACAATCCGCGCTCGACGAGTTCGCCACTCGCAAGGTGACTCAGTCGGAATGGGACACTTTCGCCGCCAACCTCGACTACGTGCCTTTGACGGCAGGCGCCGAGGTGCTCAAGGTCGCGGTACACAAGGCGGAAGCGAGCTTCGACGGCGAATGCCGACGGCTGCATTACCTGAGCGTTCCGCCCAACGCCGCGCTGTCCGCAGTCGGCATGCTGAAAGAAGCAGGCCTTGTCGAACGCTCGCGGATCGTCATGGAAAAGCCTTTCGGCACCGATCTGGCGAGCTCCGTGTCGCTGAATGCGCGGCTGCATGAGGTCTTCGAAGAAGAGCAGATCTTCCGGATCGATCACTTCCTCGGGAAGGAGCCCGCGCAGAACATCCTCGCTTTTCGATTCGCGAATGGTCTGTTCGAACCGATCTGGAATCGCAACTTCATCGACCACGTTCAGATCGACGTGCCGGAAACACTCGGCCTCGGCAAGCGCGCGGGGTTTTACGAACAGACGGGCGCCTTCCGCGACATGGTCGTCACTCACCTGTTCCAGATTCTCGCGTTCATGGCGATGGAGCCGCCGACGTCGCTGGAACCGTCGCCCATCAGCGAGGAGAAGAACAAGGTGTTTCGCAGCATGGTGCCGATACAGCCAAGCGATGTCGTTCGGGGGCAGTACCTGGGGTATCGGGCCGAGGAAGGGGTGAGTCCCGAGTCGGAAACCGAGACGTTCATTGCGTTGAAATGCTCGATCGACAACTGGCGCTGGGCCGGTGTGCCGTTTTATCTGCGCACCGGCAAGCGGCTTGCCGAAGGACAACGCATCATTTCCATCGCGTTCCGCGAGCCACCGAAAAGCATGTTTCCTGCGGGATCGGGCGTGGGTTCCCAAGGTCCGGATCACCTGACGTTCGATCTGGCGGACGCCTCGAAGATGTCGCTTTCGTTCTACGGCAAACGCCCGGGCCCCGGCATGCGGCTCGACAAGCTGAGCCTGCAGTTCGCGATGCGCGATACGGGTCTGATCGGAGACGTGCTGGAAGCCTATGAGCGCCTGATCCTCGATGCGATGCGCGGAGACCGCACGCTGTTCACGACGGCGGAAGGGATCGAGCGACTATGGGAAGTATCAACGGCCTTGCTCGAATCCCCCACTCCCGTTCGGTTCTACTCGCCGGGCTCGTGGGGGCCCAATGCCATCCATCAACTCGTCGCGCCGCGTGCGTGGCGGCTGCCGTTCGAACGGGCGTGGCGGGATCCGAACGCGTTGGGCAGTTGAATGTGCGCATGCCGTGGCTCGTATCCTGGCCGGTCCGCCTGATGCGGACTTGCGCCATCGATAACCTGTAGCGCCTCAAGGGCACCCAATTCGCTGCTCCGCGAGCCATCGTTATTGGAGCTGCTTTCCACTTTTCGCCGCGAATCCCATGCGGCAAGTCCGCTAGCAGACCCTTCGCATCGCTTTCCAGCTATCCGGCGACATGCGAGCGCCATCGCACAAGGTACACAGAAACGCCGCACGCGCACGATACGTGATAAATCGAATCGCATGAACCTGTCATTGCTTTCGACGCGAAGACACCGTAGCTTCGCGGCGGGCCGTCAGCATGACGTCGCACGTTGGAAAGCGGATTGTGCCCGGAGATAAACTACTTCCGCCGCTTCACATCACCAATCCAGGGAGAACGCCTATGTACGACGAAAAATTCATGGATCGCGCGCTTGCACTCGCTGCGCAGGCTTTGAAAAACTCCGGCACCGAGCCGTTCGGTGCAGTCATCGTGCGCGATGGCGTCCTGGTCGGCGAAGGATTCAATCACTCGGTCGCGAACTTCGACCCGACCTCGCATGGCGAAACAGAAGCGATCCGCGATGCATGCCGACGCCTCAAGACGGTCGATCTCAGCGGCTGCGAGCTCTACACATCGTGCGAGCCTTGCGCGCTGTGCGTCGCGGCGATGAAGATTTGCGGGATCGGCAAGCTTTACTACGGCGCCTCGCTGGCGCAGTCGGCCGAGGCGTTTGCGAACGTATCGCGAGCTGCACGCCATCCGATCGACATCGATGAATTGCGTCTCGAAGCGGGTGGCACACTCGACACGCGATCGCAGCCGTCGGAGCAAAAGCGCGATGCAGAGGCCGTGCGGATTCTGGAGGAATGGGCAGCGTCGCGTGGTGCGTAGCGCTTCATGGGCTTTCATCCGATGGTGACGCCTGCTGCTTGCAAAACGCATCGAGTCTGCGCAGCAACTCCCGGCCTCGCGACGTGAGACGCGGAAGCGCGCCACCCGTCGCAAGCAATTCGACTTCGACGAGTTGTTCATGTCGAAGGCGATCGGTGTCCTCGCCCAGCGCTTCCACCTGATAGGGCGCGCGCTGCACCAATAGCAGCGTCGAAATTTCATGCGGACTCAGCATTCGGTTCTCCAGGGATGCGACGACGTGTGAGTGCATCCTAGAAAGCGAAGCTGCCAATTCGGCTACAACAATTTTTCCGCGCGTTACGGGGTTACATTCCTGAAATACGCGATGGGGAACGCGCGGAGCCGCGCCGAGCGGACGAAATTATTCGTAGCAATCGTCAGGTCAACCGGATCGACCCGCGCGCGATGCATGCAGATGTACGATTGAAGGTGTAAGCGCCGAGTCAGCAAAACCAAACACGCACCCGCTGCAATGCACCATCGCCGTACAACCGCGAGGAGACACGTCGTGCAACCCACATCCCACCGCTCACCGCCCTCACCTGCGCCACTGCAGCAAACCGTCAAGCCCCGCTTCTGGCCCGAAGGCTGGTGGAAATTGATGGAATATCGCATCGGCATCATTCCGTTGCCGGTCTACGTGATCCTGCTCGCGCTGATTACGGGCTTCGCCGTCACCGGCAAGGTGCCCGGGGAAATCTCGATGGCGATCGCCGTGCTCGCCTTCTTCGGCTTCACGTGCGCGGAGATCGGCAAGCGTCTTCCGATCGTGCGCAATATCGGCGCCGCCGCCATCTTCGCGACCTTCATTCCGTCGGCGCTGACCTACTATCACCTGCTGCCAAAGCCGATTCTCACGCTCACCACCGACTTCACGAAGTCGACCAATTTCCTGTACCTGTTCATCGCGTCGATCATCGTCGGCAGCATTCTGAGCATGGACCGGCGCGTGCTGATTCAGGGCTTCATCAAGATATTCGTGCCGCTCGCGCTCGGCTCGGTGGCGGCGGCGATCGTCGGTACGCTGGTCGGCGGGGCGCTCGGGCTCGGGATGTATCACACGTTCTTCTATATCGTCGTGCCGATCATGGCGGGCGGTATCGGCGAAGGCGCGATCCCGTTGTCGGTCGGGTACTCGGAAATCCTGCATTTGCAGCAGGGCGAGCTGTTCGCCGAGGTCTTGCCGCCGGTGATGCTCGGCAGCCTCACCGCGATCATCTTCGCGGGCTTGCTCGACAGGGTCGGCAAGCGCTTTCCTCACCTGACAGGCGAAGGCCGTCTGCAAGTCGGCGAGGAAGACGAAATGGACCCGGTGCAGGAAGAGATTCGCGGCCACGTCGATGTGACGCACATCGCGGCAGCGGGCATCACCGCCATCACGCTGTACCTGCTCGGGCTGATGTGCCGCAACTTGTTCGGGCTGCCCGCGCCGGTCGCGATGCTGTTTCTCGCGGTGCTCGTCAAGCTTGCGCGTGCGGTATCGCCGCCGTTGCAGGAAGGCGCGTTCGTCGTCTACAAGTTCTTCTCGACGGCGGTCACGTATCCGCTGCTGTTCGCGATCGGGGTAGCGATGACGCCGTGGGACAAGCTGATGGCCGCGTTCACGATCGCGAACATCGTGACGATCGTCGCGACGGTGGCAACGCTGATGGGCACCGGCTTTCTGACGGGCCGCATGCTGAAGATGTATCCGATCGATACGGCCATCGTCAACGCCTGCCACAGCGGCCAGGGTGGCACGGGCGACGTCGCCATATTGACGGCGGCCAATCGCATGCAACTAATGCCGTTTGCGCAGATTGCGACTCGAATCGGCGGCGCGATCGTCGTCACGTTGACGTTGATCGTGCTCGCGCACATGCGGTGACGCTTAAGCGCGTGCTTTCTTCGCGAAGTACTCGGTCGCCATGAGCCTGAAGGCCGTGACGGCGGGATTGTCGTGATCGGAGCGCCAGGCCATGCTCATTTCGGCCTGAATCGAATTGCCGGCGATCAGTCTGAATTCGACGTTGTCGTAATGGAACCGTTGCGCCGATGCCGGCAGAATCCCGATGCCGAGCCCCGCGCGAATAAGCGACAAAATCGTCGGCGTCTGGTCGATGTATTGAGCGACATTGAGCGTCACGCTCTCGGTCGCGAGCATGCCCATGATCCGGTCGTAGAAGTACTTGCCGTGAGTGGGCGAATGCATGATGAAGGGCTGATTGTCCAGTTGCTTGAGCTCGATCTGCTCGTAGCGGCAGAGCGCATGTCCCTTGGGAAGCGCGACGATCAGCGGTTCTTCATCGACCGGTAGAAATTCGAGGTTCTGTCTCGAAGGCAACGGGCGGAGAAACCCCAGGTCGATCGCGTTCGCGGAGAACGCTTCGATCTGCGCCACCGAGATCAGCTCAAGCAGCACGACGTCGATGTCGGGCAATACGTCGGTGGCCGCGACCAGCAGTTCCGGAATCAGCTCGTAACCGGCCGCTCCCGTGAAGCCGATCCGAACGCGCCCCGTCTTCCCCTTGCTCGCGCGCCGGACCGTGCTTTCAGCCTGCTCGGCAAGGCTGAGCAGGCGCGTTGCATCCGCGAGGAAGACGCGCCCTTCCGTTGTCAGTCTCACTGTACGGCCGATGCGTTCGAACAGCTTCACGCCCAGGCTGTCTTCGAGCAAATGGATTTGCCGGCTCAACGGCGGCTGCGTCATGTTAAGCAGCGCCGCAGCACGCCTGAAATTCGATTCGGTCGCGGCAGCGACAAAGCAACGCACTTGTCCGAGATCAAGCATTCTTGGGCGGCCGGGAAGGGATGGAGTCGACGGTCATTATAAGGTTGACTCCTCCCATTCTCGCCCCATCACGTCGTGAGACTGCCCTCGGGCCTCTGCCCCGCCAAGGCCTGCGCAAGACTCGCCAGCACCATTTCGCCCATCGCGGTACGCGACTCCTCGGTAGCGCTCGCGCGATGCGCCTGCAGAACGACGCGGTCCATGTTGAAGAGCGCTTCAGGGACGTTGGGTTCGTCGACGAACACGTCGAGCCCAGCGCCTGCAATCGCGCCGCTGGACAACGCTTCCACCAGATCGCTTTCCACCACCAGCTTCCCGCGCGCGATGTTCACGAGATAGCCGTCCTTCCCCAACGCATCCAGCACGGCGGCATTCACGATGCCTTCCGCTTTATCGGCAGCGGCGGCCAGCACGAGGATGTCGCAACCGCGCGCGAGCGAAAGCAAGTCGCCGACGAATTCATGCGACAAGTCCTCCATGCGGCGCAAGTCCGTATAGGAAACGGGACAACCAAATGCTGAAGCGCGCTGCGCAATCGCGCGCCCGACCTTACCCATGCCGACGATACCGACGCGCTTTCCGCTAAAACGGCGCGACAGCGGCAAGGCGCCCGGATGCGGATTCTTCTGCCAATTGCCCGTCTTCACGAACTCGTTGCCCGGGCAGATTTGACGGCACGCGGCGAGGATCAACCCGATGGCGAGGTCCGCCACGTCTTCGGTCAATGCGCCGAACGTCGCGGTAACCGGAATGCCGCGTTCGCGTGCGAAGGTAAGATCCACAGCATCCGTTCCCACGCCATTGACCGCGATCACTTGCAACGCAGGCAACCGTTCAATCATGTCGTTTGAAATGCCGGTATGTCCGCCGGTTATCACGCCTTTGATCGATGCACCGTGTTCACGGATATACGCATCCTTATCGTCCTTTTCGAACAGGCGATGCATGGTGTAGAGCTCGCCCAGTTTGTCGTTGATGGCCGGGACGAGGATCGGATTCAGTTGCAAGATGCTGGGTTTCAATTCGGACGCTCCCTGTTGATTGACGATTCCGTGGATGAGCTGCGCGCACCGGTCTAACGCATGCATGCTGTCTCAATGTCGGCGGATGATCGGCGTTTTCGCCGCGTACGTCCAATCCCAAAACGCTATCAGTTGATATACGGATCGATGGACAGATCTGCCGGCCTCAATCGATTCAATCCGGGAATCAGGTAATAGCAACAAAAGATTGGACGCGAAATATCCGGATCGCCACAATCAAGGCGTCGGAATGAGGATTTACGCGATCGGCGAATAAAAAACCGATCATCGGCAAAACCCTTTCCCAATAAAAAAACAATAAATCCTTTCCAATTAAAGCGGAGACAACAGCGTGAAATTCCACTGCATCACTTCCCTATTCCTGTCGATTCCTGGTCAACCTGCCGCGACGCGCTGATCCAATCCAGCGCGATTCATCCAGGCTGCGCCACGACGGCGCCGCATTGCCGAAGCCGGAACATCGGGAGGAATTCAAATGAATAATGCCGACGGTATTGTCACGTCCGCCGAAGCGCAACCCGTCACGGAGAAACGCACCAGTTATCGCTGGGTGGTGATGGGACTGATTTTCTGCATCTGGGCGATTGCCTGCGCCGACCGCGCCAACTTCGGCATCGCCCTGCCTTACTTGAAGAAGGAATACGGCATCACCAACACGCAAGCCGGCCTGATCGTCAGCCTGTTCTCGTTCGCGTACGGCTTCGTGCAGATTCCGGTCGGCCTGATCTACAAGCGGCTCAGCGAGAAGACAACCGGCTTCCTGTTCGCCATCTTCATGATCTTCACGTCGATCTTCACCGGCCTGATGGGCACGACGTCGTCCGTCTTTCTTTTGCAGGCTTACCGCGTCGGCTTGGGCTTGTCGGAAGGGCCGCTCGGGATCGGCTGCACCAACGTGATCAACCGCTGGTTTCCCGCTCGCGAGAAAGGCACGGCGACCGGCTTGTGGATCGCTGCATCAAAGCTCGGTCCGCTGATCGTGCCGTCGGTGTGCATCCTCGTGATCGAGCTGTGGGGATGGCGGGAGATCTTCTACGTCTTCGCGATACCCGGCATCCTGCTCGCGATCGTCTGGATGGTGATGGTGACGAATTCGCCGAGCGAAAATCGTTTCTGCTCGCCCGCTGAGCGGCGCTATATCCTCGACGAGACGGCGGCGAACGGCATCGACAGAAAATCCGCGCGGGCCGACGACGTGGCGCGCATGCCCTATCTCGACACGTTCAATCGCACGAAGCGCGTACCGCAACTCGATACGATCGGACAGGTCTTCCGCTCGTGGAATATCTTCGGAGTCGCGCTCGGCTATGGCTGCATGATTGGCATCAGCAACATCTTCATGTCGTGGATTCCCACTTACCTCGTCACGGTCAAGGGCTTCACCTCCGTAAAAATGGGCTTCCTCGCGTCGGCGCCGTTCATCGGCGCAGTGGCCGGAAACATGCTCGGCGGCATCATCTCGGACCGCCTGCTCGGCGGACGCCGCAAGCCGATGATGATGGTGGGTGCGCTCGGCACCGTCGTCATGATGGTGCTGCTGATCGATGCGCCGGACAGCGTCGCGTATCTCGGCGTGACGCTGGTGATGTCGGGGCTCATGCTGGGTATCGGCTTCGCGGGATACTCCGCGTATCCGATGGGGCTCGCGACCAAATCGACGTATCCGACGGCGTTCGGCATCGTCAATTGCCTGGGCCAGATCGGCGGCGCGTGCGCACCGCTGGCGGTGGGAATCCTGCTGGATCGCTATAGCTGGACCAGCGTGTTCCTGTATATGGTCGGGACGTCTTTGTTGTGTCTCGTGCTGCTGCTCACGGTTGTCGAGCCGATTGCGCTGCGGGATGAGGGCGCGAAAGCGCGGGGACGATGACTGCCAGCGATCTATTCGCGCACACTCCGTGCCAACGATCGCAACAGCCCCGCGCCGTCCCCACTCCACGCACTGCCATGCATGCAGGCGAGCGTCGTCGGGTCGAGTTCGGCGAGTCGCTCGAACATGGCATCGGCGTTACGCGTGTGCGAGAAATAATCCATGCTGCGTCGAAACGCTTCGCTCGGCCCGAGAATGTCCGATGTCGTGAGCGGCGGAAGGTTCGCGCCGGGCTGCGTAAACAGGTCGCCGCAAAGGAGCGTGCGCGTTCGCTCCTCCATCAGGAAGCCGCATTCCCACGCATGCGGCAAGTGCGGCGTGTCGATCCATCGCACGGTGTGACGTCCGAGGCTGATGCTCTCCCCGTCTGCCAGTGCGACCGGCGCCCGATCCGCCAGATCGTTGATGGAGACCATTGCCGCAACGGTCCCGCATAACGGCGACGCGTCCGGTGCCACCGCCAGCCACTCGTTGAGCGATCCGCACTCGTCCGCCTCGACGTGCGAAAACGCAATATGCCGCAGCCGCTCCGGCGCGATGACGCTCGACAACGCCTCGCGCACGAGAGAAAACATCTTGCGCGGGCCGGTATGAAACAGGAGCGGCTCGTCGTCGACAATCAGATACTGGTTGAACGAGAAGCCGCCCGCGTCGCCGGGAATGATGAACGGCGTATTGATGCGATACAAGCCGTCGGCAATTTCCTCGACGTTCGTACCCGACTGCGGATTGGTGATGCCCATGTGCCCCTCCTGCGGATCTACTTTCACATCGCGTTCACGCGCAGCGAAACTACATCACAGCCTGACATCGGCTTCTGCACCCCCCGCCTGTGCGTAAGAAAACCGCTATATGTGATGCGTATTCTGCGCTTCCTGTTCTTCCTTTGCATTCACGGCGACCGCTCAGCCGCATTGACGAAGTCGATGAACACGCGCAGCGGCGCCGGAACGTGCCGCCGGCCGGGATAGTAGAGGAACGGCCCCGGGAAGGTCTGCCACCACGGCATGAGGATCGGCTCCAGCGCGCCGCTCTGCAGATGCGGCGCAAGCATGCCTTCGAACAGATGAATGATGCCGACGCCCGCCACAGCCGCACTGACCGCGAGGTCCACGGCCGCGCCCGGCCGAACCCGCAGCGGGCCGGTAGGATCGAGCCGGACCACTTCACCGTCGCGCTCGAAATTCCACGTCGGAGTAGCGCCGCCCGCGAACTGGCCGCGCAGGCAGGCGTGATCGAGCAGTTCACGCGGATGCGTCGGCCGCCCGTGCGCATCGAGATAGTCGGGCGAGGCGGCAGTGGCGAAGCGCTGCACGCGCGGGCCGATCGGAACGGCGATCATGTCCTGTTCGAGGCGCTCGTCGTAGCGGATGCCGGCATCGCAGCCGATCGACAGCACGTCCACGAAGCCGTCCTCCACCACGACTTCCACGCGGATGTCCGGATAGGCCTTCAGGAATGGCGCGAGAATGTCGGGCAGCACGATGCGCGCGGCGCTCGACGGCACGTTGAGCTTGAGCGTGCCGGTGGGCTTTTCGCGGAAGCCGTTCAGGACGTCGAGCGCGGCTTCCATCTCGCCCATGAGCGGCGCGAGCTTGTCGATGAGCCGCTGGCCCGCTTCGGTTGGCGCCACGCTGCGCGTCGTGCGGTTGAGCAGCCGCAGCCCGAGCCGCGCTTCCAGGCGGCGCACGGCCGTGCTCAGGCTCGACGCGGACACGCCGCTCGCGCGCGCCGCATCGCGAAAGCCGCCGGCGCGCACGACGGAAGCGAATGCCGCCAGATCGTTGAAGTCCATGAGCACTGTGCATTTTTTTGAACGACCCGTGCAATCTAGGACGGATTATCGAACAGCGCAAGGTGCTTCATACTCGGCTTCAACTCTCAACCATCGGAGCAACTCATGTCCTTACATCAACCCTTCTTGTTTGCCGGCCGCCAGGTTTCCCGCATGGGCTACGGCGCGATGCAACTCGCAGGTCCGGGCGTGTTCGGCCCGCCGAAAGACCGCGCCGCCGCGATCGCCGTGCTTCGCCGCGCAGTTGAAGCCGGCGTGAATCACATCGATACGAGCGATTTCTACGGCCCTCATGTCACCAATCAGATCATTCGCGAGGCGCTGCATCCGTATCCGGACGATCTGCTCATCGTGACGAAGGTTGGCGCCGTGCGCGACGCGACCGGCGGCTGGCTGCCCGCGATGGAACCGGCGGACATCGAGCGGAGCGTCCACGACAACCTGCGCAACCTCGGCCTCGATGCAATCGACGTCGTCAATATGCGCATGATGGGCAACGTCCACAGTCCGAGCGAGGCACCGGTCGAAGCGCAGATCACCGCGCTCGCAGACCTGAAACGCAAAGGGCTCGTGAAGCACATCGGACTGAGCAACGCGACGCGCGCGCAGATCGACGAGGCGCGCAGCATCGACGAGATCGTGTGCGTGCAGAATCACTACAATCTCGTGCAGCGCGAGGACGGTGAACTCGTCGATCATCTCGCGCGCGAAGGCATCGCGTACGTGCCATTCTTTCCGCTCGGCGGCTTCACGCCGATCCAGTCGGGCGCGCTCTCCGACATCGCAAAAGAACTCGACGCCACGCCGATGCAGGTCGCGCTCGCGTGGCTGCTGTATCGATCGCCGAACCTTCTGCTGATTCCGGGAACGTCGTCCGTCGCGCATCTGGAGGAGAACCTGCGCGCGGCGGAACTGACCCTCGCCCCCGACGTGCTCGCCCGCCTCGATGCGCTGGCCGCCTAAAAGATGAACCCCGTGTTGACGAACTTCGACTGGTGATCGGTGACGATCGCATCGAGCAGCGTCTTGCTTTCGTCGGTTTGCTTGGCGGCGACCATCGAGCGGATCGAGAACGCCCGCAGCGCATCCGTGACCGAGAGCGTGCCTTCCGCCGAGTCCTTGCGTCCGGCGAACGGAAACACGTCGGGACCGCGCTGGCATTGGCAGTTCAGGTTCACACGGCACACCTGGTTCACGAGCGGATCGACGAGCGCGCCGATCTGCGCGGGATCGGTGCCGAAAATGCTGACCTGCTGCCCGTGCTCCGAGGTGATCACGTACTGCAAGGCGGTCTCGACATCGTCGAACGGCGTGATCGGGATGATCGGCCCGAACTGCTCCTCGCGATACAGCTTCATGCCTTCCTGCACCGGATACACGACCGCCGGATAGAAGAGCGTCTTGCAGAACACGCCGCCGCCCTCGTTGACGACGCTCGCGCCCTTCGCCTTGGCATCATCGATGGCTTCGGTCATGTAGGCGGTGCGATGCATGCCCGGCAGCGGCGTGATCGATACGCCCTTCTCCCACGGCATCCCGACCTTCAGCTTCGCCAACTCAACCGTAAAGCGCTCGATGAACACATCGACGATCGAGCGATGCACCATCAGCATCTTGAGCGCCGTGCAGCGCTGCCCGTTGAACGACAGCGCGCCGAGCAGGCACTCCTTCACCGCTAGACCGATGTCGGCATCGGGCAGGATGATCGCGGCGTTCTTCGCGTCGAGACCGAGGATCGCGCGCAGTCGGTGCGACTTCGGATGCTGCTTCTTCAGATGGTCCGCGACCTTGCTCGATCCGATCAGCGCGAGCACGTCGATCTTGCCCGACGCGAGCATGTGCGGTACGACCACCGCGCCCGGCGCGTAGATCGTATTGATGACGCCTTTCGGAAACGCCTCGCGAAACGCTTCAAGCAGCGGATAGAAGAGCAGCGTGCCGTATTGCGGCGGCTTGAACACCACCGTGTTGCCCATCAGCAGCGCCGGAATCAGCGTGGCGAAGGTCTCGTTGAGCGGATAGTTGTACGGCCCCATGCACAGCACGACGCCGAGCGGCGTGCGCCGGATCTGCCCGATCGTGCCCTCCGCGATCGTGAAGCGCGAATTGCTGTTGTCCTGCTCCTTGAGCGCTTCGATCGTGTCCTGCATGTAGCTGACGGTGCGGTCGAACTCCTTCTGCGAATCGGCGAGGCTCTTGCCGATCTCCCACATGATCAGGTTCACGATCTGCGAGCGCTCGGCGACCATGCGCCGGATGAAGTCCTGCATGCACGCGATGCGCTGCCCAACCGTCATCGTCGGCCAGGCACCGCGGCCGTGATCGTAGGCGCGCACGGCGGCGTCGAGGGCGGCGTCGCTTTCCGTTTCGCCCATCACCGGATAGCTGCCGATCGCGACCTGCTCGACGTCGCCCGACGGTTCGCGCACGCAGACTGGCGAGAGCACGGTCTTGCAGGCGCCGTCCCAGGGCCGCAGTTCGCCATCGACGAGCGAGACGCGTTGATGGATCGGCGCGGCGAGGCGCGCGTCCTCGGGGATCTCGCCGGCGGAAGGAAAGAGTTGCTGCAGGTTTTCGGAGGTCATGTGCGGCATGGCGTTGTCCTCATGGTCACACGTCAACGTTCAATCGGCGCGAGCGGCACGTCGGCGGCATCGCGGAGGTCGTCCAGATCGCGGCCGCGTGTTTCCGGCGTGTAGTAGGTCGTCACGACGCCGATCAGGCTCAAAATCGCGACATATGCGGCAAGCGGAATCCACGCGAGAATCCGGCCTTCGGCGCCGCCCCAGTGCGTGGTCGCCCAGGCGATGATCGACGCGCCGATCAGCGGCGCTACCCCGCCCGCGATGACCGCCGATACTTCACGCCCCACCGCGACGCCGGCGTAGCGGTGCTGCGCGCCGAAGAGCTCGGGCAAGAGCGCGCCTTGCGTCGCGAACATGCCCCAGACACCCGCGAGCGCGACGCAGAGCATTGCAATGCTGGCGGTCGCGTTGCCCTGGCTCAGTATCCACCAGGTCGGAAAGGCCAGCAACAACTGGTAAATCGCGAACGCACGATAGACGGGGATGCGACCGTAGCGGTCGCTCAGCCAGCCGGTGAGCGGAATGATGACCGCGCCCGACGCGCCGGCGAGCAGCAGCGCGACCGGCCCGATCGGTCCCTTGAGGCCGGTGGCCGTCACCATGTAGCTGATCGCGAGCGACTGATAGATCGACGAACCGCCGTTCTCGGCCATACGCATGCCGATGACTTTCAGGAGCGTCGGCTTCGAGTGGCTGATGAGGTGCTTGAGCGGGCTGTCGTTGACTTGATGGCGCGCTTCGAGCTTCGTGAACGACGGCGATTCCTTGAGCTTCAGCCGAATCCAGATCGCCACGCCGATGATCACGACGCTCAGCAAGAACGGCACGCGCCAGAGCCAGCTTTGCGAGATGTCCTCGACCCGCACGAGCGCGAAGTAGATCGCGGCCGCCATCACGGTGCCGAGCAAAACGCCCATGAAGGGCAGCGCGGCGAAGTAGCCGCGTCGCTTCGCTGGCGCGTATTCGGCCATCAGCACGGCGGCTCCGGCCTGTTCCGCGCCCGCGCCGAGTCCTTGCAGCAGACGGCAGCCGACGAGCAGGATGGGTGCCCAGATGCCGGCGCTCGCATACGTCGGCAGGAGGCCGATCAGCGTGCTCGCGACGCCCATCAAAAGGATCGTCGCCATCAGCACGAACTTGCGTCCGTAGCGGTCGCCGAGCGTGCCGAAGATGATGCCGCCCACCGGCCGGATCGCGAAGCCGAGAAAATACGCGCCGAAGCTCGCAATGAGGCCCATGCTCGGATCGCTCGACGGGAAGAACAGCGGCCCGAAGATCAGCGCCGACGCGAGGTTGTACAGCGCGAAGTCGTAGTATTCGAGTGCGCTGCCAAGCGATGCGGCCCAGGCGGCGCGGTACAGGTCCGAGGTCGTGACCTCCTGCTTGGCCGTCACGGGCTCCGGATGGGAGCCGTTAGGGGCGACCGCAATGGTTTGATGGTGTTTCATCTCGTCTCCTCCAAAAATGGATGCCGTGTGTCACGGCGCTTGGGGCGCGTCGTGCTCGTCTTGTCGCGAGCTGACGGGCCTTCCTGCTACTGTTTGAACTAGCCGACGCGGGCGATCTCGTCGAGCAAGGCCGTGCTCATTGCGTCGATGGGCGCTTTCTTGCCCGTGTACAACTCGACCTGTCCGCAAAACTGATGCAGCAGCATCCGCGTCCCATCGATCACGCGGCAACCGACAGCCGCTGCATCGCGTATCAGCTTCGTGCGCACGGGGATGAACGCGGCGTCCATCACGAAGAGATGCGGCGCCAGTTGTTCAGCGTTCAGCGGGTTGACGTCGGGCGCGCGGAAACCGGCGGCGGTCGCGTTGATCACGCCATCGAATGCGTGCGGGTCGAAGTCGCTCAACTCGCCGCCGAAAGTGACGCCAAAGTCGCGCGCCAGTTCCTCTCCGCGCGACGCCGTGCGATTGAACACAGTCACGTGCGCGCCCGCGCGTCGCACGCCCCAGGCGATCGCCCTTGCCGCTCCGCCCGCGCCGAGCAGCGCGATGCGGCGTCCTTCCAGCGTCGTGACTTCTTCGAGCGCGCGCACGGCGCCCTCGCAATCCGTGTTGTAGCCGGTGAGCCATCCGTCGCGGTTGTCGATCGTATTGACCGCGCCGATCTCGCGCGCGGTGACATCGAGTGCGTCGAGGTGCGGCATGACGGCCTGCTTGTGCGGCATCGTGACGTTCAGTCCGCGAATGCCGAGCGTGCGCATCGCGTTGATCGCGCCGGCCGCATCCTCTATGCCGAAGCTGACGAACGTGTAGTCCACGCCGAGCGCGCGGTACGCCGCGTTGTGCACCTTGACGTTGAACGTGAACGGCTGGCCGGCGAGCGAGCCGCACAGGGCCGGGATCGAATGGGGCATGGTGAGCTATACCTTCGAGAGATCGAACGCGGAGACGGCTGCTTCCCCATCGAGCACGCGCAGGAGGTTGTCGGTCGCGAGTTCGGCCATCGCGCGGCGCGTCTCGTGCGTCGCCGATCCGATGTGCGGAAACGGCGTGACCCGCGGATGCGTGCGCAGCGGCGAATCCTGCGGGAGCGGCTCGATAGCGAACACGTCGAGGCCCGCCGCGCGCAAGTGACCGCTGTCGAGCGCGGCGAGGAGCGCGTCCTCACGCACGATCGCGCCGCGCGAACCGTTGACGAAGACCGCGCCCGGCTTCATCGATGCGAACGCCTTGGCATCCATCAGGCCGCGTGTTTCGTCGGAAAGCGGCAGCGTCAGCGCGACGATGTCGGCGCGTTCGAGCACTTCGTCGAACGATCCGCGCACCGCGTATCCCGCGAGCCTTTCCGGCACCTGCACGTCGAACGGATCGTGGAAGACCACCGGCATGTCGAACCCGAGCGCCGCGCGCCGGGCCACCGCCTGCCCGATCCGCCCGAAGCCGAGCACGCCGAGCGTCTTGCCGTGCACGTCCCAGCCGAACAGGTCCTCGCCGATGTTGCGCGTCCAGCGGCCATCGCGCACATGATTCGACAGCTCGACGAGACGCCGCGACGCGGCCATGATCAGCGCGAAGACGGTATCGGCGGTGGTTTCGGTCAGGACACCGGGCGTGTGGCAGAGCGCGATGCCGCGCTGCTTGAGATACGCGAGGTCGTAGTTGTCGACGCCGACCGAGATGCTCGAAATCACGCGCAGATGCGGCGCGCGGGAGAGTTCTTCGGCGCCGAGTTTGAAGCTGGAACCGATCAGGCCGTCGGCGTTTTGCAGCGCTTCGCGAAAGCGCGGCAAGTCGTCGGCGCTGCGCGGATCGGCGACGGTGACGTCGTGCCACGTCCGGATGCGTTCGAGCAGGTCGTCGGGAAGCTTGCGAAAGACGACTACGTTTTTGCGTGCTGAAGGTGTTGTCGACATGATGTGCTCCTGATGTTCAACGCGGCGTAGTGCGCAGCGATGAAGGACCGCCTGTGAGGGCGATCCGCTGCCCCGTATCGCTCAAATGTCCACCGTTCACCGCAAAAAACGCAAGCTGCTTTTCGACGTTGTACTGCACGATCAGATGCTTGCCATCCGCGCTGAACACGATGCCCTGCGATGCCTCGCCACCTGCAACCTCGGACACCTTCACCGCCTGTCCGTCACGGATTGCGAAGAGCAGCACCTTGCCGCGCGCGTGGCGTCCGGGGTTGTCGGGCGTCAGGTTCGAGCCGTCCATCGACTGCACGCCGATCCACTTGCCATCGGGCGAGATCGCGACGCCTTCCGGCAGCGACGGCACCGTGATGTGCTGCACCGTGCGAAACGGCACGCGCGATACATCGATGAGCGTCACGGTATCGGCATCGCCCGCGAGTTTGCCCGCGTAGGCCGGCAGCCCGGCGAGTCCGACATCGCTCACGACGGCCCACTTGCCGTCGCTTGAAACGTCGATCGTGTACGGCGCCACGCCGCTCGAAAGACGCGTGCCGCTGTCGGTGACGCGGCCGTCGGCGACGTTCAGCACCGCGACGCCCTGCTCGTCGCGCAATGCAACGAGCGCATGCGCGCCGTCGTGCGTGAAGCTCACGCCGGCGAGACGCTTCTGCGCGATCTTGAGCGTATCGACAATCGTCACCCGATTTCCGTCGATGCCGAGCACGACGACACTGCCATCGACGCAGGTGACGAGCGCGATGCGTCCGGCGCGATCGATGGCGATGCCCTGCGGATGGCTGCCGATATCGAGCCGCGTGACGGCCGGCGGCGACGCTTGCATATCGACCACCTGTATGAACCCGTCCATCAGCAGCTTCCTGGCGTCGTAGTCGTAGCGCGTCGGCGCGGCGACCAGCGCGATGCTTGCGTCCGGCGTGATCGCGACGGCCTGTGGCGGGCCTTGGATACCGTTTTCGACTTCGACCTGTACCTTGACCTGCGGCGGAAAACGGCTCGCGTCGAGGAGCGTGAGCGTGTCGGGCTTGGGGCTGGCCGGATACGTGTCGCGGCCTTCGACGCGCTGGTATTTGCCGTCGTTGCCTGAAACGATCCAGTCGGCGGCGTACGACGTGCAGGCCATGACGGCGATCGTCAGGCCAGCCAGCGCTTGTGTGCAGCGGGGTGAACGCATTTTTATGTCTCCGTTGATTTTTAGACGACGCTTGTCAAACCGCCATCGACGAAAAGCGTTTGACCGTTTACGAAATCCGACGCCGGCGATGCCAGAAAGACCGCAGCGCCCGTCAGTTCCTCGACGCGTCCCCAGCGACCGGCGGGCGTGCGCTTGCACAGCCAGTCGGAGAAAGCGGGATCGTCGACGAGTGCCTGGTTCAGATCGGTTGCGAAGTAGCCCGGCGCGAGCGCGTTGGTCTGAATGCCGCGACCGGCCCATTCAGCGCACATGCTTTTGGTGAGCATGCGAATCGCGCCTTTCGTCGCTGCATAGGGCGCGATGCCCGGCCGCGCGAGTTCGCCCTGGACTGAGCAGATATTGATGATCTTTCCGCGACCGCGCGGCAGCATGTGTCGCGCGACGGCTTGCGAGACATGAAACGGCCCATCGAGATTGACTTGCAGCAGGTCATTCCAGTCGTTGCCGTCGAAGGTTTCGAGCGGCGCGCGGCGCTGGATGCCGGCATTGTTCACAAGAATGTCGATCGGGCCGATGCGTGTTTCGGCATCATCGATCGCGGCGGCGACCTCGTCGCGTTTCGTTACATCAAAAACCGCGATATCCGCGATGAAGCCTTCCTCGCGCAATTGAGCCGCAACGGCGAGAGCCTTCTGCTCATTGCGATCATTGATGACGACCGCCGCCCCGGCGCCCGCCAGCCCGCGCGCCAGCGCGAGCCCGATGCCGCGTCCGGAGCCGGTGATCAAAGCGCGCCTTCCGTTGAGGCTGAATAGCTTCAGTGTCTCGTCCATTTTTATCCGGCGCATTCGATGCGTCCTGTGCTGTCTCCAATGTTCACAGTTCAACCGAAGTGCGGCGCTCACGCCAATAGTCTTTCATGACGCTGTTATCATGATTCGTGATTACGCCCGCCGATGGAGAGCGATCATGGAGCTGAAGCATCTGCGCGCTTTCGTAGCGCTCGCCGAAGAACTGCACTTTGGGCGGGCCGCGCAACGGCTATGCATCGTCCAGCCCGCGCTCAGCATGCAGATCAAGGCGCTGGAAGAGGAACTCGACGTGCGGCTGCTTGAGCGAGATCGTCACAAGGTCGCGCTGAGCGAGACCGGCAGGCTTTTTCTGCCCGAGGCGCGCGCCACGTTGCATCAGGCGATGCGCGCGGAGCAGACGGCGCGTCTGTCGGCGCGCGGGGAAATCGGGACGTTGCGGATCGCGTTCGTGTCGTCTGTGCTCCCGAAGCTCCTGCCGACGCTCATCCGCACGATGCACGCGCGCTATCCGCTCGTGACGCTCGAATTGAAGGACATGCCGACGCCGGACCAGATCGCCGCCCTTCACGACAATAAGCTCGATTTCGGGCTGATACGCCTGCCCGTCGCGGGGACGGGGTTGCAAATTCGCACGGTGCTCGAAGAACCGTTCGTCGTGGCGCTGCCCGACGATCATCCGCTAGCGGCGCAGGAGGTGATCATGCCGGTCGATCTTCAGGGCTGTCCGGCGTTCGTGCTCGCGCGGCGTTATGCGCCCGGCTTTCACGACGAGATGCTCGTCGCGTTGAAGCGCGAGGGCGCCGATCTCAACATCGCGCAGGAACTCGGTGAGTTCACGACGATGTTGGCTTTGGTCGCGGCGGGCTTGGGGATCGGGATGATTCCGGCTGCGGCGGCGATCGCGCTGCCGCCGAAGGTGGTGGCCCGGCCGCTGGAACTGCGCGATCATCGGGCGGGGATTGGGCTGGCTTATACCGATCTTGATAATGCTGCGAAGCGGGCGTTGCTGGGGGTTATGGACGAATGTACCGGCGAGGTGCGGGGGGAGTAGGCGCGTCGTGCTGCCGTTTCGTCCGGCGAAGAAGATGCCGGACGAAACGAATCGTTACTCAGCGGTCAATGTGCGCGCCCCATCAGCGCCGCCGGCTTCTCCCGCGGCGTCATCCGCGCAAAGAAAACCACCGCCGCCGCAACAACCGACATCACCGCCAACCCCGTCATCCCCCCTTCGATCGACCCCGTCTTCTGCTCGAGAAACCCGAACGTCGCCGGCGCGACAAACCCGCCGAGATTGCCGATCGAATTGATCAGCGCCAGCACTGCCGCCGTGATCCGCGCGTCCAGATACCCCTGCGGAATCGGCCAGAACAACGCCGACGCCGCCTTGAAGCCGATCGCCGCAAAACAGATCGCGACGAACGAGAACAGCGGGCTGCCCTGTCCTGCAGCGTACATGCCGAGCGCCGCGATCAGCAGCACGCACGACACCCACGCCTGCTGGAACTTGAAGCGTGCGGCGAGCATCGCGAAGAGGTACATCGCTGCGATCGAGATGATCCACGGGATCGAATTGAAGAGCCCAACCTGGAAATCGTTGAAGTGGCCCATCTTGCGGATGATGCTCGGCAGCCAGAACGTCGCGCCGTAGATCGTCAGCGAGACCGAAAAGTAGATCAGGCAGAAGATCACGATCTGCGGATCGCGCAACAGGCTCCACACCGACGGCTTGACCGCATGCACCGCATCGCGCTGACGCTGCTCCTCCTCGATTTCGTTGACGATCGCGTCCTGCTCCTCACGGGTGAGCCACTTCGCGTCGCGCGGCTTCGAATCGAGCCAGAACCAGACGAAGGCGGCAAGCACGACGGAAGCCATGCCTTCGATCACGAACATCCACTGCCAGCCGTGCAGGCCGAGACCGGAGATCAGCATCAGTCCGCCGGAGATCGGACCGGAGAGCACCGACGCAAGCGCGGAGCCGCTCAGGAAGATCGCCATCGCCTTGCCGCGTTCGTCGCGCGGCAGCCACTTCGTGAAATAGAACAGTACGCCGGGGAAGAAACCCGCCTCGGCCGCGCCGAGCACGAGCCGCATCGCGTAGAACGACATTTCGCCCTTCACGAACGCCATGCCGACAGCGGCAAGCCCCCACGTGATCATGATGCGCGTGAGCCACGCCTTCGCGCCGAAACGCTGCAGCAGCATGTTCGAAGGCACTTCGAAAACCGCGTAGCTGACGAAGAAGAGCCCCGCGCCGAGCCCGTAAGCCGCGGCGCCGATGCCCAGATCCGCGCTTAGATGCTGCCGCACGAAACCGATATTCACGCGATCGATGTAATTGACGATAAACATCGCCACGAAAAGCGGCAGCACGTGCCACTTGACCTTGCTGACGGCGCGCGCGAGCACGTCGGCGCGCTCGGGATGGGCCGAGGCCGGGGTGAAACTGCTCATTCGATGTCTCCTAAAGAGTGGCACTGCCTTATCGCGTATCGAACGTCTGCGGAAATCAGAAGCGCGGATTCTTGCCGGTGAAGCCCGGCTCGTACTTGCGCATCTGCGTCAGGTCGTCGCGATTGCGCACGCCGCACGATTGATATTGCGCATGCAGTTCGGCGAGACGCTCGCGATCGAGTTCGACGCCGAGACCCGGCGTCGTCGGCACGCGTACCGCGCCGTTATCGAAGGCGACGCGCCCGCCCTTGATCACTTCTTCCTCCTGCCACGGGTAATGCGTGTCGCAGGCGTAGGTGAGATTCGGGATGCTCGCCGCGACGTGCGTCATCGCCATCAGGCTGATGCCGAGGTGCGAGTTCGAATGCATCGACATCCCCAGGTCCCACAGCTTGCACATGCGCGCGAGCGTCTGTGTCGCGCGCAGGCCGCCCCAGTAATGGTGATCGGAGAGCAGCACCTTCACCGAGCCCATCTCGGCGCCGCGGCGGAAATCATCCATCGTCGTGATGACCATGTTCGTCGCGAGCGGCAGGCGCGTGTGCTTCGCCAGCTCGGCCATGCCGGCAAGTCCCGGGCACGGGTCTTCGTAGTATTCGAGCAGTTCGTCGAGTTCCGGCGCGGCCGCGATACTTGTTTCGAGCGTCCAGTTCGCGTTCGGGTCGAGGCGCAGCGGCATGCCGGGGAAGGCTTCGTACAGCGCGCGCATGCAGGCGATTTCGTGCGCCGGCTCGAACACGCCGCCCTTGAGCTTGATGCTCTGGAAGCCGTACAGGTCGATCATGCGACGCGCCTGCGCGACGATCTGCTGCGGGTTCAGGCCTTCGCCCCAGGCATCGGGCGCGTAGGGCTTGTCGACGTGCTCCGCGTACTTGAAGAAGAGATAGGCGCTGTACGGCACGGCGTCGCGGACTTTGCCGCCTAGCAAATCGACGATCGGCGCGCCGACGATCTGGCCCTGCAGGTCGAGCATCGCGACTTCGAGCGTGCTGATGACCTTCGCCGCGTTCTTCGCCGAGTGCGATCCGGGAGCCAGTTCGAACTCGACGGCGCCGGGACTCGGCTTGATCGCGCCACGCACGCGCTCTTCCATCCGGTTCAGGTCGAACGGCGACAGGCCGAGGACGAGCGTTTTCGCCTGTTCGAGCACGCGCAGCATCGGCTCGTCGCCGTAGGTTTCGGAGATGCCGACGCGGCCATCGCTCGTCTCCAGTTCGACGATCGCGCGCAACGCCCACGGCTCATGGATGCCCGCGGCGTTGAGCAGCGGGCCATCGCGGAAGGCGATCGGCGTAATGCGGACTTGAGTGACGGTGATGTCGCGAGTCATGGTGGCGATCCGGTGATTTGAGGTGATGACGCATAGTAAAGCACTAATGTATTAGTGTGTCACTGGGGAAACTACTCACACGGGTTTTTGCTGCACGAAAACGCTGATTGCCATGCGCGAAGCGGCTGAGCGCCGCTATAGTACTAATATCTCAGTGAATTTTTTTCGTGCCGATCATGAAAACCAACGCTTCGCCGACCCGTCTCGACCGTTCCCGCCATGCCGCGCCGCAAGTCTTCGAAAGACTGCGCGCAATGATCCTGTCGATGGAACTTGCGCCCGGTACGGTGCTGTCGCGCGCCGATCTGGCGACGCAATACGGCCTGAGCCAAACCCCCGTACGCGACGCGCTAATGAAGCTCGGCGAGGAAGGTCTCGTCGATATCTTTCCGCAGCACGCGACGGTCGTAAGCCAGATCAACGTGACGTCGGCGTTGCAGGCGCACTTTCTGCGCCGTTCGATCGAACTAGAAGTTGTGCGCACGCTGGCGGAGAAACATGACGTCGCGCTGATTTTTCAGTTGCGCGCGACGATCGCGGCGCAGATGGAATTGCGCGACCTGCGCAACTACGAGCAATTCTCGCTGCAGGATCAGGCGTTTCATCGGCAAATGTACGAGGCGGCCGGCGTGCCGCAGCTTTGGGATCTCGTTCGGAGGCTGAGCGGGCACATCGACCGGCTGCGTCGGCTGCACCTTCCGGTCGAGGGCAAGACCATGGCCGTCGTGCGCGACCACACCGAAATCGTCGATGCGATCCAGGCGGGCGATCCCGATTCCGCGCAGGCGGCGCTGCGCAAGCATCTCTCGGGAACGCTGAGCCAGGTCGATCAGATTCGCACGAGTCATCCGGATTATTTGACGGACGAATAAGCTCACCGGTGTTTACCCGTTAATCCCCTTTTCGTGCTTGCACCGCGCTGACTCGCCACGCAAAATGTAAGCGCTAACACACGAGCAATGATCGACTATTGCAATTCAGCGATTCTTTCAGACCTCAAAATGTAAGCGCTAACATCAAAGACATGAAACGGAGACAACGATCATGAGCGCAACCCCCGTCCACGAGCAGGCCCCGCCGCGAATTCGCCGCGCCCAGATCGTGGCGCTCACGCTGCTGATGGTGAGCGGCATCGTCAATTATCTGGACCGCGGGACGCTCGCCGTCGCCAATCCGCTGATCCGCGCGGACCTCGGCCTCTCGCTCGGACAAATGGGGCTGCTGCTCTCCGCGTTCTCCTGGAGCTATGCGCTGTTCCAGTTGCCGGTTGGCGGGCTCGTCGATCGCGTCGGGCCGCGCAAGCTGCTCGGCATCGGCCTGATCGTCTGGTCGCTCGCGCAGGCGTCCGGCGGCTTCGTCTCGACTTTCGGCTGGTTCATCCTCGCGCGGATCGTGCTCGGCATCGGTGAGGCGCCGCAGTTTCCGTCGGCGGCGCGCGTCGTCAGCAACTGGTTTCCGCTGCGCGCCCGCGGCAAGCCGACCGGCATCTTCAACTCGGCGTCGCCACTCGGCACGGCGCTCGCGCCGCTGTGCCTCTCGATCCTCGTCGTCAATTTCCACTGGCGCTGGGCCTTCATCGTGACGGGCATCGCCGGCCTCGTCGTTGCGGTCGTGTGGCTCGCCGTGTACCGCGATCCCGTGAAAGCCACGATGACCGAGGCAGAGCGCCACTACCTCGAAGGCGACGAGGCCGACCGCAAGCCCGCGCCCTCGCTCACCTTCGCCGAATGGCGCTCGCTGTTTTCGCACGGCACGACGTGGGGCATGCTGATCGGCTTCTTCGGCTCGGTCTACCTGAACTGGGTTTATCTCACGTGGCTCCCCGGCTACCTGACGATGGAACGCCACATGAGCCTGATGCATACGGGCGTCGCGGCATCGATTCCGTTCTTCTGCGGTTTCCTCGGCTCGCTCACGGCCGGCTGGTTCTCCGATCTGATAACGAGCCGCAGCACGAACCCGGTCGGAAGCCGCCGCAACTCGGTGGTGATCGCGATGCTCGGCATGGTCGCGTTCACGATTCCGGCGGCGCTCGTCGAGAGCAATACGATCGCGATCGTGTGCATTTCGGTGGTGATCTTCCTGGCCAATGCCGCGTCCGCCAGCTCGTGGGCGCTCGCGACGGCTGCCGCGCCGCCGAACCGCGTCGGCTCGCTCGGCGCGATCCAGAACTTCGGTGGCTTCCTCGGCGGCGCGCTCGCGCCGATCCTGACCGGCTACATCGCGCAGACGTGGTCGTTCGTTCCAGCGCTGCTGACGGCGGCGGGCATCGCGTTCGTCGGCGCGTTGAGCTACCTGTTCTTCGTGCGCAAGCCCATCGAGGATAAGCCGACCCACACCGATACCGTTCGGGCTTCGGCCTGATTCCAACTTTATTCGAGAGATGACCATGACGACCGCCACGCAAACCACCACTTCCATCGAAGGCATCGTGCCCGTGATGCTGACCCCGTTCGACGCGTCCGGCGCGATCGACTACGCCGGGCTCGAACGCCTGATCGAGTGGTACATCGCGCACGGCTCGGACGCGCTTTTCGCCGTCGCGCAGTCGAGCGAGATGCAGTTCCTGAGCCTCGCCGAGCGCGGTGAACTCGGACGCTTCGTCGTCGAGAAGGTGGCGGGGCGCATTCCCGTCGTGGTTTCCGGCCACATCAGCGACGATCCGGACGCGCAAGCGGAAGAACTCGGCGTCGCGGCATCGACGGGCGCGCAAGGCATCGTGCTTGTGACGAACCGGCTCGATCCGAAACGCGAAGGAACTGAGGTTTTCTCGGCGAACCTCAAGCGCTTGCTGACGCGCCTTCCGTCGGACATTCCGCTCGGCCTTTACGAATGCCCGGCGCCCTACCGTCGCCTGCTTTCCGACGACGAACTGAAGATGTGCATCGATACCGGCCGTTTCATCATGCTGAAGGACGTGAGCTGCGATCTCGAGACCGTCAAGCGGCGCGTCGCGATGGCGCAGGGTTCGCCGCTGAAGGTCCTGAACGCCAACGCGGCGATCGCGTGGGACGCGATGAAGGCCGGCTCGGCGGGTTTCAACGGCGTGTTCACGAACTTCCACCCGGACCTCTACAAGTGGCTGCGCAACGATTCCGCGCAGGACCCGGCGCTTGCTGAAGAACTGTCGACGTTTCTCGTGCTCGCGGCTGTGTCGGAATCGCTCGGCTATCCGGCGCTGGCCAAGATCTACCATCAGCGCATCGGCACGTTCGATTCGATTCGCTGCCGCGTGATCGACTACGACGTGCGCGAGCGCTTCTGGGCGCTTGATGCGGTGCTCGACAAGATCGTCGCCGGCACTGAGCATTTCCGCGCGCGCATCGCGGCGCTCGGCGGAAAACCCGCGACGGTATGATGATGTGCCCGTCCTCTCCAGATTCCGATGCCTCGTTCCATTGACCCCTCGACGCCCGCCGTGCCACGCGCCCGCCGCAACACGGGCCGCACCGTGCTCTCCGACGTGGCGAAGCTCGCGGGGGTATCGACGGCGACTGTCTCGCGCGTCTACAACGAGCCCGGCAAGGTGTCCGAGAGCGTGCGCGAGCGCGTCGAACACGCGGCGCTGACGCTCAACTGGTTTCCGAACGCGGCGGGACGCGCGCTCGCGTCGACGCGCAGCCACATCGCGGGCATCATCATTCCGACGCTCGACGACCAGGTCTTCGCCTCGCAGGTCAGCGGCATGCAGGCGGCGTTCGCGGCGCGCGGCATCACGCTCGTGCTCGGCTGCTCGAACTACGATCCGGCGCAGGCGCTCGTGCAGGTCCGCGCGATGCTCGCGCGCGGCGTCGAGGCGATGGCGATCGTCGGCGAGGCGCATCCGGCTGAGCTTTTCGACGCCTTGCGGCTCTACCGCGTGCCGTATGCGGTCACGTATGCGTATCGCGAGGGCAGCCCGCACGACTGCATCGGCTTCGACAATCACAAGGCGTATGTCGAACTCACCGAGCACCTGATCGGCCTCGGACACCGCTCGTTCGCGGTCTGTATCCAGCCGACGCGCGAGAACGACCGCGTGCAGGCGCGCGTCGCGGGCATCCGCGCGGCGCTCGAACGCAATGGCCTCGCGGTGCGGCCGGAACACATGCTCGAAGGCGAATCGACGATCGGTTTCGGGCGGCGCAGCCTGCGCGCAATCTGGGAAGCGCCGGGCGAGCGGCCGACCGCGATCGTCTGCGGCAACGATCACATCGCGCTCGGGGTGCTGCGCGAGGCGGAGGATCTAGGAATCGCGATTCCGGGCGAATTGTCGGTGACCGGTTTCGATGACCTCGCGATCGCGAAAGAAATGCGGCCCGCGCTAACGACGATGCGTGTCGATACCGCCGAGATCGGCAGGCTCGCGGCGCAACATCTGCTCGACGCACTGGACGGCAAGCGGGCGCCGCGCGGACACGAGGTGCGCGCGTTGCTGCAGGTACGCGAATCGACGGGGCCGCGTCCGACCCGCAACTAAAGCCACTTCACCGAAACGCCCGCATCTGCGCCTGCATCATCTGCAGCATCTTGTTCGATGCCACCGAGAGCTTACGGCCCACGCGCGTGATCAGATGCGCCTCGGCCTTCCCCAGCAGCGGATGGCTGATTTCGATCGCAAACAGTTCCCCGGCGGCGATCTCTGTCGTCACGGCGAATTCCGGCAGACACGTAATCCCGAGCCCCGACTTCACGAACTGCTTGAGAATCGCGATGGAATTCGTCGTAACGACCGGCTCCAGCCGAATCTTCTCCGCATATTCGACAGCCTCCAGCATCTGCCGCGTACCGTAACTCGAATGCGTCGCGGCCAGCGGATACGACGCCAGTTCGCGCACCGTCATCGACTTCTTCCTGCCGAGCCCCTCGAACGACGGCCCGACGACCGCCATCAACGGCTGGCGCTTGAACGCGCGCGACACGATCCGCGGTTCGTTCGGCGGGTTGTACACGAGCCCGATCTCGCCCTCGTCCTCGGAAATCTTGCGCATCACCTCGTTGGTTCCGGCCAGGTCCAGATTCACCGCGATGCCGGGAAACTGCTTGCAGAAGTGCTGCATCGGCCCGGCGAGCAGGTCCGACACGAAACCTTCGCCCAGCACGACGCTGATGTGTCCGGTCCGCAGACCGCGCAATTCCTGCAGCCGCGAGAGCAAATCGTCCCGGTGCGCGAGCTGCTCCCGAAAATAATCGATGACGTGCGCCCCCGCCTCGGTCGGCTTGACGCCGCGCGCGTGGCGCTCGACGAGCACGGCATCGAGTTCGGATTCGAGCAGGCCGATCTGCCGGCTCACCGCCGACGGCGCGACGTTCAGTGCGTCGGCGGCGGCGCGGATCGTGCCGCAACGCACGGCCTCGTAGAAATAGACGATTCGGCTCTCGGTCAGGATCTCGGCCACTCGGCATCTCCGTTCTAAAAATTAGAACATTCTCAATATTGGCGTTGATTGATTATAGGGTCCCGTAAGTCCAACATCACAGCTCAAACGCCCGCACCGCATCGGTCAGGCGAATTTGCAAGGAGTGGACTTTATGAAGACGGTTGGAGTCATCGGGCTGGGGAACATGGGGCGCGGCATGGCGCTGTCGCTCAAACGCGGGGGCTACGCCGTGCTCGGCTTCGACGCCGCGCCGGGCGTCGCCGCGAAGCTGCAGGAAGAAGGCGTCGAGGCGCGTGAATCGGTGGCCGCCATCGCGCGCGACGCCGACGTGCTGATCCTGAGCCTGCCGACTTCGGACATCGTCGAACAGGTCGTGCTGGGCGCGGACGGCGTCGCCGCGAACGCGAAGCCCGGCCTCATCGTCGTGGATACGACGACCGCCGATCCCAACAGCACGCGCAAAGTCGCGGCGGCGCTCGCGGAAATGAAGATCGGTTTCGTCGATGGCCCGGTCAGCGGCGGTCCGAAAGGCGCCGCCACCGCCACGATGACGATGGTTCTCGGGGGCTCCGAACAAGACGTCGCGGCCGTCGAGCCGATTCTCTCGGTGATCAGCGCGAAGCGCGTGCACGTCGGCCCCGCGGGCGCCGGGCACGTCACCAAGATCATCAACAACCTGTTGACCGGCATCCACCTGCTCGCCGCAAGCGAAGCCGTGCGGGCCGCCGAGGCCGCGGGCGTCGATCCGCAGAAGCTCGTCGAGGCGCTGAACGGCGGCTCGGGACGCAACAGCGCGACGCTCACAAACTACCCGACCTGGATTTTCAACGACAAATTCGACTCGGGCTTCACGATGAAACTGATGCGCAAGGACGTGCGCCTCGCGATGGACCTGCTGCGCGGCCAGGGCGCCGAAGCGCCGATGAGCGCCGAAGCGGGCCGGCTGTGGGCCGAGAGCGCGAAGACCATCGGCGATGCGGAGGATTTCAACCGCATCGTCCAGTTCGTCCCCGAACATTAATCGACAGCCAGAGGAGCAGTGAAAGTGGAATTCAACGAAGCGGAACAGTTGCTCGCGGCCTTCGCGCATTTCTTCCCGCAAGCGAAGACGGTTGGCTCGTGGGTCGGCGGGGAACTCGTCGAAGGAACCGGCGACGACATCCAGCTCTACAACCCGGCGACGGGCAAGGCGAGCCTCGCATACAAGGACGGCGGCGCCGCGATCGTCGCGCAGGCCGCCGATGCCGCGAAGCGCGCGCAGAAAGAATGGTGGGCGCTCACGCATGCCGCGCGCGGACGCGTGATGTTCGCGATTGCACGCGAGTTGCGCGCCGAAGCCGAGCCGATGGCGCGGCTCGAATCGATCGGATCGGGCAAGCCGATCCGCGACTGCCGCGGCGAAGTGGCGAAGGTCGCCGAGATGTTCGAGTATTACGGCGGCTGGACCGACAAGTTCTACGGCGATGTCATTCCGGTGCCGTCGTCGCATCTGAACTACACGCGCCGCGAACCCGCCGGCACCGTGCTGCAACTGACGCCCTGGAACGCGCCGGTCTTCACCTGCGGCTGGCAGGTCGCACCCGCTATCTCGATGGGCAACGCCGTGCTGCTCAAGCCCTCTGAACTGACGCCGTTCACGTCGCTCGTGCTAGGCATGCTCGCCGAGAAGGCCGGCGCGCCGAAGGGTCTCATCAACGTGCTCGCGGGCTACGGCCACACCGTCGGACAGGCGGCGATCGCGAACAAGGTCGTGAAGAAGGTCGTGTTCGTCGGCTCGCCCGCGACCGGCATCCGCATCGCCGAGGCGGCCGCGAAACGCGTGTTGCCGTGCGTGCTGGAGCTCGGCGGCAAGTCGGCGAACATCATTTTCGACGACGCCGATATCAAGCGCGCCGCCCTCACCGCGCAAGCCGCGATCTTCGCCGGCGCGGGACAAAGCTGCGTCGCGGGATCGCGCCTTCTGGTGCAGCGGTCGATTTACGACCGGTTCGTCGAGATGGTCGCGACGGGCGCGAAGAAGATCAAGGTCGGTAACCCGCTCGACGATTCGACCGAAGTCGGCCCGATCAATAATCGCCGGCAGTACGAGCACGTCATGAGCATGATTTCGAAGGGCGTCGCGTCCGGCGCGACGCTCGCCGCGGGTTCGACGGCGCTATCCGACGACGGCTACTTCGTCTCGCCGACCGTGCTCGCGAATGTGACGAACGACATGGACGTCGCGCGCACCGAGATCTTCGGGCCGGTCGTGGCCGCGATCCCGTTCGACACGGAAGAGGAAGCGCTCGCAATCGCGAACGACACCGAGTTCGGCTTGGCCGGCGCGGTGTGGACGAGCGACGTCGGCCGCGCGCATCGCGTGGCGGCGGGAGTGGATGCCGGGACGTTCTGGATCAACGGCTACAAGACGATCAACGTCGCATCACCGTTCGGCGGCTACGGACTGAGCGGCTATGGGCGCTCGAGCGGAGTGGAAGCGCTCTATGAATACACGCAGACGAAGAGCGTGTGGGTCGAGACGGCGAAGGACCCGGTCACCGCGTTCGGCTATCTGTAACAGTACGGCCTCCCGTCGCACTGGCGGGCGGGAGCACTAAACAATCATGAAAGGGGAGCAGGAATGGAACACACGCTAACGACCCAGTCGACGGGAAGCGATGGCATGAGAAGCGCAAAGCTGTTCTTGTACGCGGCGGTGATTCTGCTCATCGCCGAGTTCATCGGGTCGTTTTCGTTCAAGGTCGGGCCGGGCAAGGTCGTGCTGCTGCCGATGATCTGGGCGCTCCTGCTCGGCGCCGCGCTCGGCCTCGCGAGCGATCGCTGGAAGAGCGCCGCGCGCCTCGACGTGCGCACGCAGTTCCTCGCGGCCGCGATCCTGCAGCCCGCCCTGCTCCTTTTCATCTCGAAGCTCGGTCTCCTGGTGGGCAGCGCGCTGCCCAAGCTCGCCGCCGCCGGCTGGGCGCTGGCGTTTCAGGAACTGGGACACTTCGTCGGCACGATTTTGCTCGGATTGCCGCTCGCGTTGTTGCTCGGCATCAAGCGCGAGGCGATCGGCGCGACGTTCTCGGTCGGCCGCGAGCCGAGCCTTGCAATCATCGGCGAGAAGTACGGCATGGACTCCGCCGAGGGCCGCGGCGTGCTCGCCGAGTACCTGACGGGAACCGTGTTCGGCGCGGTGTTCATCGCGATCTTCGCGGGCTTCGTCGCGAGCCTCAACATCTTCCATCCGCTCGCGCTCGCGATGGGCTCGGGCGTCGGCTCGGGCAGCATGATGGCGGCGGCATCGGGGGCGATTGCCGCGCAGCAGACGCCTGAGATGGCGAAGTCGGTACTCACTTTCGCGGCGGCCAGCAACCTGATTACGACGACCATCGGCACGTACTTCACGCTCTTCATCTCGCTGCCGATGGCCGTGTGGGGCTATCGCCTGCTCGAACCGCTGATCGGGCGGACGACGAAGGCATCGAGTGCATCGGACGTGATCAACGACGCGCGCCCGAAGCTCGGCGACGTGCAGACGGAAGCGCCCGAACTGGGCTATCGCGGCAAGATGCTCGCGTGGGGCGTGACGGCGGTAATGGCGCTGGTGTGCGACTGGATCACGCACGGAACGACACCGCTCGAAGGCCTGCCCGGCATGTTGCTAATGGTGCTGGCGGTAATCGTCGGCGATGCGGTTTTCAAGGTGAGCGGACGCAAGATTCCGGCGGTGTGCTGGGTGTCGCTGGTGGCGATGTTCATGACGTCGCCGTGGTGTCCGTGGGGCGCGCAGATTGCGGCGTTCAGCTCGAAGAACGACTTCCTCGGCGTGACGACTCCGATGCTTACTTTCGCGGGACTTTCCATCGCGAAGGATATTCCGGCATTCCGGCGACTCGGCTGGAGAATCGTGCTTGTTTCGTTCGTCGCGAATGCGGGGACGTTTCTTGGGGCGGCGCTGGTGGCGCAGTTTTTTGACGTGTGAGGCAAAGTCGGGCGTGCTGTTCAACTATCTTCGCCAAGTCGATGCAGCACGCTGGCCACCACACGATCGCACTGAACGCCGCCGAACTCGAACAGGCCCGGCTCGGCGAGATCGATATCCCTCGCGAGCGATTCGCGCAACAGGCTCCTCGCGCGAAAATGCCGGCTGCGGACCGTGGCCTCCGGAACGCCGAGACACAGCGCAGTTTCTTCGACGCTCATCTCCTCGACCGAACGCAGCACGAACACGACGCGAAACACTTCCGGCATCTCGTCCAGCTTGCGCTCCAGCAACGCGCGCATTTCGGCGACGGCCGCTGATTTGTCGGGGGAATTGTCATCGCCTGCGGCCAGTGCCATTGCGTCGACCTCGACATCGGTGCTCCACTCCACCAGCGGAATGACCCTTTGACGCCGCGCTGTCCGGCGCAAGCGGGCAAAGCACTCATTGAGCACGAGACGCGACAGCCACGTCACGAGCGCCGCGTCGCCACGAAACTGGCCTATCGATCGATAGGCCGACAGATACGCGTCCTGCAACGCGTCCTCGGCTTCCGCGTCGTCACGCAGCGTGGCGCGCGCCAATCGATACAGGCGCCGGTTATGGCGGCGCATCAGCAATGCGAACGCCGCGCGATCGCCCGCGCGAATGCGGGAGACTATCGACAGGTCATCGATGGCGGCAGGTGTCGAAGGTAATGCGGCTCTTTCCATCACGGGACCTTCTGGACGGTCAATGTGCCGTGCATCGTGGGATGAAAGTCGCACGCGTACGGATAATTTCCCACCCGGCCGACGACATAACTCCACGAGGCGTTCGGCGCGATGCTGTGCGAATCGAACGCTTTCGAGACGGCGCTCGCCGTGTGGGGGAACAAGTCCTTGTTCATCCACACGACGCGATCGCCCGGCCGCACCGTCAGCGTCGCTGGATCGAAGCGCATCTGCTCGATCACGACGACGTGAGTTGCGGGCTCGGCCAGCGTCGCGTCACAAGACACAGCAAGCGCAACGGCCAGGATCATTGCGCGATCAACCACCGCTCTTGCCCAGTTCAGCCTGCAGATGCTTCGCATGCTCCAGGTGCGCGACAAACGCCGGTCGCACCTTGACGAGAAGCCCCTTCAACTCACCGTTCTGCGCGCTCGGTATCAGGGTCTTGTCGAGCGCGCTCAAAACGCTCTCGTGATACGCGACCTCATGATCGATGTACGCCCGATCGAACGGCTTGCCCTTGAGCGTCTTGAGATTGGCGAGATTCGCATCGCCGCCTTGCTTGAGGCTCTGGCTCGTCGGGTTGTCTTCGGGCTTCACGCCAAGCTTCTGGACAAGGTCGGTGGCGGCCTTGTTGACCCCGCTATGGTCGGTGATCATCCGCTGCGCAAACGCCTTGACGTCTTTCGACTGGCTCTTCGACTTCGCCAGCTCGCCGGCATCGATATCGACCTGATTCGCGGTCACTACGATCGCCGCGATTTGCGGATCGGTGGGTTGCGAACTCTGCGCTACGCATAGCGTGCTGGCTAGCGCCAACGTCGCAAGCAAAGGGATTCTGCTGAGTCTCATGACATATCTCCGGGAGCGATGTGCATCGTGCTCGGCCCGCGCGGCGAGATTGCCATTCGGGCTTTCTATGGGATTGGATGTCACGAGAAAAAGCGCTGTTCCCGAAACGATTTGTGGGGGCGTCGAAGAAAGCGCTGTTGTATGTAGTCGATTGCAGAGTGGGGTCTTGAATCCCGCGCGTCAGAACTCCCTCTTGCGACACATCACTGCCACGATGTCCGACTGCGTCAGCATCCCGACGAGTTCGTTATCGTCGAGCACGACAGGCATGTGATGATGCCCTTTGGCCGTAAAGCGATGGATGACGTCGGCGACGCGTGTCGCTGCATCGACGGTTGTCATTGCCGTCGACATGACGCTGCGAACCGGTAACGCCCTCCTTTCTCGCTCCGCTTGGTCGGTAACGTCGCTTCGGATGCCCGTGGGAAGCGGTTGAAGGTCCGCGCGCGTGACCACGCCTATCAGGCGGTGTTCAGAGTCGATCACCGGCAGCAGCTTGACCCGGCGTTTGTCCAGCAGACCCAGCGCTTCACCGATGGTCTGCTCGCCGGTAACGCTCGTGACTGGGGTTCGCATGACCTCCCCGCAAGTCATTTCCATTAGCCGCCTGAAATAGGCTTGCTGCTCCAGCCTCTCACGCAGCAATTCCACGCGATCCGGATCCAGCCCGGACGTGTGTAGCTCGTTGCGAAAAGAATGACCTGCATCGAGCTGTGCAGTGGCACGCCGGACACTCGTCAGCCACCTCGTAAAACTGGAACCGACTGCCATGTTTGCCTCGTCCAGCGTCAACCATGTGTAATGTAAACGTATCACAACGTGACACGCTTGCGCGCAGCGCGCCGGACAAAACGTGATTAGCGTTTTCCCGCAGTCGCAGGGGAAACGCGCGCTTTTCCAGGGATAAATTGCTGGCGCATCGCATGGCATACTCACCAACCCCAAAACGGATGGCCGTGCGACAGTCGCCGTATGTATCACATTGTGATCTATAATCAAATCGTCGGCGTTTGAAGGGGGACGACCATGCTTATCACCAGCGACTTTGAAATGGGCTATCTGATCGTCGTATTTGCGCTGCTGGGCGTGATCTTCATCGGCGCGCTTCTTGCCGCGGTACATCTCGATCGATGGCACCCGAAGCTGATCGGTGCGGCAATCGGCGCGCTGCTCGGTTTCGTTCTGATCGAAGCGGTTCCGCTTATAACGTGAAGGCGAAAGCCGTTCTCAAAACTCTTCGGTGATGAACTTGAACGGATAGTCAGGCGCCGTGTAGCCCTCGGAAGCTTGCCGCTTGGGCAACTTCACCCGCTTGCGCGGAATCGCTTCATAGGGAATCTTGCCGAGCAGATCGCTGATGATGTTGAGCCGCGCGCGTCGCTTGTCGTTCGAAATCGCGACGGACCACGGTGCGATTTCCGTGTCCGACGCCTTGAACATCGCATCGCGTGCGCGCGAATAGTCATACCAGCGGCTGTACGACCGCAGGTCCATGTCGGTGAGCTTCCAGACCTTGCGCCCGTCGTTGATGCGCGCTTCCAGACGGCACGTCTGCTCTTCCTCGCTCACTTCCAGCCAGTACTTGATGAGGAGCACGCCGGAATTCACGATCGCGCGCTCGACCAGCGGAATCGCATTCAGGAACGCCTCCGCGTCTTCCGCCGAGCAAAAGCCCATTACCCGTTCGACGCCCGCGCGGTTGTACCAGCTTCGATCGAAGATGACGACCTCGCCCGCCGCCGGCAGATGCGGCAGATAGCGCTGCACATACATCTGGCTTTTCTCGCGCTCGGTCGGAGCCGGCAGCGCGATCACGCGAAACACACGCGGACTCACGCGCTCGGTGATCGCCTTGATGACGCCGCCCTTGCCCGCGCCATCGCGTCCTTCGAAGACGATGCACACCTTCTTGCGCTTCTGCACCACCCACTCCTGCAGCTTCACGAGTTCCACATGCAAGGGCAGCAACGCCTTCCTGTAGTCCTTGTAGCTCAGCGTATCGCCCTTCGAAGACTCCTCTTTACCCCGTTTCTTCGACATGTCCGTGCCTCCGATGTCAAGCTATTACCCCGCGTCGATCTCGTTCGTCAGCGGCGCGCCCGATTCGAACTCCGTCACGCTTTGCAGCGTCGTCTCGCAGATGGTGGTCACCGCCTCGCGCGTGAGAAACGCCTGGTGCCCGGTCAGGATCACATTGGGGAACGTGACGAGCCGTTGCAGCACGTCGTCGGTGATGATCGTGCCGGAGAGGTCGCGGAAGAAGAGCCCCGCTTCCTGCTCGTACACGTCGATCGCGAGGCCGCCCAACTGGCCGCTTCTGAGCGCATCGATGACGGCTTCCGTATCGATGAGCCCGCCACGGCTCGTGTTGATAAGCAACGCGCCGCGCTTGGCGCGCGAAAGCGTATGGGCATCGATGATGTGATACGTATCGGGCGTGAGCGGACAATGCAGCGAGATGATGTCCGCGCTCGAACCGATCTCGCCCGGCTCCGCATAGCGCGCGCCCATCGCCTCGAATTCCGGCGACGGAAACTTGTCGTAGCCGATCACGTCGCAGCCGAAGCCGAGCATGATCTTCGCGAAGACGCGTCCGATCTTCCCGGTGCCGATCACCGCGACCGTCTTTCCGCACAGGTCGAAGCCCATCAGGCCGTCGAGCGAAAAGTTGAAGTCGCGCGTGCGGTTGTAGGCGCGGTGGATCTTTCGGTTAATCGCCATCAGTAACGCGACGGCGTGCTCCGCGACAGAATTCGGCGAGTAGTCGACCACCCGCACCACCTTGATGCCGAGCGCGCGCGCGGCGTTCAAATCCACGTTGTTGAAGCCGGTGCAGCGCAGCGCGACGAGCTTCGTGCCGCCCTTCGCAAGCGCTTCGAGCACCGCCGCATTCGCATGGTCGTTGACGAAGATGCACACGGCGCCGTGGGCCGCCGCGAGACTCACGGTCTCGTCGTCGAGCGGGACCTCGTAGTACTTGAGGCGATGGGTGTGCGCCGCATTCGCGGCATCGAGATATTCGCGATCGTAGGGCTTCGCGCTGAAGACGGCGATTTCCATCGTGTGCCTCCGAAGTTCTTGAATCGGCGTGAAAGTGTCGCGCTATCCGCTCGCGAGCACAGCGGCGATCTGCACGAACAGGATCTTCACGACGGTCATCGACGGGAAGATCATCGCATAGCCGACGTCCGGTGCATCGGTCGGTGCGACGCGGTTTGCGAAGGCGAGGATCGCAGGATTGCCCGTCGCGCCGCTGAGTATGCCGACCGTCATGTCAAACGGCAGCCTGAAGACCCACAGGCAGAAGATCGCCGTGACAATGAGGAGCGCGAGCGCAATGGCCACGCCGTACAACAGGAACGACAAACCCGCCACGCCGATGGTTGCAAAGAACTTCGGCCCCGAGGCGATGCCCACTTGCGCGAGAAAGATCGTCAGGCCGAAGTTGCGCAGGACCAGGTTCGCGGAAAGCGGCATCGTCCAGACGAACGGGCCGACGCGACGCACCCGGCCCAGAACGAGCGCGACCAGCAGCAGCGCCGCGAGCCCGAGCGCGAGCTTGCCGACGCCGGGAATCGGCAACGGAATCGCGCCGGCCAGGAGCCCGAGCGCCGCGCCGACACCGATCGAGATGAAGCTCAACTCGGCCGTCCCCTTGATCGAATCGCCGAAGAGCGCGCGCAATTGTTTCATGTGCGCGCGGTTCGCAAGCAAGCCGACGCGGTCGCCGAATTCGAGGATGAGGTCCTGATTCGGCATCAGGTCCGCATCGCCCCGGCGAACGTGCGCGATCGTGCAGACGACGCCCTCCGGGAAACGGATATCGCGCAGCATGCGTCCCACCACGAGCTTGCTCGATGCGAAGACGCGCCCGTAGTCCAGGTCCTCGCGATGGCTCGTCATGCGCCCCGGCTGCAGTTCACCGAAGAGCGATATGGCTTCTTGCAGCGCGGCGGGATCGGTGGCCGTGGCGAGCAGGACGTCGTCGGCTTGCAGGACGAGATCGTCGGTGGGCGGGCGGTTGTGATGCTCGCGACGCACAGCGGCGATCGCGATTCCCAACGGCATGCGCGTCTTCACATCGGCCAGGCGTGAACCGATGAACGCCGGGTTGCGCAACGCGATCTCGGCCGTTTCGATGAGCTTCGGCGGCGGCCGCTCGATGTGCGGTTTCAGAAGCGCGCTAAGGACATACAGGAAAAGGATCGGCCCCGCGACGCCGAACGGATACGCGACGCTGTAACCGACCGTCGGGCCGTCGCCTTTCATGGCGGCCATCGCGGCCTGCAGGCTCGCCGTGCTGGTGCCGGACCCGGCGAAGAGTCCGAGCGATTCGTCGAGCTTTACGCCGAAGAGCGGCACGAACGCGACCGCCAGGAGCCCGGAGGCGATCACGCCAAGCGCAGCGGCGATGTTGGCCTTGAGGCCGTCGGCGCTGGTGAGGCCCTTGAAGAACTGGTCGCCGTACTGGATGCCGATGCCGTAGAGAAAGAGCAACAGCCCGAGCGTGCCGAGCAGCGCGGGCGGCGCGGACTTCGGCGCAAAGCCGCCGATCGCGAGCCCGACGAAAAGCACCGCGCCCGAGCCGAGGGCCACACCCTTGACGCTGATCTCGCCGATGACATAGCCGAGCGCGACCGTAACGAAGAGCGTGAGCAACGGCTGGGATTCGAGCAACATCCTGACTGCATCCATGACAGTACCCTTCGATGAGCAGGAAAGGACGCGGCCAGAAACACCGGCGGCGCATGAAGCTTCTCGATGACCTGAAGATGCAGCCCGAAGGCGCGTTTACAATTTAGGTTTAAAACCCTTAAAAGACAATGCGGGCATGGACGGATGTTGCGGCACAATCGCGCCCGTCGTGCGACTGGGCGCACCGCTTGCAATAAGCTAGAACAACCCGCGTCGGCTCGGATCGTACATCGGATCGGGCGATTTCTGGGTTTGCCGCAAGACGCCCTGATCGTCGAAATAGAAATTGAAGATCAGGTGATTGATGTTGTTTTCCACATACCGGTAAGACCAGACGTCCCGCTTCATCCGCGAAAAATACGATGTCTCGAACGGGCGGCCGAAGTTCACGAGCACGTCTTCGCGCGTCCACTTGTTGACTTCCGCGCGGTAGGACTCGCTCTCCTGCAGCACTTGCCGAACGCTCACCACCTTGCCCGATGCATCGACGTCGGCGGCGGTTGTGGTCGTGCCCATCGGCTGGGTCGGCCACATGAGACGCTTGCCGCCGCCGGGGAGATCGTAGGTTTCTTTGGGCGGTCCTAGCTTCGCGAGCAACGCGGACTGATCCGCGCCCGGCTCGACCTGCTGATACGGCTGAGCGCAGGCAAAGAGCGCCAACGCCCCCGCGCAGACAATCAATCTGGCGATACGGCTCTGCATCACGTCTCTCCCGCGATCGAATCAAATCAGCCGCGCCGCTTCGTCGAGACGGCTCTTCGCCGGCAGCAAATCGCCCCGCGCAATGCGCACGAGCGAGAACGCCCGCGTCTCCGGCGGCGTGCCCGGAATGTGCGCGAGCCGGAACTCGATGTCATCGCCCGGCTGCGTGCACGTGTCGTCCATCACGACGTTCATCCGGTCGAGCCGCAGCCGCTTCACCTCGACGAACGCGCGCTCCTGCGGCTCGGCCAGCACGCTGCGTACATGCTCGAACTTGCGTTCAAGCGCATCCATCGGCAGGCCGAGGCTCGCGAGCCTCTGACTGTTTTCTTCGATGCGCGCCTGCAACCGCGCGATCTCGCCCGCATCGAGCGCGGCTTCGTTGCCGAACACCGAGCGCATACCCGCGCCCTGCCGCTCGAGCAGTTGCAAGCGCGCCCTGAGCAGCGCGCGCTCCTCTTCCAGCACTTCCCTCTTCGATGCATCGCCCGCGACGCCTTGCAGCCCGTCGAGCGCC
>NZ_FCOL02000034.1 GCF_001544515.1 Caballeronia terrestris
GATCCGACCCAGAAGAACGGCTCGCTCATCGAAGCCGTGACTTTTGCAAGCACGCTTAGGTCGGCGCTCGTTTCGGCATCGACGATTAGCGCTTGCGCTGCGCCGTCGGCCGACGCGGCCGCCGCGATGCGTTCACGCAGCACCGCCCGATCGCCGCGCAGGGCATCGACGGAAAGCCGCTGCGTGCGCAAGCCCTCTGCTTCGAGCAGCGGCTGCAGGCCTGCGTTACGCCCGGCGTTTTCCAACTGCCACGTTTCCGTCGATTCGAGCGGCTCGCCGTGCACGAGCACGCGAGCGTCGCGCACCGTGCGGCCAGTCGCCGGAAACGCGGGTGCAACGATCGCGAGGCCCGCGAGCGGTTGCAGCGCCGCGACTTCGGCCGTCCAGTTGCCGCGCAAGGTCGAATCGATCTTCTTGTAGAGGCGCCGGCCGGGCGCGTGCAGCGAGTGCCATGCATCGGCGGTGCGCGCAGCCGCTTCGGACGGCGAGAGGCGTCGCGTGTCGGTATCGGCGGCGATGACCGTGGCGCTCGCGTCGGCGCCGGACGCGTCGAGCGTCACCACCGTGCGCCGCCCGGCGCCCGCGAAACCGATCGCGCAATCGGCGGCGCCCGAGAGATCGTCGGCGATGATCAGCATGCCCGTCGTTCTTCCTTCAGCCGCGCTCATTGCGTCGCCTCCCGTGTGATGCGCCGCTCCGCGACGCGCTTTGCCACCGCCGCCGTCAGGATCGGCGACACGATCGCCGTCACGACGACGCACGCGGCAACCAGCAGTGTCGCGCTCTTCGCGGCTTCCGCGTAGACCGGATTCGCCGCCGCGATCAGCGCGGGAACCGCCGCCGCGTTACCCGCTGTATTCGCCGCCGCCATGCCCGCGACGCCGGTGCCGCCCGTCAGGCGATCGGTGAAATAGAGCGGAATGCCCGTCACGATCACGACCGCGAGGCCCAGCCCGATGCCGAGCAAGCCCGCCTGCCAGACTTTGTGCAGGTCGAGGCTGGCGCCGAGCGCGAGCGCGAAGAACGGGATCATCACCGGCACGGCACGCGCGAGAAAGTCGCGCATTTCGCGATCGAGGTTGCCGAGCAGCATGCCGAGCGCGAGCGGCAGGATGCTGCCGACGAGCGTTGGCCACGGAAACGCTGAGAGGCCCGCGACGCCGAGCGTCACCATCGTGAGGAACGGGCCCGATTCGAGCGACATGATCGTGTACGCGCCGACGTCTTCCGACCTGCCGTACTGGCCCATCAGCGCCATGTAGAGGCCGCCATTGGTGTCGTTCATCGCGGCGACGACGGCGAGCGTCGAGATGCCGGCGAACAATCCCGACGACACCGGCTGCTCGCCCAGGAAATGCCCGAGCACCACGCCGGTCAGAATCGCCGTGCCGACTTTCGCCGCGAACAGCGCGCCGCCTTTCTTGAGAAGGTAGGGCGTCGCCTTCACGTTGATGCTCGCGCCCATGCAGACGTAGAACACGGCCAGGATCGGCAGCGCGCCGGTGAAGAGCGCGTTCGTGAACGAGCCGAAGAACTTCGGCATGCCGGGCAGGAACGTCGCGACGAGCGAGCCGATCAGGAGCGGCACGATCATCATGCCGCCGGGTACGCGCTCCACTGCGCGCTTGATGTAAATCTGAGCCATGCGTGTCTCCCCTTGAAATATTTGCGCGAATCGATCATTCTGTGATTGAAACAATCAAACCGAAGTGTAGGCGTTCTGCTCGATTCGCGCAATTTACGACTCGTCGGGGTTTACGTTGATCACAAAGCAATCGATTTACGGTTGAAATGATCGAAACAGTCATTTTTTCTGGTCTGCGGTCAGATAAGGAGCAGCATTGGACGCGTGCCCGATCCGATACACTGGGCGCCCGCCGGGACAAACACACGGGGATTCATGAAAGTTGCCAAACGCCGCGAGGCGATGCTGCGCGCCGTGCTCTCCGGCATGAACGACGTGAGCGCGCTCTGCGAGCACTTCGGGATGTCGGAGGCGACGGTGCGGCGCGACCTGCGTGCGCTCGCCGACGAGCGGCGCATCGTGCGCACGTATGGCGGCGCCGCGTCGGTGGGCATGCACGAGCCGGAGGAATCGCTCGATATGCGGCGCGAGAGCTTTCGCGAGCAGAAGGAGGCGATCGCACGCGCGGCGGCATCGCACGTGCAGGACGGCGACACGATCTTCCTCGACGGCGGCACGACCACGGCCGCGCTTGCGCACTGTCTCGCGGGGCGCCAGGGCATCCATGTGGTCACGAACAACCTGCTGGCCGTCGGGCTGCTCGCGCCGAGTGACGTGCCGGTGACGCTGATCGGCGGCGACGTGCGCCCGTCGAGCATGAGCACGCTCGGACCGCTCGCGCAGATCGCGCTGTCGCGCATCACCGTCGACAAGGCGTTTCTCAGTGCGGACGGGGTCGTCGCGGGGCGGGGGCTGTGCGAGGCGAGCGCCGAGCAGGCATTTTTAAAGGAATGTGTGATTCGGCAGGCGGCGAGCGTGTTCGTGCTCGTGACCTCGAACAAGCTGGAGCGCGCAAATCAGCAGCATTGGACGCCGCTCGAGCGCGGATGGACGCTGATCACCGATGCTGCGCGCGACGCGCCGGCGCTGGAACGGTTCGCGTTGCTTGATGAAGTGGCGGTGGTTTCGGCGGAAGCGGGGAAGTGAACGTCGCATCGGACTCGTGGATGCACCTTCGTTTTCTGCCAGATTCGTGCCGCAGCGACCTAGGCAGCAAACGACACCGTCTCAATAGCTCACTTTAAAGGTCGGCGAATCTTCTGGCTGATGACGCCGCCGGTCATAGATCCGTGTCGTTGCGATGTTCGCGTGGCCAAGCCATTCCTGCACCGACGCAATATCGGCGTTTCGCTCAAGTGCATTGGTGGCGGCAGTTGCCCGCAGACTATGGACGCGGAAACCGTGAACCTTGATCCGGGACTTTGCCGCGTAGCCGAGCACGATCTTATAGACGCCATCGGCGGAGAGCGCCGCACCCGTGTGCCGGCGGGCGGGCTGGAAGAGCGGGGCGTCCGGTGCGTCGCGGTGGCCGGCGACTTCCAAATAGAGATGAATTTTTGCGGCGCTGTCCGGATGCAGCGGCAGGTAGCGTAGCTTGTTGCCCTTGCCGTGGATCCGCAAATGCGACACGCCGCGCCGGTGGTGCAGGTCCTTCACTTTTAACAAGCACAGCTCCTCGCGGCGCAGGCCGTGATAGAGCAGCACCGAGAGCAGCGCGCGGTCACGCTTGCCCTTAAGGGTCGCCGGGTCCGGCGCATCGAGCAGCGCGCGCGCCTGGTGATCGCCGATCGCCGGCGTTTTGCCTTCGTTGCCGTCGACCTTCGGCCGCTTCGTCCCTTTCACCGGGTTGAAAGCGACCGCGTTCTTTTCGCACAGATATTCGAACAGCGATGAGAGTGCGGCGAGCTTGCGCCGGATGGTGGCGCCCGACAGCGCCCGCTCTTCGAGCGTGTTGCGCCACGCCAGCACATGCGCGCGGGTGACGAGGCGAAACTCGTCCGGCCGCGCGATGCCGGCGAAACCCATAAAGTCCTGCAGGTCGATCCGGTACGCGCGGCGGGTGCGCGGATTGTCCAGATTGGCGAACCATTCGGCTTCGGCCGGCACGGACGCCAGCTGGTGAAACTCCGCGCCGGTCAGCCGCCGGGCGTTTTCAACGGGGATCGGCAGCACGGACATGGTTTTCTCCGCGGAGTTCGGCACCCTGCGCACGGACCAGCGCAATCAGTTCGCCGATCGTGATTTCAAAGCGGTGCTCGCGGTGGATGCCGACCTTGCGCTCATCGCTTTCGACAAGCAACACGCTTTTCCCGTCCGCGCTGACGCTCAGATTCACCGAGCGACACAAGCGCCCGGTGGTCGCCTCATGCTGCGTCAGGAGGTCCATCTGACCCACCGCGCCTTTGATCGCTAACTGCGCCATGCCCGTCCCGAAAGATCCGCCCCAGGCTGCAGGTTAGTCTTGATAACGGATTTTATCAATACTACCGTCCGTGACGGCATGACCGGGCGGTTGCCGTGTTCTGCTCGCCAAGCAGAAAGCTCGGCCGTGCGCTTGCGGCCGACCTTCTCGCGTGCTCGCCGTTTTATTTCGAACCCGGCATCGCACTGGCTGGCCCGTTACGGTGACCTTTCCGAGCCGGGGATTCGGGATTTTTTCTTGCTAACAAAGATTTACGTTCCGTCTTAGAGGGCGGAGCGCCGACGTGGTGGATTTGGCCCGCTTCGGGCGGGCCTTCTGTGCTGACGCCTGTCATTGACCTGATTCAGGGAGGCGGAGATGGAAGAAAATCTGAGTACGCTGCGTATCGCTCGTTCACATGAGGGGCAATGGTTGGGGCGGATCCTGATCGGCTCGACGGAACTCGTTGTTACCGCCTGCAAGTCGCCGCAAGAAGTCGAGGAGCTTGTCAATAAGATGGGCCTCCATCCCGGCCAAGTCGAGATCGAAGCTTAAACGTGAGCGCGGAGGTCGGAGCCATGTGTTACGGCGATCCAGGAATTATTGAAGACAGTCATTGACGGTCGCAGGCTTCAAACGAACGAGGTGGGCCATACATTGCTCGACGACTTCGAGCACTTCTGCGCCTATTCGGGCTGTGATCCTGGCAATGCCTGGGCGAAGCCTGCATTCCTGAGTGCGCGACTTGCCAAAACCTCCGCCTGGTTCCGGCAATCGAGCCGGCAGAACTGATGCACGGCAACCACGTCGCTGGGGCTCGGTTCCGGCCGGTCGAAATCCACCGAGTTCTAACGCTCTAACAATGCATCGCCGCAAGCAATCATGGAAACCACTGGAAGCGTCGCCCTGGCAGAGGTAGCCGTTCGGGCAAGCCATCTCGACGTCGCGTGCACGCGTTGCAGCCGGCGTGGCCGGTACCGATTGGCACGGCTCGTCGAGCAGTTCGGCGGCGATTACGCGATGACGGACTTGGGTGCGGAGCTGGCGAACTGCCCAAGCAGGAGCGCGACCGCGCACGGCGAACGCTGCGACGTGTACTTCCCCTGTCTTCCGGCGATCTTGGACGGCGCCGATTAATCGGTGATGTGCCCGACATGCCTTGCATTGCGGGTCGGGTCTGCTACAACGTAAGAGGTCTCCTCGCGCGCATCCTGGCGTGAGCATTGCCCGCCGGGTAAGCGCTGCGGCGGGCTTTTCTTTTGCTAAGCTACCAGTACGCCTCTCGCGTTCGGGCGTCTCTCCTTCGCGCCCGCTGCGGCGGGCTTCTTTTTGTGTTCGTAGAGCGGGGAGTGCCGTACTCTCGCGCCTCGCGCCAGTCGCGCCGGCAAGCGCCACGAGCATCGCCTAATGCTCGCGCTGTACCTGCGAGCCAATGCATGCGCCACGTAACAGGAACGCACTTGATACGCCCGCCGTACCGCTCGACTTAGACCCCCGATCAAGATGGCGGGGCCATTGCGCGCGAGCCAGTTGGAGCGTTCATAAAATCGGATGAGACGGGATTCCCTCATCGACCTTGAGAACCTCGTCGGAGTGAGCGGTGACCGTGCGCGCAAACTGCATGAGCGCTGCGCAGGTCACGCCAACAAAGGGTGCAGCATGAAACTCGAGTACCGCGAATGGACGATCAACTCGCAACCTGAAAAGAAGGGTCATCACTGGCACGCGTGGGTCGAGGTCGAGCGCGGGCCGAGTGAGGACCAGGACGGCTGGCAAATCTTTCACTTCACCGACATTGGCTATTTCGACACCGAGGCCGCGGCCGTCGAGCGCGGGATTGCATGGGCGCAATCGTGGCTGAGCTCTAACTACGGGTAAATCAATGGCAAAAGCGGCTTACACGTACGCGCATATCACCGAGAAGACCGAAAGGAAATCGGTAGTTTGATGACCGAGGCACGCGGCGAGGCGACAATGGAGAAGAAATTCCGGAAAGCACCACTATGCGACCGGCGTCTACCTGGCGTGGCGCGCGATCACCGGCTTTGGCTACAAGCCCGCGGATGCGGAGCGGATCAAGGCCATGCTGTCGACAGTGAAGCTGATAGCGTGCCGAATCACGCTTCACCCATGCGTCAGCGAGGCAAGGCGCGCGATCATTCCGACGTCCAGAAGGGGTCCCGACGTGCGGTGACATGATCGTCGCGCAGAGCGCCACCGCGCTTAACCGTTACACCACCATCGCGCGCTTTCAGACATCAGCCGTCAACGATCCGCAGTCGCACGACGAAGCACTGTTGTGGATGGGTGCGCATGCGTTTTGGGATGACGAGGATCGAGTTTGTCGGCGCCGTGTCCTACGCGCAATCGTCGTGGAGTCGGCTTGCCTAGCAGAGCAGAGATGCGCGCAGCCTTCGTAATACCGACTTGTTTGGAAAGTCACCTGACTTGTACGCCTTCAGGGCGCACGGTTGACAAATTTACACAAATCGTGTACACTTTGAATGTGTACAAATGGAATTGGAGGCCGCCATGCCGCGCGCTGCGATCGACGACAATCAGAGAATGAACCTGCGGGTGCCGCCCGAGGTGAAGTCTCGGCTGACCCGCGCTGCGAGCCTTAACCATGTCGACTTGACCAGCTTCGTGACCCAGGCTGCGCTGCGCGAGGCCGATGCGGTGATTGCAGCCGCGGAGCAGATCAAGTTGACGGAAGACAGCTACAAGCGTGTGCTGGCGCTGCTTGAAGATCCGCCGGAACCGAACGGGAAACTGCTTGCCGCCGCCAGGGCGATGCCGAAACCGGCATGACCCTTCCGGCCTGGCATGAAGAAGCGATCGGCAGGGAGCATGATCGTGATGCCTTCGATTGCACGGACGGCGAGCTGAACCAATATCTCAAAAAATACGCGCGCCAAAATCACGAAAACGGCGGGGCCAAGACTTTCCTCGCGATCGAGGACGAAAGCGGACGCATCCTCGGCTATTACACATTGGCGCCGAGTTCCGCTGTCTACGACCAGACGCCTGAAGCGGCCCGCAAGGGCCTGCCGCGTCATCCGGTGCCTGGCTTCCGCCTCGGCCGCCTCGCGACCGATAAAAGCGTTGGCGGCCAGGGTCTCGGCACACAGCTGATCCTTGCGGCCGGCAGGCGCTGTATCAGAGTCGCCGGCGAAGTCGGCGGCGTTGCGCTGTTCATTGATGCGAAATCCGAACGCGCCGCGAAGTGGTATGAGGAGCGGGGTGCGCTGCGTCTGGTCGGCGTGCCGGAAGGTCTGCCGATCCCCATGTTGATTTCGCTCAAGACGATCGCGGCCGCGCTGAATGCGGCAGATCAGCTCTAACCACCTCAGGGAAACCCAGAGATTAGGAGCGGCCGGCCGCCACCCCTGCCTGCTGCGCAGGTGGGTGCCTAACGGCGTTGGCGTCCACGGCTTCCGGCCGACCTCAATTCGGTCAAGGAGCTTGATCATGACCGATGAGAAAGCCTGGAAATATGTGGGCGATCAGAAAAGGAAAACATGGACCTACGCCGAGATCACCGCTTCGGCCGAAAAGGAGATACGTCGGATGATGGCGTGCGCGTGGCGGGCGGACTCGCACCCGAGAACCGCGCAGCAGTTTCGGGATTGGGCCTACGGTACGTTCGTAGGCTGGAATGGGTTGACAACGGGCTGGCAGATCGACGGTGACAGCGAGCGGCTCGCGGCTCTGACCGACCCGGCTAAAGGGTCCGACTGGTAGCATCGCGACTTGGACACCAACGGCCAGACGCGCAGGCGAAAGACCCGCCGTAGCGGGTTCAAAAAAAGGAGTGCTCTACAACACGCTCCGTCGCCCCCAACGTAGCGCATTCACAGATTACCGCGTAATCGATGAAACCAAAAAAAGTAGCCCGCCGACGAGGGCGGGCATTAAAGATGACTCATGCTCAACGCCCCCACACGGGACGCAATGTCAGAGTAGCGCTGTTCGGCGTCAGCGCAAGTCCGCGCGCCCACTTATTGCAATCAACTGAAGATTGTGCCGACACGTAAAGCCCGGCATTATTTTGTTGGTGGAACTGCCTACTCGCAGTCCTGGTGCCGAGCGGGGTAGCACTTGCGCCACCCGAAACGACCGCCTATATTGGTTTTTGTCGCGCTTCGTCAGGGAGGGTTCTACTGGTCAAAGGTTGAATTCTGCGATGAGGTCGACAGAAGCTCCTTCGGGAGCTTCTGTCGTTTTAGACCCGCTTGCTGCCCCAGCCTAGAGCGGCGGGGCGGCGGTAGCTCTGGTATGACCTTGATCCAGTCAGGCGATCGACCCCGCTGGTAGGGAGAATCGAGCCGCTTGGCGACCATCCCAGCGAAGTCGTGCAGCTCCGCCTGTTCGAACACCCCAGCGCCGGCCGTCACGATGCCGATGACGTAGACAGGACCGGCGTGTTTTCGAAGCTCTCCCGCAGGATCTCTTTCCTCTGGCTCAGGGGCAGCAACCGCAGGTCCAGCTCGCCGGCGGCCAGTGTGTCAAACACATACAGGCGAGCCGGGTGCAGCTTTATTGCGGCGCGAACGCGCGGCGGAAGCTGCTTTCGAGAGCGCAACTGCAGTCGCTCAAACGAAGACTGACCGTTGGGCTTATCCAGTCAGCTCTGCATCCCAGACAAAGTTGCTGGCACCGTCCCGACCGCAGCTACGACGTCCTGGAACGCGGTATTGAGCGAGTTGCCCTGCCGGGACATCAATTCGACGTGCCTTCCAACTTTTCGAACCAGACAGCGAAAACCGTCGTTTCAGCTCGAAGATCCAGCCCTCACGGGAGACCGGCTCGGGCTGAAGCGTGGGGCGAGCATTAGGTCGGTGGTATTGATAAATGCATAAACGGGAACGATGCTTACGTTTTCCTGAGGCGAGCGCTGACAAAGGCAAGTCTCGCCCAGGCATTCGCTTCCGCACTTAGTTGAGCGGGGTTGCAACCTGGTATTCGAAAAGCAAACCTTCTCCGCCAGCACCGCGTGCCTCGAATGCGATCGATCGCACCAACGGCTCATGAACACTTGAAAGCGGTCACTGCCTCCTAGGACGGCGAAAGGCGCTTCAGGGCGCCGGCAAAAGCTTATAGATGAAAGAGCCTCGTCCATGTCATCTCAGATATGGATTGAGCCGCCAGCGCGCGCGCCTTTCTTTCTGCGCCCGACCCGCGCAACTAACTGTCAACGGCCTAGACCTCTTTATCAGCCTCGCCAACCGGGGTGATTCACGCCAGCATGGTGTTCCGCGCCCGATGGTCGCCGGGCCTGGTTGGACCCAACTCGACATACGCGCGAACACTTTCAGTTTCTCGCGAAATCGGCCGCCGTTAGCTCCAAGCGCGACGTCGGATTCGCAAGTAGCTTTCGTTGTGCGACGGCGTGAATGCGACGGTATCCGTCGCGGAAGGTTTTAAGGGTCTTTGTGTCATCCGCATTGGACGTGAGCCAAAAATGCGTTTCAAGTGCCGCGCGCGCAATCACGCATTCAACGGAGCGCGATTTGTGGACCAGGACGAAGACGACGCCACGGCGATCGGCAGCGATCCGAGGTTCGAGGTCGATTGTTTCCATGTGAGTTCAACGCGTTGGAAAGCCTGCAAAGATTCTGACACAGGGAACGCGCTCGGGGGTTCACTCCATTGAGAACCGCTTTACTAATCTGACTCGACGACAATTCCAAAATTGATATTCGCCCTGATGTTCGCACCATCGATGATCGGCGTTGCGTTGCCCGCTCACGCTTCCCAATTTGGTTGCAAGGTGATGCTATGCCTTGCCAACCCGGCATGGAACGGTGGACCAAAGAGCCTCTCTGATTGCGTCGAACCAATTAATCAGCTTTACCACGACCTGAGCAGGGGTCGACCGTACCCGAGGTGCGACCTTGCGGATGGCAACGACGGCTCGAGCTATGCCTGTCAGGTGTTTTACGCATACGACCCCCGTTTGGCGCCGGTGCGGCCTGCCGCGAGCGGCTCATATGTCGCGCGAGAGCGGAAAGCCGGTGGCAACGATTCGGGAAAGGCTGCTTTATCACCGATGCCCTCACGCACAGGGAAACGCGCGCGGTCTGCAAGTCGACGAATCATTGGGCCTCAACAACGCATGGTACTCGGACGTATCACGACCCTGACCAGCGAATATTTGCTCTCCGCACGGGAGAGTCCGCGGATCAACGAAACCGCGTAAAGAGACGGCCGTCTTAGTCGACGCGACGCCGTGCCGAAATAGCCGACGCCGTCGAAATGACGAGATCCGCGAAGCGTTTTTCATCGCGATCCGCCTGCCACCGCGAGCGCGCCACCGCAATATTCACCGCGCCAATCCCGCGTCCATGCGCATTGGTGATGGCCGCCGCCGTCGAGATATCGCTGACGAAGTATTCGTCTTCCGTGTGGGCATAGCCTTGCCGGCGAATCTGCGCGATGCGATCCTTAATCTTGCGCGGCTGGTACACGGTGGACGGCGTGTGGGGGACGAGATTCGTGCGCGCGAGAATATCGTCGATCTCGCCATCTGCGAGCGTCGCGAGAATCGCTAAGCCGGGCGCCGTGCAATACGCCGGCAGCCGTGAACCGGTAATGACGTGCGCATTGAATACGTTGCGGCTCACGATGCGCAGCACGAACACGATGTCCGTATTGTCGAGCACCGTGAGATTGGTCGCCTCTTCTGTCTCCGAGCCGAGTTGCTGGAGATACGGCGTCGCGCGGCTTACCAGATCGTTCGACGTAAGGTAGTGATACGTGAAATCGAGGAGCCGCGGCGAAAGTTCGTACTTGCGGCTGTCGGGATCCTTCAAGAGATAGCCGAGCGCGGCGAGCGTGTAGGTGAAACGCTGCGTCGCACTCGTGTCGAAGCCCGTCAGCGACGAAATCTCGGACAGCGACAACTGTCGCTTGCTGCCGTCGAAGGCAGTGAGAACTTTCATCGCCTTTTCGACGGACTGCACGTAAAGCGACGATGCGCTCGGGTCCGCCACCTCGCCGCGCGGCTTCGCCGCAGCGGTCTTGCGCTTGCGCGGGGTTTTAGACTCGTCGCTCATTGCGTTTGGGCTTGTCGGATCGAAACCGCGAAATTATCACATAGCCTTAGGGTGTTATCTATATACGATAACATCTTGACCGCTTTGCATTCGGTCCCACGCATCGTCGACGCTACGCGGCAGCAGATGCTTCCTGATGCGCTCGCTCGCGGTCAGTTCGAAGCTTGCCACCGCGCGGTAATACCGCGGCAACTGGAAGCTCGCGAGGCGTTCGCGCGCCCACGCGTGCAGGGATTCCCACTCCACCGGCTCATCCTTGAACTGCACGTTGAGCAGAATGTCCTGCTCGCCGATAGGCGATGTCACGCCAATCGCCGCACTCGCGCGAACAGCCGGGTGCGCCGCGAATACGCGTTCGATCTCCCACGCCGACACGTTCTCGCCGCGCACGCGCATGCTGTCCGTCTGCCGGCCGATAAAAAACAAATCGCCGTTGGCATCGCGGCGGGCGCGGTCGCCGGTGTGCAGGCGGCCATTTCGCAAGGCGGCCTTCGTCGCATCGGGATTCTTCAGATACGCCGGCAGGAACGTGCCTTCGACCTTGCTCGACAGCACGATTTCGCCGGCCTCGCCTTCCTTCACCGGCTGGTCGTTCTCATCGAGCAAGTCGATGTCGATCCACGGCAACGCGCGGCCGATCGAACCCGGCTTGCCGGTCACGTTCGCCGTCGCGAAGCTGGAGCATTCGGTCATGCCATAGCACTCGCGCAGACGCACCTTGAGCCGCGCCTGAATCGGTTCCCACGACGATGCACTCACGCCCGCGCCCCACGCCACGCGCAGCGTATGCGTCGCGGGCAGCGCGCTGTCAGGCAACTGCATCAGGATGTCGAGCACACCGCCGAGATAGTGCAGCTGCGTCGCACCCGCGCGTTCGATCTGCGGCCAGAACTGCGATGCCGAAAAACGAGGCGCCGCGTGCAGCGTTACGGCTTCGAGAAACGGCAGCATCAACATCTGCGCTCCGCCGATATGGCACAGCGGTTCCCATAGAAACAGCCGATCGCCTTCGCGCACGTCCGCAACTTTCAGCGCCGCTTCGCTCGCGATGCGCATCATCCGGTGCGTGAAGACGACGCCCTTCGGCGCGCCCGTCGTGCCCGACGTATAGATGATGCACAGCGGATCGTGCACGCTGATTTCGGTCGTCGCGAATGCGGCGTTCGTGTCGCTCGCGTCGAATGCGGGAAGCCGTACGCGCTGCGCCGCTCCGCAATCGATGGATGCGGTGACGGCATCGAACTCATCGTCGATCACGAAGAGCTTCGGCTCTGCGTGTTGTAGCAGATATTCGAGCCCCGCCGCGCGCAGCTTTGTGTTCACCGGCACCCACACGAGGCCGGAAAGCACGAGCGCATAGATCAGATGGATATGCTCGGCACTGTTGCCGAGCATGACGGCGACGCGGTCGCCCGCCGCGAGCCCTCGTGCCACGAACCAGCGCTGCAACTGCGCAATATGGCGCGCGGCGTCTTCGCAGGTTATCGCGCGATCGTCGAAATGCACGACGGTGCGCGCGGGCGCGCCGCGCAATCCCGCCGCGAGCAGGGGCGCGCAATCGAGTTCGTCGTTTGCGTGCCGGTGAGCGAAGTATGCTGAGTAACAATGCATGTCTGGAACCAGATGAAAACCTGAGAATTAGCGCGCCTTGCGTTTGAGCCAGGACGAAACCGCGACCACGAGCGCAATCAGAATAACCAGCGTTGTCGAAACGGCGGCAAGCGTCGGCGTGATCGCAAGTTGAATGTCGTCCCACATCTGCTTCGGTAGCGTCGAATTGATGCCGCCGGAAACGAAGATGGCGATGGTGAGATCGTCGAACGAAACGAGGAAGGCAAACAGGAACGCCGCCGTCACGCTTGCCATCAGAAGCGGCAGCACGACCGATGTAATGCGCCGCAGCGGGGATGCGCCCATGACGCGGGCCGCGTCATCGAGACGCCAGTCAAAGCGCTGAAAGCCCGCGGCGAGCGTCACGACGACGTAGGGAATGGCGAGCACGGTATGGCCGATGACGAGGCCGAGATTCGTGCCCGTGAGCCCGAAGCGCCCGAACAGATACAGCAGACCCACCGCGACCACGATACGCGGCACGATCAGCGGCGCGACGAGCAGCGCAAACACGGGCTTGCTCGCGCGGCGCGGCATGCGGGTCATCGCGAGCGTCGCGCCGAAGCCGAGCAGCAGCGAGAGCACCGCCGTACCGAGGCCCACTTCGAACGAGCGGATGATCGCGCTGTGCCACACCGGTGAATCCATGAACGTGCCGAACCATCTTGTGCTGAAAAGCTTTGGCGGAAACGCGATGTAATCGCTCTTCGTGAACGCATACGGAATCACCGAAAGCACGGGCGCGACTAGCACCACCATGATGACGCACGTATAGAGCCCGAGCGGACTCGCGGCGCGCGCTGTCGTATCGCCGTGCGTGCGCCGGCGCATGACGAAGGGCGCGAAGAGGCGCCCCGCCATCATCAGGATCGCGAGCTTGAAACCTTGCGCGCGCAAGTTTCGCTGACGTTCCGCCACTTCGCCCGTGAGCGAGGTGAGACCCACCATGCGGTCATAGACGAAGAAGATCGCAATCGAGCAGACGAGCAGCACCGTCGACAGCGCACCGGCAAAGCGCATGTCAAAAAGTTCGAGCACGGACGAGATCACGAGTTGCGCAATCATCGTTTCCTTCGGCGAGCCGAGCAGCGCCGGCACGATGAAGAAACCGAGGCTCGATATGAAAACGAGCAATCCCGCAGCAGCCACGCCCGGTGACGACAAGGGCAGAAATACTGTGAAGAAGCTCGTGCTGCGTTGCGCACCGAGTGTTTCGGCGGCCTGCGCGAGACGGTCGTCGATGCCGCGCATCACGGGCAGCATCGTCATCACGGCGAGCGGCAGCATCGAATGAACCATGCCGATGAGCACGCCCGTCAACGACGGGATGGTGCCGCTCGTCTCGCGCACGAGGCCAAGCGACAGCGCGATGGTGGAAAGCACCCCGCTCTTCGAAAGCAGTAGCATCCACGCGTAGGTCTTCACCAGATAGCTGGTCCAGAACGGCAACATGATCCACAGAAGCCAGCGCTCGCGCATGCGCTCCGACAGACGGCTCAGCATGTACGCGACTGGATAGCCGAGCAGAACGGACAAGGCCGCTGTCATGAACGAAATGGCGAAGGTGATCCACAGCACCTTCGCGTAGACCGGCGTGCGCGCGATGCGCTCGAACTGCGCGAGGCCGATCCGTCCGTCGGCGCTGACGAGGCCGCCCTGCAGAATCTCGCCGACCGGCACGATGAAGAACACGAGCAGGAACAGGAGCGTCGGCAAGAGCGGCAGGAAGCGCATGCACCACGCGAGCCACGCGGACCGGCCGCGCCGCGATGCATCGTTCTCGCGGCGCGCGTGTAGAGCGATCGTCATGAAATGTCCTCAGGCGTGTAGCAAGGTCGTGCGATACGGATCCCATACGAGGCCCACCCTGTCGCCGATGCGCGGGCTCAGGCTGCGCCCGCAACGCACGCTGAGCGCGCTGCCGTCGTTCATCGAAAGCTGCAGGCGCGTGTCGCTGCCGAAGAACACGATGTCCGCGATGGTGCCATCGACAAAGCCGCTTTGCGGTTCCACGAGACGCGGCGCTTCGGGGCGCAGCAACAGCGTGTGGCGCGTGGCCGGGGCGACCGGCGTGTTGACCGGCAAGGGAATGCGCCCGCCCGCCGCCAGCAGAATCGGTTCGCCGCCAGCGCCGCGCGTTTCATCGATTGCGCCTTCGAGTAGATTCGAATGGCCGATGAAGCCGGCCGCGAAGCGCGTGGCCGGCCGGTCATACAGGTCCGCCGGGGTGCCGACCTGTTCGATTCGCGCCTGGTTCATGAGACAGATGCGGTCGGAGAGCGTGAGCGCTTCGTCCTGATCGTGCGTCACGTAGACGAAAGTCGCGCCGAGTTCCTTGTGCAGGCCGCGAATCTCGGACTGCATGTGCTCGCGCAGTTTCTTGTCGAGGGCGCCGAGCGGCTCGTCGAGCAGAATGACCGAAGGCCGGTACGCGAAGCAGCGCGCGAGCGCGATGCGCTGCTGCTGCCCGCCCGACAGCTCCTTCGGAAAGCGCTTCGCATACTCGCTCATGCGCACCATCGCGAGCGCATCATCCACGGCCTTGCGCACCTCCTCGCGCGACTTGCGGCGCATGCGCAGACCATATGCGACGTTGTCCCACACGCTCATGTGCGGAAAGAGCGCGTAGCTCTGAAACACCATGCCGATGCCGCGCTTGCCCGGCTCGACATGCGTGACATCGCGCCCGGCTATCTCGATGCGCCCCGCGCTCGGCGCGACGAGGCCGGAGATCATCTGCAATAGCGTGGTCTTGCCCGAACCGGAGGGACCGAGCAGCGTCAGAAACTCGCCCGCCTGCACCGCGAGGTCGGTCGGTTCCAGCGCGACCGAATCACCGTAACGCTTCGCGATGCCGATCGCCTCGAGTTTCGCGCTCATCGTGTCGTTCCTTCAGGAAATGATCCAGGAATTGAAGCGCTCCGTGACTTTCTGGCGGTTTGCTTCCCACCACTGCGGGCTTGGCAGGCGCATGTTGCGGATGTTGTCCGGCGCCGTTGGGAGAAGCGCGGCGCGCTCTTTCGCGATCGTTTCAAACGCCTTCTTGTTGGTCGGACCGTAAGCGAGCGTGCGCGTAAGCAGCGCCTGACGCTTGGCGTCCGCGCAGAAGCGCACGAATTGCTTGGCGGCGTCGGCGCGCGGCGTGCCCTTCGGAATGCCCCAGCCTTCGATGGAATACAAACCCTGATTCCATACAATGCTCACCGGCGCGCCACCGTCCTTCGCGGCTTGCGCGCGGCCGTTCCAAGTCGAGATCATGTCGACGTCGCCGCTTTGAATCGCCTGCATCGCCTGCGCGCCCGAGGTCCACCAGATATTGATATGCGGCTTGATCTTGTCGAGACTCGCGAACGCGCGGTCCACGTCGAGTGGATACAGGTTGTCGAGCGGCACGCCGTCGGCGAGCAGCGCCTGTTCGAGCGTGTCGAGCGGACTGCGGCGCAGGCATCGGCGGCCGGGAAATTTCTTCACGTCCCAGAAGTCCGCCCACGACTTCGGGCCGCTGTCCTTGAACTTGTCGGTGCGATACGCAAGCACTGTCGAATAAACATCGACGCCAAGCCAGTTGGGCGTGATCGCCTCGGGCATAACGTCGGGATAATCGCTTGCCTTGAGGCCGATGGGCTCGAGCAGTCCCTTCGATTCGAGATACGGAATGTCGGCGGACAGCGTGAGTGTGGTCACGTCCCAAATGTAGTTCTTCGTTTGCACCATCGCCGCGAATTGCGCGACCGGCTGCGATTCGCGCGCCACCGAGACGACGTTGATCCCCGTCGCTTTTTCGAACGGATCGTAGAACGCTTCGCGATACGCCGTCGTGTAAGGACCGCCGGGGTCCGAAACCACGATCTGCTTGTCTTGCGCACGCGCGGCGAGCGGCATCGCGCTAGCGACGGCGAGCGCGCCCGCGCCCTGCAGAATGCGGCGTCGCGCCGGGTTGAAGTCTAGCGTCATTGCTCAGGTCTCCCGCACTGGATTGAGATGCAAACCTCCCGACTCACTTCGCGCGCTTGGCGAAAAATTCTTCCATCATGCGCGCGGGCTCTCCGGAGTCGTACGCTTCGCGCTGAATGCGTGCGCCCGCTTCGATGCAATCGACGAAACCCGCCTCGGTCATTTCGGCGAAGCGCTGCTTGTCGAGGCGCATCGCGATGGGCGGTTTGGCCGCGAGTTCAGTGGCGATTTCGAGCGCCTTGTCGAACACCTTGTCTTCGTCAACGATGTGATGAATCAGCCCGATGCGATGGCACTCGTCCGCATTCATCAGACGGCCAGTGAGCGTCAGTTCGATGGTGCGCGACATCCCGAGCATCGAATTCATGATCCACGGGCCGGTGGTGCTGGGAATGCCCGCGTTGATTTCCGGCTGGCCCATGCGCACGCCCGGGTGCGCGACGCGAATATCGCCGAGCAGCGCTACCTGGAACGCCGAGCCCGCCGCCGTGCCGTTGAGGGCCATGATGAGAGGCTTCTTCAGACCGCGCAGCGCCGCGTAGTAGCGCTGCCATTCCTTGACCCAGACCACCGCACGGGCGCCGTCGAAATCGTGCGCTTCCGACAGATCCTGCCCCGCCGAAAACGCCCGGTTGCCCGCGCCCGTCATGATGATGGCGGCGACGCCCTCATCGTCGTTGAAGCGTTCGAGCGCCTCGATGATCGTCTCGCGCATCGGCGTGGTCCACGCGTTGAGCTTTTCAGGACGATTCAGCGTGATGACCGCGACGCGGCCGTGACTGGAAAACAGGACGTCTTCGTTCATTGTCTATCGTATGGTAATAGTGGATGGTGTATTGCAATATAGGCGCGTCAGAACTCAGGTGCAATCGGGTTTACGCGGAAGGGTAGAAGGCTTCAAGTGGTTGCAGGAGAACCAGAGATCAGCTTGGCAGTCAAGCAGACCAGAAGGGCAAGCAGGCGCAGCGGGCCGGGGCGGTCCGGCGCTGCAAAGGGCCAGTGTAGAATCGTCTTTCGCATTGCCGCCTGCGTCATGCAACGAAACACATCGACATGGAAGCGGAGAAGGGATGGACAAGCAAGGCTTCACTACAGGCATCGTTCACTGCGACAGAAACGCGGGCGTCGAACATGGCGGCTTGCGTCAGCCGATTCACACATCGGTCCAATATGGATTCGAGCGCGTGGAAGATCTGATCGGCGTGTTTCAGGGCACGAAGAAGGGCGGCTACAACTACGCGCGGCAAGGCACGCCGACTACGGCCGCACTCGAGCGCAAGCTCACGATGCTCGAGGAAGGCGCCGGCTCCATCTGCTTCAGCACGGGCATGGCCGCGATCACCGCCGTGTTCCTGACGCTTCTGCGCGCGGGTGATCATCTCGTCGCGAGCCGTTACGTATTCGGTAACACGAATAGTCTCTTCGGGACGCTGCGCGCGCTCGGCGTCGAAGTCACCAGGGTCGATGCCGGCGCGCGTGAGAACGTGGCCGATGCGATCAGGCCGAACACGCGCATGGTCTTCGTCGAAACAATCGCGAATCCGGGCACGCAGATTCCGGATTTGCTGCGCATCGGCGAGTTGTGCCATGAGCGCGGGCTCGCTTATGTCGTGGATAACACCATCACGTCGCCCGCACTGTTCAAGCCGAAGCAGGTGGACGCGAGTCTCGCGATCAATTCGCTGACCAAGACGATTGCGGGTCACGGCGCGGCGCTCGGCGGTGCGGTCACGGACACGGGGCTTTTCGACTGGAGCCAGTATCCGAACATCGCCGACGACTACCGGCGCGCGGGCCCCAGGGAACAAGGGCTTTTGCAGATTCGCAAGAAGGGGCTGCGCGATATGGGCGCGGCGTTGTCCTCGGAGCAGGCGCACCAGGTTGCGCTCGGGGCGGAGACGCTGGCGCTGCGCGTCGCGAAGTGCAGCGAGAATGCGCTTGCGCTCGCGCAGTATCTGGAGCGTCACGAGGCCATCGGCCACGTGTTCTATCCGGGGCTGGAAAGTCATCCGCAGCATGGCATCGCGAAGTCGCTGTTCAAGAGCGGGTCGTGGCTGCTGTCGTTCGAGTTGCGCGATCCGGCAAACATGCTCGACGTGATCAATGCGTTCAAGCTGCCGGTGAAAGCAACCGGCCTCGGCGATACACGCACGCTCATCATCCCCGTTGCGCCGACGATCTTCTTCGAAGCCGGTGCGCAAACGCGCAAGGAAATGGGCATCTCCGACGGCATGATCCGGCTGTCTGCGGGCATCGAGGAAATCGAGGATCTGATCGCGGATTTCGAACAGGCGCTGCGGCTTGCCTGAGCGCAAACCGGCGCGACGAAACGCAAGGGCCGCCCAACGGGGCGGCCTTTTTGTTCGCTTTGAAGCGGTCGATCAGCCGAACAGGCGCTCCACGCTTATCGTGATCGCGAGCCCGCCGCGATGAGCCACGCATAAAGAATCGCACCGGTCGCGATGGCGCGCGGGCCGGCTTCGCGAATCTGCGCAATACGCGTTTCTATGCCGAGCGCCGTCATGACCATGGTGAGCGCGAAGGTATCGAGCGTATTCAGCATTTTGTTCGCGGTATCCGGCAACGCGTGCAGCAAGTTGACGACGACGATCGCGAGAAAGCCCAGCGCGAACCACGGTACCGCGATCTTGCCTTTGCCGGCCTTCGATGCGTCGCCATTCGCGCCTGCGCGCCGGGCTAACCCAGAAGCCGACGACGAGCAGCACCGGCACAAGCAGCATCACGCGCGTCATCTTGACGATGGTCGCAATGCGTCGCTTCCGGGCTCACGTTGCTCGCCGCGCCGAGCACTTGCGCGACCTCGTGAATCGTTCCGCCGAGAAAAGCAGTGGAAAGTTCGGGCGCTTACCGGGCGCTTGGGTTCTGCTATCGATTATCTCGGCCACTATGGTTCCCGCCAAAATATTTGGTGGGAACCAAATTACCTTCATTCACCGCTTCCCGGAGAACGGCCGCGGTGAGTCGCGGTGAGGCGCTTACGCATCATCCTGGGAGTCCAGCTCGAAGATGACTGCTTGCCCCCCGATAGGAAGCTTTTTGCTGTTCAAGTCTTCAATTGCAAGCCGAACACCGTCCTCATCGACCTTGCCGATATGGGCGAGCTCGCCGGTTAAGGGCGAGACCTGGCCGATTTTGACCGTGGTGTCTGCTCGGGCAGCGGAGGTCGATACCATAAAAAAGGCGGCAGTGAGGACGTGAAGCGCGCGCATAGGTTTCATTAAGCATCGCCACAAGCAATCATGGAAACCACTGGAAGCGTCGCTCTGGCAGAGGTAGCCGCTCGAGCAACTCATCTCGACGTCGCGTGCACGCGTTGCAGCCGGCGTGGCCGGTACCGATTGGCACGGCTCGTCGAGCGGTTCGGCGGCGGTTACGCGATGACAGACCTGGGCGCGGAGCTGGCGAACTGCCCGAGCAGGAGCGCGACCGCGCACGGCGAACGCTGCGACGTGTACTTCCCCCTGTCTGCCGGCGATGTTGGATGGCGCCGATTAGTCGGTGATGTGCCCGACATGCCTTGCATTGTGGGTCGGGTCTGCTACAACGCAAGAGGTCTCCTCGCGCGCATCCTGGCGTGAGCATTGCCCGCCGGGTAAGCGCTGCGGGCTTTTCTTTTGCTAAGCCCGCACCTACTGACTAGTCGCCTCGTCGGCGGAAGGCAAAATTGCCGTCGCGGTCAGTGCACTTCTCCTTGGCGCTTCACACCCATCGGCGAAATAGAACTCTTCATCAACGAGGTAGCGATCGCCCGTGTTAGGTCGACGATTGGCACAGACCAGAGAAAGCGGGGACGGCGATATGCGCTGACGCAGTGCTAAGGCGGTGCAGTGGCACAATCGCGTTATGGTGACGGTGATGGCGAAGGGGAGGTGCGAGCAACGGCGTGACGCGACAGGGGCAGACGTCCGTTCGTGGGCCATGCCGCAAAGCCGACGGTCGGGTTAGATGCGATTGAGCTGGCCTTTTCCTATTTGCACCGGAGCCACCGAGACATGGATGACGCGGTTGATGCACTCAAAAGCCGATTCGCAGAGGCTCCGGATAGTGTTGTGTCAAATCGAAGGTACTTCCGATTTTCCATGCTTTAATTTCCGTCGTCTGGCCTCCATAATCGTTGCAGTCGATGTCCGGGTTGATGTAGCCGCTCGGCGTGTAGCCGCCGCCGGAGCGCAGTGTTACCGTCTCCCTAGGCTTGCTGCTCGCGACGTAGAGTGTGGCCTTTGGCCCCTTGCGGACGATGGCTGCGGGGCGGAGTGGCCCGAACGCCGACAGCAAAACGTACACCTCCCCTGAGCAGTTCGGACCCGAAAAGTATCCAGGGTTGCCATACCACTTCAGCGCCCTTACAGACTCGTCCGCGGGATTGCTGCGAACGACGCTCGCATATGCAAGCACGCCCTGTATGTTGAGAATGACGCCGCCCTGAGCGAGACGTTCATAGGGCGTGATGTACCCTCCGTAATCGAAGTACACGAGCTTTCCGACGACCCTGCCGTTGGCGTCCAAGAGCTTCGCGACTGGACGGTCGCTGTCATGGCGAGCGCTGTCTTCCTCATCGGCGGCTGCCGCTGGCCATGCTCCTAACAGTGCCGCCGACAGGACCAAAGAATTAACAAGTCGCTTATTCACCTTGCCTCCGCCTTGCGCGCTAATAAAGAAGCCTCACGGCATAGAGCTTATTCCCCGGAACCGTACCGATGAACCCGGGGCTCGCATACGTTCATGAAAGTTTGGTTTCAAGGTCCGATTCGCAGAGGCTCCGGATAATTTTGAGTTAAATCGAAAATACTTTCGACGGCCCATACTAGCCGTTGCGCTGGCCTATAAGAGGAGCAGTCGACCCCCGGCTCGCCCACCGAACTAATGAGCACTGCCTGCTGGCGGCTGCCGCTAGCGACGTAGAGCGTCACGGTCGACCCGTTGCGCACGGTGGCTGTCGGGCGGAGTACTCCGACGTCGGAGACAACATAGACCGTTCCTGAGCAGTTCGGACCCGCAAAGGCGGCATCTCCGCTAGACCATTTCAGGTCAGTTGCCGACTGCTCGAAGTAGCCGTTCCCGATACGAGTGATGCCCGCATACACGGGCGCGCCATGTATGTTGAGAACTACTCCGGGATACCCTTGAAAGTACACCATCTTGCCGACGAACTTGCCATTAGCGTCGAAAACCTTCGCGACGGGTCCGTCCCAACCATGGCGAGCGCCGCCGTTCTCATCGGCGGCGGTGGCCAAGCATGTCCCAAACAGGGCCGACAACAGAACCAAAGAATTGAGGATTCGGTTACTCACTTCACCTCCGCAGCGTGCGATATAGAGAAAGCCTCCACGGACAGAGCTTATTCCCGAAACGGACCGGTAGAAGTGCGGGGCCGTTCGTTGACCCAAGTCAAGCTGCGTGCGGAGATGCCGGACCGATGTTGCACGCAGGCGCTGGATAGGAGTGCGACTTCAGAATCCCACTCTCAAAGGCTCCGGGTAGCGTTGTGTCAAATCGATCGTACTTTCGACCGCCCATGCGCGCAATTCGCCGCCGTAGTTATCCCAGCAGTCGGTACCCCAAAGTCCCCCCGCCGAGATCGCCGTAATCCACTGCTGTCGCCCGCGGCTGGCGACGTACAACGTGGCTATCGCTCCGTTGCGCACGATGGCTGCCGGGCGGAGCGGTACCGCGGGGGGGACCGTACTAAGATAAGGCGTTCCTGAGCAGTTCGGACCCGTAAAGTGCGCAGCGTTGCCCGCCCATTCCATCTCAGTGGCGGACTTCTCCCCTTGATCTAGACGGATACGAGTGATGCCCGCATACACTGGTGTGCCATGTATGTTGAGAATGACTCCAGCCCCGGGGTCGCCAAAGACGTCGAAGTACTCCAACTCGCCAACGAACTTGCCATTCGCGTCGAAAAGCTTCGCGACTGGGTGGTCCCTGTCATGGCGAGCGCTGTCTTCTACGTCAGCGGCTGAAACCGACGATGTTCCCCACAGGGCCGACAACAGGACCAAAGCATTAAGTCGCTTATTCACATTGCCTCCGGTGCGTGCAAAATAGAAGCCGCCATCCTCGCGAAAGCGCCGCGCCGCTTCGCCTCCCTCATCTCTGCTTTACGAGCGCTCACTGCGCATCTTGGTGCCAGCGCAGGATCGGATGCGTGCCTCCCCCCGCGGGCATCACCCACGTGCCGGTCGGACTGAAGTCCCACGTCGGTCCGAAGCTCGCGGCCATGCTCATCTGCGCGGTCGTGAAGCCGTTCGCGGCGGGTAGCGCGTCGCCGCTGTACACGCTATTGGTTGCAGTGGTTGCCTGCACGTCCCAGAAGACATTGTCCGCGATGGTTCCGTCATTCGTAAAGGCTACACCGGCCTTCTGGTCGGGCGGCCCCAGTAGCGTGAGGCGCGTGGTAGCGAACGATTCGCTAATCGTGCCCGCGTTAAACGAGACCAGGCCGCTGGCGTACCAATACATTGTCGCGGCGCCGGCCGCATAGGACTGGGTGATCGATCCGTAGTTCGCGTCGACCAGGCCGGCGCCCGATGCATGCGATCCGCCGCTTACCAAGCCGCTCGCGAAAGACTGGACGATGCGGCCGTTATTGACGACGACGAGGCCTGCAAACGAGCCTTGGTCGTTGAGCGCGGCACTGCTCGACGAGCGCTCGATCGTCCCGTCGTTCTCCACGACGAGGCCGCCGGCGCGCCGGGTTGAACCGATGCTGCCCGACGCATGCGTGTTCGTGATGAGCCCTCGGTTTCGTAGCGCAATGATGCCGCCGCCGAGCCCCGCAAAGATCCCCGATGCGGTCATCGTCGCATTAACGCTCAGATTGCGCACGACGCCTGTCGTTCCGATCTCGCCGAACAGGCCCGTCGATTCCTGATATTGGTACAGATTGCCGATGGCGTGACCCATGCCGTCAAACTGTCCCGTGAACGTCGCAGTCGCTCCTCCGATTCTCTCAAATTGATTCGGCCATCCCCCTAAATCGAGATCCTTGCCGAGCGCGTATACCCCGGCGAGATTTTTCGTTACGTTCTCGAGACCCTCTTTAGAATTGACGAGCTGGTACGCGGTCGCCTGCGTGTTCAGGCCGCTGAACGGCGCGGGAGCCCACGACGGATTGCTCCTCACGGTGCCAGCGATGTAAGCGCCGTTCGTGTCATGGAGCGCCGCGACGACGCCGGTGCTGCGCGACCAGTCGATGGTGCCTCGATTCACGACGCTGGCGCCATTATCGATGCCGTTTGCGTCGGCTCGTAGTGTGAGGTTGCCCGCGCCGTTGTTAGCGACCGTTATAGTCCCGCCGATCGTCACATCGTGCTGTGCCTTGAGCGCAAGTGTTGCGTCGCCGTCCCAGCGCAGCGTCGAGTGGAGATTGATGTCGCCGCTCTTGCCGTAGGCGCCCGTCGTGTTCAGAGTGACCGACGTGCCGCTCGACAGGCTACGGGCGAGGATCGCCGCGGCCACCACTCCCACGTTGAACTCGGGCGCCGTCAGATTCCAGCGTGCCGCATCGATTACGGCGTCGTCGAGATGGAGCGTATAGCCGCTCGTCTCCACGACGCCGCCGTTGCCAACTGGATTCGATGCCACGACATGGGTGTGGACGTGCGCCGTACCACGGTCGGCCACGAGCCACACGTGACCATCGCGCGTGGCGGTGCCGGTCGCGCGCAGTTCGCCTTGATTACCGGCGAGCGCGAAAACATTGCCGTCGGCCGCATTGAGAGCGATCTGCGCGGCGCGGATCGTGCCCTTGTTCACCACATCGCCTCGAGTACCGGGTTCCACGAACACTTGGCTGCCGCTTGACGAATCCTTCAGCAACACCTGTGCGCCGGTGGCGAGTTCCGCCGTGCCCATGGGTGCCTGGATCGAGCCGACGTTTTCGGCCCTCTTGCTCGAGATCAGGAATACGTCGCCGCCGCTCGAACTGATCCTGCCAAGATTCACGACGACGGCATCGCTTGAACCGCTCAAGTTGAGCGAGCCGCCGTTCATGAAGGCGTCATTGCGCAGGTCGAGCGTGGAGGCAACGAAGCGGCCGCCGGTCGTCACAACGCCACGCGTTCCTATCAGCACGCCCTGGGGATTGACCAGGAAGAAGCTACCGGTGGCGTTCAGTCTTCCGTCAATGACCGAGCGATCAATGGCGGTCACCCGGCTCAGCGTTGCGCCGGCGCCGTTATTGACAATGACGCTGTTTCCATTGCCGATCGAAAAGCTGCGCCAGTCAATGACCGCGCGCGGCGTGCTTTGGGTGATGTTGAGCGCAGTGCCGTTCGACGAGATCGCACCGGCGCCTGCAACAAAATTTCCCCCGTTCGGGAGAGGGCCGGCGGCGAGCACACATGCTCCATGTGTGAGCATCCCGCATAACAATGCGGACCAGTATCGTTGGCGAGCGTGACGAAGGCCCAAGGTGAGGGGCGCTTGCTTGTGCATAGCTAAACTACGAGGCACAAAGTCCTGCATGACTCCTCCCGCAACAACCAATACTAACCAGCGTCAGTGTCCGGCGAAGGTCTAATGTAAGGATAGACGCTATTCGATCAACTTCAATGGCGTGGCGGAAGATCGACGCTGCAATGAATCACGGGCCGGGGCAAGCGCCAACACAGCGAGCGACTGGGTGAGCGGCGCGTTCCTTTCGATCCCTGAAGCTTGCTGTGCCTTGTCTTTCGCTCCGTTGTAGTTTTTATGCCTAAACCGGCCCAGGCGAAACGGACGGGCCTGCGCGAATACGGCATGCTGGCGGAACGTTATCTGCACGAGTTCGATTCAAGGTGGCTGGGGGCGGCTCGCCTGCCAGTAAGGCGTTGGTGAGTAGCGTTGACATTCAGTCGCTTGTGGATCTCGCCAACATTTTCGACGTGGTCTGGACGATGCGGCTTACCGGCGATTACCGAGGAAGCCATCGTGCGGCCTCACGGCTGCGGTACTTTTGCCGATCGTGCCGCTGGCACTGACGATGACGTCCGCAAAGGATCTGCTGGGGAGACTGTTCGAATTGTTGTCCAGGCGTTCGCCTTCCTTGCCCGTGCGCTATGGATGACCGTATTGGCCGACCTATGTTTTCGTCTGGAGTGGCAGGACTGCTCGACTCTGACGGCTCGACCGTCGGCAACGGGTCGAAAGTGACGTGGAGCGAGCGACGTTGTGAGCAAAACGATCGGTTGCGCTGTTCGCCGACGTCTGCGTACGGGCATTAGAACGTCCATTTACATCGGGTTCAGCCGATCAGTCACCGCCGTAATGGCAACGGTCAGCAGGCCTTGGACACTTAGCGTCCAACATGCAGCGGTTCAGGGAAGCGCGCTGTCAGGTCGAGCGACTCTCCGACTACCCACGCGGGAAAATCTCCCTGTTCCACGAAGTTTCCGCAGTCGTTTCCATAGTCCTGGGAGCGAATGCTGACGTACTGCGAATGTTCGTCCTTCGCCACATGCAAGACTGCCTTCGCCCCTTTGCGCTCGATGGCAGCTGGTCGCAAGGGTCCAAGCGCGTAAGGAATATAGGGCGTGCCAGTACAGTTCGCGCCGGAATAGGACGGGCTCACACCGCTCCATCGCAGTTTGCTCGCTGACTGAGAGCCGTCAGGCGCCTTCTCAAGCGCAAAGCTGACAAAAACCGGTGCACCTTTGACGTTCATGATGACGCCGCCGTCTGATACGGCTCCGCCCGGCGCGTCGATTACGATGCCCACCAGCTCATTGTTCACGTCATACAGTTTCGGGGTGTTGCCCTGTCGTTCGCCCGCATCCCATGCGTGAGCCAACGCTGCACCGCTCGCGGTAGCTAAAACCGCGACAGTCGTCAGCATCTGAAAGGTTCGCATGTTCTCCTCGCAATGGTTCGCGTGGTCGGAGGTTCATCGACCGATGCGCAGAGGTTCTGGAAAAAGTTGAGTTAAGTCGACGGTGCTTTCGACAGACCAGGCCTTTGAGACGTAGACCGGGGCGCCGGCATAACAAGATCCATAGCCACCTATGCTCGAACCCATAGTGACGGTTTGGGAAAGCGTATCCTTCGCGATATAGAGCGTCGCTGTGTTCCCCTTGCGCTCGATTGCGCTCGGACGGTATGGGCCCCCGTCGTAGTAGATGTACGGGGTACCCGTGCAATTTGGATTAGAGTAAGCGAGCTGCGGATACTGCCACACGAACTCGCTGTTGCTCAGCGCGTCGTTGGTTTGGTAGCCGCCTGCGCGCGAAAACCCGGCAAATACGAGAACGCCGCTGAAATTGAGCAGAACGCCGCCGTCGTAGTCGATCCCGCCGACGTAGATAACATCGCCGATAACAGTCCCGCGGGCGTCATATAGCCGAGCCTTGGGACTTACTTTCTCGTGCCTGCCTTGGAGAGCCCTCGAGCCTCCACCCTGATCGTTGCCATCATCCCACCGATCATGCGCCGAGACGAAGTTTGTAAAAGCAGCCAATGCGAGGAGCAAAGCGAACTTGGTCGCGAGAAAAAGTCGACGATTCACGTGACTTACTCCGATGTATGGTGAACGGCGCCTCCTAACCCGCCGAGGCGAGCACTCCGGTTAGAATCCGACGCGCAGTGGCTCAGGGTATTTGCTTGTCAGGTCAAAGGTGCGCTCAACGCGCCAAACGTCATTAGGCACGGCGTAGTTCCCGATGCAGGTTCCGCCCTCCGAATTGGAGACGAGGGTGCGATGCTCTTCGCGTCCTTCCACTGCAATAAGCAGCGTCACCTGTGAGCCCTGCCGCATTATCGAGACGGGCCGGAGGGGGGAGTTTATGTACCAGATGTAAGCGGTCCCAGTGCAGTTGGCGCCACCATAAAAGGGCTCGCTTCCACTCCACCGCATTTGCGTCGCGGACCGGGTAAATCCTCCATCGAGCGAGATCCGCTCGAAGCCGACATATACAAGAACGCCGTCGATATCGAGAACAACGCCCCCATCGTCGCTACTTGTTCTGCCAAGCGCAATGTCGCCTACGACAGTTCCTCGCGCATCGAAAAGCTTCGGTGTCGGCGCTCGTTCCCGCCACGGCCGATGCCAATTTTCGGTTCTGTCCGGGTCGCGTTGGACATCCCTACTATCTTGAGCATGACTAATAAGCGGTGTCGTCGCGACACTCGTAAGAAGCATCGTGAATGTGCAAAGCTTCTTAACCAACTGCTTATCCACGTTACCTCCGCTGTTTGCTCGCGTGAGTTATCCGGCGGATTTCATCTTATGCCCAACTTTTCAAATATCCAAGTTAAAGACGGTGCGACCTTGTCATTGATGGCTCTGCCGAGGAAGGTGCAAGCGGGGCGCGGTCGGTTTGGTCTGACCCGGCTATCCGCCTATCCTTCTTTTTCCAGATTCAGATCTGTGATCGCCGAAACTCGCGTCGACGAATAGTGGGTGTGGGCGCGCGACATGCGTTGAAGGAAGTTGCAGACGGCCTTAACGTGGGCGCAGCGCTTGGACATTATTAAGAGGTATGAACTAGAAGGGGCGTCATCTAGCGGCCGCTCGCAAAGCGACGGCGGAGCCATGGAGAAATTAGAACATGACCGAGCGCGAATCCGACGTGGGCTGAGCTCCACTTTATTCGCGCAATTTTCGCCCTCGAGCCGTGTGATTTTGTCAATTCGCAGCCCCTGCGGCCTCAACGGCTCTAAGGTCTGTCGAGGTTCGGCCCAGGTATTGGCGAGGGTGCGGTCCCCGCGAGAAAGCGCAAAAGCCGCTGTTCAGCCTCCATCACCTTGTGGCGAGGCGCGGTCGCCAATTGGGTGTCATGCAGCGCGAGCAGCGTTTCAAAAGCCGGAATTGTGTCTTTGGCCAGAATCCATTCGTCGGACCTGCTCGCAAGCTCGAGCGCTGCCTCGACAGCGTATTCTGCCTTCTTGTAGCATTCAACCGGTTCGTTGCCAAAACCCGCCTGCTGAAGAAACCAGGTGGTATAAGCGACGCGAATGAGTTCGTTGAACAGGTACTCGCTTCCATGCCCATCTCTGCATGCGGCAAGTGCAAGATGGGAAGACAAAGATCGCTCCCGCGCGGACGCCTGGTTCATCGGCAGAAGCATCGCCTTCGTGAGAGGTTGACGCGCAGAGGACCCACCCTTTCGGCTACGCTTCGAACCCATATGCCCTCTCGCCAGGCTCGCTCAAGCGTTCTACGACCCGCAAGCCCAATCGCATCGCTGACGATTTGTCACGTGTTGACAGCGTCCTTAAACGCCTTGCCCGCTGTGAACTTGACCGTTTTTGCCGCCGGGATCGTAAGAGCTTCGCCGGTCGACGGATTGCGCCCGCTCCGCTCTGCGCGAGCGCCGGTCGAAAATGATCCAAAGCCCATCAGTTGCACGGCCTCTCCTCGGGTAAGCGCCTGTGTTACCGATTCGAGGATGGCGTCGATGGCCAAGCTCGTGCTCGCCTTTGTGCCCCCGGTGGCGGCGACTACTGCTTCAATTATTTCCTGCCTGTTCATACTTCCATCCTAGAAAATCCGGTCGAGCCGTCACGCTACCGCATCTAGGCGCAATCGCGCAACCGACGCAGTGGAAGTTGCTACACGGGAGAGAAATGAAGCTGAGAGCCAATAGGCGAAAACGGCGACAGCGAGCGCGGGAACCATGCGATTGTTTGAGGCCCCGGGGGGAGGTGGCGACGTTGGGGCATCGACACGCACGGCAAACGGGTGACGCCGGCTCGAGATGCGTCGAAAATTTCGAGCCCAATGGCTGCCGAGCTCGACCGGGCGTCATTCGCGGCTTTAGTTTCTCGTGAAATCGGCGGGGGTCGGCCGCCGTTAGCTCCAAGCGTTCGCGAGCAGCTTTCGTTGTGCGACTGCCGTCGCGGAAGATTCTCAGGGTCTTGTGTCATCCGCATTGGGCGTGAGCCAAAAATGCATCTCAAGTGCCGCGCTCGCCATCACGCATTCAACGGAACGCGATCTGTGCCTCAGGACGAACCCGACGCCATGCAGATCGACAACAATCCCAAGTTCGAGTTCGAGTGTTTCCATGTGAGTTCAACGCATTGGAAAGTCTGAAAAGATTCTGACAGAGGCAAGGCGCTTTCAGGACCGCTGTACTGGCTTCACGCGACGACTATTCCTCGTACATTGGCCGAGCAAGACCGACTTCCCGGCAGGCATGTCGGCTTGTGATTAGTCTCTCAACCTCGTGGCCCGCATTGCTCCTAGCGATCTTCCTATATCTCAAAAACTTCCTTGCATTCATCTGAAGGTTGTGCTTTTATACAGTGTAAGGTCAACAAATCGCTTCCGGCATTTCACAAATGATGTCGAACGTGGAATATTGACGTTGAAACGTAGCAAGCCGCTGTTGTCCGTGGCATTAATTCCGTCTTCGCCGAAACCGCGCAACGACGGAAAAAGAATGCTCACGCTGACCAAAAAAGAGTTGACGGTCCTCGACCAAGCTCAGCCGGATTACGAAATTCATTTGATCGAGACTGAGCGCGGCCGCAGCCGTTGGTGGCTCATGAAGATCAAGCTACCGACGCATGACATGGTGTATGACGTCGTGACCGCGCTTGGAAAAATCAAGCTGTGGAAACGCCTGGATATCGCCGTCGATTTTATTAAAGAAAGTTGTCCGCGCACTCAAACCGTTTGCATCGTTTTTTCCAAGAGAAACGAATAAACCTGAGAGGTGTTTGCCATGGGCCAGCTGAATGACCATAAGGAACTTACAGTCGGCCCTTGCAAGGGCGACAGCGTCGACCGCGTGCTGGAGTTCATCGCGAATGCGTTGGTGCTCCTCCTGATCTTGCTTCCCGAGATCGCTCAAGCCCAAGACGCAGCGGGCGCATTCACCGGCATTACCGCATTTCTGAAGTCCATTACCAACCTGCTCATCTTCGAGTGGGGCTATTACATCGGCATCATCACCCTGGCGATCCAGGGGATTCGCTGGAAAACCGGGCGCATCGACCTGATGACGCTCGGCGGGTGGGGCTTGGGGATTGGTTTGGTGTTCTTCGCACCGAACATCGTGGGCGATATTCGCAATCGTGCGAGTGGCCTGGTATGAGCCAGGACGACCGCCAGGAGCAACTGCTGCACGATGAGGCGGAAACGCTTGTTGCGGCGATGACGCGTCCCACGATGGTAGGTGGCTTGACGCTCACGAGTCTTGCGATGAGCTTCTATTTTCCCGGCATGGCTGCGCTCATCACACGATCGCTGTGGGCTGCGGCCTTGGTTCCCGTCCTTCTGTTGATCAGCTATCTGATCTGCCTGAAAGACGTGTATCTGTTCGACATCCTTGCCGCCGCCACTCATCTGAAAACGTGCCCGAACAAGCGTTTTTTGGGATGCCGTCGCTATGCGCCTCGCTGACGTTTTGAAAGAGCAGTTTGACATGTCGCTGACGATGCCGACACCCGACGGTGCTCGCGCTAACGCCCGCGAGATGGCGTTGAGCGACATGATTCCGTACACCGTTCACTATGATGATGAAACCGTCATCACCAAGGACGATGGCGTGATGCAGGTCATCAAGCTCGACGGCCTGTATTTTGAATCGCTGAGCGCTACCCAAATCAAGCAGTTCGAGCGTCGGCGCAACACGGTGTTGCGCTCCATCGCGAACAGCGACCGTGGCATCTATGTGCACCTGATTCGTCGCAAGGTCAATCAGTATCCGGCAGGCGAAGGCGGCACGTGGTTTTCGCGGCAGTTCAATGCGGCCTGGCGCGCCCGCTACGCGCAGCGCTCGTTCTACGTAAACGACATCTACATTTCTATCGTGCGCAACCGGTTCCGGCAGGGCGTGCCGGGCATCCTCGACCGCTTGTTCTCCTTGGTGTCAGGCACGACGATCACGAACGAGGTGTTGGAGTCGTTCGACGAACAGGTCAAGGACGTCAACGAAGCGGCAAATCTGATTACCCAAACGTTGGCGAGCTATGGCGCCCGAAAGCTGCGCATCCAGCGCCGCCCCGAATTTTCTGCCGATCAGGTGACCCGTGCCGATGCCCGGGCCGCAATCGTTCGGTCCGGTATGGACTGGCAAGCGTTCCTACGCGAGCATGGCGAGCGCGGTGTCTATCGACCTGACGAGGTGCTCGACGCCCTCGGCGCGGACTACACCGAGATCGGCGGCTTTCTTCACTACCTCATCAACCTCGAAGATGAGCGCGTGCCGGTCACGGAACTGCCGCTCGATCGCACGCTGGCCGTGTCGTGGCTTGACTTCAAGACCGTGAGTAACACGATGGCCGTACAAAACCTGAGCGGCACGCGCGCTGGCGCCATGCTGAGCATGGCCGAGTGGCCCTCGCGCACGCCTTCGCGGATGCTGGACGAATTTCTCAGGCAACCCGTCGAGTACATCATCACGCAGTCGTTCTTCTTTACAGACCGGATCAGCGCCGAGCATGACATGCGGCAGGAACGCCGCCGTATTGCGGTGAACGATCACGAGGGCGTCGCGCAGGAAGACAAGGACGAAATCACCCAAGGCTGCAAGACCTGAGTCGCGGGCGTTCGGTCAATGGTTTGCATCACCTGAGCATGCTGGTGCATGTGCCGGCCACGACGACACTCGTCGACCCTGTCGCCAACAAAGCGCAAACGTTTGCGGATCTCGATGCCGCGGTCGGACTGTTGAAGAAATCCTTCGTTAATCTCGGGGTGAAGCCGGTGCGCGAATGGTTTGCGGTGGAGACCTTTTTCTGGGCGCAACTTCCTGGTCAAGCGCAGCATTTCATGGGCCGGCGTGGCAAGATTAAGTCAGGCAACTTCGCGGGTTTTGCCTCGCTGCACAACTTCGCCACCGGAAAGATCGACGGCAACTTGTGGGGTTCAGCGATCATGCCGTTCGAGACGGAGAGCGGCACCGCTTACCACTTCAACTTCCACCGGGAGATGGAAGGGATGGTCGCAGGCAGTACCGCGGTGACGGCCGATACCGGTGCAGGAAAAACGACGCTGCTCTGCGCCTTGATTGCAATGGCCGACAAAGCCCAGCCGCGAGTGTTCTGGTTCGACAATCGCGAAGGCGCAAAGGTGTTTATGTGCGCGATGGGTGCGCAGCACACGACGCTGAGCGTGCAGGGAGCGACGGGATGGAACCCTTTCAAGCTCCCCGATACGCCCGACAACCGCGCGTATCTGATCGAGTTGCTGATGCTGATGCGCACCTGCTACGGTGGGACTCTGGTGCCTGATGACGTCGAGCGATTCAAGAAAGCCGTTCACGAAAACTACGCACTCCCCGAACAAGACCGGCGTTTGCGCAATGTGGCGTGGTGTTTGGGTCAGGGAGAGCTCGCCAAAGACATGCGTATATGGCACGGCGCGAACGGTCACGAGGGGGCGAACTGGGGTGTCTTCGACAATGAGCACGACCGCATCGATCTGAGCACGTGCCGGCATTATTGCTACGAGATGCGGCAACTCATCAAAGAGGGTGCGGCGCGCCCCGAGTTGCCCGTCGTCCTGAGCTACTTGTTCCATCGCATCGAGCAGGCGATGAACGGCGAGCCTTTCATCCTGGTGCTCGAAGAAGGCCAGAACCTCGTCAAGCACGCATATTGGCGCGACAAGATCGACAGCTACATCATGCAGATTCGTCGCAAGAACGGGTTGCTGATTTTTGTGACGCCGGACGCCAAGTACCTGTATAGCGAAACGGACTCGATCCAGAAGCAGACAGCGACCAAGATTTTTCTGCCGAACGGCGAAGCCAGGTACGCCGATTATGTCGATGCGCTCGGGCTTACACCGGCTGAGTTCGAGTTCGTCCGCGATACGCCGCCGGAGCACCGCACCTTCCTAATCCGACGCGGTAACGAGTCAATCAGAGCGAAGTTCGATCTTTCTGAGCTGCCTGAATTCATCCCGATCCTGTCTTCCAATGACAAGGGGGTCGCGTTGATGGACGAGATTATTCGTGATCTCGGGTCCAACGATCCAGAACGGTGGGTCCCGATCTTTATGGCACGTGCGCTTGCCAGGAACACGCACAACCTCAGCCGGAAGCAAGCCTGACCAGGAACTCAGTCATGAAAGCGATTTTTGTGTGCGTAGCGATCGCCGCTTCATTCTGCACATCGATGCCGGCAGCGGCAACGGGCATTCCGACCTTCGATGCGGCGACGATGTCCCAGTTGCAGCAGCAGTTTCGCCAGTTGCAACAACAGTACGAAACGCTCAAGCAGCAGTATGCCGCGGTCACGGGGAGCTATGGTCGTGGGCAGCTGGGCCTGAGCGAATCGATCCGCGCGACTTCGGTGGTCCCCGGATCGTGGCAAGAGGTCGTTGCGCAGCAGCAGAGCGGAGCCTTTGGCTCGCGGCAAAGCTTTTACGAGAAGCTCATCAATACGATGCCGCAGGACCTGTTCGCCAATCCGCAGGCGCAGAATGCGACGACCTACAAGATGAGCACGGATTCGGTGCGCGCCGCGATGGCGGGCGGCGACTCATTGTATTCCGAAGTGCAGACGCACCTCATCAATCTGACCCGCATGAGCGAGCAGGTCGATGCGACGACCAACGTCAAGGATGCTCAGGACTTGCAGAACCGCATCTCGAGCGAGAACGGCATGTTGCAAAGCGCGATGGCGAAGCTCAACGCGATGAACATGAATCTGCAAGCCAACATGTTGAATCAGCAGAACCAGGCGACAGCGGCCACGCAGAAGTATTTCCGCCGCACGGGCGAGTAAGCCTCTTCTGATATGCGAGCCCCTCACCCGGAGTTTCCGCCATGAAAATTCTTGCCTTCCTGCCCTTGCTCCTGTCCTTACCGATGGTCGCGCTCGCGCGTAAGGGCTGGCGCCTGTTTGCGGTGCTGGTGCTCGCGGCGCTCATCACGGGCTGCACGAGCGCCTCGAACAAGTTTGACAAGTCGCCGTGTGCGTGCGAGTTCGAGCTCCTCAACACGGGAACGGATGGAGGTAAAGATGATGCGTAACGTTTGGATGATTGTGTCGGGCCTCGCCACCGTGGTTGCGATCGGTGGGGCCGTCTATTACTTCTTTCCAAAGCAGCCAGCCGAACCGATTGTGTCAGACGCGTCGAACGTGCCTCAACATCCTTCAACCGGTAGCCGCGTTCTCGTTGTGCCAGCAGGAAACCCACTACTTACCGCGGACGCCGCTCAGTTCAGCCGCTGGGTGTCTTTGTATCCAATTCGATGTGGGGAAATCGTTTTTGAAAAGGCGGACCCTAAAGCGAAGAACTACTCATTCTGCATCGCAGAAATCAGGAGGCGTGTCGCGACCGCAACGGGTCAGCAGTTGAGTCGCGATGACGTGCTTGACCCAAGAGTCAGAGTGCATTGGCGAGAAGTGACGGGAGCGAAGTGATATGGCCGCCATGAGCTTACAGGGTTTGGCCGGTGCAGCCGACGGCGTGACGCAGTCTTTCTTATCGCAGACATACCCGGCCATCGCGGGCGCCATTTCGACACCGCTCTACTTCGTTGCAATCCTCTATTGGGTGGTGTTTGGCTACAAGATTTATGCGGGATACGCCCCAATGCTGTGGAAAGATCTGCTAGCAAAACTCATCATGACGGTGGCTGTCTTTGGAACGCTCAGTTGGGGTGGCCTCGCTCAGGTGGTTTATAACGCGTTCGTTTCGTTCATGGAAGGTACGGCCGCCACAATCATGGCCGGTAAGCCGACGGCGCAAATGCTTGATGCGTTATGGGGCAATGTCGACGCCGTATCCGTAAAGCTTCGAAATGTCGACTTTTACCAGTTTGCGATGATTTGCGATGGCATCCTTCTATTTGTTGTGAACTGCGTCCTGTTCGCACTTGCGCTCGTGTACATGACGATCGCGAAGTTTGGGCTGGCCATTACGATGGTGCTTTGCCCGCTGTTTCTTGGCTTCTTAATGTTCCCTGAAACGCGGCAGTGGTTCATCAACTGGGTAAGCAAGATGCTCACCTTTTGCTTCATTTACATCCTGGTGATCGCCATTGTTCGTTTCGGATTTTTAGCTTTCGGTGATGCTATTGACACAGCAGGGAGAGTGGCGCAATCGGACGAGTTGGCGACGAGCGAGCAGACCGCGCAGCTGGTCATCGTCGAAGGCGTCCTGATCCTGTTCATGTTAAGCGTCCGTGGCTGGGCGTCGGCATTGGCGGGCGGCGCCTCGTCGTCAACCGGGACACTGTTGATGCTCGTGCGCATGGCGATGCCTCGGGGAGGCGCCCGATGAGCTCCGGTCGTGCGACGTTTCTCGGTGACGCAAAAACTCAGGCCGCACAGTTGGGCGGTTCAAACAAGCTCAAGCAGGAGCGCAACCGCGCCTATCTGTTCATCGGCCTGTTGCTGATCTGCCTGGCGGGCCTAGCCGGTGCCGTGACGGTGCTCGCCAACATCCATACGGTCATCCCGGTGGTGTCCGTCATCGATGCGAACGGGCATGTGGTCAAACAGGAGGTGGTCAACAAGGAAACGCTCACGGGTCAGGAGAGTTTCGTCCAAAGCCAGGTGTACGACTTCATCATGTACTGCAACACGTTCGATCCTGACTGGCGGCAGCGCTTCGCCGATCTCTGCCGCCTGCACTCGACGCAAACGATCGCCGCGCAGTACGACGCGGAAACCAGCGCGGATAACCCGAACAACCCGTATTACCAGATCGGGCAGGGCGGCCGGCGCTACCCCAAAGTGACCGGCATCACATCGCTGGGCAAAGACGCTTATCAGGTGTCGTTTCAGTCAATCACCGACAAGCCCGGCAGCGCGTCGAAAATCGACTATTACACGGCGCTGGTTCGCTACACCTTCACGTTCAAGCCGCTCGCGCTGGGCGACCGTTGGGAAAATGCGCTGGGTTTCGCGGCGACGGCATACCGAAAAGACCAGGAGCTAAGCCGCCAGTGATCCGCGGAGCACTGCGCTTCGTACTCGGTGAGGCAAGGCCGTCTTGCAACGCCCGTTTCGACTTGCAGAAGGGAGATGCACCATGAGACCCGCTTCATTTTCTCTCGGTATCGCTCTTTCGGCCGTTTTGACTGGCGGATCGCTCTCGCTCGTCTCGGCGCCGGCGAGCGCAGCAAAGTTGCCCCGCGCGCTTGTCACCGATGACCGGGTCAAGCAAGTGGCCTATGACCCAAATCAGGTCTACGAGATCGTCGGAACCTATGGCTACCAGACCTCGATTGAATTTGCGAACGACGAAACGGTCAAGGTGGTCACGGTGGGCGATTCAATTGCATGGCAGACGGTCCCTTACCAGAATCGGCTATTTCTGAAGCCGGTCGAGCCGAACGCGGCGACGAATCTGACGGTGATTACTGACAAGCGCACGTACTACTTCAAGCTCAACAGCGCGAAAAGCCGCGCCTCGATGACGTTCCTGGTCCGGTTCGTCTATGTGAACGCGAACGCGAACACGAACATGAACGGGGTCGCTGGCGCGGCCGCCTCCCGCCGGGCGAGCACGGGGATCGACCCGGCACGGCTCAATCTCGACTACGGCACCTCGGGTAACAAGGCCGCGATTCCGCTCGCCCGTGCGTTCGACGACGGCCAGTTCACCTACTTCCTGCTCGCCCCGGACGCGGAGATCCCGTCCGTCTACACGGTCGGCCCCGATGGTACCGAGTCGATCGTCAATACGCGTCGCGAGGGGCAGTATCTGGTGGTCGAACGCACGGCGAGCCTGTTCACGCTACGCAACGGTAATTCGCATCTGTGCGTGCGGAACAATGCGAATCCGTATAAGCGCACCGCAGCGGAGGTGACGGAGACGGCGGCGCACATCGTCACAGGCGGCTGAGATGAGCGCTCCGACCAATCTGCCGGAGGATGACCGCGAGGCGGCGGTTCGCGAGTGGGAAAAACAGACCCATGCTTCATTGGTCGTGGGCAACCGGAAGAAGAGCATCAGCGGCATCGCGATTGTCGCCCTTGCGGTGGCCGCACTCGGCGCGGTCTGGTACTGGAAGCAAGGGGGCAGCGAGGCGGCGAGGCCTGCCCCCAATGCCGAGTTGGACATTCCGGAACGCAAGCCCGTTCCCAAGCTGAAGGCGCGAGAGCCGGCCATTGTGCCAGCCGCCGCTTCGGCTCCGATCTCGACCCCGACCCCGGCGAGCGCCACCCACGCCGATGATCCGATGCGAGCCCAGCGTGAGCAAATGGAGATGCAGCGTCGGGAGCAAGAGCGGCGCATCCTCGAAGCACGCATGAAGTCAGCGATCATTGCGCCGAACGCGAGTAATCAAGCGCCGACGGCCATGCTGCCGACGAACGGCGGTGATGGTCGTGCCGCTGATTCTGATACCGGGCCGTCCCAGGCGAGTGCGGGCATGCTGGGCGGCGGCAGTGGTGGTGGTGTTGGTGGCGGTGGCGAGCGGGGCGCACAGGACCCGAACTCGCGCTTTGCCCGAGCCGTGTCGAGCAATGGCGTCGCGGTAAGCCACGCTAATCAGATTGACAACCTGCCATACAAGGTGCTGCAGGGCAAGCTGATCGAGGCCGTGCTGGAGCCGCGGGCGATCTCTGATTTGCCCGGTATGGTCTGCGCGACGGTGCAGCGCGACGTGTACGGCGCACAAGGCCGGAACGTGCTCGTTCCCTGGGGTTCGCGCGTGTGCGGCATGTACAACGCAGACGTGCGCAAGGGACAGGACCGGCTGTTCGTCGTCTGGAACATGCTGCGCCGGCCCGATGGCGTCCAAGTGGCGATCGACAGCGCAGGTGCCGACCAGCTCGGCACGGCGGGCATGGGCGGCATCGTGAACACGCATTTTGCCGAGATTTTCGGCATGTCCGCGCTGCTGTCGATCATCGGCGCCGGCGCCTCCAACGCTGGCGTGGGTTCGAACGATCAGTACAATTCGGCCGCTTACTATCGACAGTCTGTGCAGCAGGCGGCAGCGCAGACCTCGCAGCAGGTGCTGGCGCCGTACATCAATATCCCGCCCACCATCACGGTACCCGCCGGCTCGCGGGTTCGCATCTATGTGAACCAGGATCTGGACTTTACGCCACTCTACAAGGACGAGATCGAAACCTCTCGACATGGTGACGGCGTGACGTTCATTCAATAGAGGCCCGGTCATGTCGGAGATTGCATCGTTCCGGGCCAAGCTTGCGCCGCTCGTGGACTATCTGGATGACGCCGAGGTCACCGAGCTGGCCATCAATCGACCGCGCGAGCTTTGGCTGGGACGGCAGGGACAGCGCTATATGGAGCACGTCGAAGTACCGGATCTGACCTTCGGGCTGCTCGAATCGTTGGCGGAGGTCACGGCGTCTTACACCAGTCAGGAAACCGACCGGGAGCGGCCGCTCTTGGCTGCAACGATTCCCATCGACCTGTCCGATGGCATCGCCGATGCGGAGCGCGGCGGCTACCGCGTTCAAGTCGTGCGGCCGCCCGCGGTCGAAGAACAGACCATCGCGCTGTGTATCCGCAAGCCGACGCTGCTCGATATCGGGCTCAGCGAATACAGCAAGCACGGCGCGTTCGCCGATGTGAACCGACAGGTAGAGGAGGGAGAATTTTCGGATGACCGCTTGCGCGAGCTTTACAAGGCGAGCCGGTGGGAAGCGTTTTTGCGGGGCGCGGTGCGGGCCCACAAGAACATTGTCATTTCTGCCGGCACCAACGCCGGCAAGACGACCCTGCTGAACGCGTTGCTCAAAGAGATTCCGGAGCACGAGCGCGTCGTCACGATTGAGGATTCGCGTGAAGTCCGCCCGCCGCAACGCAACTGCCTGCACATGCTGTACTCACGCGGCGGGCAAGGGGTGGCCAAGGTCACGGCGGTGGATCTGCTGGAGGCCATGCTGCGACTCACGCCTGACCGTCCGATCATGGGCGAGCTGCGCGGCGCGGAAGCCTACTCGTATCTTGAGTTGCTCAATTCAGGACATACCGGCTCGATTACGACGATTCACGCTGACAGCCCCAACCTGATGTTCGACCGGCTCGCACAGATGGTGATGCGTTTCGGTTCACCAATGCCGAAAGACCAGATCATCGACTACGCGCGGTCGCTTATTCAGGTGGTCGTTCAGTTTAAGCGCAGTGCCGACGGCCGCCGCTATGTCTCGGAGATTCAATATGAGGGCGCTTAATGTGGTTGCCATGGTCACGGTGACGTCCGGCGTGCTCGCTGCCGCTCCGATCTTCGCGGCCGCGCAAACGCCGGCGCAGATGGGGCAACAATCGCTGCCACACTCGCTTCCACAACCACTGCCCTTTGAAAAGCTGGCCGCCGAGTGTGCGCCGGACATTCATCCGACCACGCTGAAGGGCGTGGTGAGTACCGAATCGTCGTGGAATCCCTATGCGATTGGGGTCGTGGGCGGGCGCCTAGAGCGCCAGCCCCGCAATCTGGCCGAGGCGATTGCGACGGCCCGCGAGCTCGAACGGCAGGGTTTCAATTTCTCGATGGGCCTGGGGCAGGTAAATCGGTACAACCTCGCCAGGTACGGTGAGAACTACGAAACCGTGTTTGAGCCATGCCGCAATCTCAAGGCGGGGAGCGCGATCCTCAAAGACTGCTTTCAGCGCGCCACGGCGCAGATCGGTGACGAACAGCAGGCCTTGCGTGCCGCGTTCAGTTGCTACTACTCGGGTAACTTCACGCGCGGTTTTCGAGCGGACAGAGCTGGCCAGCCGAGCTATGTGCAGAAGGTCGTCGCGAATGCGACGGACTCGGCGCAGCCGATTCCCGTTGTGCCGGCCGTGAAGCGTGAAAGCGCCGACGGCGCGACGCCTCTTAGCCAGGCCGGCCGGCCTTCGATACCGGCAAACCCGATCAGGCTGACCACGCCGGCGTGGGTGATATTTGCTGAGGTTGCGCAGCAGGATCAGCCAGCCGCGCAGATGCGGGCCGAATCGGCCAACGCGCTGGTCGAGGCGTCGGCCGTGAGAGTTCGGCTCAAGACGCCTGCGGGGGCCGCTGCTCGTGAGGGGCAAAGCCCGGCACTGCGCGGAGCGGACGTGGCGCGCATGCAGCGCTCGACGCCGAACGGCATCGAGCAAGATGCGCCTTTCGTGCAGTTCGTGGACTAGTTATTTCTTGGCAAGCGAGAATGAGACAGCGATTTCAGGAGAAGAGGCCATGAAGAAGCTCGTCGCCGCACTATCCATCACAGCCGCGTGCGCATGCGCCCACGCTTCGGACTATGGATGCAAGGTGCTGCTGTGCCTCGCCAATCCTGGGTCTAACGGCGGCGCTAAGGGGATGGCGCAGTGCGAACAGCCGATCGATCAGCTTTACCACGATCTGAGCAAAGGAAGACCGTTCCCGACCTGTGACATGTCAGACGGCAACGATGGTTCCAGCTACGCCCGCCAGGTCTACGATCAATACGACCCCTGCCCGGCTCCGCTGCAAGCGGTTCTGCGCGGTTCCTATGTGACCGAAGGGCGGCCTAAAACAAGCGGTGCGACGGTTGAAGGGTGGGGCGGAGATGGGTCGTATGTACTGACCGGGCCGCCGCAAGTATCCGAACAAGGCGACTACGGCAATGCCTCGGGCCCAAGGGCCTGCGTCGGAAAGTCGATCGGCTTGTACAGCGCCGGCAGCTTCGACAACCCGTACACCGTGAATGTGTTCGACAAGGTGATCTGGCAACCGGCGCAAACGCCGCGAGCCATCGACGTTTTTATCGACAACAGATGGCAACAACGCGTGCGCTGGTAGACGAGTGGTAACCGTGTTGACTCGTCTGCATCGCTCAGCCGGTCACGCGACTGTGGAGCACAAAAGTGCGTCGTGACACGGCTTCGCGTCAAGAAGTTGAACCCGGCTGAGGCCACGGCCAACCGCGTTTTTCGTCCGACATGCCCCATTCACTAGACGTCGCCGTTTCGGCCGACTTCTCGACAGGCGTCGCTTTCTCGAGCGTAGCTTGGTTGTCTTCTGTCGTGAGGTCGGCCTTGATTTCAGGAAGCCCTGTTCCGAACCACGTCACCTTCTTCTGAATGTGCGCCGCAAAAGCCTTCCAGCCGCCTGGATTCCCCTCAAACAAGGCGTGCTGCACGGACGCGGCCAGCGCTTCGTGATTCAATTCCGGCTCGAGCAGTTCCTTGGGCCAAAGCGAATAGGCGCGCGTCGCTCGTTGGCCAAACTCGGCCGCAGTCATCGTGGATGCGACTCCTCGAAGAAAAGCAAATCGCTGTAAAGACTTCTCGTCTTTGGCCAGTTGCGCGACCAGGGCGTCTGGACGTTGCGTGTTCGCTACGCAACTTATGGCTTCCAACATGTCCCCGAGATGCAGCAGCAGTTCTCGTCTGTCAAAACGGTCGTCCAAGGCTTCCTCCTCTTTACGGTGCTCCGTCATTCTAGCGCCCGTAACACTGCGAGTTGACGAACTTCCGCTGCGTGTGCGCGCGCGTGTGCGCGTGCTCGGCTCGTTACGCGCCGAGTCGAGCACCGAGTATCGGTTGGTTGAGCGGTAGAGCAGACATGAAGCATGTGCTTGCCGTCTGTATCCACGCAGACTTGGGAACTGGTATTAAGGATATCGCGAACTAACCAACGATTCCACTGCCAAACGGGAACCACGCGTGGTTTAGGCCATCGAAGGCTGTGCCTGCTCGCAACGCTCAGTAACACGTTAGCGCCGCTCGCGAGTGTTTCGTGCTGCGCTAATGATTAGAACGGTGGCATAGTGCGGGCATGACATTCTCAAGGAGACCGTTATGCCAACCTTGGAACAAATCCAAAGAAAAATGAAACGACTTCAAGCACAGTCTGAGGCCTTGATTGCAATGCGGTCAAAGACTGTCCTTGCTGACATCCGGAAGCTCATGGACGAGCACGGACTGACGACCGCGGACATCCAAGCGCACTCCGCGACGAAAAAGCGCGCCGGCCGTCCGGCAGGCGCCGCGTCCGCACCGACCGGATCGAGTTCAACGAAGGGTAAACTGCCGCCGAAGTACCGCGACCCGAAAACGGGCGCGACGTGGAGCGGCCATGCGCGACCGCCCGCCTGGATTGCGAAGGTCCGGGACCGTACGAAATTTCTGATCGATGGTGCGGGCGTGGTGGCCGGCGCGAATGGTGTGAGTAAGGCGAAAGCGGCGCTTGAGAAGGCTTCGAAGGCGGCCAGGACTGTCGCGAGCAAGGCACGAGGCAAAGGATCCCTACCACCGAAGTATCGTGATCCGAAGAGCGGCGCGACTTGGAGCGGTCGCGCTCGTGCGCCGGTCTGGATCGCAAAGGTCCGCGATCGCACGAAGTTCCTGATCGGCGAAGTCGCTGCCGCTCCAGCAAGCGGCGTTGCTGCGAAAAAGCCTAAAGCCAAGAGGGTGGGGGCCGCGAAGACCGCAACGACCGGGAAGAAGTCTCCCGTCAAACAGGCGGCGAAAAAAGCGCCAGTTGCGTCGCTGAAACGGGTTGTCGCCAAAAAAGCCGCGAAGCCTGCCGCTAAGAAGGTCACCAAAAGCAACGTGGCAAGCCGCAAGGCGGTCGCCGCGAGAAAAACGGTTACGCCATCTGACGCGCCGGTCGCTCTCGCGTCGGCGGCCGCACCCGAGACCGGGAGCGTACCGGCAACGGCGTAGCGCGATGGCGCCTGCGCACGTTGCGCGTCGGCTTGACAAAAGAAACGCTTCTCGGTGTGAACTGAGGGGCGTTTTTTGCCGCGGCGCTTGAGTTACAGCGCGGCGTCCTTCAGTTTCTTCAGCGGACGTACTTTCAGTCGCACCGAAGCGGGCTTCGCGGCGAACCACTTGTCTTCGCCGGTGAACGGGTCCTTGCCGAAGCGCTTCTTCTTGGCGGGCACATCCTGTGCCACAACCTTCAACAGGCCCGGCAGCGTGAACTCCTTCGCGCCTTTCTTGTGGATTGATGCGAGCACGGTTTCTTCAAGTGCGGCCATCAACGCCTTCGCGGCTTTCGGTTCAACGCCAGCGCGCTCGGCGAGATGTACGCTCAGCGAGGCCTTCGTGAACGAATCCTTGATGGGTTTCAGCGGCGCAGCAGCAGCGGCCGCTTTCTTCGTGGCCGGTCCGGTGGCCTTCTTCACCAGAGGCGCTTTCTTCGCAACAGGGGTAGCTGCCTTTTTAGGGGCCTTTGCAGCGTTTGTTGCACTTTCTTTTGCCATGTATTCCTCGTCTGTGACCAAAGGTTGGCCTGAGACTCTTGCCTTTGAATAGTCATCGACATACGCAAAGGTGAATTCCTCGGGCTGACGATAGCGTATCAATGCAAGCGTGAATCCGCAACGGTCTGAGCCCATAATACAAAGGGCTTGCGGCCAGGACGAGACGAAAGCGACGACCTGTACCGTACTTCAGGACGTTGCTCCCCGCTCAACCCACAGTTAGGGGCGGATGCAGCACGCGCACAGTTGCCGGGGTGTCTTGGCGCGCAGGCACGTAGTCGTGGTACGGACTCGTCTATTGAGACTTACGTAAGTCATGAAATTGCGCACCGACATGAGTGCCAGGGCGTGCTTTAAATGCGTCGAGCGTCTGCTCGAGTGGAGTCACGCACATCACACGTTTTTTTCTTAATCGCACGCTTTGTCCAGAGAGACGTCACGCCCGCTGCCTAAGCGAAAGGCGACCGTCTCGCCGGATTTGGAGTGCTATGCTCCTCGCTGGGCGAGGTTTCAAGTAGTTGAGCTTCTTAGCGCAACCTGTACCTTCTATTTTTCGATTAAATCCGTGGAGCCACAATGCCCCTTGAAACACCCGAAGAGCACATTAGAATGCACGCGTACCGGCTGTGGGAAGCCGACGGCGGTCCGCACGGCCGCGACGAATATTACTGGCATCAAGCGTGCGCTCAGCTTCAAACTGACGTCGCTGCGCCGAGCGATCTTTTGTCGGACGAAGATGCAAAGTCAACGGCTCGGAAGGTCACGACGAAAAAGACAGCCACTACGAGCAATGCTGAAAAGGCCTCGAAGTCTAAAACCAAGAATGCGTCTGTCGCGTCCGGTGCTGAGCGGACATCCAAAACCAAACGAAAATTTTCAACAAAAGCCGTTGCCGAACTTCCAGACACGAAAGATGCCGTGCCGAAGTCAGCTAAGAAGAACACCAAGAAGGTGAGTGCAACCAGCGAACAGGGGTCCAAGAACACTCGATAGCGTTGAGAGGAGCGCTGCAGACAACGTACGGATCGTGCCGCGCAACTCGGCACTGTCCGGGATCACGTTTCGGTATCGCCCGCGTGCATCATGCAGAGGGAGATCACGGCGAGGTCCACCGGGTCTATGTGACGCGCAGCGATGGTCTGACATTGCAGCACCATCGAACACGCCAGCGGAATCGGATCGAGGCCCAGATGCGGCTGTGCGGCGTGCGCGCCCTTGCCCGTCACCGTAATCCTGAAGCGCGAACCCGCCGCCATGATCGGCCCACGACGCAGGCCGAAATGTCCGGCCGGCAAACCCGGCCAGTTGTGCATGCCGAACACGGCCTCGGTCGGAAAGCGCTCGAACAGCCCGTCGTCGATCATCTTTCGCGCGCCCGCGCCGCCTTCTTCGCCTGGCTGAAAGACGAAGTGCACGCTGCCGGGCAACTGCGGCAATGCTTTCAGAAGACGTGCGGCGCCAAGCAGCATCACCGTATGCCCGTCGTGTCCACAGGCGTGCATGACGCCATGCGCGCACGACGCATGGGTGAAATCGTTGGCTTCATGAACGGGCAGCGCGTCGAGATCGGCGCGCAGCACGATGCCCTACGCCGGATTCGCGCCCGGCAGACTCGCCACCACGCCCGTCCCGCCCAGTCCGCGCGACACCTCGTACCCCAGCGCCTCCAGTTCGCGCGCCACGACGTCTGCCGTGCGGTGCTCCTCGAAACGCAGTTCGGGATGGGCATGCAGATCGCGTCGCAACTTCTCCCAATGCGCGTGATGCGTGGTCAGCGATGACTCGACAATATCGGCGGTCTCCAATTCAACACCTTTCGAGAGCGAACAGTTTCGGACGCGTGAGGTGACGCATTCTGACGTCACGTAATGTGACGCCAGGTGCCCGGCATGGTTTCAATCGTAGTACCCGAGGATCGACTTTATCTCCATATACTCTTCCATGCCTTCGACACCATACTCCCGGCCATTGCCGGATTGCTTGTAGCCGCCAAACGGCGCCTGCGGGTCCCACGCGGGATAATTCAGATGCACCTGACCCGACTGGATACGCGATGCAACCGAACGCATCAGCGCCTTATCCGTGCCTTGCACATGCGCGCCGAGTCCGTAGACGGTGTCGTTGGCGATAGCGACGGCTTCGTCCACCGTGTCATACGGCAGGATCGCCAGCACCGGCCCGAAGATTTCCTGCTGCGCCACGCTCATATCGGTGCGGACATTGGAGAAGATCGTCGGGCGCGCATAGAAGCCTGTGTCGAATCCCTCGGGTCTGCCCGCGCCGCCGAGGACCAGTTTCGTTCCTTCGTTGATGAAACTTTCGATCATCTTCTGCACACGCCCGAACTGTGCGCGATTGGCGAGCGGACCGTGCGTCGTCGCTTCCGCGAACGGATCGCCGATGCACATCTGTTCCGTCGCCGCCACGGCGAGCGCCTCGACTTCGGCCAACACGCCACGCGGGACGATCATCCGGGTCGGCGCGCTGCACGACTGGCCCATGTTGCGGAACGCCGATGCCACACCAAGCGACACGGCGCGCGGCAGATCGGCGTCCGGCAGCACGATATTGGGCGACTTGCCGCCAAGCTCCTGCGCGACGCGCTTGACGGTCGGCGCGGCCGCCTGCGCGACCAGCACGCCCGCACGCGTCGATCCGGTGATCGACACCATGTCCACCTGAGGATGAGAGGCGAGCGCCGTGCCCACTTCCGGTCCTGTCCCGCTGACCAGATTGCAGACGCCCGCTGGAATGCCCGCATCGTCCATCACTTCGGCAAACAGCAACGCGCTTAGCGCCGACAGTTCGCTGGGTTTCAGGACAACCGTGCAACCCGCCGCCAGCGCCGGGCCGACTTTCGCAGTGATCTGGTAGATCGGCCAGTTCCACGGCGTGATGAGTGCGCACACGCCGATCGGTTCGCGCGCAATCGCCGTCGTGCCGCGCTGGACGATAAACGGGTACTTCAACAGGTTGTCGCGCGCGACGCCGAGATGAGCAATCGCGAGCGGCACATGCGCGCCGCGCGCGTAGTTGATCGGCGCACCCATTTCCAGCGTCAGCGCCTGGGCGAACAGTTCGGCACGCTCGCTCATCAGACGATGGACGCCATCGAGCAGCGCTGCGCGTTCCTGTGGCGAGGTCGCGGACCAGCGCGGCAATGCTTTACGCGCCGCCTGCACGGCACGGTCGACGTCGTTCGCATCACCGAGCGGAATCTCGCACAGCATTTCTTCCGTGGACGGGCAGATCACCGCCGCGCGTGCCGTGCCTGAGATGGCAGCAGGCAACGTCCATTCGCCGTCGATAAAGAACCGGTCCAGCCGGCCCGCCTGCTTCAGATGAAGAACGGGTGAAATCATTGCAGCGTGTCCTGGAGTCTTGGCCATGCGCCCTGCGAGGGCGAGCACGGTGGTTTGCGATTGGTGTGCCGGGTGCGGCGACGGTTAAAACTCGGCGACCTTTCCCCACACCGATTCGTCGAATCGCTCCGGGCGGTAAGGTTCGGGATCGACGATCGGTTTCAGGCCCATCACCAAGTCCGCGACCAGATGACCGCATCCCGGACCGATGCCAAAACCGTGACCGCTCAGGCCTGCAGCCAGCACAAAGCCGGGCACTTCGTTCACTTCGCCGATGGCAGGCACGCCGTCCGGCGTCATGTCAATATAACCGGCCCAGGACGCCGCCACCGGCGCCGCGCCAATCGCCGGACACAGTTCGATGGCCCGTCGGTGAATCTCCTTGACCGTGGCCTGATCGACGGACGGATCGAGTACGCGCATCTTTTCCATCGGCGTGGGGCGATCGAGTGCCCAGCGCCCCATGTTCTCGTGACCGGAGCGCACGCCTTCGAGATATCCCGGGCTCAGGCTGCGCCAGCGACGCGTGAACATCGGCAGGAAGTCTTTGGCGTAACGAACCTTTTGCAACGTGAGATCCAGTTTGCCGAGGCCGCTGATGGCAAGCGAATACGTTTCGTCACCGCGTCGCGTGATCGTGATGGCCTTCGTGTGCATCGCGTCGGGCAGCGTGCCGCGCGGCAGCGAAACCGACATCAGCGACGAGCGGATCGTGGCTTGCGGCAAACGGATACCAAGTTGCCGGCAGAATGTCGACGCCCATGCACCGCCGGACAGCACCGCGATTTTCGTGCGGATCGTGCCGTGCTCCGTCACCACGGCGCTGACGCGTCCGCCTTCCGTTTCGATCCCGCGTGCCGCGCAGTTCTGATGCACCGTCCCACCGAGTTTCATGATGCTGCGCGCCACGGCGGGAGCGGCAGCGCCGGGGTCCGCGGTGCCATCCGTCGGCGCGAACACGCCGCCTTTCCAGTTTTTCCCCGTCGAACCGCCGCGCTCGGTCGCGGCCTTGCCGCCGAGCACTTCCGTCTTCACGCCTGCCGAGCGCGCGAAGTTGCACCATTTTGCCCAGCCAGCCAGTTCGCTGTCGTCGTTGCTCAGATATAGCAGTCCACTGCGACGAAAGCCAGTTGTCTCACCCGACTCGGCTTCGAACTGTTCCCACAACCTCAGGCTTTCGGTTGCGATTGGCAACTCGCGCGCGTCGCGGTTCTGTTGCCGGCACCAGCCCCAGTTCCGGCTGGATTGCTCGCCGCCGACCATGCCTTTTTCGATCAGCGCCACGTTCACGCCGCGCTTCGCCAGAAACCATGCTGTGAACGCGCCGACGATGCCTGCGCCAATCACGACGACATCGGCGCTGTTCGGCTGCGTCGGGGTGGTAACAATGCGGGTCAACGGTACGCGCATTTGCGAAAACTCCTTACTGATTGAGGTATTGGGTGCCGTGCGTGCTTTCTGCCGGACCGCTGCAATTGATATTACAGATGGCCCGCGGCAGAAAATATCGAATGGACTGGTCTACACGAAGCAACCCCGTTCTTTTCAGGCCCCTGCCCGCACACAACGCATCGGGTCGCGCGCTTGCCGGGCATGCGTGCCGGGTGCCCTTGCCGGAAGCGCGCAGTGCCGCTTTAGAACATGGCCTGACTGACGAGCCCGTACGGACGGTAGACCGCATCGGGAGGCCCGCTATGCGCATCGGCGGGTGCGTTGCGAACCATCTTCACCGTGGTATCGACGCGCTTCAGGCCTTGCGCGATCAACCAGTCGGTCAGCATCGCGCCCGAGGGGACGTCGGTACGGATGAACTCGCCTTCGCGGCCTGTCAGCCAATGGCCGATCAGCGCCTTGGCGTGCAGATCGTCCGGCGAACGCATCGCGACGACGGGCCCGAGCACGAGACCTCGACCGAAGCGGCGCCGCACCGAAAACCCGACGATCTCGCCGTCACGTTCGAGTACCGCGTTCTCGCCCATTTCCAACAGCGCCGAATACATCGCCTTGCGTTCGAGGCCATAGGCGCGCGTGGCCAGTTCGATGAGCGCGGGGACATCGTCGGCGGTTGCCGCGCGCAGCCGTTCGCCAACGGGCAATGCCACCGGCGACGCCTCACCGACGTTGCCTTGATGCTGGTCGAGCGTATCGCAGACGGTGAAGCCGAGTTTTTCGTAGAGTGGCTTGCCGGCCGGCGTGGCGTGCAGGAACGTGACGCGCGGGCCGAGTTCTTCGAGCAGCATTTCCATCAGCTTGCGGCCAATCCCCCGCCCCTGATGTTCGGACGACACGATCACGAGACCGAGCGAGGCGCGGTCCGTGCCGAATTTCCAGCACAGTCCCGTGCCGATCACGACACCGTTTTCTTCGGCCGTGAAGCCGGTGCCCTGTGCGGCGGCAAACTGCCAGTCTTCCGCGCGATGCGGCCAGCTGACCGCCTGGGACAGCGCGTGCGCCGTCGGAATATCGGCGGCGGTAAAGGCTCGATAGTGAAGATTCGTCGTGGATGGTGCGTTCATCATTGCGTCCTGTCTGATTTGCTGTGCGGTGTGGATGCCCGAGTCGGGCGAGGTCCGGGACGACGCTACAGCGTCGCCACTGCTTCGATTTCGATCTTCAGCCCAAAGTGCAAGGCCGGAACCGGGACCACCGCACGAGCGGGTTTGGCGTCGCCGGCCCAGCGCGCATAAATCTCGTTGAAACTCGCTCAATGCGCGACGTCGTCGATATAGACGCAGACCTGTACCAGCTTCGAGACATCGCTACCCGCGCCGCTCAACGCCGCGCCCACATTGGCCAGCACTTGCGCGACCCGGGCGTCGAAATCGCTGTCCGTGAGCTTCGTGCCGTGCGCGTCGATGGGCAGTTGACCGGACACGAAGACTAGCCCATTGGCGATCGAAACGTGACTGTAGTGACCGCCCGGCGTCGCGAGTCCGGCCTGGTTCAGCGTCTGGAGAGGGTGCGCCGCGCGTTCGGGTTGGTCCATGAGGGCCGCTCCACATTGAATGAGGTTCCCCGGCGTCATTGGACAGATACAGCCGTTGCCGGGCTCGTACGACGCACTATAGAAAAAAAACTTTTTGTCATGTTTAATATCCATTGAACCCATCGTTAAAGGTCGCTTAATGATCGAACTGGAAGACATGCGCCTGTTTCGCGCGCTCGGCGTGTCGCAATCGCTGGCCGCCGCCGCGCGGCTGCTGAATCTCACGCCGCCCGCCGTGACAGTTCGTCTTCAGCGTATAGAGGAACGCATGGGCGTACGTCTCGCCACGCGCGCGGCGCGCGGCATTTCGCTGACCACGGAGGGTCAGCGGCTGGTTCAGGAAGCCGTCGAGATCATGGAGCGGATCGAGTCGATTCCGTCGCGCGTGTCCGGCGAGTCGGGTGGCGTCAGCGGGCATTTGCGGGTCGTCGCGCCGTTCGGTTTTGGCCGCGCGCATCTCGCGCCGCTGGTGCGCGATCTGCATCGCTCGCACCCGAATCTCGCGATTTCACTGATCCTAGCAGACAGCCCGCTCACTGCCGCCCAGGGCGCCGACGCCGTGGTATCCATCGGCAACGTCAAGGGGTCGTCGTGGATCGGCCACTATCTCGCCCCCAACGACCGCATCCTGTGTGCAAGCCCCGCCCTCGCGCGCCGTCTGTCGAAGCTCCAGCATCCGTCCGAGCTGCCGCAATACCCCTGGCTGACATTGCGAGAAAACGACGAGGACGTGACGCGCCTGCGTTTCACGCAAGCCGACGCCGCCGGAAAACGCAATGCGAAAAGCGTCACCGTCAGGCTGGACGGTGCGCTGTCGTCCAACGACGGCACCGTCGTCAGCGACTGGGCCATTGAGGGCCTCGGCATCGTCGAACGCTCCGAATGGGATGCCGCGCGTCTGATTGCAACGGGAAAACTCAAACGTGTGTTGCCCGCATGGCGTCTCGAATCCGCGCCGGTGATGGCGTTGATGCCCACCCGTCATGGCCTGACGATCCGTCAGCGGGTGTTTCTCGAAGCCGCCAAGCGCGCGTTCGATCCCGTTCCGTGGCGCAGTTGAGGCGCGCTTCACTTCATATCGATCCGACGCGCTTCAGGGCAGATTCGCCGCGTCATCCGGCATGGTGCCCGGCCAGTATTCAATCTGGGTTAACGCTCGCTTTATCGTTCGTTAAACACAAGCTTCGACGCGAATCCTATATTGGCGACTCGATCCGCGCGGCGTCATGCGGATGCCCAGACCCCACTCGCGCATGCAATCGCAAGGAGCCGTAGATGGAATTGCAGTCGCTGAATACCCCCGCCGCATTGATCGATGTCGAACGCATGACCCGCAATATCGAGCGGATGCAGCACCGCCTGAATGCGCTCGGCGTGAGTTTCCGGCCGCACGTGAAAACCACCAAATGCAATCAGGTGGTGCAGGCCCAGGTAGACGCGGGCGCACGCGGCATCACCGTGTCCACGCTAAAGGAAGCCGAGCAGTTCTTTGCGAGCGGCGTGCGTGACATCGTCTACGCGGTCGGCATGGCGCCCGTCAAACTGCCGCAAGCACTAGCGCTGCGTCGGCAAGGCTGCGCGCTGAAGATCGTCGCGGATAGCATCGTCTGCGCACAGGCCATCGTCGCGTTTGGCCGGGAGCATCAGGAAAAATTCGAAGCGTGGATCGAAGTTGACGTGGACGGCCATCGCTCGGGTATCGAACCGGAAGACGACCTGCTCCTCACGGTCGCCACCACGCTCGTCGAAGGCGGTATGCAACTGGGCGGTGTCATCGCCCATGCGGGTTCCAGTTACGACTACGACACGCATGAAGACCTGATTCGCATCGCGGAACAGGAGCGCTCGCGCACCGTGCGCGCGGCCCAGCGTATCCGTGACGCGGGAATGCCCTGCGACGTCGTCAGTATCGGCTCGACGCCGACCGCGCTGGCCGCCACGCATCTGGACGGCGTGACTGAAGTTCGCGCGGGCGTCTATGTGATGTTCGACCTCGTGATGCACAACGTGGGCGTCAACCAGGCATCGCAAATCGCGCTGAGCGTGTTGACGACGGTGATCGGCCACCAGCGCGAGAAAGGCTGGGCGATCGTCGATGCAGGCTGGATGGCGATGAGCCGTGACCGGGGCACGCAGCGCCAGAAGCAGGACTTCGGCTATGGGCTGGTCTGCCTCGAAGACGGCGAGGTCGTGGGCGACTATGTGATGAGCGGCGCGAACCAGGAGCACGGCATCATCTCCCGGACGGGCACGCCGGATCACGACATCGAGGCGCGCTTTCCCATCGGTACGCGTCTGCGCATTCTGCCGAATCACGCCTGTGCAACGGGCGCGCAGCATCCCGTCTATCATGCGATTGCCGCTGACGGCAGCGTGGAAATCTGGCCGCGTTTTTACGGCTGGTAATGCGGAGGCGAATGCCGCGTGGTGCGCTTTTCCGAGAAGAATTGGCAGCGGAACACGATGAGGGTTTGCATATTCCTCATGAGTTTGGCCAACTCCCGCCGGCGTAAAGCATATCGCCGTGCTCCCGTCACCACTTGACGCGGAGAGGCGGATGATCTCGAGTGCGGCTGACCCCCGTCCCCCGCGTCAGTCTCACCGTTGCAAGAATAGCTGGCGCACGGTCTCGATCATTCTCGCTGTGGCCATCGAGGCCGTTCGACCGCTGACTAGCGCTTCAATGGCGCACCATTCAATCAAGGGGGAAACGTGAGAAACGTGCAGAAGTTGTTAGCATCCTTGATTGCGATTGCTGCGATCAATTTTGGTATCGGCTGCTCTCTTAAACCGGGCATGCCCAGCACAGGTAACCTTCAGGGCGAGTCGGCGACAAAAATGGTGGTTTCTGAGATGACTCAGGGCTTTAACAGCCATGATGCGGAGGCAGCCACCCGGATGTACACCGACGATGCTGACTTCGTCAGTGTCCGCGGCGAGGCGGCAAAGGGACGGGGAGCGATCAAAAAGGGGTGGCTGCCATTCTGAGCACAAGGGCAAGGAACGCATCACTCGATTCTCGGGCCGTAGCCATCCGGTTTATTCGACCAGACGTTGCTCTTGTGCACGTTACCAACGAGTTGAAGGGGGCTCGTAAATTCCGAGGGACAGACGCTGCCCCCGCATCAGGAGCTAAGCCTCAGAGTATTCGTGAAGGAGTCCGGGGTTTGGCGGGTTTCCACTTTCCAAAATACACTAACGAGTCCGTTTGAGGCTAGCTCAACGGGGCAGGGTGCTGCCGGGCCGTGACGGACGGAGCGCGGCGATGCTTCGAGCAATTCTGGCCGGTCGCGACAGACCGAAAGCGGCCATCTACGGACCTTGGCGTGAGCTTGCGCAGAGCCATTCCAGCGTCAATTGCGCCCCAGACAACGGACCTTCGCACTCTGACCCGGGGATGTCGCGGCGCCGGCCGTAGAACTGCACGAAGCGCTGCCGATTATCCGGAGCACGCAGTCCTAAGGCTGGCGTTCCTGCTTGACCAACCCTACGGGGCGCGTCAACGAACGCTTGAGCTACGCAATCACAACGCCGCAATCACGGCCTTCGGCTCGAGAAACGCCTCCAGCCCGAACGAGCCATACTCTCGGCCAAGACCCGATTGCTTGAAGCCGCCGAACGGCGCGGCCGGTTCGTGTGCGAGCGTATTGACGAGTACGCGTCCCGCTTCGATTCGCGACGCGACCTCGCGCGCACGCTTCTCATCCGCCGAGAACACGTACGCCTGCAAGCCGTAGTTCGTATCGTTGGCGATGGCGATGGCATCGTCAGTATCGCGGTATGTGATGATCGACAGCACCGGGCCGAAAATCTCTTCGCGCGCAATCGTCATGTCGTTCGTAACGTCGCTGAAGACAGTGGGGCGCACAAACCATCCTGCGTCGGAGCCTTCCGGCCGGCCTTCGCCCCCCGCGATCAAACGCGCCCCTTCGTCGATGCCGATGCGGATATAGCGCTGCACGCGCTCCCACTGCTTCTTGCTGACCATCGGGCCGACGGTCGTTTGAGGATCGCGTGGATCGCCCGCCTGTGTTCCCGCGACTTCTTCCCGCACGCGCGCCTCGAACTCCGTGAGCCGTTGCCTGGGCACGAGAATGCGCGTGCCCGCGATGCATGCCTGGCCGCTGTTCATGAAGCCGGCCTGAATCGCAAGCGGCACCACGTAATCGAAGTTTGCATCGTCGAGCACCACCACCGGCGACTTGCCACCGAGTTCGAGCGTTACGCGTTTCAACGTATCGGCGCCGGCACGCAGTATCGTCTTGCCGACTGCCGTCGAGCCCGTGAACGACAGTTTCGCGACATCGGGGTGTGAGCTGATCTGGGCGCCGACCGTTTCACCGCGTCCCGTAACGATGTTGAATACGCCCGCCGGCAAGCCCGCTTCGTGCAACGCTTCGGTGACGATGCGGGTCTGGATCGCACTCATTTCGCTCGGCTTGATGACGGCCGTGCAGCCCGCGGCCAAGGCGGCGGCCAGCTTCCCGCAGATGAAACCCGCGTCGCTATTCCACGGGGTTATCAGGCCTGCGACACCGAGCGGCTGCATCACGACTTCAGCGGTCCCCGCCCGGCGCGTGAACGCGTAGTCCTGTAGCACCTTCGCCGCTTCGAGCAGAACTCTGCTCGCATGCTGAGCCATCCACCGACTACGCGACACTGGTGCGCCATATTCTTCCGTGATCGCTTCGTAAAGCTCGTCTTCTTTCGCAACGACGGCTTCATGCATCCGCTTCAGCATGTCGATGCGCTCGCGCTTGTCCGTGCGCGAAAACGCGGGAAACGCGCGCTTCGCTGCAGCAATCGCGTCGCGCGCGTCCTGCGCATCGCCGAGGCGTACGCGGCCGATCAACTGTTCGGTCGCGGGATTGAAGAGATCGAGCAGTTCGTCGCCGTGTGGCGTGACGAACGTACCGTCGATATAAACCTTGTCGATGACCTGCATTGCTACTCCCGGATTGCGGTGCGAATGACACACAATAGACCGACGTAATTGCGTTGACTAGTCGTACAATCTGGCATGCCCTGTTGAGGAATTTGGGACAATGAAGACTTCAGGTTTGGGTGAACTGGAAGCGGTGCTGGCCGTCGCTCGTCATCGCAGCTTTCGCGCGGCAGCCACCGACCTGGGTGTCTCGACGTCCGCTCTCAGTCACGCAGTGGCGGCACTCGAAGCACGCATCGGCGTGCGGCTATTCAATCGCACGACGCGCAGCGTATCGTTGTCGGAAGCCGGCGTGCAGTTCGTCGACACGATAGCGCCCGCGCTGTCGACGATCCGCGTCGCGATCGAACGGGTTGGCAACTTTCGCGACACGGTGTCGGGCACATTGCGCATCAATACGTCGGCGGGAGCGGCTAAGCAGGCGATGCCACTGTTGATCGCGTTCCTGCGACGCTATCCGGAAATGAAGCTCGACATCGTCACCGAAGGACGGCTGATCGATATCGTCGTCGACGGATTCGATGCGGGCATCCGTCTCGCCGAAACCGTGCCGCAGGACATGATCGCAGTGCCATTCGATGTCAAGCAGCGCTTTGCCGTCGTCGGCAGTCCGACGTACTTCGCGCAGCACAAGCCACCGAGCACGCCCGAAGATCTGATCGCGCACGACTGCATCCGCACGCGAATGCCAAGCGGCGCGATCTATCAGTGGGAGTTCGAACGGCACGGCGAAGCGGTGCGTATCGACGGAAAGGGTGCGCTGACGCTCGACGAGCCAGGCCTAATGTTGGCAGCGGCGCGCGCCGGTCTCGGTCTCACGTATCTGACCGAGTGGACCGTCGCCGCGGATCTGGAGGCGGGCACGCTGGTCCGCGTGCTGGAAGACTGGACGCCGCCGCTCGACGGCCTCTGTCTGTACTACCCGGGCCGCCGCCATGTGCCAGCCGGACTGCGCGCCCTGATCGACATGATCCGCGAACACGCTGATGGGCGACGGGCGTGCCGTGAGCGACCGCCCCCAAAAGGGAAAGCGCGCGGCGCACGGCGCTAGTGGCGCGTGACGAGGCACGCATGACCGACGTACCCTGGAAGCTGTCTACGCCAAACGAGCGGCAGGTATCCGGTAGCCAAAAAGCGTTGGCACCTGCATGGATTCGACGGTCAGCTTCCGAACTCCTCGAATGCATGCTCTCGGCCCGCCGCTGAGCTGTCCAGGTCTATTGCCTCAATGTTCCTCGCCTTTTATATGAGCGCGCCCTCGCGAACGGATCCCGACGCGGCCAGCGGGCAGTGCGAGCAGCTGGCAGGCTCGCTGTCCCACGTCGCTTCTCTAGTGTCGGTCTGAGCCAGGCATGCAGTCGTCGACCTACCTTTGTCTGAGGTTCGACGGTTTGGACTGCGCACGCAATGCATCGATTTCGTCAAGCAGATCCAGCGCAAGTGCAATTCCAGCAGCATTGATTTCCAAATCGCGCGCTAGCCGGCTGGCGGTCCGCACACGGCGTAGCGCCGCTCCGCCAAACCGCCATTCCTCGGGCCGGACGCCCCTCGGCTCAAACGCGCCTTCTGAGATCCACATGGTCAGCTGTTCTTCGGATGCGCCGCTCACTCGACACAGTTCGACGAGCGTGAACTCGACCTCTTCCTCGACAATCTCGCCTTCCAAATAGCTGGTCATGACTCGTTACCCGTGAAAATTCGCGCGTGGGTCGAAGTTGAATGCTTGACGCATCGTCTCGTATGCTGCCTTTGCATCGTCGGTGTCAGCCGGTGGCAGCACAATATTCAATACCACGTGCAGGTCGCCCGGCGGGTTCGCCGGAATTCCCTTACCTTTAAGTCGCAGCCGGCGGCCGCCGGTTGATTCCGGAGGCACGGTCATTTCGACAGAGCCATCAGGCGTCGGGACGGTGACCGCTGCGCCGAGTGCTGCCTCCCAGGGTGCCACTGGCACGTCAAGGGAAACATCGCGCCCGTCAACGCGAAAACGCGGATGTTCCCGAAAGGTAATCTCCAGATACAGATCACCGGCCGATCCGCCTCCCAACCCTGCGCCTCCCTGGCCGGCGAGTCGCAGGTGCTGCCCAGCCCGCATACCCTTCGGAATGGTGACGTTCAGGTTACGAGATTGCAGTGTGACATGGCCTTGCGCATCGATGGCCGGCATTTGCAGCGAGATCGAGCGCTGCGCCCCTCGATAGGCATCAGCCAGATCGATCACCACCTTGGCATGGTGATCCTGTCCAGGCGCGGAGAATGGCGCGCCGCTGTATGCCCCCTCCAGTTCATCGTCCGCGTGGGCGTAGTGATCCGATCGGGCATCGTGCCTTTGTCGTTGCCGGGAATGCATGCGGCCGTGCGCACCGCCGAACATCGCTTCGAAGAAGTCACTGAAGCCGGCGTTAGTCTTTGCCTCACTGCTTGCTCCGCTGAACTCGAATCCCTCGTCCCAATTTGGCGGGGGCTGAAAATCCTGACCGTTCTGCCATTGACCGCCCATCCTGTCATACGCAGCGCGTTTCTCAGTATCTTTCAGTACCTGATAGGCTTCGCCCACTTCCTTGAAGCGCTCCTCTCCGTCGGACTGTTTGGTAAGGTCTGGGTGGTATTTGCGCGCCAGTTTGCGATAGGCGCGCTTCACGTCGTCCTGCGTGGCAGTTCGTTGCAGTCCCAAGATCTCGTAATAGTCCTTGTATTTCATTGCTCGGGCCATAGATAGGTTAGAGGAGACCGACGCGGACCGGTCCGCGTCAGCGGTGCGACCTTGCCGGTTTGCCTAATCACGGGCCGTCTTGCCGGTTAATTGTCACATGTTCGGATAGTTCGGCCCGCCGCCACCTTCCGGCGTGACCCAGACGATATTCTGCGTCGGGTCCTTGATGTCGCAGGTCTTGCAGTGCACGCAGTTCTGCGCGTTGATCTGCAGGCGTTCGTTGCCGTCGTCGGTCTTGACGAATTCGTACACCGCAGCCGGGCAGTATCGGCTCTCCGGACCCGCATAGGTACGCAGATTCACGTTCACCGGCACCGACGCATCTTTCAGCGTCAAGTGCGCCGGCTGGTTCTCCTCGTGATTCGTATTCGAGATGAACACCGACGACAAGCGGTCGA
>NZ_FCOL02000035.1 GCF_001544515.1 Caballeronia terrestris
GAGTTCGAAAAGTACAAGGCCACCTGATGAACGCCCCGAGGCGTCCACGAACAAAACCCAATTTTGCAGGTCCGACTAAGAAATCTCTCGCGATTCTTACCCGCAATCCAATTCGGCGGTTTGCCGCGGCCACTCCAGGTCGCGCCGGATTTCGGGTCCTGATACATCGGCGGCAACGGTTCTTTCCTCGGCGGACGCCCGCGCTTGATGAGCGTGAGCCCGAGGTCCTGCGCGGTCAGCCCGTATTCGACGATCTGCTGGCGGATCTTGGCCACCACGGCCTGCACTTCGTCTTGCCGGACGCGATCCGCCTGCGCCTGCAATTTCGATATCTGCGCTTTCAATTCGAGGTATTGCGACATTGCTTCTCCACTTTGTAATCGGAAATGGAGCAAAGCCTAGTCGTATCGAATAAAACTTGCAATTGACATCATCTATATTTTCAAAACGACGCCTTTACCAGAAAATCCGCTTCCGCCCGCTATCCCAAAAAGATTCTGCTTCGTTAAAGCCGCTTAACCATTTTTGACAAACTCGCGGGACCGCCGACATTAAACTTCGCACCCGAATGGACGCAATTGAGTCCGTTATGTCGCATTCCCCGGCTTTAATCAATCTTTTTAGGATAAGCAGAATCATGCAATTGGCAAAGCGTCTTGGCGCTGAAATGTTCGGTACGTTCTGGCTCGTGCTCGGCGGCTGCGGAAGCGCTGTGCTGGCGGCCGCTTTCCCCCACGTCGGTATCGGCCTTGCGGGCGTGTCGCTCGCGTTCGGCCTCACCGTCCTCACAATGGCGTATGCAATCGGCCACATCTCCGGCTGTCACCTGAACCCGGCGGTCAGCATCGGCCTGACGGTCGCCGGCCGCTTCCCGGTGCGTGAACTCGTGCCGTATATCGTCGCCCAGGTGATCGGCGCGACGATCGGCGCGTTCGTTCTGTCGGTGATCGCCAACGGCGCGCCCGGCTTCGACCTCGTCGCGAGCGGCTTCGCGACGAACGGCTTTGGCGAGCACTCGCCGGGCCACTACACGCTCCTCGCCGCGTTCGTGTGCGAAGTCGTGATGACGTTCTTCTTCCTGTTCGTGATCCTCGGCGCGACGGACAGCCGCTCGCCGTCCGGCTTCGCTCCGATCGCGATCGGCCTGTGCCTGACGCTGATCCACCTGATTTCGATCCCGGTCACGAACACGTCGGTGAATCCGGCACGTTCGACAGGCCCGGCGCTCTTCGTCGGCGGCGCAGCGGTCGAGCAACTGTGGATGTTCTGGCTCGCTCCGATCATCGGCGCGATCATCGCGGGCGTGGTTTATCCGTGCCTCGCGCGCTCGAAGAAGTAAGCGCAACGCCTTTAGCCGGCGGAAACGCATTGGAAACGGGCGCCTCGGCGCCCGTTTTTGTTTTCGCTTTTTTCTAGTGGCCGACGCTCAGCCTTTCCTGCATCTGCATGACCGTCTTGGCGACGACGATCAAACCGTTCTTCACCATATCGATGCTCTGTGCCGTCGTATTCAGGAGCGCCGCGTCCTGATTCGCGAGCGTCACGAAATGCCTGCGCGCGTTCGCGTACTGGCCGTGGCCTCTCGTCTGAAGCGACTGGCGCAGCCAGCGGTTGAGCAGCATCTGACGATGCAGCAGCATGTCGGCCTGCTGGGCGACCACGCAGTTGCCGAGGTCACTATCGGTTTCGCTGAAGCGGAAGTGATAATTGGCGAGCCGTTCCTCGATGCCGGCGATGTCCCAGCGCACCATCAGTCGCAGATACAAATCCCAGTCTTCGAAGACGCTAAGGTCGCGCGCGAACAAGCCGCCCGCCGCGATGACCGCCTGACGATCCAGCACGACGCCGCATAGTCCGAGAAAATTCTCACGCAGCATTTCGTCGAGACTGAGAATATCGGGATGAGAAATCTCGGGCCTGAATTCGGAGACTTCCAATAGATCGATACGGCCGCCGACGATCTTTTCCGACACCATGTGCAGCCGCGCCGCGACGCCCTTGACCGTGTTCACCCGGCCGCGCACGTCGGCCAGCCTCTGCATGCAGGTTTCGAGGAAGGCAGGATGCCAGGTGTCGTCGTCGTCAAGAACGGCGATGTGGTCCGTATCCAGCGCGCGAAAACCCGCGTTACCCGCTTCCGAGCGCCCCACGGACTCCGCGTGATGCAGCAATTCGATACGCTGCCGCGTCGACTCCGGCATCGAAGCGACGATCGACTCGACGATGCCCGGCTCGCCGCCATCGTTCACGAGCACGATTTTCCAGCGTCCGAACGTCTGCTCCTGGACGCTTTTGAGCGCGCGGCGCAGGAAAACGGGCCGGTTCTTGGTCCGGATGATGATGCCGACTGTGTCGTTCATGGATTTTTTCTATGCTCAGTTTCTATTACCGACCCGCATGAGCGGCCGGCAGGCTGTGCGCCAGCTTGTCGTCGACGTCCGCGAGTTGCTCGATGATGGTCGCGAGCACGTCCGACACGAGCGCGAGTTCGTTCAGCGACCGTTCAGCAGTCGCCGTGCGAATCTGCCCAAGCGAATGGAAGTTCTGTCTCAAATTCGCGTACTCACCGATGCCGGTCTGCGCAACCGATCGCTTCAGCCAGTCGTTCAGCATCGCCTGCTGGGAAATCGCGGCCTGCTTGCCTTGCGTGTAGACGGAATTGGCGAGTTCGGGATCGGTTTCAAAGGGGCGGCGGTGGTAATTCGCGGCATGGTCCGGGATCGTCAAAATGTCCCAGCGCAGCATGAAGCGGACGTACAGGTCCCAATCCTCCTGAATCGCCAGCGACGCGTCGAATAGCCCGCCCGCCTCGGCCACGGCGCGCCGGTCGAGCAGAACGCCCGACGGCACCAGTTCGCTCCCCTGCAACATCGCGTCGAGGCTCACGACGTGCGGCGTCGCCGGCCAGGCGTTGTACGGGGTGACGCGCAGCGTGTGGATGTCATTGCCTTCGATCCGCTCTTCCACCGCGTTCACGGCGACCGTAACACCGCGCACGCTCGGCAGTTCGCGGCGCGCGTCGTCCAGGGCATCGACCGTGATCGACAGGAAGTCGGGTTGCCAGGAGTCGTCATCGTCGAGGGTGGCGACGTATTGGGTGTCGAGTAGTGCAAAGCCGACGTTCCCCGTCGCGCTTCGACCGACCGACGCGGCGAGGTGAATCACCTGAACGCGCTGCGACACGTGCCCGGGCAACGCGCCGACGATTGCGTCCACTGGGCTGCTCTCTCCGCCGCCATTCACGATGACGAGTTTCCAGTCGTCGAAGGACTGGGCGCAGACGCTCGCCAGCGCGCGCTGAAGAAGGCGCGGCCGATTTCTGGTGCGGATGATGATCCCGACTTTCGCTGTCATGTGTCGTGAAAGAAATTTGAGACTGGTTTAACGGAGGCTATGGGGAGAATGTTAGTGGAGCGAGACGCGGTGCAAGCCGCTGAACAAACGGCGTTTATCCCCTTACTTCGCGCCTTCCGACGCTCGCGGCGGCGCCGAATATGAATCGCTGGCGACAAATGTAATGGACGTTTACAAGCCGGTCGGCGCGCATTGAACATTCGTTCGATTCTGGCGCCGGGCCGCGGCGGCAAAGGCATGCTGGACAAGGATCGGCCTCAGGCGAGGCCCACCGACAAAGCCTTACGCCGTGCTTGCACACGGTAACAACTCATCGAAGCATGTAAGACGGCGGACGCTTAAATTGGATTCATGCGACAGACGTCGCTTTCCAGGAGAAACAACATGAAGCGCATCGTCACCCACCTTCTCGTAGCGACGGGTCTTGCCATCGGCGCGGTCGGCGCGGCTCAGGCCCACACCGATCTCAACATCGGCCTCTCGCTCGGCGCGCCGGCCTATGCACCCGCGTATGCGCCTGTGTACGCACGGCCCGCCCCGGTGTATGTCCGCCCGGCGCCGGTGTACAGCGCGCCGCAATGGCGCCATGACGAGCGCCGCTGGAACGACGATCGCCGCGACAACGGCCGCTGGAACCGCACCGGCTGGGATCACGGCCGCGGCTGGGACAATGGGCACAACAACGGCGGCTGGAACCATCGCGGATAACGCGCGATGAAAGCAAAAAGGGAGCGCCGCGGCGCTCCCTTTTGCATGTGTCACTCAGTCAGTGTGATATTTGCCCCGGCGACGCCAGTTCGTCAACGATGCCGAACAGCTTGCGCAACTGATGCGCGACGCCCGCCTCGAAGTTGTTGCCGATGCGCGGCACGTCCGGCAGACGCTTCATCAGGTGCGGATTCGCGTTGCCCATCATGAACGGGTGACCGGCAGTTTCGAGCAAATCGATGTCGTTCATGTTGTCGCCGAACGCAACGCAGTGCGCCGTATCGAGGTCGAGTTGATCGAGCACGACTTTCAGCGCCCGTCCCTTTGAAACATCGGCCGTCATCACTTCGAGGCAGTCGGGCAGCGAATAGGTGACGTAGAGTGCTCCGCCGAATTCGCGTTCCAGATTCGCCGCCGTTTCCTCGAGATCCTTCGGCTCGCCGATATAAAGCACCTTCGCGACGCCCTCACCGTCGTGCTCGCGCAGGTCCATTACCTCGTACTTGAAGCCCGAATCCTGGTGAAAGACGAGCAATTCGGGCGCGTGGCGGTCGATCAGCCAGGCATCGTCGGCGAAAAGGTTCACGATCACGCGGCCTTCGCCGCCTGCCAGATCCGGCTGGACGAGACGCCGCACGGCCGCCGGATCGAGGTCGCGGGCGTAGATGCGGGTGTCGTCGGGGGCGTGAACGCGCGCGCCGTTCGACGTGATCAGGTACGCGTCGATGCCGAGCACGTCGCGGATGCCCGCGACGTCGCGATAATGCCGCCCGGTCGCGATGACGAAGCGCACGCCGCTCGCTTCCAGCCGGCGGACCGTTTCGACGGTGAAGGGATCGACTTGGTGATCGCTGTTGAGAAGGGTACCGTCGAGATCGGTGGCGATGATTGGGTACATGACTGCCTTTAGTGTGATTTGGCGCGAAGCCCGTCATTTTATCGCGTAGGCCGCGCTCTTCACGAGCGCACCGCCCGCCGCGCAATCTGCAACGCTCCCGCCGCCGAATCAGCGATCGGCGCGCGCAGTCGCCCCCGCACCGCAGCCGGAACGAACGCCTCGAACGGCGCGGCCAGCCCGCCGCACAAGGCTACCGGCAGCGCGCCGGCCGGATCGAGCGCGGCCACCAGCTTGCCGATCTCGCGCCCCGCGTCCGCCAGCAACGCCGCCGCAGCCGGATGGTCGCGATTCTCGAAGACGGTCGGCGCGAGCGTCGCGTAAGTCGTCTGATTGGCGCCGCTCAGCCACACGACCAAACCGTCGCGATCCACGCCGCCGGTACACGCGAGCAGCGCGTCCGACCACGTATCTGCGGGAGCGCGGCCGTCGAGCACCTGCTGAAGATGCACGATTGCCCGCAAGCCGAGCCACGCGCCGCTCGCCTCGTCGCCGCTCGGAAAGCCGTAGCCGCCCGCGATGCGCCACGCGCCCCGCTCATCGAGCACCGCCGCGATGCTCCCCGTACCGAGCGCGACGATCACGCCCGGCGCGCCGCCGTGCGCGCCGAGGAGCGTCGTGTAGGCGTCGCTTTCGACGGCGAGCGCGCGCATGTCCGGCGCCGTCGCGTGGAATTGCGCGAGCCAGCCGGCGTGGTTCACGCCCGCGAGCCCGCAGCCGAGCGCGCAGGCGCGCCAGTCGAAGGGCAAGGCGGCTGCCTCGAAGGCGCGCGCGCAGGTGGCTTCGATTTCGCGCCACGCGCGCTCGACGCCCAGTCCCAGCCCGGACGGGCCGCCCGTCGCGCGCGCCAGTTCGCGGCCGTTCACATCGGCGAGGACGACGCGCGTACCGCTGCCGCCGCCATCGACGCCGATCAGGTATTCGTTTGAGTGCTGTGATTTAGTCATGCCCGCAAGCTTACCGGCGCAGCCGCGCGCCGCCAATTGGCCGAACGGCCGACTGGCGCCGCGCGCGCATTCCGCTAAGCTGGCGCCAAACGAAACGAATCTACGGGAACGTGACATGACGAACGAACCGCATCGCTGCAGTTGGGCCTCCACCGAGGCGATGATTCACTACCACGACACCGAATGGGGCGTGCCTTCCCGCGACGACCGTCATCTTTTCGAGATGCTCGTCCTCGAAGGCGCGCAAGCGGGCCTTTCCTGGTCGACCATCCTGAACAAGCGCGAGGGTTACCGCGCCCTCTTCGACGGCTTCGATCTCGACAAGGTCGCAGCCTTCACCGACGACGACGTCGCACGCCTGATGGCCGACGCCCGCATCGTGCGCAACCGCGCGAAGATCGAATCGGCGATATTGAACGCCCGCGCGGTCCAGCGCATCCAGTCCGAGCACGGCTCCTTTGCGGCGTTCGTGTGGTCGTTCGTCGGCGACGCGCCCATCGACACACCGCGCTCCTCCTACAAACACGCGCCGGCGTCCACCGAAGAATCGGACGCGCTGAGCCGCTCGCTCAAGACTTACGGCTGCAAGTTCGTCGGCACGACCATCTGCTACGCGTTCATGCAAGCAACCGGCATGGTCAACGATCACGAAGTGAGTTGCCTCTCCCGCGCGTCGACGAAAGCGCCCACGAAAACGACGCGCCGCCAATCGGCGGACAAGCCGAAAAAATCTGCCCGTGACGTAAATTGACATTTCTTCAGCGGAAATATTTGCTTTTTAGCAACATTTAAGCGAAATTCTTCTCATGTATAGGGTAAATACGGATACTAGGCGATTTTTTGCAGTGAAGCACGCGAAAAGCCGCCTCCAGCAATGTTCCACGCCAAATTTGCCGCACTGCACGATCGTTCGCACCGTGTCAGAATTGCGTGCTCGCGTTCGCTAGCGCACTTTTTTACCGGGCCAAGTTGCTATAACAGGCGATGAAACCGTTTTACATTCGAGTGCGAACGCGTCGCGAGCACACGACGGCGCGCAATCCACAAGGCGCCGCGGGGCCGGGAAAACCCAAGCTCAAGTAGATTCAGGACTCGAAACATCACGCTCTTTATGTTGCCGTCCGCTCTAAGACAAACGGCACCGACGTCCGATACTGCAAGTGCAGGTTGCTCGAAATTCAACGATTGGCCGCTGCGCAGGGGCGCAGGGGGAACAAACATGAAAAGCCTGAACTTCCTGACACATCAGGAGATATTCAACCGCGCAGTGCTGCATCTCTTTGGTCAGGGACAAGCAGCGCTATTGCCCCACGGGGGCGGCGCGTATCGCGGATATTGCGGCGGCTGCCCGGTCGGCAGCTTCATCAAACCGCGCGACTACATGACCGCGATGGAAGGCGTGCCCATTCGCTACATCGCGAAAGCGCCGGACGTCGTGCCGGCCTACATGGATGTCGGCGTCGCGGCGCTCAAGCGCGCGCTGCTGCGCTCGCGCATCAATGTGTTCGATCCGACCACCGTCGAGCTGCTCAGTTGTCTGCAAAACGTGCACGACGTGTTCGGCAAATGGGAATGGCGCGAGCGGCTGGCATCGATCGCTCGTCAATTCGGCTTGTCGGCCGAGCTTCTGAAAACCGCTGCATGAGTGTTGCAGGTGTTGTGATGTTGAGCGCAAGAGACATTTACGAGCGCGTATGCGCGCATCTGCTGAAGCAGCGAGCCGTGTCGGAAGACGAAAACGGCTCGTGCCGGTTGCGTAGCGCGCACGGTCGCAAGTGCGCAATCGGATCGCTCGTCAAGGACGACGTCTATGACCCCGCGATCGAAGGCACGGGCATTTCGTATTATCGGCACGCGCAGGACGGCAAGCTGCTGCGCGCGCTGTATGCATCGGACGTGAATGCCTACGATCCGGGCATCATCGAATTGCTGTGCGAGCTGGAGCAAGTTCACGACGACGCCAGCGTCGACCAGTGGCCGCATTTGCTGAGCGCGCTCGGCAGGCGTCACGCGTTCATCTAAAGCACACACCCGCTATCCAAGCAAAAAGGCGGTGCGACCTTTCGGTCGCACCGCCTTTTTGCTTTGCCGCAGCCGTATCGAAATACTGACCGCGGCGGAAAAAGACGCTCAGTGCATCTTCTTCGGCAGCATCTGGCTGCGCAGGCGCTTGCGCAGACGGCTCACGGCCGCTGCCTTCTTGCGCTTGCGAGCCGTCGTCGGCTTTTCGTACGATTGGCGCTCACGCAACTCGGCGATCAGGCCGTTCTTTTCGATCGTGCGACGGAAACGGCGAATCGCCACGTCGAACGGCTCGTTTTCTTTCAAAACAATAGTGGTCATGGAATTCCTAAATCGCTAAACGTATTTTCTGACTGCGGGAAACGGATCTTGCGGCCCGTACCACGCGCCGGCACTCCGATCGTCCGCCCAACACGGCGGACACGAGCAAAGCGGCCACGGAGGCCGGAAAAGAGAGAGTTGGGATTCACCGCCGAAAACGGCATGCGCACTCGAGACGAAAATCTGAAATGACGCACTTTGGGCCGCCGGGCGCAGCGCAAAACACCGCGCCGTCGGGCAAAAATCTCGATTCGGGCGCGATGTTACCAGATCACGGAGCGATCGCCAAGCACCCAACTCACTGATGCAACTCGATTATTTCGCCGGAGCGCTGGCTTCGTCGAGAGCATCGAGGTCGTCGGCGGAAAGGGTCAGGCGGGTCGCCGCAGCCAGGCTTTCCAGTTGCGCCACCGACGTCGCGCTCGCAATCGGCGCCGTCACGCTCGGCCGCGCGATGACCCACGCGAGCGCGATCGTCGCGGGCGTCGTGTCGTTGCGCTTCGCCACGTCGATGAGCGTATCGACGATCCACAAACCTCGTTCGTTCAGATATTTCTCGACGCGCGACCCGCGCTTGGCGCCTTTCGTGTCCTCGATCGAGCGGTATTTGCCGCTCAGAAAGCCGCTCGCCAAGCTGAAATACGTCACGACGGCCAGTTTGTGCGCGGCCGCGACCGGTTCGAGATCCGTCTCGTAGCCTTCGCGGTCGTACAGATTGTATTCAGGCTGAAGCACCTGATACGCCGGCAATCCCTCCTCCTTCGACACCTTCAGCGCCGCCTCCACCCGCTCGCCGGAGTAATTCGACGCGCCGATCACCCGCACCTTCCCCGCCTTGATCAGCTTCTGATAGGCGCCGAGCGTTTCTTCGAAGGGGGTTTTGTCGTCGTCGAGATGGGAGAAATAGACGTCGATGTAGTCAGTTTTCAGGCGCCGCAAGGAATCGTCGACGGCGGCCGCGATGTTCGCAGCCGTTAGCCCCGGCCGCGTGCTGAGCATGCCGACCTTCGTCGCGAGCACGATCTTGTCGCGCTTGCCGCTCTCCTTGAACCACTTGCCGATGATGGCTTCCGACTCGCCGCCTTTGTGGCCGTCGATCCAGGCGGAGTAGACGTCGGCGGTATCGATGAAATTCAGGCCGTGGTCGACGAACGCGTCGAGGATGGAGAACGACGTGCGCTCGTCCGCCGTCCAGCCGAAGACGTTGCCGCCGAAGACGAGCGGCGCGACTTGCAGATCCGATGTGCCGATGTTGCGCTTTTGCATGTGTGCTCCGTGGAAGAAAGGGGCGATTCGAGCCAAAAGCATACGCCGGGCCGCCAGGCGCTGCAGCGCGTGCCGTCCCGCGGGCTGCGCGCCCAAGCCCCGAACTAAGGGCGAAACCGCCTCTTTTTCGGCAATTCCATTCGCGGGCGTTCCCCTACCATCAGTTCATCCCGAAAACCGCCGAAGAACCGTCTCGCGAGCGCGCTCGCAGTCGCCGCGGCACGAGTCAATCCCTTACGGCGCCGCAAGCGCCGGCCCAGGAGCACCCAGAGAAATGAACGACCGCAACGTCCCGGCCAGTGACCTGATGGCGGCATGGACCGCCAAACTCGAAGGCCGCAAGATGGCCACCTTCGACTGCTTCGACACCGTCTTCTGGCGCGGCGTGCTCGAACCTCGCGACGTGTACTACGGGCTCGCGGAAGATCCGCTCTTCGTCGAGCACCGCGTGAGCGCGCGCGTGCGCATGATGGCCGAATCCGAAGCCCGCACGAAGCACGTTTTCGCCAAGAGCATGAGCGAGGCCACGCTCGAAGAGATCTACGCCGTCTGCGCGCCACTTGCCGACGAGGCCACCGTGCGCGCCCTCGCCGCGCGCGAAGTGCAGAAGGAAATCGAGATCGGCTTCGTCTTCGAGCCGGTGCTGGCGCTGCTTCGCGAAGCGAAGGCGCGCGGCATCGCGGTCGCCATCGTCAGCGATACCTATTACAGCGAAGCGCAACTGCGACGGATCCTGTTCGCCACCGCGCCCGAACTCGAAACGCTCATCGACCATGTGTTCTGCTCGTCGGAACATGGCTTCGGAAAGTCGAGCGGTTTGTGGCCGAAGGTCATCAAGAAGCTGGGCGTCAGGGCGACGGAGATCCTGCACGTCGGCGACAACCACGTCGCGGACTATGCCGTTCCGACCTCGCTCGGCATCGAGGCCGTGCACTTCATGCAGCGCAACGACGAAATGGCGAAAAGCGATCGCCAGCGCCTGATCGCCGCGCGCCTGCTGTTCCCGTCGATCCGCGCGACGCAAGCCGCGCCGAGCCTCTACCACGGCATGCAGTCGCAGCAAATCAAGCGCGAGTGGGCGCCGCACGAGCGCGTCGGCTACTGGTCGATGGGTCCGATCATCTATGCGTTCGCGCAGTTCGTCCTCGACGCGCACCGCACGCTCACCGCGACCGGCAAGCCGCACAAGTTCGCCTGCCTGATGCGCGACGGCCATCTCGTCAAGCTCGCCTGCGATGCGCTGTCGAGCGAGATGAACGCCGGCGCGGTCTATCTGAGCCGCTACACGGCGGTCGCCGTCTCGTTCGACAGCGTCGAGAGCATTCAGCGCTACGCGGCACGGCACACCTTTGCGGCCAGACTTCCGATCGTGTGCGACCAGATGCTGATGCCGCTCGATCTCAAGCGGAAAATTCTCGCGCGGGCGAATAAAGCCGCAAATCCGGCGCAGGAATTCCGCCGCCTTCTGAACGAACCTGCGACGACCAAGGTCATTCTCAAGCAATCGAAGACGTTGCGCGAACGCCTGTTCCGCCATCTGCAGAACACCGTCGGCCTGGAACGCGGCGACACGCTCGTGCTGGTCGATCTCGGCTACTACGGCACGATCCAGAGCGCAATTGGCGATGTCTTCAAACGCAACTTCAATGTCGATGTGATCGGCCGCTACTTCGCCGCGCTCGATACGCCGGGCGGGCACCTCGACCGCGAAGCGCTCGTCGATACGAAATGGACCGACGAAAACGTCATCGAGACGCTGATCGCCCATATCGGCGATTTCGAGCAGATGTGCGCGATCAGCTCCGGCAGCGTGATCTCGTACGACGAGGCCGGCGACCCCGTGCTCGCCGACGTCAAGAAAGGCAGCATGCAGCTCGACACCACCGCCACGATCCAGCAGGCGTGTCTCGAATTCGTGCGCGACGTCGCCGCGACGGCGCCGATCCACCTGCCGAAGCTCACGCCCGAGGCACTGCGCGTCTCGGCGTCGATCGAACTGGCCCGGCTCGTCTATTTGCCGGAGCATGAAGAAATCGCACGCGGCGCCGACTCGCGGTTCGAGCTGAATGTTGGCACCGACATCGCCTTCGACGTGGTCGACGTCGAAGCGGGCATCCAGGGACTGCGCCAGCGCGGGCCGTTCTATATGCGCAGCATCGGCAAGGGATTCCGCACCGGGTATCCGTCGGAGATGCGCTACGCCGGCATCGATCAGGCGATTTTCCTGATGGCGATCCGCCGCCACCGGCTCGATTTCACCGTCGACGACACGTCGTACCGAAAACTCGAGATTCCGACGCTGTTCGTGCGCGGCAACGAGAGCGCGACGCAGAACGTCGCGGCGCGCTCCACGTTCGACGGTTACTACTCGGTCGTCCTTCCGCGCACGGAATTCGATACCGCGCTGATGGTCGGGCGGGAGTTGAGCTGGCTGCAATTGGAGTCGGCATCGACTTTCCCGGCGGAACTGCTCGATTCGAATATGGAATTCGATCGCCAGCGGCCGTTGAATCCCGGCAGCGAGATCATTTACGACGGAATGGCGGAGCGTGAACCGGGGATTTTCGAAATCAAGCCGAATGGCCTGATTTATTTGCCGGCCTCGCAGGACAAAACCCCGCAGGTGATGCGCCTGATATTCCGTCCGCTTGCAAAAGCGGCCCCGGAAGCCATTGCCAGCGCGGTCTGAGGCCTGAATACCCCAGCGGCCGCGGGCGGGCACTCCCCGCCCGCGGCCTTTTGCGCCGCCGTAAAGCGGCTTTCGCACAAAGAGTTGCAAGGGCCTAAAGTTTTTTTCGGGCGGCCCGATAACCTAGGTAAGGCGGTCAGCGCAACTCGTTAAAACAGCGCGACGCCGTAATCGATGTAAGCCTGAATGGCCTCCATACCTTAACGAGGGATCACAAAGTCATGTTGAATATCAATACCAACACGCTGTCGCAAACCACGCAAAAGAACCTCGCCGGTTCGCAAAGCGCCCTGTCGTCCGCGATCAACCGTCTTTCGTCGGGCAAGCGCATCAACAGCGCCGCTGACGACGCAGCAGGTCTCGCGATTTCGACGAACATGACGTCCTACGTCAACGCGCTGAACCAAGGCGTGTCGAACGCAAACAACGCAATTTCGATGATCCAGACCGCTTCCGGCGGCCTGTCAAGCACGACGGACAACCTGCAACGTATCCGCCAGCTGGCCGTGCAAGCTTCGGACGGCTCGCTCTCCGACACGCAACGCGGCTACCTGCAAACGGAAGTGACGCAGCGCCTCGGCGAACTGGACCGCGTGTCGAGCCAAACGACGTTCAACGGCCAAGCCATGCTGAGCGGCTCGATCTCGACGGTTTCGTTCCAGATCGGCGCAACGGCCAACCAGACGCTGTCGGTTGACTTCGGCTCGGTGTCGATGGGTGCGAGCGGCGTCTTCGGCTCGAACACGGTCGACGTCTCGACGGCAAGCGGCGCGCAAGACGTGATCGGCTATGTCGACTCGGCGCTGGACAAGGTCAACACGCTGCAAGCAACGCTCGGCGCTGAACAAAACCGCTTCACGTCGGCCATCAGCAGCCTGCAATCGCAATCGACCAACCTGAGCGCAGCGCAATCGGCCATCACCGATGCGGACTTCGCACAGGAAACCGCGAACCTGAGCAAGGCGCAGGTTCTGCAGCAAGCAGGCATCTCGGTTCTTGCGCAAGCGAACTCGATGCCCCAGCAGGTCCTGAAGCTCCTCGGTTGATTTCCCGGGAACATGAGGCTGGCGGCAAGGTTTCACCGTCGCCGGCTTCGCAGTAATCGACCTGGGAGGCTTGCCTCCCAGTCGGCGTTCCTGGACACCACGCGCCCTGGCATGATGTCCAGGAACGACCGATTAAAAGCCCACGTTTTTTCAAGAGACCAGCCCGGAACGCCCGATGACAACGACCTCGACCTCGTCTTCAACCGACGTCAGCAGCACGCTCGCCGCCGCGGCGCAATCCATCATCAGCGGATCGACGAAATCGGCGCTCGACGTGTCCACGCTCGTTTCGTCGCTCGTGGTCGCGAAGACCACCGGTCAGGCCACGATGATCGCGAACAAGCAGGCAAGCGACAACACGCTGCTGTCGGCCGTCTCGCAGATCAAGTCCGCGCTGTCGTCGCTGCAAAGCACGCTGACGGGGTTGTCCAACGGCACGTCGCTCGCCGCGTTCAGCGCGACCGCGAGCGGCAACGGCTTGTCGGCGACTGCCGGCACGGGCGCGGTGGCGGGCAGCTATCAGATCGCGGTCACGAGCGTCGCGAGCGCGCAGAAGATCACCTCGGGCACGATCGATCCGACGGCGAACCTCGGCACCGGCACGCTGACGCTCAATCTGGGCAGCAAGCAGATGAACGTCTCGCTCTCCGGTTCGAGCAACAAGCTTGCGGACATCGCGTCGGCGATCAACTCGGCGTCGGACAATCCGGGCATCAGCGCGACCGTCGTCACGGGCGATTCGGGCGCGCACCTCGTGCTCGCATCGACCTCGACCGGCGCGAGCAACACGATTACCGTCGGCACGAGCGGCACGCTCAGTTCCGCGCTCGGCTACACCGGCGCGTCGGACACGAACTACACGGTCTCGACGCCCGCCGCCGACGCCAAGTTCAGCATCGACGGCACGAACGTCACGAGCTCGACGAACACCGTGACCAACGCGATCGCGGGCGTCACGCTGAACCTTTCGTCGGCGTCCGCGGGCACGACGCAGACCCTCGCCGTCGCGCAGGACAACACGGCGCAGGCGAAGGCGATCACCTCGTTCGTCAACGCGTACAACTCGTTCGTGAGCCAGGCGGCCGCGCTCTCCAGCTTCGATTCGACCAAGGACGCCGGCTCGCAGGGCGGCGCGCTGCTCGGCGACTCCATGCTCCAGACGATTCGCGGCTCGCTCGCGACGATCGTGAGCGGCGGCGTCGCGTCGGGATCGGCGGGATCGATGGTCAACCTTGCGTCGATCGGCATCGATTTGCAGCCGGACGGCACGCTGCTCGCGGACAACACGAAACTGACGACGGCGCTCCAATCGTCGTCGAGCACGGTCCAGCAAATCTTCAATCCGACCAACGGCGTCGCCGCGCAACTCAACACGAAGGTGAACGCGTTCCTGACGACGGGCGGCATCATCGATTCGCGCACGACCGCGCTCAACGCCGACCTGACGAGCCTGACGAAACAGACGGCGACGCTGCAAACCTACGCCGACACGCTGACCTCGCAATACAACGCGCAATTCACCGCGCTGAACACGCTGATGGCGACGATGGCGAGCAACACGTCGTATTTGACGCAATTGTTCGGCGGTACGAGCAGCGCGGGCGCGCTCGCGACCAACAAGTAACGCACGGCACGAGTCGAGAAGGAGAATGAAATGAACCAGCAGCAGCTTCTTAAGAACGCACTGGAATTGACGCACGGGATCGCCGCGGCCGCACGCGCGGGCGACTGGATCGAGGCTGCGCGTCTCGCCGATGAACGTTCGCCGCTCCTGCTGCAAGTGCAGAACGATCAAGCCGACGCGACGCTCGCGCTCGTGCGTGAGATTCAGACGCTCGACGCAAGCCTCATGAGCGACGCGGACGATGCACGCATGTCGCTCGGCAACAACTATCGCGAGGCGATGGCGCGCACCACCGCCGCGAATCGCTATCAACAGGCTGCACGCCTGTTCTAAAGTTTTGCCGGCCGCTGCCGTTAATAAGAAATAAGAACAACAAGAACAACGCGCCGATGGATGGTGCGCTGCTTCGCTCTTCGATGCCCGCTTCGGCGGGCATTTCTTATTTGTGCAAGCGTTTCAGCACTCTTTCAGCGCCCGAGCGTCAGGCCGAGATACGCGCCGTACAGCACGCCATTTCCCAGCAACGCCCACAACACGACGCCATTGCGCCGCGCATTGAAGCGCAGCCAAGCCGCGGCCGCGAGCGTGATCAGCACGCCCGTCAGCACTTCGACGCGCGGTTCCCACGGTGTCAGCATGATGCCGATCGCGGGCAGAAGCGTGCCCTGAAAAACCATCGCGCCCGTGATGTTGCCGAACGCAAGCGTGTCCTTGCCGCGCCGCGCCCACAGAATGCTGTTGACCTTCTCGGGCAATTCGGTCGCGATCGGAATGATGATCAGCGACAGCAGCAGCGCCGACACCCCGAGCGCCTCCGACACCCCTTCCACGCCGTGGATGAACCCTTTCGCGCCGCCGACCAGAAGCGCGATCCCGATGGCGAACTGCAACGTGATGGTAGCGAGCGACGTCGGCAGGCCGAGCTTCGAGACGAAGAGACGCTCGGGCGCCTCGGTGCCGTGCCCGCTATCGACGAGCGCCGCCGATGCCCTGAATGTCGCGATCACGTAGACCACGTACACGCACACGAGCCCGGCCGCGAAGAGCGCGCGCACTTGCCATGCGTGATGCGGCACGAACATCGCGCCCGCCGCGATCAGGAACGCGCACAGAAAGAAGTTGAGGTCGCGCGTGAAGCCGGTGCGCTCGGGCGCGATCACGCCGCGCATGCCGCGCGACTTCAGGATCGCGAGGGTCATGAGGCATGTGGAAAGAGTCGCGAGCATCAGCGGCGCGCCGAGGATCGCGCCGACGCCGATTTCTTCGTTGACCGCCCGGCTCGCCGTGCCGCCGAGCAGCGCGATGATCGGCACGGTCGTCTCGGGAAGCGCCGTGCCGACCGCCGCGAAGAGCGACCCAGTGACGCCTTCCGATATGCCCATTCGCTCGCCGAGATGTTCGAGCGCGTTCGTGAACAGCTCGGACGCGACGAGGATGATCGCGAGCATGGCCGCGAGTTCGAGGAAAAGCAGTGTCATGCGGCACCTCGCGTCGAGGCGTGCGTGAACGAAACTGCGCTTAGGGGACGATGTTTTTTGAGTTCTGGGGACACGATGATTCCACGGTCGGACGTCAGCGAACCATGATGCATCGCGCGCCGTCCGACCAGGAACGACGCGATGCATCAATGGTCTCGCCAAACCGGACGCGTAAAACCCGCGGTCGAACGCGCCACGGCAGACAAGCCGAGGATGTTGACGCGTTCTCCTTCCAGGGCGGAAGGAAGGCTACTCCCCAAAGACGGGGTGAAGTGTAGCCCGGTCAAAACGATTCGGCAAGGCGCGCGGCTTGAGCCACGGCAAGAAGCGCATATGGATATGGCGATCGGATCGTTGTCGCTGCGGCCTTCGTTCGATACGCTACCGGCGCGGGCGCGCGCCTTGCATCGTCATCGCGCGTCGTCGAATCGAATAAGCGAAAAACGAACGTAAAGACTAATCGACCCAAGGGTCACGGGAGAACTCATGCGCCTCAAATTGCTCGCGGCCGCCGCGCTCGTCGCCACGCCGATGCTCGCAATGTCCAAGCCGCTCACCGTCTGCACCGAATCGAGCCCGGACGGCTTCGACGTCGTCCAGTTCAACTCGCTCGTCACGACCAATGCGTCGGCCGACGTGCTCTTCAACACGCTCGTCTCCTACGACGAAGCCGCGAAGAAAATCGCGCCGTCGCTGGCGGAGAAGTGGGACGTGAGCGCCGATGGCCTCACCTACACGTTCCACCTGCGCCCGAACGTGCAGTTCCAGTCCACCGATTACTTCAAGCCGACGCGCAAGCTCAGCGCTGACGACGTCGTGTTCACCTTCGACCGCATGCTCTCCGAGAGCAATCCGTGGCACAAGGTCGCCGGGGCAAGCGGCTTTCCGCATGCGCAATCGATGGGGCTCGTGAAGCTGATCAAGTCGGTAAGCAAGGTCGATGACAACACCGTGAAGTTCGAACTCAACGAGCCGAACGCGACCTTCGTGCCGATCCTGACGATGGGTTTCGCATCGATCTATTCGGCCGAATACGCCGATCAGTTGCAAAAAGCGAACAAGCAGACCGATCTGAACGCCAAGCCGATCGGCACCGGTCCGTTCGTGCTGAAGAGCTACACGAAGGACGCCGTGATCCGCTACGACGTCAACCCGACGTACTGGGGCCCGAAGCCGAAGATTGATCGCCTGATCTACGCGATCACGCCGGATGCATCGGTGCGCGCGCAGAAGATCAAGGCGGGCGAATGCCAGATCGCGTTGTCGCCGAAACCGCAGGACGTGATCGACGCGAAGAACGACAAGGCGCTCAAAGTGAGCGAGACGCCCGCGTTCATGACGGCGTTCGTCGCGCTGAACACGCAGAAGAAGCCGCTTGATAACCCGAAGGTCCGTCAGGCACTCAACGAAGCCTTCGATCGCACGACCTACATCAAGACCGTGTTCGACAACACCGCGACGCCCGCCGTAAATCCGTTCCCGCCGAATACTTGGAGCTACGACAAGGCGGTGAGCCCGTACGCCTATTCCGCCGACAAGGCGAAGAAGCTGCTCGCCGACGCGGGCTTTCCGGACGGCTTCGAGACGACGATCTGGGTGCGTCCGAACGGCAGCGTGCTCAATCCGAATCCGAAGGCCGGCGCCGAACTGCTGCAGGCCGATCTCGCGAAGATCGGCGTGAAGGCGCAGGTGAAGGTGATCGAATGGGGCGAGCTGATCAAGGAAGCGAAGCAGGGTCAGCATGACATGCTGTTCATGGGCTGGGCCGGCGACAATGGCGACCCGGATAACTATCTGTCACCGCTCTTTAGCTGCAATGCGGTGAAGTCGGGCATCAACTTTGCGCGCTACTGCGATCCGCAACTCGACAAGCTGATCGCCGACGGCAAGGCGACCGCCGATGTTTCGAAGCGCACGAAAGCGTACGGCGATGCGCAGAAGATCATCCACGATCAGGCGCTGTGGATTCCGCTCGCGTATCCGACAGCCGCCGCGCTGACGCGCGGCAACGTCAGCGGTTATCACGTGAGTCCGTTCGGGCGGCAGAACTTCACGGGCGTCGTAGTGCAGTAGCCCTCTTCGATGGCGTGGTTACGCGGGAGCAAAGCGGATCACGCCATCGTCATCGATTTGGCACTTCAGCTCGCCTTCGAGCCACAGCAGATGCAAGTGCGCGAGCGCTTCGCCTAGCGCGAATGTCATCTGATGAATATCGAGCTTGCGTTTGAACATCATCGGGACGATTTCAGCGGCGCTTTGCGGCTTGATCGAACACGCTTCGCGCACTTCGGCGAGGCGCGCCTTGTGATGATCGCGTAACTGCGCGATACGCGTGTGCATGCCGCGAAACGGCTTGCCGTGCGACGGCAAAACGAGCGTGTCGGCGGCCATCGTTTCGTAGCGTCCGAGCGATTCCAGATAAAGCGCAAGCGGATTGCCTTCGGGCTCGATATCGAAGACAGAGACGTTCGTCGAGATGCGCGGCAGCACCATGTCGCCGGAAATCAGCACGCCTGCCTCCGCGCAGAAGAGCGCGCTGTGCTCCGGCGAATGGCCATAGCCCGCCACCACTTGCCATGCGCGGCCGCCTATCGTCAGCGTATCGCCGTCACGCAAGCGGCGGAATTGCGGCGGGATCGAAGGCACGAGCGTCGGGTAATAAGTGTCGCGTTTGCGCAGCGCATCGAGCGATGTCTCGTCGTTCAGGCCGTGTCGCGCGAAGTGGCGCGCGGCACGCTCGCCGCCCGCATTCGAGCCGTCGCCGGCGGCCATCACGCGACCCATCGCATATTCGCCTAGCGATATCCACAGGCGCACGTTCCAGCGCTTTTTGTCGCCGCCGTTGCAGATCCAGTCGGCAAGGCCCAGGTGGTCCGGATGGCAATGCGTGACGATCACGCGCAGCACCGGCAGGCCTTCGAGCAGCGTGTCGAACACGCGCTCCCAGTTCGCGCGGATCGTCTCGCTTGCAATGCCGCAATCGACCACCGTCCAGCCGCGCACGCCGTCGATTTCGTCGCGCATCAGCCAGAGATTGATGTGATCGAGCGCGAACGGCAGCGGCATACGCACCCAGAACACGCCGGGCGCGGCTTCCATGACGCCGCCGGCTTCCGGCAAGGCATCGGCAAAAACGTAGTCGAGTTGATGTTCGAGGGCGTTCATTCGCGCATGGGTCTCCGGGTTGCGGCGCCGTTGCAATTTGCCGAGGTTGACGATAACGTAAACGTACATATTAACGTCCACGGACTGATCGCGCTCGAACTTCGGCGCCCGGCGATGAATCAACAGACGCAATACACGATCACCGAACTCGCGCGCGAATTCGAAGTCACACCGCGCGCCATTCGCTTCTACGAAGACCAGGGCCTGCTTGCGCCGACGCGCGAAGGGTCGGGCGGATTGCGCCGCGTGTACTCGCCGCGCGACCGCACGCGGCTCAAGCTCACGCTGCGCGGCAAGCGCCTCGGCTTCACGCTCTCGGAGATTCGCGTGCTGCTCGATCTCTACGATTCGCCGACGGGCACCGTCTCGCAACTGCACGCGTTCCTCGATACGATCGCCGCGCATCGCAAGGTTTTGGAGCAGCAACTGGAGGACCTGAACGCGACGCTCGCCGAACTCGACCAATACGAGCAGCAAGGCCGTGCGCTCCTTTCAGCGAGTGCTGAAAAGCGCGCGCGCAAATCGAAGGCGGCATGACCCTCCCACGACGCGCTGAGTCGATATGAACCACTTCCCCAAACTGCTCTCGTCGCAAATCGGTTTCGATCTCGCGCAGACGATGCTCGAAGGATTCGATCGTCACTACTGCGTGTTTCGCGATGCCGCGATCAAGGCGAAGACGCTGTTCGAAGAAGGCGACTGGAACTCGCTGCAGCAGCTTGCACGCGAGCGGATTGCGTCGTATGACAATCGCGTCGACGAATGCGTGATGCTGCTTGAGGACGAATACGACGCGGAAAACATAGACGACGAAATCTGGCAACAGATCAAGCTGCACTACATCGGCTTGCTCACGTCGCATCGTCAGCCGGAGTGCGCGGAGACGTTCTTCAACTCGGTGTGCTGCAAGATCCTGCATCGCTCGTACTTCAACAACGATTTCATCTTCGTGCGGCCCGCGATTTCCACGGAGTACATCGAGAACGACGAACCCGCCGCGAAGCCTACATATCGCGCGTATTACCCGGCGCGGGATGGCCTTGCCGCGACGCTCGAACGCATCGTCACGAATTTTCAGTTGAACCCGCCGTTCGAGGATTTGCAGCGCGACGTGCAGTGCGTGATGCAATCGATGAGCGAAGTCCTCGGCGACTTCAAGGCGGCGCCGAATTTTCAGATTCACGTCTTGTCGTCGCTGTTCTTTCGCAACAAGGCCGCTTATATCGTCGGGCGCATCATCAACAGCGACAGCGTCGTGCCGTTTGCCGTGCCCGTGCGCCACACGCAGCCGGGCCTGCTCGCGCTCGATACCGTGCTGCTGAGCCGCGAGCAACTGCTCATCATCTTCAGCTTCGCGCATTCGTATTTTCTCGTCGACATGGAAGTGCCGTCTGCTTACGTGCAATTCCTGCGCACAATCATGCCGGTGAAACCGAAGGCGGAACTCTATACGTCGGTGGGCTTGCAGAAGCAGGGCAAGAACCTCTTCTATCGCGACCTGCTGCATCATCTCTCGCATTCGAGCGACCAGTTCATCATCGCGCCCGGCATCAAGGGTCTCGTGATGATCGTGTTCACGCTACCGTCGTTTCCGTACGTGTTCAAGATGATCAAGGATTACTTCCCGCCGCCGAAGGACACGACGCGCAAGAAGATCAAGGACAAGTATCAGCTCGTCAAACGTCACGACCGGCTGGGACGCATGGCCGATACGCTCGAATATTCGAGCGTCGCGCTACCCGTCACGAGGCTCGACGACGCGCTGATCCGCGAGCTGGCGAAAGAAGCGCCGTCGATGATCGAATACGAAGGCGACAATCTCGTGATCAAGCACGTGTACATCGAGCGTCGCATGGTGCCGCTCAACCTCTTCCTGCAAAACGGCAGCGATGCGGATATCGAGCACGGCATCAAGGAATACGGCGATGCGATCAAGCAACTGATGCAGGCCAACATCTTTCCGGGCGACATGCTGTACAAGAATTTCGGCGTGACGCGGCACGGCCGCGTAGTCTTCTACGACTACGACGAGATCGAGTACCTCACCGATTGCAACGTGCGCAAGGTTCCGCCGCCGCGTTACGAGGAAGACGAGATGTCGGGCGAGCCGTGGTACACCGTGGGCCCGCACGACATCTTTCCGGAAACCTACGACACGTTCCTGCTCGGCGATCCGCGCGTGCGAGAAGCCTTTATGCGCCTGCACGCCGACTTCTTCGATCCCGAGCTCTGGCAACGAAACAAGGAACAACTGCTGCGCGGCGAACTCGCCGACTTTTTTCCCTACGAGCGTTCCGCCCGTTTCTGCATCCGCTATCCGGAGCGCTTCGGGCAGGATTCGAACTCAACCACCTCCGCACGCGCCGCGTGACGGCAGCCGCTTTCAAACGACACATCATGAACACGTATAACGATCAAAACCCGCTCTCGCACCTGTTCGACAACAACGCAGCGTGGGTCGAGCGCATGCTCGCGGAAGATCCCGAGTACTTTTCGCGCCTGGCTCACCAGCAGGCGCCGGAGTATCTGTGGATCGGCTGCTCCGACTCGCGCGTACCCGCGAACCAGATCATCGGCTTGCCGCCGGGCGAAGTGTTCGTGCACAGAAACATCGCGAACGTGGTCGTGCACTCGGATCTGAACGCTTTGTCCGTGATCCAGTTCGCCGTCGATCTGCTGAAGGTGAAGCACATCATGGTGGTCGGGCACTATGGCTGCTCGGGCGTCGGCGCGGCGCTCGTCAGCCGGCGCGTCGGTCTCGCGGACAACTGGCTGCGCCACGTCGAGGACGTGCGCGAAAAGCACGCGGCGCTGCTCGACGGCTGGCCGATGGGCGACGCGCGGCATCGCAGGCTCGTCGAGCTGAACACGATCGAGCAGACGGTGAACGTGTGCCGCACGACCATCGTCAACGATGCGTGGGCGCGCGGCCAGGAACTGACCGTGCACGGCTGGACGTATGGCGTGCACGACGGCCGCGTGCGCAACATGGGCATGATGATCAGCGCGCACGACCAGATCGAATCGACGTATCAATCCTGCCTCGCGGAACTGGCACGCGGCGGCGCGCACTCGAGCGAAAACGACGTCATCGCCTCGGATGCAGCACGCCTCGGCGACATTCCCGCTCTCGTCCAAGGTGTTATCAAGGAGTTGAAACATGAGTGAGACAAATCGTGATCCGGTCGTCATCGTGTCCGCAGCGCGCACGCCGATGGCGGCTTTTCAGGGCGACTTCGCATCGATGACGGCGCCCGAGTTGGGCGCCGTCGCGATCGCGGCGGCGCGCGAGCGCGCGGGTATCGCGCCCGAGCAGATCGACGAAGTCGTGTTCGGCTGCGTGCTTCCAGCGGGCCAGGGCCAGGCGCCCGCGCGACAGGCCGCGCTCGGCGCAGGCCTGCCGCTCGCGGCCGGTTGCACGACGGTCAACAAGATGTGCGGCTCCGGCATGCGCGCCGCGATGTTCGCGCACGACATGCTGCTCGCGGGCTCGGCCGACGTGATCGTCGCGGGCGGCATGGAGAGCATGTCGAACGCGCCGTACCTGCTTCCGAAGGCGCGCGGCGGCATGCGCATGGGACACGGTCAAGTGCTCGACCACATGTTCCTCGACGGCCTCGAAGACGCCTACGAAAAGGGGCGCCTGATGGGCACATTCGCGGAACAGTGCGCGTCGTCGTATTCGTTTTCGCGCGAATCGCAGGATGCGTTCGCGATCGAATCGCTGCGCCGCTCGAAGCTCGCGAACGAGGACGGTTCGTTCGCGTGGGAGATCGCGCCGGTCACGGTGAAGGGCCGCAAGGGCGATACGATCATCGATCGCGACGAGCAGCCCTTCAAGGCCGACATCGACAAGATCGCGACGCTCAAGCCCGCGTTCGCGAAGGACGGCACGGTGACGGCGGCGAATTCGTCTTCGATCTCCGATGGCGCCGCCGCGCTCGTATTGATGCGCGAATCGACGGCGAAGCGTCTCGGCGTCACGCCGCTCGCGCGTGTCGCGGGGCACAGCACCTTTGCGCAGCAGCCTGCGCTGTTCACGACGGCGCCGGTGGGCGCGATCCGCAAGCTCTTCGAGAAGAACGGCTGGCGCGCGAACGACGTCGATTTGTACGAGATCAACGAGGCGTTTGCTGTCGTCACGATGGCGGCCATGCGCGAGCATGATCTGCCGCATGACAAGGTGAACGTGCACGGCGGCGCGTGCGCGCTCGGGCATCCGATCGGCGCATCGGGCGCGCGGATTCTAGTCACGCTGATCGGCGCGTTGAGGCACCGCGGGTTGAAGCGCGGCGTCGCGAGTTTGTGCATCGGCGGCGGGGAAGCGACGGCGATGGGGGTAGAGCTGGTTTAAGCCTTTGACCCAAGGATCGACATGAAAACCGTACTGATCGTCGGCGCGTCGCGTGGCCTGGGTCACGAGTTCGCGCGCGAATATTCCCGCGACGGCTGGCGCGTGCTGGCCACCGCGCGCGACAAGGCGTCGCTTCACTCGCTCGACGCGATGGGCGCGCAGACCTTCTCGCTCGATGTCACGCAGCCCGAGCAGGTCGCGGCGCTCGCGTGGCAACTGGACGGCGAGCAGCTCGATGTCGCGATCATCGTGTCGGGCGTGTACGGGCCGCGCACGGAAGGCGTCGAGCCGGTCAATGCCGACGATTTCGACGACGTCATGCGCACCAACGTGCACGGCCCGATGCAACTGATCCCCGTGCTGCTGCCCCTCACCGACGCCGCACACGGCGTGCTCGCGGTTCTGTCGAGCCGGATGGGCAGCATCGGCACGGCGAGCGGCACGACGGGCTGGCTTTATCGCGCGAGCAAGGCGGCGTTGAACTCGGTGCTCAAGGTGGCGTCGCTCGAGACGCGGCATTCCGCGTGCATCGCGCTGCATCCGGGCTGGGTACGCACGGACATGGGCGGATCGTCGGCGGCGATCGATGTTGCGCATAGCGTCGGCGGCATGCGCTCGGTGATCGCCGAGGCGGGGGCGATGCGGGATCAATTCAACGGCAGCTTCGTGCAGTACGACGGCACGAAGATCGACTGGTAAACGAGGGACATTGAGTGACTTATCAAGTGCATGGTGTTTCGGCTTCGGGCAATTGCTACAAGGTCAGGCTCGCGCTCGAGCAACTGAACTTGCCCTACGTTTGGCATGAGGTCGACATGATGAGCGGCGCCACGCGCACCGACGCATTTCGTCGACTCAATCCAAACGGCAAGGTGCCGGTGCTGCAGATCGACGACACGACGTGCCTCTCCGAATCCGACGCGATCCTCTGCTATCTTGCCGAAGGCACGCCGCTGATGCCAGCCGACCGCCTCGCGCGTGCGCAGGTACTGCAATGGATGTTCTTCGAGCAATACAGCCACGAACCAAACGTCGCGGTGGCGCGCTTTATTCTGCAGTTCCTGAAAAAGGCCGACGATCCGCGCTTGCCGGAGAAGATTGCGGGGTCGCATCGCGCCCTGGACGTGATGGAGTCGCATCTCGCGACGCGCATGTTTTTCGTCGGCGAAAGCTATTCCGTCGCTGATATCGCGCTGTACGCGTACACCCACGTCGCCGCCGAGGCGAATCTCGACCTGTCGCGCTATCCTGCGATTCGCGCGTGGATCGAGCGCGTGCGCACGCAGCCGCGTCATATCGACATGCCGGGCGTCGATCAGTGAAGCCGGTCGAGTGTCCGTGCGGCGGGGCGTCGCCGGCGCGCCGCCCGAACGATCGCGCGCCGCGCTACGCCGACTGCTGCGGCCGCTTCATCGAAGGGGGCGCGTTACCAGCGAACGCGATGGAACTGATGCGTTCGCGCTACACCGCCTATGTGCTCGGCGACACGCCGTATCTCCGCGCGACCTGGTCCGACGCAACGCGTCCACCCGATCTCGACGCTTCAGCAGATACCCAAACACGCTGGCTCGGCTTACAAATCAAACGTCATATCGAAATCGATCCGGATCACGGCGAAGTGGAATTCGTCGCGAGATACAAGACTGGCGGGCGTGCGCACCGACTTCACGAAACGAGCCGCTTTGTGCGTAGGGAAGGCCGCTGGCTATATATCGATGGCAATGTAAGCGACAAATAATAATTCGGTAAGAAATCTGGTTCAACCTGTTAAGCGTTTCCTACAATAATTCAGTATTAATTCCCTTTCGTCTGATTAAGCGAGTAGTTACAGGGGTAATGCTGATTGTTCACACTGTTTTTGTCCGGTTACTCTTTGACTACGCCAAAGCGCTCGCATCTGCGCTTAGACGCCCGTATTGAAGCCAATTGTCCTGTCTGTTCAAGACATGACTCCCGGAAACCCGCCGTCATACTGCTTTCAAGGTAAGCAGGGAGATCGGTTTGTGACTTCGGCTTGTCTTCTCAATCTGGGCCACACCGTATCAACGTCGTTTTAGCGGCTGGAGTGAAGGGATGGGAATCAGAGCCTTATTGGTCGGATGGAGCTTGTTGTGCGCCGCCGGGACGCTGCAGTCCCTCGCGCACGCCGAACCGATCGGGGGCACACGCCAATCCGAAGGACTCCAGGCACCCGCCTTCGGCCAGATTCCCAATGCTACCGATACCGCCCTCCCCGCCGTCGACAATGGTCTGAACGAAACCGTCATCCGCATCCCGGAAGGCGACGTCACGCTCCAGACGACCGTGTTCAAGCCGGACGGCGCCGGTCCCTTCCCGATGATCGTGTTCAATCACGGCAAGCTCCCCGGCGACGCGCACAACCAGCCGCGCAATCGTCCGCTCGCGCTCGCACGCGAATTCGTGCGGCACGGTTATGTCGTCGTGGTGCCGAATCGCCGCGGTTTCGCCGAATCCGGCGGCGAGTACGCCGGCCACGGCTGTGATGTCGAAGCGAACGGCTACGAGCAGGCGCACGATGTCGCGGCCGCCGTCGCGTACATGAGCGAGCAGCCGTACGTGGACAAGACGCATATCGTCGTCGGCGGCACGTCGCACGGCGGGATGACCGCCATCGCCTACGGGGCGCGCGACGCCGTCTCCGCACCCGGTGTGCGGGGCCTGATCAACTTCTCCGGCGGCCTGCGTCAGGACGAATGCGCCGGCTGGCAGAAAAACCTCACCGCCGCGTTTGGCTCGTACGGCGAGAAAGTGCGCTTGCCATCGCTCTGGCTCTACGGCGCGAACGATTCCGTCTGGCAAGGCGAGCTCGCCGGCCAGATGTACACCGCGTTCACCGAACACGGCGCGAAGGCGCAGATGTTCGACTTCGGCGCGTACAAGAACGACGCGCACCGTCTCGTCGGCGATCGCGACGGCGTGCAGGTCTGGTGGCCGCGCGTCAAGGCCTTCCTTGCGCAGATCGGCATGCCGACCTCGGTGCTGTATCAGGTCTCCGAGCCGCGCGCACCGAAAGCGAGCGGCTACGCGAGCCTCGACGCCGTGACCGCCGTCCCGTTCCTCGACGAAGGCGGACGCGTCGGCTACCGCAACTTCCTGCACCAGTATTCGAGCCGCGCGTTCGCGGTGTCGGATTCGGGCGCATGGTCGTGGGCCGAAGGCGGCGACGACCCGATGTCGGTTGCCATCGCGAGCTGCCAGAAGCAGAGCAGCGATCCGTGCCGGCTCTACGCGGTCGATGATGCCGTCGTCTGGCGCGATTCCAGCGCCGACACGCAGACGGCCTCGCGCTGAACGCGTCTCCCGCATCCGATTTCCAGCGCCGGCCCCGAGCCGGCGCTTTCGCATCGCCTCCCGCAAAAAGCCAAAACAAGCGCTCTCGTTGAGCGAAGTTACGCGTGTTATCGAGATTGGCGGCACTCACCGCGATCGGCGCAAACCGCTGCAATCCGTGCCGGAATCGAATTACGTCGCGAATTTGGAGATAATCGGTTTCTCGTCGTCCACCTTGCAAAGACTTCCCATGACCGATGCACTGAACCTGCAGCGCCTCAAGTTCACCGTTGTCGGGCACATCGCCCGCGTGACGCTCGATCGCCCCGACGTGCGCAACGCCTTCGACGACGCGACGATCGTCGAGCTCACCGCCGCCTTCCGCGCGCTCGACGACGACGCGAGCGTGCGCGCGGTGATCCTCGCGGCGAACGGCCCGGCGTTCTGCGCGGGCGCGGACCTGAACTGGATGAAGCGCATGGCGGGTTACTCGGACACCGAGAACCGCTCTGACGCGCTCAGCCTCGCGACGATGCTCAACACGATCCACACGTGCAGCAAGCCGGTGATCGCGCGCGTGCAGGGCGACGCATACGCGGGCGGCATGGGGCTCGTCGCCGCGTGCGACATCGCCATCAGCGCGGATACGGCGAACTACTGCCTGTCCGAAGCGAAGCTCGGCCTGATGCCCGCGACGATCGCGCCCTATGTAATTCGCGCGATGGGCGCGCGCGCCGCGCACCGCTATTTCGTGACCGCCGAACGTTTCGATGCCGCCGAAGCGTTGCGCATCGGCTTCGTGCATCAGGTGGTCGCCTCGGATCAGCTCGATGCGAGCGTCGACGCCGTGGCCGCATCGATCGTCGCGAACAGTCCGAACGCCGTGCGCGAGTGCAAGCAACTGGTGGCCGACATGGCGGGCAAGACGATCGACGACACCCTGATCGCCGATACGGCCGATCGCATCGCACGCATCCGTTCTTCCGATGAAGGGCGCGAAGGCGTGCGCAGTTTTCTGGAGAAGCGCAAGCCTTCCTGGCTCGCGTGACAGCAAGAGACATGCGCGAGTCGCGCATGTCGTGGAGTCGCTTTGAACACAGAAGCTAATGAAGACTGGGTCGCGCGTTCGCTCGCTGCCGTGTGGCATCCGTGCACCCAGATGAAGCATCACGAGCGCCTGCCGCTCATTCCGGTCGCGCGCGGTAAAGGCGCGTGGCTCTACGGCCACGACGGCCGCCGCTATCTCGATGGCATCAGTTCGTGGTGGGTCAATCTGTTCGGCCACGCGAACCCGCACATCAACGCGGCGCTCAAGGATCAGCTCGATACGCTCGAACACGCGATGCTCGCGGGCTGCACGCACGAGCCTGCGGTGCTGCTCGCCGAGCGGCTTTCCGCGCTGACGCAGCACACGCTCGGCCATGCGTTCTTCGCGTCCGATGGCGCATCAGCGGTCGAGATCGCGCTGAAGATGAGCTTTCACTACTGGCGCAACAAAGGACAAACGCAGAAGAGCGAGTTCGTGTGTCTCGCGAACAGCTATCACGGCGAGACGATCGGCGCGCTCGGCGTCACCGACGTCGCGCTCTTCAAGGACGCTTACGATCCGCTGATTCGGCACGCGCATGTAGTCACGTCGCCCGATGCGCGCAAGGGCGCGGATGCGGTGCGCATCGCACTCGCCGACATGCGCAAGCTCTTCGAAGCGCGCGCGCAGCATCTGGCGGCGGTGATCGTCGAGCCGCTCGTGCAGTGTGCCGCCGGCATGGCGATGTACGATCCCTCGTATCTGACGGCACTGCGCGTGCTTTGCGACGAATTCGGCGTGCATCTGATCGCCGATGAAATCGCCGTCGGCTGCGGACGGTCGGGCACTTTCTTCGCGTGCGAGCAGGCATCGATCTGGCCGGACTTCGTGTGTTTGTCGAAGGGGATCAGCGGCGGTTATCTGCCGCTCTCGATCGTGCTCACGCGCGATGAAATCTACGCCGCCTTCTACGACGACGACATGACACGCGGCTTCCTCCACTCGCATTCGTACACGGGCAATCCGCTCGCGTGCCGGGCGGCGCTCGCAACACTCGATCTCTTCGAAACCGCCGACGTGTTCAACGAAAACCGCCGCAAGTCGTCGATATTGAGTGCTGGGTTGAAGCCGCTGGCCGATCATCCGAACGTTCGCAATCTGCGCGAGCGCGGGACGATCTTCGCGTTCGATGCGGTCATCAAAGACGCTTCTCGAGCCCGCACGTTCTCACGGCGTTTCTTCGAAAACGCCCTGAAAGAAGAGCTTTTGTTGCGCCCGATCGGTACGACCGTGTATCTCATGCCGCCCTACATTCTCGACGATGACGAGCTCGCGCTGCTTGCCGATCGCACCCGCGCGACCTTCGAAGCGACGCTCGCGGAGGCCGCATGAGCAACACATCAGACGCACTCTTCGACACACTGAAACAGGGCCTCGCCGATATCGACGCGCGCGGCCTGCGCCGCCGACGTCGCATCGCCGACAGCGCGTGCGCCGCGCACATGACGGTGGACGGCCGCGCGATCATCGGCTTCGCGAGCAACGACTATCTCGGGCTCGCCGCGCATGACAAGCTGCGCGCGGCGCTCACTGAAGGCGCGACGCTTTACGGCGCGGGCAGCGGCGGCTCGCATCTGCTCGGCGGCCACTCGCGCGCCCACGCGCAACTCGAAGACGACCTCGCCGAATTCAGCGGCGGCTTCGTCGACAATCCGCGCGCGCTCTATTTCAGCACCGGCTACATGGCGAACCTTGCGGTGCTCTCGACGCTCGCGGGGCGCGGCACGCTCGTCTTCTCCGATGCGCTGAACCACGCGTCGCTGATAGATGGCGTGCGGCTCTCGCGCGCCGACGTGCATATCTATCCGCACGCGGACGTGGAAGCGCTCGACGCGATGCTCGATGCATCGTCGGGCGACGCGGCCACGAAGGTGATCGTCACCGATAGCGTCTTCAGCATGGACGGCGATATCGCGCCGCTCACGCGCCTCGTTGAACTCGCCGAGCGCTACGGCGCGTGGCTCGTCGTCGACGATGCGCATGGATTCGGCGTTCTCGGCCCGCTTGGACGCGGCGCGCTTGCAGCGGCCGCGCTGCGCTCGCCGCATCTCGTCTATGTCGGCACGCTCGGCAAGGCGGCGGGCGTCGCGGGCGCGTTCGTCGTCGCGCATGAGACGGTCATCGAATGGCTCGTGCAGCGCGCGCGGCCGTACATCTTCACGACGGCGTCGCCGCCTGCGGTGGCGCATGCGGTGTCGGCGAGCATCGCGATCATCGGCAGCGACGAAGGCGACGCGCGCCGCCAGCATCTCGCCGCGCTAATCGAGACGACGCGCGCGATGTTGAAGCGCACGCGCTGGCTTCCCGTCGATTCGCACACGGCCGTGCAGCCGCTCGTGATCGGCGGCAACGACGAGACGCTCGCGCTCGCCGCCGCGCTCGATGCAAAGGGCCTGTGGGTTCCCGCGATTCGGCCGCCGACCGTGCCCGCTGGCACGTCGCGTCTGCGGATCTCGCTGTCGGCCGGACATAGCGACGACGACCTTGCGCGTTTGAACGACGCGCTATCGACCTTGAGCGAGCAATCATGAACGCGCCCGTCTCCTTTTTCGTTGCCGGCACCGATACCGAGATCGGCAAGACGCTCGTATCGGCGGCGCTGCTGCACGGCTTCGCGCAGCAAGGCCTGCGCGCCGCCGCGATGAAGCCGATCGCGGCCGGCGCGTTCGAGCGCGACGGCGTCTGGCACAACGAAGACGCCGATCAGCTCGATGCCGCCGCAAACGTCGCGCTCCCGCCCGACGTTCGCACGCCGTACCTGCTGAAAGAACCGGTCGCGCCGCACATTGCTGCCGCGCGCGAGAACGTGGCGCTCGATATCTCGCGCATCGTCGATGCACACAAGCTCGCGATGGCTCAAGCCGACGTGGTCGTGGTGGAAGGCGTCGGCGGTTTTCGCGTGCCGCTCACCGACGTGCACGACACCGCCGATCTCGCGTTCGCGCTCGATCTGCCGGTAGTGCTGGTGGTCGGCATGCGGCTCGGGTGCATCAGCCATGCGTTGCTGAGCGCCGAGGCGATCGCGTCGCGCGGCCTGCGGCTCGCGGGCTGGGTCGCGAACCACGTCGATCCGAATATGCTCTACCCTGCCGAGAACATCGAAGCGATCCGGCTTCGGCTCGACATCCAGTACAACGCGCCGCTGATCGGCACCGTTCCTCATCTCGCGCCGCCCGATGCCCGGGAGGCGGCAAGCCATATCGATTCGACCCTGCTATTGCAGTCGCTTCGCGCGGACAACGCAGGTCAGTGATTCACGCTCCAAGCACAAGGATTGATCTCATGACACAAGCACACATCGCCCAGGCGCAATCGACGCAAGGACAAACACCGACGCAAGCGCGCTGGCGCGTCGCGGATGTCGTCGCGCTCTACGATCTGCCGTTCAACGACTTGCTGTATCGCGCGCAGACCGTGCATCGCGAGCATTTCGATCCGAACACGGTGCAGCTTTCGACGCTGCTGTCGATCAAGACGGGCGGTTGCGAAGAGGATTGCGCGTACTGTCCGCAATCGGTGCATCACGATACCGGGCTGAAGGCCGACAAGCTGATGGAAGTCGATGCCGTGCTGAAGGCCGCGGAGATTGCGAAGTCGAACGGCGCGACCCGTTTTTGCATGGGCGCGGCGTGGCGCAATCCGAAGGATCGTCATCTCGAACCGATCAAGGACATGATTCGCGGCGTGAAGGCTTTGGGGCTGGAAACGTGCGTGACGCTCGGCATGCTTGAGGCGCATCAGGCGGAAGGCCTGCGCGAAGCGGGCCTCGACTACTACAACCACAATCTCGATACGTCGCCGGAGTTCTACGGCCAGATCATCTCGACGCGCACGTATCAGGACCGCCTAGACACGCTCGAACGCGTGCGCGATGTCGGCATCAACGTGTGCTGCGGCGGGATAGTCGGGATGGGTGAGTCGCGGCGCGAGCGGGCGGGTCTCATTACGCAGCTCGCGAACATGGACCCGTACCCGGAATCGGTGCCGATCAACAATCTCGTGCAGGTCGAAGGCACGCCGCTCACCGGCACGGCGCCGCTCGATCCGTTCGAATTCGTGCGGACGATCGCAGTCGCGCGCATCACGATGCCGGGCGCGATGGTGCGTCTCTCAGCGGGACGCGAGCAGATGGACGAGGCGCTGCAGGCGCTGTGCTTCGCGGCCGGCGCGAATTCGATTTTTTACGGCGACCAGTTGCTCACCACGAGCAATCCGCAAGCGGAGGCCGATCGCAAGCTGCTCGAACGGCTCGGGATTCGTGCGGAGGCGTCGCAGAAGGAGGAGGAGCCGCACGCGTGCGATACGAAGTGTGGGCACGCGCAGATTAATTGAGGCGCCTTGCTCCGCGAAAAAGCCCGCATTTGCGGGCTTTTTCGCGTTTAAGGCCGTCGATCACTTCTTGTCGACGACGACCTGATCGAACGTCCCGCCATCGGAGAAGTGCGTTTTCTGCGCGTTCTGCCAGCTACCGAAAATCTGCTCGACGGTGAACGTCTTCAGCGGCTTGAACTCGCTCGCGTGCTTGGCCAGCACCTCCGCGTTACGCGGACGCAGATGATGCTGCGCGATGATCTCCTGCCCCGCCGGCGTGTACAGATACTCTAGGTAAGCCTGCGCAACCTTGCGCGTGCCGCGCTTGTCCACCACCTTGTCGACGATCGTCACTGGCGGCTCCGCGAGCAGGCTCATCGACGGATACACGGCGTCGAAATCCTTCGCGCCCACGCCGGTATCGATCAGCGCGACTTCGTTCTCGAACGTCACCAGCACGTCGCCGATGCCGCGCTGCGTGAAGGTCGTAGTCGCGCCGCGCCCGCCCGTGTCTAGCACCGGCACGTTCTTGAAGATCGCTTTCTCGAAGTCCTGCGCCTGGGCATCGGTTGCGCCCTGCTGCTTCTTGTAGCCCCACGCGGCGAGATAGGAATAGCGCCCGTTGCCCGACGTCTTCGGATTCGCGATCACGACCTGCACGCCGGGCCGCGCGAGATCGCTCCAGTCCTTGATGTTCTTCGGGTTGCCCTGGCGCACGAGGAACACCATCGTCGTCGTGTAGGGCGCGCTGTTGTCCGGCAGACGCGTGCGCCAGTTCGCGGGCACGAGCTGGCCGTTTTCGGCGAGCAGGTCGATGTCGTTCGGCTGGTTCATCGTGACGACGTCGGCCTGCAGGCCCTGCATTACCGACAGCGCCTGCGCGCTCGACGCGCCATGCGACTGGCGGACCGATATCGTTTCACCCGACTTTTTCTTGTAGTCCGCGACGAAGGCGGTGTTGATGTCCTTGTAGAGTTCGCGCGTGACGTCGTACGAAACGTTGAGCAGCGACGTGTCCGCGTGGGCGCATGCGGCGGCGAGGCTCAGCGCGGCCACGAGCGCGGTTTTGATTAACTGCATTTTGTCTCCCTTTATCGAACGCAAAAAAGGCCGCGTGAAAGCGGCCGTCTGGCTGGATTCTATCGAAACGCGTTTGAATCTAACCATACGCATACAACTCAGGCAATTTCGCGCGGTAATCCTCGGCGTCCCCAAACCGCAGCGGCGCCGCGAGATGAATCAGTGTATCGACGAAATACTTCGCGCGCGGCCACGGACCGAAGCCCGCCGCGGTATTGATATGCCCCGCATCGCCGAGATTCACAAACGCGCTGCCAAAGCGTGCGGCGAGTTCGCGCGCATGATCGAACGGCATCCACGGATCGGTTTCGCTGCCGACGAGAATCGACGGCACGCCCAGCCGCCCCGCATCGAACGCGCCGGCGAAGCGGAACTTCTCCGGGCTCGCCGGCGCGACGAACAGCACACCCGCCACGTCCGCACCGATGCCGCCGCGCGCGAGCGCATACGCCGTCGCGAGACAGCCGAAGCTGTGCGCCGCGATCACAACCGGCCCGCGCTCCTTCAAAAGCCGCTCGCGCACGGCGTTCGCCCAGGTATCGAGATGCGGCGCGTCCCAGTCTGCCTGCTCGACGCGCGCCGACCGCCGATACTGCCGCTCCAGCCACGTCTGCCAGTGCGCGCCCTCGCTGCCGTGCAAGCCGGGCACGGTCACGAGCCGCGGCGGCCAGCCTGACCTGCATCTGTTCATATCGACCTCGCTGCCGGCATTGGCCGGCTCCTCTCATGAAGCATTCTCCGGTGCGCCCGCACGCGGACGAACCAATATTTCGTCATTTGTTTATGGCGATGCGGTTCGCGCGTGGAGCGCACGCACGGGCAAGACCGTAAAATGAAGTCAAACCCAACTCGGAGGCCGTATGTCAGATTTGCCTGGTGTGTCCACCGATCAACCCGCCGCTGCGGACCGTTCGAGAACCCTCCGAACGCTGCAGCCGTTCCACCTCGCTTTCCCCGTGACGAGCCTCGCGAACGCCCGCGCGTTCTACGGCGATCTGCTCGGCTGCCCGGAAGGACGCAGCTCGCCCGAGTGGGTCGATTTCGATTTCTTCGGCCATCAACTCGTCGCGCATCTCGCGCCCGGTGAAGTGCGGCCGCCCGCGAAGAACGCCGTCGATGGCGACGACGTTCCGGTGCGCCACTTCGGCGTCGTACTGTCGATGGACGACTGGCATACGCTTTCGGAACGTCTGCAAGGCGTCGGCACGCAGTTCATCATCGAGCCGCATATCCGCTTCAAAGGCGAAGTCGGCGAGCAGGCGACGATGTTCTTCCTCGATCCCTGCGGCAACGCGCTCGAATTCAAGGCGTTCGCGGACATCGGCAGCCTCTTTGCGAAGTGACATGAAGATCCTCTTCTACGAACAGCACGCCGATGCCGCACTCTGGATGCACGATCTTGCGCGCGAATTGCCTGAGGCCGATTTGCGCGAGTGGCAACCCGGCGACACCGCGCCCGCCGATTACGCGATCGTCTGGCGCGCGCCGCGCGAACTGTTCGCGAACCGGCCGGACCTGAAAGCGGTGTTCAACCTGGGCGCGGGCGTCGATGCGATTCTCGACGTCGAGCGCAAGGAGCCCGGCACGCTGCCGCCGAACGCGAAGCTCGTGCGGCTCGAAGACACCGGCATGGCGCAGCAGATGGTCGAATACGCGACGCACGCGGTGCTGCGCTACATGCGCCGATTCGACGAATACGACACGCTGCAGCGCGAAGGAGGCTGGGAAAAGCTCAAGACGCATCCGCGCGCGAGTTTCACGGTAGGCGTGCTCGGGCTCGGCGTGCTGGGCACGGAAGTCGCGCGTTCGCTGACGGCGCTCGGCGTGCCGGTGCGCGGATACAGCCGCAGCGAGAAGCAAGTCGACGGCGTGGCGACCTACGCGGGCGATGCGCAATTCGACGCGTTCCTCGATGGCGTGAAGGTGCTGATCAACCTGCTGCCCCACACGCCCGACACCGAAGGCGTGCTGAATCGCCGGACGTTTGCGAATCTTGCGCACGGTGCGTATCTGGTGAATCTCGCGCGCGGCGCGCATCTCGTCGATGAGGACTTGCTGCACGCGTTGGAAAGCGGCCAGATCGCGGCGGCGACGCTCGATGTTTTCCACACGGAGCCACTTCCCGCCGATCATCCGTTCTGGCGGACGCCGCGCGTGACGATCACGCCGCATATCTCAGCCGAGACGCTGCGTGAGGAAAGCATCGTGCAGATCGCGCAGAAAGTGAAAGCGATGGAGCGCGGCGAGCCGATCGGCGGTATCGTCGATTTGAAGCGCGGGTATTAGTCGCAACAAGAGCTGCAAATAGGAGACAAAGCATGGCCCCCACCAAAGTAAAAATTGTCGAAGTCGGGCCGCGCGACGGCTTGCAGAACGAGAAGGAATTCGTCGCGACCGAGACCAAGATCGAACTCGTGAACCGGCTGTCGCAAGCCGGCTTGCAGAACGTCGAGTCGGCGTCGTTCGTGTCTCCAAAGTGGGTGCCGCAGATGGCCGACGGCGCCGCCGTCATGGCCGGCATAGCGCGCCGCCCCGGCACGATCTACTCCGTGCTCACGCCGAACATGCGCGGCTTCGAAGGCGCGCTCGAAGCAAAAGCCGACGAAGTCGTGATCTTCGGTGCGGCGAGCGAGGCGTTTTCGCAGAAGAACATCAACTGCAGCATCGCGGAGAGCATCGCGCGCTTCGAGCCGGTCGCGAAAGCCGCGAAGGAAGCGGGCGTGCGGCTGCGCGGCAGCATCTCGTGCTCGCTCGGCTGCCCGTATCAGGGCGAGGTGCCGGTGGCATCGGTGGTCGATGTCGTCGAGCGGATGAAGGCGCTCGGCTGCGACGAAATCGATATCGCCGATACGATCGGCGTCGGCACGGCGAAGCGCACGCGTGAAGTGGTCGCGGCGGTGTCGAAGGTGTTTCCGCGCGAGCGACTGTCGGGCCACTTCCACGATACCTACGGGCAAGCCGTCGCGAACATCTATGCGGCGTTGCAGGAAGGGATCGAGATTTATCACGCGTCGGTCGCGGGGCTCGGCGGCTGTCCGTATGCGAAGGGCGCGACCGGAAACGTCGCGACGGAGGACGTCGTCTACCTGATGAACGGCCTCGGCATCGAGACGGGCATCGACCTCGATCAGTTGATCGAAATCGGCGATTTCATCTCGCGCGCGATCGGCAAGCCGAGCGCATCGCGTGCGGGCCGTGCGCTGCTCGCGAAGAAACGCGACGGTGTGGCGCCCTGCGTTTAAACCATTCGGAAAGGACACAATGAACGACATGCAGAACCTCGACGCGTTGCCCGATTCGGCCCGGCGCGTCGCCTTGCTGTTGCAGGAGCGCGGCCACGCGAGCCCCGTCGTGATGCTGCCGGAAACCGGCAAGACGTCGGCGGAAGCGGCGGCGGGCCTCGGCTGCTCGGTGGCGCAGATCGCGAAGTCGATCCTCTTTCGCCGCCGCGACGACGACGCGCCGGTGCTCGTGATCGCAAGCGGCGTGAATCGAGTCGACGAAAAGAAGGTCGCGGCGCGCGTGGGCGCATTGGCGCGCGCGGACGCGAAGTTCGTGCGCGAGAAGACCGGTTATGCGATCGGCGGCGTCTGCCCGATCGGCCACGCGAGCCCGCCCGTCACGCTGATCGACGAAGACCTGCTCGCGCTCGACAGCCTGTGGGCCGCTGCCGGCCATCCGCACGCGGTGTTCAATCTCACGCCGCAGGATCTCGTAGCGCTGACAGGCGCGCCCGTCGTCGATGTCGCGTTGCGCGAGCCTGCATGAACGCGGTCGCGTCGCCGTGTATCGACGTCTGCCGGATGAACCCGGCGACCGGTTTCTGCGACGGCTGCTTTCGCACGATCGACGAAATCGCGCAGTGGTCGGCGCTCGATGACGCGGCGAAGCAGGCGGTGCTGCACAGGAGCCAGAGCCGTCGCAAGGGCGCGCGTGTCGTCGTGATCGGCGAGCGCTTTTCCGCGACACTTTCCTTGCCGCCCGATTCGATCAAATCGTTCGCGACGCTCGTGAACGACCAGAACCCCCTGCATCACGACGACACCTACGCCGCAGCGAGCCGTTTCGGTTCACTGATCGCATCGGGCACACAGCCGACCGCGCACATGATGGCGATGCTCGCCACGCACTTCTCGCAATACGCGCAGCCGCTCGGCCTCGAATTCGGCGTGAAGCTGACGCGCGCGGTGAAAGCGCACGACGTGCTCACGATGACGTGGCACGTCACCGATGCCAAGTGGAAGCCGGGCCTCAAAGGCGACCTCGTCACGCTCGAAGGCGAGGCGTGCAATCAGCACGGCGAGACGGTGATGAAAACGACTGCGACGATCGTCGTCATGCCCAAGGAGCGGCGCGAATGATCGCCTTTCCCGCATCGATGCGCGTGTTCGAGCGCGGCTGGCTGTCGTCGAACAACGTGCTTTTCATCGACGACGAATGCACCGCGCTCGTCGATACCGGCTACGCGACGCACGCCCCGCAAACGCTCGCGCTCGTGCAGCAGGCACTCGGCGCACGCAAGCTCGACCTGATCGTGAACACGCATTTGCACTCGGACCACTGCGGCGGCAACGCGCTGCTGCAAGCCGCCTACGCTTGCGAGACGCTGATCCCATCGACCGAAGCCGACGTAGTTCGCGACTGGGACGAGGACGCCCTCACCTTCCGCGCGACCGGCCAGCGTTGCGATCGTTTCGCATTCAGCGGCACGCTTAACGCCGGATCGCGCTTGAGACTCGGCGGCCTCGACTGGTCCGCGCTCGGCGCGCCCGGGCACGATCCACATTCGCTGATGCTCTATTGCGCCGACGAACGCATCCTCATCAGCGCCGACGCGTTGTGGGAAAACGGCTTCGGCGTGATCTTCCCGGAACTCGAAGGCGAAAGCGGTTTCGCCGAGCAGCGCGCGGTGCTCGACCTGATCGCGACACTCGATGTCCGCGCCGTCGTGCCGGGCCACGGCGCGCCGTTCACCGACGTATCGCGCGCGCTCGACACCGCATCGTCGCGGCTCGACTATCTGCGCGCTGATCCCGCGCGCAACGCGAAGAACGCGCTGAAGGTGCTGATCGTGTTCAAGCTGATGGAAATGCGCGCCATGCCGTTCGATGCGTTGCTGAACCTGACCGCATCCGCGCGTGTGATGCGCGCCGCCGCGGGGCTGCTCGCTCTGCCCGAAGCACGGCCTGCGTTGCTGAAACAGTGCGTGGAAGAACTGGCGCGCGGCGGCGCCGTGCGGATCGATGGCGAGACGATTCTCGCTGCTTGAACAACAAGAAGCGGGCAAAAAGAAAGCCGCTTGTCAGCTACGGCAAGCGGCGTAATTTATAGACGTGATCAGCGTCGATTGCATCGTAACGCGAGCCAGAATGACGTGCATCGGTGCTTTCCCTACAAAATTTTAACGCGCACATTTACGGCAGATAACCGCTCAACGCTCGCTCGCTTCAAAGAACGACAGCACCTCTTCAAGTAACGCCTGAGGTTCTTCTTCGGGAATGTAGTGGCCGCAAGGCAGCGCGCGGCCGCTGACATCGCGCGCGACGCGGCGCCATTCGTCGAGCGGTTCGAAGCAGCGTTCGATCACACCCTCCTTGCCCCACAGCACGCGCAGCGGACACGCGATCTTGTGTCCCCGTTCAAGATCCGCGCGATCGTGTTCGAGATCGATCGATGCCGACGCGCGGTAGTCCTCGCACATCGCGAACACCGCCCCCGGCGACGCAAGCGCATCGCGATAAGCCTGCAACGCGTGCGGCGCGAACGGTTTGAGCCCCGCGTGGCGGCTGCCCATCACGCGCTCGATATACGCATTCGTATTCCCGCCGACCAGCAGTTCCGGCAGCGGCGACGGCTGGATCAGAAAGAACCAGTGAAAGTACGCCGTCGCGAATTCGCGATTGGTCGCTTCGTACATCGCGAGCGTCGGGGCGATGTCGAGCAGCATCAGACGATCGACGGCTTCGGGGAAATCCAGCGCCATCCGGTGCGCGACGCGCGCGCCGCGATCGTGCGCGCATACGAGGAAGCGTTCGAAGCCGAAGTGGCGCATGACCGCGACCTGATCGGCGGCCATCGCGCGCTTCGAATACGGCTTGTGCTCGGCGTCGCTCTTGGGCTTGCCCGACGCGCCGTAGCCGCGCAAGTCGGTCGCGATCACCGTGAAATGCTGCGCGAGAACCGGCGCGCACTTGTGCCAGATTTCATGCGTCTGCGGATGGCCATGCATCAACAGCAACGGCGGCCCGCTGCCGCCCTTCATCCCGAAAATGTCGGGGCCGGCGGCATCGACACGAAACGGCTGATAGTCCTCGAAGGGCATGGTGGCGTTCTCGTCGTGACGGGTGCGGATCATTGTATGCGCGCCACACGCCGCGTAACGATTGACCAGCATGACTTTCGACGAAACCGAAGACTTCCTCGGGAATCCTCCCAGCATCGCCTCGCCGCCGAATCGCCTATAATCGAACGATCGTTCTATAGTGGCGCGTGACGTTCCGTTCAACGCCCCGATTTCTCAAAATAATCCTGGCGTGCGATTTTTTCGGGCGACGGTCGTAGAATTCACCGACCCACGCATCGCACGCCAAAACAGGAGACACACGTCATGGCATTACCCGCCGTCCTGCAACATCTCGCGCTGCCGGTCGTGGCTTCGCCGATGTTCATCGTCAGCTATCCCGAACTCGTGCTCGCACAGTGCAAGGCGGGCATCGTCGGGTCGTTTCCGGCGTTGAACGCGCGCCCTTCCGAATTGCTCGACGAATGGCTCACGCAGATCCAGGCATCGCTAGCCGAGCACAAGGCGGCTCATCCGGACGCGAACATCGGGCCGATCGCGGTAAACCAGATTGTCCATCAGTCCAATGCGCGGCTCGAACGGGACGTGCGCGTGTGCGTCGAGCACGAAGTGCCAATCTTCATCACGAGCCTGCGCGCACCGGTCAAGGAGATGATCGACGCCGTCCACAGCTACGGCGGCATCGTGCTGCACGACGTGATCAACATCCGCCACGCGCAGAAGGCGCTGGAAGCGGGCGTCGACGGACTGATCCTCGTCGCGGCGGGCGCGGGCGGACACGCGGGCACGACCTCGCCGTTCGCGCTCGTCGGCGAAGTGCGGCGTATTTTCGACGGCCCGATCGTGCTCTCCGGATCGATTGCGAACGGCGGCTCGATCCTCGCCGCCCAGGCGATGGGCGCGGACCTCGCGTACATGGGCACGCGCTTCATCGCGACGCGCGAGGCGCATGCGCACGAGAGCTACAAGAGCGCGATCGTCGATGCGAGCGCCGCCGACATCATCTACACGAACCTCTTCACCGGCGTGCACGGCAACTACATCCGCGAGAGCATCGTGAACGCGGGGCTCGATCCCGAGGCGCTGCCCGAATCGGACAAGACCGCGATGAATTTCGGCGACGGCTCGAGCAAGACGAAGGCGTGGAAGGACATCTGGGGCGCGGGACAGGGCGTCGGGCTGATGCACGACGTGCCGAGCGTCGGCGAGCTCGTTGCGCGGCTGAAGCAGGAGTATGACGAGGCGAAGGCGCGAATCGGCGTCGCCTGAACCCAGCCTTTGATAACAAACACCGCGTCCCAGGACGCGGTGTTGTCGTTTTGGCGTACCGCCTTGCGCTTAGAACTTTGCGCGCAGGCCCACGCCGTACGTGTTGCCCGACGAGATGCTCGTGTACTTGTCGTTCAGGTACGCGGCGTAGACGTCGGTGCGCTTCGAAAGCGGGTAGTCGTAGCCGACCGCCCAGCTCTTGTGCGTCTGGTCGAGGCCGCCGTTGCTGCGCGAGTATGCATACGACGCCATCACCGTGCCCGGCCCGACCGGCACCGTCACGCCGCCCTGCCCCGTGTTGACGTGGAAGCTGCCGGTTTCGATGTCGTTCTTCGTGTACATGTACTGCAGGAAGAATTTCACGTACTTCAGGTCATACGAGGCGCCCGCCTGCGCGACGCTTTGGCTCTTGTAACCCGCGACGAGCGTCGAGAGATCGCCCGGCGTGTTGTTGTAGTTGACGTACTGGTAGACGCCGGTCGCCGCGAACGGGCCGTGGAAGTACAGGAACTGCGCGCTGTACTTCTTCGAGCGGCCGTCGCCCGCCTGGTTGCCGAAGCTGTACATCGCGCTGCCGGACAAGCCGCTGAAGTCGGGCGTCGTGTACTGCACCGAGTTGTTCCACCCCGAATCACCGACCACGCCCTGGTCCGTCGTGTACGTCGGGAACGTGCCCTGACCGAGGAACACGTGGTAGACCATCGGCGAGAAGACGTACGAATCGATGAACGGGTTGAACAGGATCGTCGAGACGAAGAGTTGCGTCGTCAGGCGGCCGGCGGTGAACGTGCCGTACGGCGCCTGGATGCCGACGTAGGCGTTACGCGCAAAGAACGTGTCGCCGGTGAAGCGGCCGAACTGGCCGTTCTGGGCGCGGAAAAAGCTTTCGAGAGTGAAGATCGCCTTGTAGCCGTTGCCGAGGTCTTCGGCGCCCTTCAAGCCCCAGTAGGACGTCGACATGCCGCCGCCGCTCACGTTCCAGGCGCGATCGCTGCCGGGAAACTTGGTGGCGCCCACCCATTCGTCGACCTGGCCGTAAAGCGAAACACTCGATTGCGCCTGCGCCGAGCCGGCCGCAAGCATGCCGAACGTGGCGGCGATTACGGTGGCCTTGACCGTTGCCTTAAGCGCACGGTTGACGGTTGGCTTCATGAACTCTCCTGTCGTTTGTCAAAAGTTAAAGCGTTGGCGGGCAAGCCTCATGACTTGCCTCGTCAGACCGGCGTGATGGGTTGTACCGCTGGGCTTGCGGCCTTCTCTGGAGCGGGACCATCTTTACGGATCATTTTTCCGGTCAAAAATCTTTTTGGTTATTGCGGGTATAGCGCTTCCAGTACTAAGGGCTCGTCGCACTTCTTTCGCGACGCGAATTCACGATCGATACGCGATGCTTACAACGCGCCTGCGCCCCATGCCACGGGGCCGCGCGCGGTAAAACGAACGATCGATGAATATGAGATGGCGCGCGCAGGCCGCATTGTCGGTGTGCGCAAAAAAGAGGGGAATTGTTGCGAGGGTTCTTGTGCGCGAGTGTGGCGCGCTTACGTCACAGACGCGGGAAGTCTGGACGCGGCATTAATTTTTTGTTCTGGAGAAGGAGACGACGCGTGGGCTCGACCGCAGGTTAATTGCGGTAAGTCGCGTTGGAAGGTGCGCGGGAGTCGTCGGCCGGACGGCTCTGCGGACGAGGAATGCTGCGTTCCTCGTTGTAGCGCGCAATGTCGGCGCGGATCGATCCGGAGCCGCGCATCGGCACCGCTTGCTCGGCGCGCGGCACGCCGCGCACTTCCGCGCTGATCGGCGTCAGGCCATCCTTGGCGCCGACCTGCGTGAAGCGCAGCGTCTGGGGCGCCTTGTGCGCGAGGTCGCTGCTGGGCGCAGCGCGTTCGGCCGGGCCGCCAGCGGTCAGCCAGACGCCACCCGGCGTACCGGCGAGCGCAAGCGACGCCACCACCGTGACCGAACCGATCGCGGTGGCAACAAACCATCGAAACGTCTTGCGAAAGCCTCTGGGCGCCATGTCGATACTGCGTATTGTCCGACTTGATCCGGCTTCTCGGGCGGCGAAAAACTCGCGCGGACGACCAAGCGACCGGTCGTTGTCGGAGCTTTGCGGATGCCCCATTGCGGAGAATGGGCACACCCGGCAACCGGTGTATCGACAATTTATGGCCCCGCGAGGCCGTAGTCGAGCCAAAAAGTGTTAGACCTGCTCAATGGTTGTAACACCATGTTACTACACGGTTTTTTGGCGTTTCAGGCATGCGTGGAAACGCTGAATCGTGTGATGAGATGACCATTTTCGCGCGGGCTCGAACGTGGCGTGTTCGGCTTCTCCCGACCCGGAGTCCATACCGGAATTACATTAATCGACCACTTAAATGATATTTGCGCGTTAAATAACAAAGCAGCGAAAATACTGGTTTTCCTGACTTGACGTTTTGCACGACCGTGCTGGATCGACGGCGTGCAAGCAACGCCCGGTTTTTTCGCAACCCCTATGCACATTCGAGTGCGAGATTTTGATGGCGCGCCCAAAACTTCTCCCCGATAACTTCACGCTTGCCCTCGTGGGCACCGTCATCGTCGCGAGTCTTCTGCCGTGCCGGGGCACGGTCGCGGTCGCCTTCAACTGGCTGACGAATTTCGCCATTGGCCTGCTGTTTTTTCTGCACGGCGCGAAACTCTCGCGCGAGGCGATCGTCTCGGGCGCCACGCATTGGCGGCTGCATATTGTCGTGCTGCTCAGCACGTTCGCAATGTTCCCGCTCCTCGGCCTCGCGCTCAAGCCGATCCTGACGCCGCTCGTCACGCCCGAGCTCTACATGGGCATCCTGTTCCTCTGCACGCTGCCTTCCACGGTGCAATCGTCGATCGCGTTCACCTCGATGGCGAAGGGCAACGTGCCCGCCGCCGTGTGCAGCGCGTCGGCGTCGAGTCTGCTCGGCATCTTCATCACGCCGGCGCTCGTCGGGCTCGTGGTGCACAGCCACGGCGCGACGACCGGCTCGCCTTGGCACACGGTCGGCAATATCACGCTGCAACTGCTCGTGCCGTTCATCGCCGGCCAGGCGCTGCGGCCGGCGATCGGCAAATGGATCGACCGCAATCGCGCGATGCTGAAATTCGTCGACCAGGGATCGATTTTGCTCGTCGTCTACGTGGCGTTCAGCGAGGCCGTCAACGAAGGTATCTGGCATTCGATGTCGCTTGCCACGCTCGGCGGATTGCTCGTCGTCAATATCGTGCTGCTCGCGCTCGCCATTTTTGCGACGGCGTTCGCCGCCAAGCGCTTGGGCTTCAGCCGCGCCGATCAGATCACGATCATCTTCTGCGGCTCGAAGAAGAGCCTCGCGTCCGGCATTCCGATGGCGAAGGTCATCTTCGCCTCTCAAACGGTCGGCGCGGTAGTGTTGCCGCTGATGCTGTTCCACCAGATCCAGTTGATGGTGTGTGCCGTTCTGGCGCAACGTTGGGGCGCGCGGCGCACGGCCGCCGAGAAAGCGCGCAAGCCCGAGCGCGCGGCCGCACCGGTGCGTCGCTGAAGTTTGCAATTCCACTGCTGCCTCCCGCAAAAGCCCTGAAAGCCGCCTCGTGCGGCTTTTTTGCTATTTGAATCTGCGCGGCCGGGTCTGTCGATTCGTCCAACCGACATAGGCTCAAAGCAAGAAATCGTGCGTTCGGCGTATTCCATCCGGCCGACTGGCGCCCGGGCATGCGCATTGCCACACTTTGTCCAGCACAAAGTCACGGCAGGGCCGACAGGGAGAACCAATATGTTGAACACACGCACCGAACGCAGTCTTCGAGGGGCGCCATGCCAGCAGTCATGAACCGGCCAGCCGATTTGCAGGCGTTCCTGCGCGAATCGCGTTTTGCGCGCGGCTCGGCGGAAGAGACGGCTGGAGCGTTGCGCTCTCTCATCGACGCGGGTTTCGACCGCATTCCGCAGCCTGGAAGCGGCGCAACGCTCGAACGGTGGAAGATGCTCGGCGCGGTCGCGGCGTGCGATCTGGCGCTCGTGAAACTGTACGAAGGCCACACGGATGCGCTCGCGATTCTCGCTGAACTGAACGGCATCGAGCCCGGCGAAGGCAACGCCTGGGGCGTCTGGGCCGCCGAACCGCCGAACGCACGCCTCGGGGCAAAAAGCGCAGACGGCTCAAACGGTGAGAACCGCATCACGCTGCACGGCACGAAGGCGTGGTGCTCCGGCGCCGCGTTCATCACGCACGCGCTGGTCACGGCCTGGAACGAACGCGACGAGTCTATCCTCGCCGCCGTCGACCTGCGTCAGGCGGGCGTGCGCGTAACAAGCGAGGGCTGGGTCGCGGTCGGCATGAGCGCGAGCGCGAGCGTCGACGTGCACTTCGACAACGCTCGCGCCGTGCAGATCGGCGCCCCACGCGCCTATCTCGAGCGGCCCGGCTTCTGGCAAGGGGGCGGTGGCATTGCGGCATGCTGGCTCGGCGCGGCATCGGCGATCGGTGATTTCGTCAGACGCGACGCCGCCCGGCGCGCCGATCCGCACAAACTCGCGCATCTCGGCGCGATCGATACGGCGCTCGGCAGCGCCGCTAGCTTCCTGCGCGAGACCGCCGCGCGCTTCGATCGCGAACCTCGCGCCGACGCTGTCACACCGGCGCTGCGCGCGCGGCTCGTGGTGGAACGCGCCGCAACCGACGTCCTTGCCCACGCAGGGCGCGCGCTCGGCGCCGCGCCGCTCTGTCGCAACGAGCATTTCGCCCATTTGATGGCGGACCTTCCCGTGTTTATCCGGCAAAGCCACGCGGAGCGCGACGAAGCCGCGCTCGCTGAGCGCATCGTGAACGAGAAACACGGATCATGGGAGCTGTAATCGTGAACGACAACCAAGATCGCGTGATCGCCGGCGACGGCACGTCGGAGGCCACCTGGCAAAGCTGGGCGCGGCTTTCCACGCTGCCGGAAGTCGATCCCGCGACGCTCGTGCCCGCAGGCGCGCGCGCGGTCATCGTGGCACCGCATCCGGACGACGAAGTGCTCGGCACCGGCGGCCTGCTTGCGAAACTCTCGGCGCTGGGGCGCAAGGTGCTGATCGTCGCCGTAACCGACGGCACCGCGAGCCATCCGGGCTCGCCCGTCTGGCCGAAAGAGCGCTTGGCCGACGTCCGCCCGCAGGAAACGCGCGAAGCCTTGCAGCGCCTGCACATGCGCTACGTCCAGACGCTGCGGCTCGGTCTGCCCGACGGCAGCGTCGAGCGGTCCGAAGCGCAACTAGCGGCAACGCTCGGCGAACATCTGCGTCCCGGCGATGTGGTTTTCGGCACCTGGCGCCACGACGGTCATCCGGATCACGAGGCAGTCGGGCGGGCGGTATCGTCGGAGGCGGAGCGGCGCGACCTGCCGTTCGTCGAGATTCCGGTGTGGACGTGGCACTGGGCATCCCCCGACGATTCGCGCGTGCCGTGGAGCCGTGCGCGCCGCATCGTCCTCGACACCGATACCCACGCGCGCAAGCTCCACGCCGTCGAGGCGTTCCGCAGCCAGCTCGAACCCGATGCCGCCACCGGCCGCGCGCCGATCCTGCCGGATCACGTGCTCGCGCGACTAACGCGGCCTTACGAGGTGGTTTTGATATGAGTCGCGAGCCGAACGCCCAAGAATACTTTGACGGCCTCTATCAGCAAAGCGACGACCCCTGGCTCCTGCGCGAGCGCTGGTACGAACGCCGCAAGCGGGCGCTCACGCTCGCGATGCTCCCCGATGAGCGGTACGCGAACGCCTACGAGCCCGGCTGCGCGACCGGCGAGCTGACGGCCGAACTCGCCACACGCTGCGACACGCTGCTCGCCGCCGACATGAACGCCGACGCCGTCGAGCACGCGCGCCGACGCGTCGCGCACTTGAGCAACGTGCGGATCGAGCAGCGCTCGGTGCCTGACGACTGGCCGGACGGCCGCTTCGACTTGCTAGTGGTGAGCGAACTCGCCTATTACCTGGACGACGGCCAACTCACACGCCTCGCCGACCGGCTGACCGACTCGCTCGCGCCGGGCGGGACGGTGATCGCGTGCCACTGGCGGCAGCCGATCGAAGGCTGGCCGCACTCCGGCGACTTTGTCCACGACGAGCTGAGCGTGAAGCTGCCGCTCGCGCGCCTGTCGCACTATCAGGACGAGGACATGATCCTCGACGTGTGGTCGTCGGATTCATCGTCGGTGCATCGGCGGGAAGCTGTTTAAACCTTTTTACTAAACAACGTATAACCGACAAATCCCATACAGAACAAGCCTCTACTGGTTTTCTCTAGGTCCATGATTCGTTTTTGAGCGTATTTTTTACTATACAATCGCCGCAACGAAGCGAACCCGCCGTCGGACGATAAACAGGACACAGAGACCAGATGGGCACCACCATTCGCGATGTCGCGCGTGCGGCCAGCGTATCGATCGGCACCGTGTCGAGAGCGCTGAAAAACCAGCCAGGCTTGTCCGAAGCAACGCGCGTTCGTGTCGTCGAAGTCGCGCAGCAGCTCGGCTACGATTCCGCGCAACTGCGCACCCGCATCCGCCGCGTCACCTTTCTCCTGCACCGGCAGCACAACAATTTCTCCGTCAGCCCGTTTTTCTCGCACGTCCTGAACGGCTTCGAGGAAGCATGCCGCGAACGCAGACTCGTGCCGTCCGTGCTCACCGCCGGTCCGACACAGGATCTCGCCCAGCAAATGCGCCTGCACGCGCCGGACGCCATCGCTGTCGCGGGCTTCGTCGAGCCGGAATTGCTCGTCCACCTGCATTCGCTGAACCGGCCGACCATCCTCATCGACCTGCGCGCGCCCGGTTTCCGCTCCGTCAATATCGACAACATCAAGGGCGCGTCGCTCGCGATGCGGCATCTGTTCGCGCTCGGACGGCGGCGCGTCGCATTCATCGGCGGATCGCTCGCGCATCACAGCATCTCGCAGCGCGCGCTCGGCTACCGGCTCGCGTATTTCGAGGCGGGACTGCTCTTCGATCCGATGCTGGAAATCAACACGCAGCCCGGCCTCGCCGCTGACCTGGCCGCCGCCGACGCCATGGAACGCCTGATCGTGCAGGCGCGGGAGCAATCGAATCCGCTCCCCGACGCCGTTTTCGCCTATAACGATGCAGCAGCCCTCGCCGCGATGCGCGTCTGTGTCGCGCACGGCTTGCGGGTGCCGGAGGACATCGCGTTCGTCGGTTTCGACGATATTCCGGCTGCCGCGCAGAGCACACCGCCGCTGTCCACCGTGACGGTCGACAAGGAAGCGCTCGGCCGGCGCGGCGTGGAGCTGCTGCTCGAAGACAACCTGAACTCACTCGACCCGGCCGACACGCTGGTGCCGGTAAATTTCATCCCTCGCGCGAGCTCCGGCTCGACCACGACATGAACTCGACCGCTACAACCGTCGCACTGGACGCCGCCACCGCCACCACGGCCACCGCGCCCATCGACTTCCGCAGCCGCGACTTCCTGCTCTCGCACGTGCGCGACACGCTTGCGTTCTACGCACCCACCGCGCGCGACCCGTCCGGCGGCTTCTTCCACTATTTCAAGGACGACGGCCGCGTCTACGACCGCACGACGCGCCACCTCGTCAGCAGCACGCGCTTCGTCTTCAATTACGCGATGGCCTACCGCCATTTCGGCAACGCCGCGTACCAGGACGACGCCCGCCACGCGTTCGCGTTCCTGCGCAACGCCCACTGGGACGCCGCGCTCGAAGGCTATGATTGGGAAATCGAGTGGCGCGACGGCGCGAAACGCACGCTCGACGGCACGCGCCACTGCTACGGCCTCGCGTTCGTGCTGCTCGCGTGCGCGCATGCGTCGATGGCGGGCATCGACGAAGCCACGCCGATGATCAACGAGACGTTTCATCTGCTGGAGCGCCGCTTCTGGGACGCCGACGCCGGCCTCTACGCCGACGAAGCCACTCCCGACTGGCAGCTTTCGGACTATCGAGGGCAGAACGCCAACATGCACGCGACCGAGGCGCTCCTCGCCGCCTACGAGGCGACCGGTCACGTCATCTATCTGGATCGCGCGGAAAAGATCGCCGGGAACATCACGCTGCGGCAGGCGAAGCTGTCGAACGGGCTGATTTGGGAGCACTTCCGCCCCGACTGGTCGCTCGACTGGCATTACAACGAATCCGACAGCACGAACATTTTCCGTCCGTGGGGTTTCCAGCCCGGCCATCAGACGGAGTGGGCCAAGCTCCTATTGATTCTCGAACGCCATCGCGCGTTGCCGTGGCTTGCGCCGCGCGCCATCGAATTGTTCGACGCCGGCTTCAACCGCGCCTGGGACAGCCGTCACGGCGGCCTCTACTACGGCTTCGGCCCCGACGACACCATCTGCGACCACGACAAATACTTCTGGGTGCAGGCGGAAAGCTTCGCCGCCGCCGCGCTGCTAGGCGCGCGCACGGGACGCGAGCGGTTCTGGGACTGCTACGACGAGCTCTGGCGCTATAGCTGGGAGCACTTCATCGATCACGAATACGGCGCGTGGTTCCGCATCCTGACGTGCGACAACCGCAAGTACGGCGACGAAAAGAGCCCGGCCGGCAAGACCGATTACCACACGATGGGCGCGTGCTACGAGGTGCTGAACGCTCTCGGCGCGCCGGACACAAGCAAACGGTGAGACAAATGGCATCAGAAAAGGCATCAGAAACCCAGACTCTTCCGACCTTCGTCTCGGCCGGCGACATCCTCACCGACATGATCCGCACCGACACTTCGACGTGGCTCTCGCGTCCGGGCGGCGCGGGCTGGAACGTCGCGCGAGCGGTGGCGCGTCTCGGCCTGCCGACGGCCTGCGCCGGCTCGCTCGGCGTCGACAATTTCTCCGACGACTTGTGGAACGCGAGCGTCGCGGCCGGTCTCGACATGCGTTTCATGCAGCGCGTCGAGCGTCCGCCGCTGCTCGCGATCGTCCACAAAACGCAGCCGCCGACCTATTACTTCATGGGCGAAAACGGCGCCGATCTTGCCTTCGATCCGTCGAAGCTGCCGTCCGGCTGGATGGAACAGGTCAAGTGGGCGCATTTCGGCTGCATCAGTCTCGTGCGCCAGCCGCTCGGCGCGACGCTCGCCGCGCTCGCCGCGCAACTGCGCGAGCACGGCGTGAAAATCAGCTTCGATCCGAACTACCGCAATCTGATGGAAACCGGCTACGAGCCGATCCTGCGCAACATGGCGTCGCTCGCCGATCTGATCAAGGTGTCGGACGAGGACCTGCACATGCTGTTTCGCGGCATCCCCGAGGCGGACGCGCTCGCGCAGGTCCGCGCGATGAACCCGCAGGCGAGCGTGCTCGTCACGCGCGGGTCGAGCGAGGCGGCGCTCTATGTCGGCGACGAGGTGTTTCGCGCGAAGCCGCCGCAGGTGCAGGTGGCGGACACGGTCGGCGCGGGCGATGCCTCGATCGGCGGGCTGCTCTACAGCCTGATGGCGCGCGAAGGCGGCTGGGGCGAGCACCTGCGTTTCGCGCTTGCGTCGGGCGCGGCGGCGTGCCGGTTTCCGGGCGGTCACTCGCCGTCGCTGGAAGAAGTCGAGGCGTTGCTCAAACCATAGTTCGAAGTCCATCCGTCCATGTCACGCACGCTGCATATCAGCGTGCTAGCATGAATTTCCTCTGCGCGGAGCCATCATGGACATGGACGACACGATCTACACGAAGGGTCTCTACACCGCGACGCTCGGCGTGCGCGCCACCGACTCCGGCCAGTACCAGGGTCTCGTCTCGCTCGCGCGCGACGACGGCGGCGAGGAGACGGACGCGACGCTCTACGAAGTCGATGCGTCGTCGGAGAACGAAGCCGAGGCGCTCGAAGAAGCGCGCGCCCTTGCGCACCGGATTCTCGGGGAAATCGAACTATAAGCAGACAGCCGGCGGCGCTCGCGTCGCGCGGGCGCTCATGGCTGGATCGGAGGACATCATGCCGGAACAGCTCTTTCTCTATGGCGTCTATGCGATCCACGTGCGGCCGCTCGAACTGCAAGGCGCGCGCTGGGACGCCGAATACGAAATCCGCCATCACGAAAAAGCCGTCAAGACGTGGACGACGGTCGGCGGCGACGGCGGTCTGGAGAAGGCCGCCGACGCGATCGATCTCGCGCACAAGCAGGCCATCGCCGATATCGAAGCGGGCGCGGGTATTCCGAAGCCACGCGCGTTTCCCTGAAATTTCTTCGAACGCAGCGTGCCGCTCAAGGCCGCACGCTGGCCGTCCCCGTATGCGGCTTGAGTGAAAGTCGCTCCGCCTCGCGATGATCGATCGCCGCCGCGCGTTCGTGCCCGTCGCGGGCCACCGCTCGATCGACGTAATCCGATAGCGCCCCGCCCGGCTCGATCAGCTTCGCCATGTAGGCGATCTGCAGCGTGCTCGCGACGAGGATGTCGGCGGCGGTGAAACGCTCGCCGACGAGCCACGGCCCTTCCTTCAGCGCCCCTTCGATCGCGTGCTCGACGCGACCCAGATCGCCCCAGCCGAAGCTCACCGTGTTGCCCGGCGCGCCCGTCATGCGCTCGGCCATCGCGGGTTCGAGGCACGCGCCGGTGAAGAACATCCATTGCAGGAAGCGCCCGCGCAGCGAATCGCCGGGCGGTACCCCGAGCTGCGCGTCGGGGAATTTGTCGGAGAGATAGAGCAGCACGGCGCCCGATTCCGCGACGGTCACGCCGTCGTCGTCGAGCGCGGGCAGCTTCGACATTGGATTGACGCGGCAGAACGCCGGCTCGTTCTGATCGCCCGCGCGGATGTTCACGAACGCGAAGTCGTACGGCACGCGCAGTTCCTCCAGCATCCACAGCGCGCGGAAGGCTCGCGTTTTCGGCCAGTAGTAGAGCTTCATCGGCGGATCGTCCTTGGGCGTTTGGGTGCTGTTCAGGTTACCCCAACAAGCCCCGCTAAACGTGCGGGTTAACGCGTACACGACGCCCGCGCGGGTGAATCTCTCTCCTCGACTCCGAAAAGCGACGATTTCCTTTCCGATAACGAGATACCCGCGAGAAGTCCGCAAAAAAATTCCGGTTTTGTCGGCGAAGAATGGAGTCCTTGCGCACCCCACGCTACTTACATAACTCAAGCCGGAGACTTCATGAACGCGCGCGTTCCCTTCGAAGCCATTAACGACGGCCATACCCCGGCCCTGTCCGACTACAAGCTGACCGACAACCTGTCCGCCACGCGCGGCCGCATCTTCCTGACCGGCACCCAGGCGCTCGTGCGGCTCGTCCTGATGCAGCGCGTCGCCGACCGCGCCGCCAATCTCAACACGGCGGGTTTCGTCAGCGGCTATCGCGGCTCGCCGCTCGGCATGGTCGATCAGCAATTGTGGAAGGCGAAGAAACTGCTCGCATCGCACGACGTGCGCTTTTTGCCCGCGATCAACGAGGAACTCGGCGGCACCGCCGTGCTTGGCACGCAGCGCGTCGAATCGGATGCCGAGCGGACCGTCGAGGGCGTGTTCGCGATGTGGTACGGCAAGGGCCCGGGCGTCGATCGCGCGGGTGATGCGCTCAAGCACGGCAACGCGTACGGCTCGTCGCCGCACGGCGGCGTGCTGGTCGTGGCGGGCGATGATCACGGCTGCGTGTCGTCGTCGATGCCGCACCAGAGCGATCACGCGATGATCGGCTGGAGCATGCCGGTCGTGAATCCGTCGAATATCGCGGACATGCTCGAATTCGGCCTCTACGGCTGGGCGCTGTCGCGGTTTTCGGGCGCGTGGGTCGGCTACAAGGCCATTTCCGAGACGGTCGAATCCGGCTCGACCGTCGATCTCGACGCGATCCAGACCACCTGGAAAGCGCCGCACGACTTCGTCACGCCGGCGGGCGGCCTGCACAACCGCTGGCCCGACCTGCCGAGCCTCACGATCGAAGCGCGGCTCGCCGCCAAGCTCGACGCGGTGCGCCACTTCGCGCGCGTGAACAGCATCGACAAGTGGATTGCGCCGAGCGCGCAGGCGAACGTTGGCATCGTGACGTGTGGCAAAGCGCATCTCGATTTGATGGAAGCGCTGCGCCGGCTGGATCTTACCGTCGAGGATCTCGATCGGGCGGGCGTGCGCATTTACAAGGTCGGCCTCTCGTTTCCGCTCGAAACCACGCGGCTGGAGACGTTCGTCGAAGGGCTGTCGGAAGTGCTCGTGATCGAAGAGAAGGGTCCGATCATCGAACAGCAGATCAAGGATCACCTCTACAACCGCACGAGCGGCGCAAGGCCGATCATCGTTGGCAAGCATGCGCAGGATGGCGCGATGCTGCTGTCGTCGCTCGGCGAGCTGCGCCCGTCGCGCGTGCTGCCCGTGTTCGCCGACTGGCTCGCGCGCCACAAGCCCGCGCTGGATCGCCGCGAGAAAGTGGTCGATCTCGTCGCGCCGCAGATTCTCTCGAACGTCGCCGATTCCGTGAAGCGCACGCCCTACTTCTGCTCGGGCTGTCCGCACAACACGTCGACGAAAGTGCCGGAAGGTTCGGTCGCGCAGGCGGGGATCGGCTGCCACTTCATGGCGTCGTGGATGGAACGCGACACGACCGGCCTGATCCAGATGGGCGGTGAAGGCGTCGATTGGGCCTCGCACTCGATGTTCACGAAGACGCCGCACGTCTTCCAGAATCTCGGTGACGGCACGTATTTCCACTCGGGCATTCTCGCGATCCGCCAGGCGGTCGCGGCGAAGGCGAACATCACCTACAAGATTCTCTATAACGACGCCGTGGCGATGACGGGCGGCCAGCCGGTCGACGGCAGCATTTCCGTGCCGCAGATCGCACGTCAGGTCGAGGCGGAAGGCATCGCCCTGCTGGTCGTGGTCAGCGACGAGCCGGAAAAGTACGAAGGTCACGAAGACCAGTTCCCGCGCGGCACGACGTTCCATCACCGCGGCGAAATGGACGCCGTGCAGCGCCGCCTGCGCGACACGGCGGGCGTCACCGTCCTGATCTACGACCAGACGTGTGCGGCGGAAAAGCGCCGTCGCCGGAAAAAAGGCGAGTTTCCCGACCCGGACAAGCGTCTTTTCATCAACGAGGCCGTCTGCGAAGGCTGCGGCGATTGCGGCGTGCAGTCGAATTGCCTGTCGGTCGAGCCGGTCGAAACGGAATTGGGGCGCAAGCGCCGCATCGACCAGTCTTCGTGCAACAAGGATTACTCGTGCGTGAACGGCTTCTGCCCGAGCTTCGTCACGCTCGGAGGCGCGAAGCTGAAGAAAGCGGCAGGCAATGCGTTCGATCCGGAAGAACTCGCGCGGCGTGTCGATGCGCTGCACATGCCGAAGCAGCATCTCGATAATGCGCCGTACGACATTCTGATCACCGGCGTCGGCGGCACGGGCGTCGTGACGGTCGGCGCGCTGATCAGCATGGCGGCGCATCTGGAAGGCAAGAGCGCGTCCGTGCTCGACTTCATGGGCTTCGCGCAAAAAGGCGGCTCGGTGCTGTCGTTCGTGCGCTTCGCCGCGACCGACGCGCTGCTGAATCAGGTCCGCATCGACACGCAACAGGCCGATATCCTGCTCGCCTGCGACATGGTGGTCGGCGCGAGCGCGGACGCGTTGCAGACGGTGCGCCACGGCCGCACGCGGATCGTCGTCAACACGCACGCGATTCCGAACGCGAGCTTCGTGCAAAACCCGGACGCGAACCTCCACGCCGACGCGCTCCTCGACAAGATGCGGCACGCGGCCGGCGCCGAGCGCATGCAGACCTGCGACGCCCAGGCGCTCGCGACGCGTTTTCTCGGCGACACGATCGGCGCGAACATCCTGATGCTCGGCTACGCGTGGCAACTCGGCCTCGTGCCGGTGTCGCACGCGGCGCTGATGCGCGCGATCGAGCTGAACAACGTCGCCGTGCCGATGAACAAGCTGGCGTTCGCGATCGGTCGCCTCGCCGCCGCCGACCTGAACGCGCTCGACACGTTGCGCAAGACGGCGCAGGTGCCGCGCGTCGAAATGAACGCGATGCCGCTGCCCGCGCTGATCTCCGATCGCGAGCGGCGTCTCGCGGAGTACGGCGGCGCGAAGTACGTCGAGCGGTATCGCAAGCTCGTGAATGCGGCGGCGGCGTCGAAGAACGACGCGATCACCCGCGCCGTCGCGACGACGTTTTACAAACTGCTCGCGGTGAAGGACGAATACGAAGTCGCGCGCCTGCACGCCGATCCGGCGTTCCGCGCGGCGCTCGAAGCGCAGTTTGAAGGTACGGCGGGGCAGGATTTCACGGTGAAATTCAACCTCGCGCCGCCGGCTTTGTCGAAGGCGGAGCATGGCGGCGTGCCGCGCAAGAAGGTGTTTGGCCAATGGCTGTGGCCGGTGCTCGGGACGATGTCGAAGTTCCGCGGCCTGCGTGGCGGTCTCTTCGATCCGTTCGGCAAGACGCTGGAGCGCCGCATGGAGCGCCAGCTCGCCGGCGATTACGAAACCACGATGACGCGTGCGCTCGGCGCGCTCACCGCCGATAACGCGAAAGACGTGGAAGCGCTCGCCGCTCTTTATGAGCGCGTGCGCGGCTACGGTCACGTGAAACTCGCGAACCTCGCGATGGTCAAGCGCCGCGAGCGCGATCTGGCGGCGGAATTGCGTATCGAGGCGGCGACGGGCGCGGCGGTGCGCGCGTCGCTCGACGAGATGAAGGGCGCTGCGAGCCTGAAGGGGATCCCGGTGGTCGTTGCAAAGTAAAAGCACAACGCTAGCGCTCGGGGTCGCTATCGAACACCGTTTCATGCGCTCGTGCTCAGATGGCGGTTGTATTGATGCCGGCTTGTTGGATTTGTCCCTTCCGGGGCAAATCCAACGCTCTGGGCACCATAAAGGAGATCGCTTGGCCCGTCATGAAAGCGACCGCAGAACCTCTGAGTGATCTCGTGTAGAGCGCCGACAATCTTTTGTTGTAGCGTTGCACGGTTCTGTCGTGCGCGTTACTACGGGATCTATCGGAAATGCCGGAATTTTTCAGGAATTCAGATTTTTCTCGTTGAGCAAGATCCAGCCAAATAGCTAATCTCCCGAACACAAAAAAGTTATTAACGGGAGAGAAAAGCTCGTGAGTGCGACCACCGAACGAACCGGCGTAAGTCGTTGCGCCGCGCATCAGTTCGCAGCTTCTTCGCGTCACGGCACGTACTCTGCCGATGTGCCACGCACGGCCAGCGTCAAAAACGTGAGCGTCGTTCGCTCTACCGGCGTTGGCGCGATCTGCGCCGCTAGACGCCTTGAAATCACGGTGACACCCCCGCTTGCAGATATGCCGCACAGTGACCATCTGAACCGATCGGCGATCTTCACGAATAACCACCGAGCCGTTCTGGCTCATCAGTCTCCACAGGCACGGGCCGCAAGGTACAAGGCGTCATCGCCACTTTCAACCCACTTGCCAGCCTCCCCCACAAATCAGACCACTTATGGATTCGCGCTGAATTGCGCGTGCGCTTTTGTGCGATACCCAAAAGCCCAGCGTGACGAACTCCACGCGCAGTCCGCTCAAGATTACAGAGGCTAGCGCTGGGGATGGATTTATCGATTCTCAAAAAAATGAGAGGCTTAATGGACGAAGACGCGAATCATCCGAATGCGAGCCCCGCGCCGATGGACCCGGCGAACGCGGGTAAGCACCCCCCGAAGCGCTATCAGCACGACGTTGCCACGTGGCTCGTGCCCATGCAGATCGATCATCTTGGAAGACAGTTTTGGGAATCGTATATGACGCCCGTGAGTTATCAAGTGAGGGCGCTGGTTGAGATTCCACCGCATTTGCCGGGGATTGTTATCTTTGTGCACGGGGTGAATTCGGAGGGAGAGTGGTATGACGATGCGGAAATAGCGCTGTGCGAAGGACTCAACAAGCGGCTAAATCGTGACGACATCAAGGCCAATGAATATTCAACCATTGATCCGACGACTCAAAAACCCGGAAGTCGTAGACTCATAAAACATCGCAATTCACCCGTCATCCGCTTTTACTGGGGCTACAGCGCGAAGAAAGGCACCGAAAAGCAATGGCGTATTCCGCTTCGAAACGACAACGGCTTCGACGCTTGGGCGCCTGAGTGCGGCGAGGAGTTTGGTCCGTGGTACTGGGGCGGCGGACCCTTCCAGAACGGCACGAACAATCTTCAGCAGTGTTGGAGCCACACTGGATTCAAGCGTCACGTCTTCGGCTTCGACCTTTAGCATCTGAACACCGAGACGGATCGCCAATTGCAGGATGCCCCGCCGCGCAGTTACTACGCACACGCGGCACAACGGCT
>NZ_FCOL02000036.1 GCF_001544515.1 Caballeronia terrestris
CCGCAAAAGCAGCAACAGGCGATCCTCGCGGTATCGCTCGATCAGGCAAAGCTCGAAGCGATGCCGGTCAATGAATACGTCGATCTGTACGTGATCTAGTCAGTCAAACAGAAACGTTGCATCGAAGGTATTTCCTCGTTTAATACCCACGGAAAAAAATCATGGCCCACAATCTCCACAAAACGCTTAAGGAATTCGACAGCGGCTCCGGCAAAGGCAAGTTCTACTCGCTGCCGCAGCTCGGCAAAGAGCTGAACGTCAAGATCGAGCGCCTGCCGGTGTCGATCCGCATCGTGCTGGAATCGGTGCTGCGCAACTTCGACGGCAAGAAGATCGCCGAAGAGCACATCGAGCAACTCGCGAACTGGAAGCCGATCGCGGCCCGTACCGACGAAATCCCGTTCGTCGTCGCGCGCGTAGTGCTGCAGGACTTTACCGGCGTGCCGCTGCTCGCCGACATCGCCGCGATGCGCGGCGTCGCGAAGCGCGCGGGCAAGGACCCGAAAGCGATCGAGCCGCTCGTGCCGGTCGATCTGGTGGTCGACCACTCGGTGCAGATCGATCACTTCCGCGAACCGAACGCGCTCGACCTGAACATGAAGCTGGAATTCCAGCGCAACAACGAGCGCTACCAGTTCATGAAGTGGGGCATGCAGGCATTCGACACTTTCAAAGTCGTGCCGCCGGGCGTCGGCATCGTGCATCAGGTGAACCTCGAATATCTCGCGCGCGGCGTGCACAAGAAGTCGGATAACGGCGACACCCTGTACTACCCGGACACGCTCGTCGGAACCGACAGCCACACGACGATGATCAACGGCATCGGCGTGGTGGGCTGGGGCGTGGGCGGCATCGAAGCGGAAGCGGGCATGCTCGGCCAGCCGGTGTACTTCCTCACGCCGGACGTGGTCGGTGTCGAGTTGAAGGGCAAGGTGCGCGAAGGCGTGACGGCAACCGATCTCGTCCTGACCGTCACCGAATTGCTGCGCAAGGAAAAGGTCGTCGGCAAGTTCGTCGAGTTCTTCGGCGAAGGCACGGCGTCGCTGTCGCTGCCGGATCGCGCGACGATCGGCAACATGGCGCCGGAATACGGCGCGACGATGGGCTTCTTCCCCGTCGATGAAAAGACCATTGAATACTTCAGGGGCACGGGCCGCACCGACGCGGAAATCTCGGCCTTCGAAAACTACTTCAAGGCGCAGAACCTGTTCGGTATTCCGAAAGCAGGCGACATCGACTTCACGAAGACGCTCACGCTCGATCTGAGCACCGTGGCGCCGTCGCTCGCTGGCCCGAAGCGTCCGCAGGACCGCATCGAAATCGGCAACGTGAAGTCGAACTTCACGGAACTGTTCTCGAAGCCGGTCGGCGAAAACGGCTTCGCGAAGAAGCCCGCTGATCTCAACGCGCAGTACACGACGACCAACGGCGTCAACGTGAAGAACGGCGACATCCTGATCGCCGCGATCACGTCGTGCACGAACACGTCGAACCCGAGCGTGCTGCTCGCGGCCGGCCTGCTCGCGAAGAAGGCGGTCGAAGCGGGCCTCACGGTCGCGCCGCACATCAAGACGTCGCTTGCGCCGGGATCGCGCATCGTGACCGAGTACCTGACGAAGACGGGCCTCATGCCCTACCTCGACCAGCTCGGCTTCACGCTCGCCGCTTACGGCTGCACGACGTGTATCGGCAACGCGGGCGACCTTACGCCGGAACTGAACGACGCGATCACCAAGAACGACATCGTCGCGGCCGCCGTGCTGTCGGGCAACCGCAACTTCGAGGCGCGCATTCACCCGAACATCCGCGCGAACTTCCTGGCATCGCCGCCGCTGGTGGTCGCATACGCGATCGCGGGCAACATCACGCGCGACCTGATGACCGAGCCGGTCGGCACGAACAAGGAAGGCCGCGACATTTTCCTGGGCGACATCTGGCCAACGAGCGAGGAAGTGCATTCGCTGCTCAAGTTCGCGCTCGACGCCGACGCATTCCGCAAGAACTACTCGCAGCTCACGAAGGAAGGCGACCTGTGGAGCAAGATCGCGGGCGAAACGGGTCAGGTCTACGACTGGCCGAAGTCGACCTACATCGCGGAGCCGCCGTTCTTCGGCAGCGACTTCTCGATGCAGCCGGCCGACAGCATCCCGGCCGTGAAGGGCGCGCGTCCGCTCGGCATCTTCGGTGATTCGGTCACGACCGACCACATCAGCCCGGCGGGTTCGATCAAGGAAGATTCGCCCGCGGGCAAGTGGCTGAAGGCGAACGGCGTGCAGAAGGCCGACTTCAACAGCTACGGCTCGCGCCGCGGCAATCACGACGTGATGATGCGCGGCACGTTCGCGAACGTGCGGATCAAAAACCTGATGATTCCGCCGAAAGCGGACGGCGCGCGCGTCGAAGGCGGCCTGACGATCCATCAGCCGAGCGGCGAACAACTGTCGATCTACGATGCCGCGATGAAATACATCGACGCAGGCACGCCGACCGTCGTGTTCGCGGGCGAGGAATACGGCACGGGTTCGTCGCGCGACTGGGCGGCGAAGGGTACGCAACTGCTCGGCGTAAAGGCCGTGGTCGCGCGCAGCTTCGAGCGGATCCACCGCTCGAATCTCGTCGGCATGGGCGTGCTGCCGCTGCAGTTCAAGGGCACCGACAGCGTGCAGACGCTCGGTATCACGGGCGATGAAACCTTCGACATCGAAGGTCTCACCGACAACATCAAGCCGCAGCAGGAAGTGACGCTTGTGATCCGTAGCAAGGACGGCAGCGAGAAACGCGTGGCCGTGCTGCTGCGTATCGATACGCCGATCGAAGTCGATTACTACAAGCACGGCGGGATTCTGCCTTTCGTGCTGCGTTCGCTGCTCGCAGCGTAAATCGACTGGAAGCTTTGCAGGTGACCGCGCTCGATATGAGCGCGGGAACGTTGAACCCGGCCGCGGCCGGGTTTTTTTTATACGCCTGCGTTTAAGACGCCATCACGCGCGTAGCCGACGGGCGGCGTGCAAACCACGCGATCGCGCGCTCGACCCAGTGCTTGCGCGGCGCCGACACCGACGCCATCGAAAAACGCCCGCCCTCTTCGGCCGCGCTGACCCAGATCGTCGAGTAAGGCTGCAGTTCGAGCGATTCGCCCGCGCGCAGCCAGATGTCGCCGCCTTCGCCTTCGACGGTGACCCAAATCTGGCCGTGCATCACCTTCAGGGTTTGAGCACGGTCGATGAACCAGCCAGTGGGAACATCGCGCCGATCGAGTTCGTAATACCGGAATTCACGCATTTTGCCGCTCCTGAGTGCGCGTCGCGAAACGTAACGCATGCGGTTCGAAACCTTTTTGGTGTTGACAGCAGCCGCAGATTTGTCTCGCTGATATTTCATGTTGCTGGGAAGAGCAACAAAACCGGCGGCGGGCTGTCGATACAGTTACGAACCAGTGATCCCATTATCGAAGACTTTACGGCCAGCTTGAATGCACACTTGTGAACACTTCAGCCGAACTGTTCCGTCGCAATGGGTGAACACTTGGGTCTGCGGCAAGCTAGACGGTTGATAGAGAACAGCGGGGCGGTAACTCGGCAGCAATGCATCCAGACGAGTCCGCCCGCGCGTGATAGCCTCTCTTGTTTGTGACAATCCTATTTCCCCAATATCGTTATGGCATATCAAAGTCCGCAGCTCACCGAGTTGCTCGAAAAACACAACGCCCTGGAAAAACAGTTGGCTGAAGCGCGAGCAAAGGAAGTGCGTCTCGCAATGATCGAAATCGTGCAAAAGATGCGCGAGTACGGAATCACGCTGCATGAACTGGTCGGCCGGAAGGCAACACCGAATCCGGTTCAGGCCGAAGCCGCTCCGAAGTATCGCGATCCCGTCACCGGCGCGACCTGGAGCGGACGCGGACGAGCGCCGCATTGGATCGTCGGGAAGAATCGGGACGACTTCATCGTGTCGGCGCGTACTGATTCGCGCGCAGCGGCGCTTTCGCAAGCGTCGCTCTTTTCCGAAGACGCCTGACCGAGCGGCCAGCAGCATTTGAACCGTTGAAATATGGACAAGTGCCGATATTGCGAAAGAGTCCGTGACGAATGGGACTGTCACGGCGAGGATTGTCGAAGCGCGATAGCCAAAGCGCTCCGACGGCACCGCGCGGGCCTGCCGATGGTGCCCAAGACAATCCGCAACGAAGTCCCTGCCGGCGCAACGACGGGCGAGATCATCGCCGTTCTTTCGCGCCAGCGTCTGCGCGCTCGTCGTGAGAATGAAGATCGCCGCAAACGCAAACAGATGGAAGACGAGGACGTGAGCTAGCCCGCTAGCGAACGAGCAGCACCGGCACGTTACACCGTGCCAGCACACCGGTCGCCACCGATCCAAGCAGTACGTTCGCAATCCACGAGTGGCCGTGTGAACCCATCACAATGAGGTCTTGCTGTTCCGCCTTGGCGAATATGGCAATGGCTTCCCCGGCATGACCCACCGCGTATTTCGTCGCAATGGGAAGCGAATGGCGTTTCGCCGACTCGCGCAACGGCGAAAGTATTTTCTCGGCCTCATCACGGTAATACTCATCGACGACGGCATGACTCAAATAACGCGCAGCATGCGCGGGAATCGGAGCGACCGCGGTAAATGCCGTGTAGGTATGCCCCGGTCCGAATAGTGCGCCGTGGCTCGCAATGTAATCGAGTGTGCGCTGCGTGAATTCGCTACCGTCCACGGGCAAGAGGATGTTCACGGTGACCTCGCATTGAAGCGGCAGAAAGGATCGTCACAGTATCTGGCAGGGAACCGACGCGTTCAAGCGTGCATTTCGTGGTGATCGCGATACCGACGGCGCGCTCGAAACCGAGTAGCGAATATTCCACCACCAGGCCGCGGCTCTACATGACTGCGTTCAGCCTGCCCTGTCGGCCGCTATCAAAATAATTAATAAAACGCCTTTACATTACGTTTAACTTTCATCTATAACTGCGTGTACGTGTTGCGGACTGCCTGTCACGCATCATGCCTCGGCCCGCCAGGCTTGCCTGCGGGCCTTTTTTTGTCTGGAACTTCCGTAGTTACCCGCGCTGGTGAAAACCCTCCCGTACCTTTCACTTGACTTACTTGATATATCACATATTGTGTATCCAATCGCTGGTCGCTGTTTGATCGGTGACGACGGAGACGTCGGTCGACGTCCCATTACAAAGGCAGCAACGCCAAGGAGACGGTGATGGAAAGGAATCCCCACGCAGGTGCGTCGCGACCAGGTTAGTTGGGCAACGCTCGCTGCGCTGGCCCTGCTTGATTGAGCAAAGGGCCAGCGTACGGCTTTCAATTTTGTGAGCGGATGTCGATTGACGACATCACAACCCATGATCTAGGAAAACTAAACATGCTCGACGCCATATCGAATCTGAGGTGCATGTCCGCACCCACGCCTGTATCAAATCATATGATTCAAGGAGCGCCCAATGAATAACGCATCGACGGCGGCGCTTCGCCCCAACCATCCCGCCTCCGACAAAACCCGCTGGATCCAGCTTGCGGTCGGCGTCATCTGCATGATCGCGACTGCGAATATCCAGTACGCGTGGACTTTGTTCGTTCCCGAGATACAGGAAACCTACGGCTGGCCGCGCGCCAAGATCCAGATTGCCTTTACGATATTCGTGCTCGTTCAGACCTGGCTCGCGCCGATCGAAGGCTACTTCATCGACAAATTCGGCCCTCGCCTGATGGTCGCTTTCGGCGCCCTTTTCATCGGGGCGGCGTGGTGCATCAACTCGCAAGCGACCAGCCTGACGGGCTTCTATGTCGGCGCGGCGGTTGGCGGGATTGGCGTGGGGTCGATCTACGCGACTTGCATCAACAACGCGCTCAAGTGGTTTCCGGATCGGCGCGGCCTCGCTGTCGGCCTGACCGCCGGCGGCTACGGCGCCGGCTCGGCTGCGACGATCCTGCCGATCGCGGCGATGATCGAGTCGACGGGCTTTCAGGGGACGTTCCTGTTCTTCGGCATCCTGCAAGGGTCGCTCGCTTTTATCGCTGCATGGTTCCTGCGCTCGCCGAAGTCCAGCCAGGTCAAGGCATCGCAGAAGCTTGTTCAGGCGAGGCGCGACTACACGCTAAAGGAAGCGCTGAACACCAAGTTGTTCTGGCTGATGTTCGTGATGTTTATCCTGGTCGTCACCGGCGGCATGATGGCCGTGGCGCAACTCGGTGTGATCGCGAAGGATCTGGGCGTGAAGGAATTCCAGGTCGATTTGCATTTCTTCGTGATGGCTGCCCTCCCGCTCGCGCTGATGCTCGATCGCATCATGAATGGCATCTCGCGTCCACTGTTCGGCTGGATTTCGGACAACATCGGTCGTGAGAAGACGATGGTCATCGCCTTTACGCTCGAAGGGATCGGCATCATTGCTCTTGGATATTTCGGCAGCAATCCGTATGCGTTCCTGATCCTGTCGGGTGTCGTCTTTCTGGCGTGGGGCGAGGTGTATTCGCTGTTTTCGGCGCTCGCCGGCGACGCTTTCGGGACCAAGCACATCGGCAAGATTTATGGGGTGCTTTATACGGCCAAGGGGATCGGCGCGCTGTTCGTCCCGATCGGCAACCTGATGATGGAGGCGACCGGAACGTGGTCGACGGTTCTGTACACCGTCGCCGCGATGGATTTGACCGCGGCTTTTCTCGCGATCCTGATTCTGCGGCCAGTGCTCGCTACTCACGTCGCGACGTCCCGAAGTCTGTTCGCGAAGGAGACGGCTACCAATAACGCTGCTGCCGGCGCGTGACAATTGCAGCGACTAAGCGGGCTTCTTCGGTAGCTCGCCTCAGTCGCACCAGGGCTCCGTACCGTTAAGCGCTTAACGACAAAAGGTAACTTTTCCCGCGAACAAAAATAAGACGTTAAGCTAATTCGTTGACAATTCTGGAGGAGACACGTGATCGTTTTCTACCATCATGGAGCAGCCATTCAGCCTTCCGTGATTCGCGTCGGCAACACATTCATCGCGCGCGCATCGATCCTGGAAGAAGACGGCGAAGCTACTTCGCTCGGAAATCTGGGGCAATTCGCCAACCGGGACGGCGCGTTCCAGTTCGCCGTCCGATGCGCGACAGCCTTCATCGACGGCGAGTCGATGCCCGCACCACCGTTCACCGCCACGACCCAATGAGGCTGCGGTCTCGTCCGACGAGTCGATAGTTCGAGCGAGACGCGAGCGGCACGGCGTAGCGACGTGCCGCTCGCGACTTGCGCCCAACCTTCTGCACTGAGTCCTGTCCGCGTCGCTCACGCCGCTCTTCTTCATGGCGGCGCACGCCATCGTGTCAATCTCGCCGCCTGGTTCGTGCCGTGCGGCGCGGGCTTCGCTCGCCGCCGGCACCTACGCGTGCGCGATCGCCGAAATGTTCCCCGTCGATGTCAGATTCAGCGGCCTCGCGACCGCCATGACCCCGTCGCCACCGCCAATGCGAACTGGAGTCCCACGTTGCGCTCGTAACGTGTGCAGCGCTTGCGTTCGCGGCGTCCTTCGGCATGCCCTCGCGGCACCTGTCAGACCAATCACAGCGGAGCAGCCAGCCGCGCGCCTCGCAAAGAGCGCGGCTGAAGAATTCCTTAACTCCCTCTGCTCGCTCAAACCGATTGACGCCAATATTGCGATAAGGTCGAATATCGGGATGCACAGTACAGAACAGTTGGCCCAAACTGTTCACTAGTTTCGGGCGAACACCTGCGGGGAGAGGCCTTATGAGACTTGAAATCGACTCAAAAACCGGCGTGCCGTTGACCGACCAGCTCGTCGATCAGATCGAATCGCTGATTCGCGGACGCCGCGTCCTGGCGGGCGCGAAGCTGCCCTCGATCCGCCAGCTCGCCGCCGACCAGAAGATCAGCCGCTTTCCGGTGATCGAAGCCTACGACCGTCTGGCATCGCGCGGATTGATCCAGCCGAAACATGGTTCGGGGTTCTATGTCGCGGGCCATATCGATGAAGCCGAGCGCGGCAACGGCCGCTGCAATCCGCGTCTCGCCGAAGAGGAATCGAACCAGATCCTGCAGCAGTTCAACTACCCCGGCGAGACGCTCAAGCTTTCGAGCGGGTTCATCCCCGAGTCGTGGCGCGACGTCGACGGGCTCACGCAAGCGATACGTCACGCGTCGCGCATGGACGTGAGCAGCGTGATTGACTACGCGATGCCCTACGGCGACGCGAGCCTGCGCCACCAGGTTCAGATGCGGCTACATCTGCTCGGCATCGACGCCGATCTGAAAAACCTGATGATCACGTGCGGCGCGAGTCAGGCACTCGATCTCGTCGTGCGTTTCTTGCTGAAGCCGGGCGATACGGTGTTCGTCGAAGACCCGGGTTATTACAACCTCTTCGGCTTGCTGAAGCTGCAAGGCGTGAAGCTCGTCGGCGTGCCGCGTCTCGCGACCGGCCCCGACGTCGATGCCGCCGAGGAACTGCTCAAGATTCATCAGCCGAAACTGTTCTTCATCAACACCGTTTTCCAGAATCCGACCGCGACGAACGTCGCGCCGCAAGTCGCGTTCAAGCTGCTGCAACTCGCGCAGCAATACGGATTTTCGCTCGTCGAGGACGACATTTACGCCGACTTCCAGGCCGTGCCGACGCAACGCCTGGCTTCGCTCGATCAACTCGATCGCGTGATCTACGTGGGCGGGTTGTCGAAGACGCTGTCGTCGTCGCTCAGGATTGGGTACATCGCGGCGAATGCGGAACTTGTCAAGAATCTCGTCGACGTGAAGGTGCTGACGAGCCTCGGCGGCACGCGTTTCAGCGAGGCCGTCGCGGCGAATCTGCTGGAGCGCGGCACGTATCGGAAGTATCTCGAGCGGCTGCGCCGGCGCGTGCGCGATGCGCTTTCCGGAGCGGTTCAGCAACTCGAAGCGTGCGGCTGGGACGTCTTCGATGAACCGAGCGGTGGCAACTTCGTGTGGGCCAAAGTGCCGGGCATCGACGATTCGACGGTGCTCGTCGAGGAAGCGCTGAAGTTCGGCGTGACGCTCGCGCCGGGCAACTACTATCGGCCGAGCGGCGAGGCTTGCGCGTATGTGCGGATCAACTCGGCGCATACGGACGACGCGCGCGCAGTGCGGTTCTTCGAGGCGATGGGGGAACGCGCCTCGAAAAACTAGTTGCATAGCAAACTTGTATCTCCTACACTCCCCTCATGTTCGATCAATGCCTCTACTTCAACACCACCGCGCTGGCTCGCGTTCTTGAACGCGAGTGGACGAAGGCGTTCAAGCCATTCGGGCTGACGCCGTCGCAGGCTTTCATGCTGCGGGCGATTCTCGACAAGCCGGGTTTGCTGCAAAGCGAACTTGCGGCCGGGCTCGCCATCTCGCGTCCTACCGCTACGCGCTCGCTCGACGGGTTGCAGAAAATGGCGCTGATCGAGCGCTGGTCCACGGATCGTGATGGCCGCGAGTCCGCCGTTCACGCTACGGCGCTAGGCGAATCGATGAAGACGGATCTCAACGCGGCAAGCGCGGAAGTGACCAAGCGCTTGAAGAAAAAGCTGGGCGCCGCGCACTTCGACGATTCGGTATCGAAGATGAAAGGCATTCGCGCGCTGCTCGACTGATTTTTTTTGACCTTATAGTTGCATTGCTAACTACACATCGATGGAGAAACGTCATGCCGATTCTCAACGTGAAAGTCAGTGCCAAAAAATCGCCCGAACTGACGCGGAAGATCTCCGAGTTGCTGCTCGATCTCACCACACGCATCCTTGGAAAGAAGCGTGAAGTGACGGCCATTGCGATCGATTTCGTCGATCGCGACAGTTGGGTCGTAGGTGGGGAATTGCTGAGCGAGCAGAACAGGAACAGCTTCTACTTCGACATCAAGATCACTGACGAAACGAACACGAAGGACGAGAAGGCGCGCTATATCAGGGAAGCCTTCGCGGGCTTCGAGCGCATTCTCGGCAACCTGCATGAAGAAAGCTATATCTACGTGCAGGACGTGAAAGCGGCGTCGTATGGGTACGGCGGATACACGCAGGAATATCGCTACCATCATTAAATGCGACAACGCCCGCCGTTCGGCGGGCGTCTTTCGCGCACGAGAATTACATCGGCGGCACGACGCCATCCTTCTCCACGACGATCCGTTGCGCCGCGAACTGCGTACCGTTCACCGGGCTCGCTACGATGAATACCTTCTTGCCCGCGGTCAGATCGGTGCGAGCGGCCGGAGCGAATGTCACGACCGGTACGTTCTCGGGCACCGTCACCGAATTGTTGCCGCCCTTGTACGACAGCTTGAGGTCGCGACCGCTAGTGGCTTGCACAACGCTGTCCACGTTTGCGTTCGTCATCGAGCTGTTCGGGCCCAAGTCCCACGCGTAGTGACCTTCGCCCGTGCCGCGCGCGGCTTCGGGGAACACGAGCACTTCGGTGGCGGTCAGCTTGCCATCGGTGCCGGTCGTCGCAGCAGTGCCGACGAACGAGCCGGGCTTGATGTCCTCCAGCTTGATGTTCTTCACGGCCGTGACCGGAACGCTCGACTTCACATCGATCGTCACGGTGTCGCCGCTGCGTCGATGGACCGTCAGCGTGTCGCCGGTAAGCGAGACGATTTCGCCGCGAATGCGCGTGGGCTTTGCTGCGGGCGTCTGCGCGAACGCAGCCGAAGCGATGACGAACGTGGCGACAGCAGCGCCGAGTTTCAATTGCAGTTTCATGAAGTCTCCTTGGAGGGAACAGCAAAAAGCGAGCGGCAGACTCAGGACCCGCCGAACCAGTTGTAACCCTGGTTCTCCCAGTAGCCGCCGGGATAATCGTTCGTCACGGTGATCGAGACGATGTGCTTCGGATTCTTGTAGCCGAGCTTGGTCGGCATGCGCAGCTTCATCGGGAAGCCATATTTCGGCGGCAGAACCTGGCCGTCGTAAGTGAGCGTGAGCAGCGTCTGCGCGTGCAGCGCGGTGGGCATGTCGATGCTCGTCGAATAGTTATCCGCGCAATGGAACGCGACGTACTTGGCCGTCGTGTCGGCGCCGGAGCGCTTGAGGAAATCGGCAAAGCGCACGCCGCCCCACTTGCCGATCGCGCTCCATCCTTCGATACAGATATGCCGCGTCACCTGGCTTTCCTGCGGCAGCGCGCGCAGTTCTTCGAGCGTCCAGACGCGCTTGCCTTTGGCTAAACCACCGACCTGCAAGCGATACGTCGAAGCATCGACCTCGGGCACTTCATCGATGTCATAGAACGCGTTGAATGGAAACGGTCGCGTGATCATCGATTCGGGATAGGTTGGCGCGAGCTTGTTTGGATCGAAGAGCAACGCCTGAGCGTCGTCATTGAACGAGGACATCTTGCGCAGCATCGCGTTGACCGATTTATCGTTGGTGAGGTCGCAGCCTGAGAGCATCGCGAGACCGCCGAGCGTGAGAATGCGCTTGCCGAAGAGACGCCGCGCTGGCGCCTTCAATTCCTTCTGCGCATCCCTGACGATCGACTCCGCGTCCAGCCCCAACGCGCCCGTGAAAATTTTTCGAATCGACATGAATCAGCGTCCCCGGATCATCAAGAGCAGCGAGCGCGGCACGAGCGCGACCATCGCGACGTGCAGCACGAAGAACGCTACCAGAAAACTCATCGCGAAGAAGTGCACGACGCGCGCCGAATCGTAGCCGCCCATCAGCGCGCGAAGCAACGGAAACTGCACCGACTTCCACACGGCAAGCCCCGACACGATGACGATCACGATATCCACGATCACCGCGATATACGCGAACTTCTGCACCGCGTTGTAGTGCGTGAGATCGTCGTGCTTGAGCTTGCCGCGGAACGCCGCGAATGCATCGGCGATCACGCTCTTCACGCTCACCGGCCACAGCTTGCGGCGAAAGCGCCCGGTCGCCACGTTCAGCACGAGATACACGGCAAAGTTGACGACCAGCAGCCACATCGCCGCGAAGTGCCACAAGAGCGCGCCGCCGAGCCATCCGCCGAGCGTGATGCTTGCGGGAAACGTGATCGACTTGAAGATCGGCGAGGCGTCGTAGATTTGCCAGCCGCTCGTCACCATCGTGACGACCGCAAACGCGTTGATCCAGTGCGTGATGCGAACCCAGCCCGGCTGAGCGGTTTGCTGTAGCTGCTGTGTCATTGGGCCTCGGCGGGAGTGGTGAATCATGAGGTGAAATCGTAGCGGCGCGGCTCTGATGCACGCATGACGGCTCGATGACTTTTTTGTCATTTTCGCGAGTCACGTCCCCATGCTCGCTAGAATGTGCTCACTCCATTCATCGCAACGCGCGCATGACCATTCTCGTTATCGAAGACGACCGCAAGACGGGCGACTATCTGAAGAAGGGGCTCACCGAGTCCGGCTATCAGGTCGATCTCGTTCGTAACGGCACCGACGGGCTGCATCAGGCGCTCGCGCATCCGTACGAGCTGATCGTGCTCGACGTGATGCTGCCCGGTATCGACGGCTGGCAGATCATGTCGGCGTTGCGCGCGAAACGTGACCTGCCTGTCATTTTTCTGACTGCGCGCGATCACGTCACCGATCGCATCCACGGCCTCGAACTGGGCGCCGACGACTATCTCGTGAAGCCCTTTTCCTTCACCGAACTCGTGCTGCGCATCCGCACGCTGCTGCGTCGCGGCGTGGTGCGTGAAGCCGATGTGTTCCAGATCGCCGACCTGCACATTGATGTCTTGCGCCGCAAGGTCACGCGTCAGGGCATCGACATCGCGCTGACCAACAAGGAGTTCGCGCTGCTGCATCTCTTTTGCAGACGGCAAGGCGAAGCACTCTCGCGCACGCTGATCGCATCGGAAGTGTGGGACATGAATTTCGACAGCGATACCAACGTGGTCGATGTCGCGATCAAGCGGTTGCGCGCAAAGATCGACCAGCCGTTCGACATCAAGTTGATTCACACGGTGCGCAGCATCGGCTATTCGTTCGGAGAGAATCCTTGAACGCGAAGTGGCCGACGCATTCGCTCGCCGTTCGCATCACCTGCCTTTTTGCGCTGATCGTGTGCGTGGTGGTCGGCATGGTCGGCGCGTCGCTATATCAGGCGACGAATTCCGCCCTCTCCACGCGTGCGGACTATCAGTTGATCGGGCGCGTCGAGCACTTTCGCTCGTTGCTGCACGACATGTACACGATCACGCAGATCGAATCGCGTCCGCGTCTGTTCGAAACGATGCTCGGCGACAGGCAGGACGTCATCATTTTTCGCCGCGCGGGCGTCGCGCCGTTCATCAACGTCAATCCTGAGCAGAGGCCATTGCCGTCGCTCACACCCGTGCCGGTGACGCAGCCGGTCACACTCGACGCGCTTTACGAAGGCAAGAGCGCCGACGGCGTGCGCATGCGCTGGGTCGCGGCGCAGGCGCAGATCGGCGAGAGCGGCGAGACGGTCGAGATCATCGCCGCCCACACGATGACACAGGAAGCGCGCGTGCTCTCCGCGTACCTCGTGCGCGTGTGGATCAACGTGATCGGTGCCGTGGTCGTGACCGTGCTGCTCGCGTACTGGGTATCGAGCCGCGGCCTGCTGCCGCTCACGAAGATGGCCGCGAAGGCCGCCGAGATCACGCCGAACCGGATGTCGGCGCGGCTCGATGTCGCGAACGCACCGGCAGAATTGCAAAGTCTCGCGGAGTCGTTCAACGCGATGCTCGATCGCCTCGCGACGGGATACGAACGCTTGCTGCAATTCTCGGCGGACCTCGCGCACGAGGTGCGCACGCCGATCGGCGTTTTGATCGGCCAGACGCAGGTCACGCTCGCGCATACGCGAAGCACCGGCGAATATCGCAGCGTGCTCGAATCGAATCTCGAAGAGCTGGAACGCCTCGGAAGGATCGCGCAGAATATTCTGTTTCTCGCGCAGGCCGATCATGAAGAGCAGCAGATCGAACGCACGCGTTTGTCGATCCGCGAAGAGCTCGAAACAATCAGCACTTACTTCGAAGGCATCGCCGACGAGCGGCAGATCACGTTCGATGTTCAAGCCGAAGGTGAAATGGTTGCACATGCAATCATGTGCCGGCGCGCGATTGGTAACGTCGTCGTGAATGCGGTGCGGTATGCGACGCCGGGCACCGTCGTGCGCCTGTCGGGCTGCGCGGACGAAGATGGCGCGAGCATCGTGATCGGCAATCAGGGGAAAGCGATTGCGGAAGAAGAACTAATGCGTCTCTTCGACCGCTTCTATCGCGGCGATGCGGCCCGCAGCGAGTTCACGGAATCGAGCGGGCTTGGACTCGCGATCGTGCAGGCGATCATGCGCCTGCACGGCGGCCAGGCATCGGCCGCGTGCACGCGTGACGGGTGGATCGAATTCACGCTGCGCTTCGCGAACGCTGCCTCATCGGCTCAAACACGCGCGGCGCAAGGCGCGTCGACATCGAGTTCCTGACGCGCCGCGAGCAGCCCGTGGATCTGCGCGACGACCGCCGCGCCTTCTCCAACCGCCGCCGCCACGCGTTTCGTCGATGCCGAGCGCACGTCGCCAATCGCAAACACGCCCGGCACGCTCGTTTCCAGTGCCGGCGCGCCCGGTTCCTGTCCTTCATGCGCTTCCGGCCCAGTCAACACGAAGCCCTTGCGATCGACGCTCACGTTGCAGCCCGAGAGCCACGACGTATTCGGATCGGCGCCGGTAAAAAGGAACAGATGCCGCACAGGAAACGACAATGGCCCGTCCGCCGTCTTGCAGTTCACCGCAGTCAGCCCGCGATCGTCGCCCTCGAGCGAGCTGATCTGCGTATGCGTGTGCAGCGTGACGTTCGGCAGCGAAGCGATCCGGTCGACGAGATAGCGCGACATGCTCGCCGCCAGTCCCGCGCCGCGAATGAGCAGATGCACGTGCACGCAATGCGATGCGAGATACACCGCGGCCTGCCCCGCCGAATTGCCGCCGCCGACGAGCACCACTTCCGAATCCTTGCAGAGCTTCGCCTCGACGGGCGACGCCCAGTAATACGTCCCGCGTCCTTCGAAGCGCTCCAGTCCTTCGATTGCCGGCCGCCGGTAAGCCGCGCCGCTCGCGATCACGACCGTGCGCGTCGAGACGAGCGTGCCGTTCGCAAGTTCGACCTGAATCGGCGAACGGTCGCAGTGCAGCGACTTGATCTCGCTCGGGATTGCGATATGCGCGCCGAATTTTTGCGCCTGCACGAACGCGCGGCCCGCGAGCGCCTGTCCGGAGATGCCGGTCGGAAAGCCGAGGTAGTTCTCGATGCGCGAGCTCGCGCCCGCTTGTCCGCCCGGCGCGCGGCAATCGAACACGGCCACCGACAACCCTTCGGAGGCCGCGTACACCGCCGTTGCGAGCCCGGCTGGCCCCGCGCCGACGACCGCGACATCGTAGATATGCGCGCTGTCGAATTCCGGTAGCCAGCCGAGTTGCGTCGCGACCTGGTTCTCGTCGGGTGCGCGCAGCACGGTGCCGTCCGGACAGATCACGAGCGGAAAATCGGCCTTCGACGCCGAGATGCGTTCGAGCAAAGCGATCGCGTCCGGATCGGCGCAGGCGTCGATCACCGTGTGCGGATAGCCGTTACGGCGCAGGAACCCTTGCAGCGCGATCAGCTTGCCGTCGGTGGACTTGCCGAGCAGCACCGGCCCGCTGCCCTTTTCGATCAGCCCGACGCGCCGCAGGATCAGCGCACGCATGATGCGCTCGCCGAGTTCCGCCTCGGCGATGATCAGCGCCCGCAATCGCTCCGGCGGAATCACGATGCCTTCCACGTCTTCGAGCGCGTAGCCATCGACGAGGCAGGGCTTGCCCGACAACTGCGCGATTTCCGCGAGGAACTGCCCTGGCGGCTGGTCGATGATCAGATGCACGTGCCCGAGCGCGTCACGCCGGTTGATCCGCACGAGGCCCTTCAGCACGACCACCATTCCCTTCCCGACATCGCCCATCGTGAACATCGCCTCGCCGGCCTTCCAGCGCTCGATCGTGCCGAAGCGGCGCATGCGCTCGACTTCGCTCTCGGTGAGCAGCGGAAACATCTGGTGCGCGCGCGTCTGCAGCGGCGAGAACGGCGCCTCTTCGCCCCCGCTCACGGAGGGCGCACCGACCGCCGTCGGCATGATGTTCGGATCTTCGTGCGGCGTGTCGCGCGGGCCCCAGGCCATCCCTGCCGGGAAAAAGTCGTTCGACGGCTCGCCGCTCATACCTGTACTCATGCGCGATCTCCATGTGGAAAACCAGCTTCTTGCAGGGATCTCGAACCCGCCGCCGACTTCACCGGCCACGGGCACATTGCAGCCATTTCGCCGACTTCGTCGGTCATCACCGGGTCGTCGCCCAGTTCGGTGAGCGGCGCGACCTCGAAGCCCGCGAGCCGCCATGCGTCGAGCCCGCCTGTCAGCGGCACGACGTCCTTGAAGCCTGCGTTGCGCAGCGTCTTCGCCATCCACGCCGCAGACACTTCGTTCGGGCACGAGCAATAAATGATGATCTTCTGCGCCGGGTCGTATTCCGACATGATCCGTTGCAGTTCGCGTTCGTCCGCGAACACCGCGCCAGGGATCACGAACGGATCGAGCACGCGCTTCTCGCGCGAGCGGATGTCGAAAATCGTCGGCAGCGGCTTGTTTTCCATCATCGCGTAGAGCTCGTCGACGGTGACGCGCGCCTTTTCGAGCGTCTCCATCAGCGCGCGGCGACGCCACCAGCGATACGCGATATACGCCGCGAGCAGCACGGCGACGACCATGCCCGCCTGCCGTCCGAGCCGCGAGAGCATCGCGAAAAGCATCTCCAGCTCCGCCGCGAACGCGACGCCGAGCCCGAGCCCGACCGCCGCCCACAGCGCGACGCCCGCGCCGTCGTGCACGATGAAGCTGCGCAGGCGCACGCCCATTGCGCCCGCGAGCGGCACCGACACGAGCGAGAGCCCCGGGATGAACTTCGCGACGAGCAGCACGCGCACACCCCAGCGGCCGAAAAAGCGCTCGGTTTTCTTGACGCACGTATCGCGCGATAGCGAGAGCTTGCAGATCGTCTTGAGCGTGCGGTCGCCGTAACGCCGACCGCCCTGGAACCAGACGAGGTCGCCGAGCACGCCGCCCGCCACCGCGAGCGCCAGCATGCCGAGGATCGGCCAGAGCGTGCCCGCGCCGCGCAGCGCCATCACCTCGACCGAAGCGCCGACGACGATCAGCGTCGGCATGGCAGGCACGGGCAGCCCGAGGGCCGCGCCCATTACATTGACGAAGACGATCGCCGGGCCGAACCGATCGACGAGGTCATGGAGCAACATGGAATTCTCCCGCGCACAAGGTGGCGTCCGAAGAGGGCGACGAAGATATTTTTGCGATGCGCGCGAAAGCGCGGATGGGCTGCACGCGCCGATGCGTGCTGGGCTTGAGCCAGCTTCGTCACATTAAAGAGATGAGTGTAGCGCGGATTGCAGCAATGGTCGCGGGACCACGGCGCGAGGCAGGCGCCGCAAGGGCTGCGGCGCCGTATGGAGTGAAGGCTTAACGAATGGTCAGGCTTTCTGATCGGCGATGTAGGCGCGGATCACGTCGGCGAACGTCTTGTCGCCTTGCAGTCCAAGTTGCTCCGCGCGTTCGGGATTCCACGCGCCCGGCCAGCTTCCGACGATCTTCTCGATGCGCTCGTCACGCTGACGGTCGATGCGCGCGACGGTCTCCTCGCCCGCCACTTCGCCGAGCGCTTCGATCATCTCGTTCACGCTCACCGACAGCCCCGGCAGGTTGACCACCGGCCGGTTGCCGAGCTTCTCGCGATCGATTTCGAGGCCCGCGATCAGCGCCTCGATCGCGCTTTTCGGCGACAGCAGCCAGAGGCGCGTCTCACCGTCGACGGGACAGATCGCGCGTTCGCCGTTCAGCGGCTCGCGGATGATCCCGCTCGCAAACGACGACGCCGCCGCGTTCGGCTTGCCCGGCCGCACGCTGATGGTCGGCAGGCGCAGCACGCGGCCGTCTACGAAACCGCGTCGCGAGTAGTCGGAGAGCAGCAGTTCGGCGATCGCCTTCTGCGTCCCGTACGACGATTGCGGATTGAGCGCGGTGTCGTCCTGCACCACGTCGGGCAGCGCGCCGCCGTAGACCGCGACCGAGCTCGTGAACAGCACGCGCGGCGCGTGGCCGAGCGTGCGGCACACTTCGAGCAGCAGGCGCGACGCGTCCAGGTTGATGCGCATGCCGAGGTCGAAATCGGCTTCCGCCTGGCCGCTCACGATCGCGGCGAGGTGGAAGATCGCTTCGGTTTTCGTATCGATCGCGCGTTCGAGCACGCTGCGATCGGCGATGTCGCCGGTTTCGACGCGCACGCGCTTGTCGCCGAAATCGTTGCCCGCGACCACGTCGAGCAGCACCATTTCGGTGATCGGCTGGCCGTTCAGCTCGCCGCGATCGAGGAGACGGCGCGCGAGGCGCTGTCCGAGGAATCCGGCGCCGCCGGTAATGAGGATTTTCATGGTGTCGTTCAGGCAGTTTACAGGTAGGGCTTGAGCCAGCCGAGGCCGTCGGAGGTCGCCGCGCGCGGACGGTATTCGCAGCCGATCCAGCCGGTGTAGCCGAGCGAATCGATCAGGTCGAAGAGATACGGGTAGTTCAGTTCGCCGATGTCCGGCTCATGGCGCTCCGGCACGCCCGCGATCTGAATGTGGCCGATGCCCGCGTTCGGGCGCTTCATGTCGCGCTTGAGTTTCACCGCGAGATCGCCTTCGACGATCTGGCAGTGATAGCAGTCGAACTGGACTTGCAGGTTCGTCGCGCCGACTTCGTCGCAGATCGCCTGCGCGTCATCCTGGCGATTCAGGAAGAAACCGGGAATGTCGCGCGTATTGATCGGCTCGATGACGATCGTCACACCCGCCGGTTTCGCCGCGCTCGCCGCGATTTCCAGATTCTTCAGATACACCTCGCGATGCTTCTCGCGCGGCTGATCCGGCGCGATCAGGCCCGCCATCACATGCAGGCGGTCGTTACCGAGCGCGGCGGTGTATTCAAGTGCTTTGTCGAGCGCGCTGCGGAATTCGTCCTCGCGACCCGGCAGCGACGCGATGCCGCGTTCGCCTGCGGCCCAGTCGCCCGGTGGCGCGTTGAAGAGCGCTTGCGTGAGGCCGTTTTCCTGCAGGCGCGACTTGATGTCGGCGGCGGCGAATTCGTACGGGAACAGGAATTCCACGGCCTTGAAGCCGTCTTTCGCCGCGGCGGCGAAGCGGTCGAGGAACGCGTGCTCGTTGTACATCATCGTGAGATTGGCGGCAAAGCGGGGCATTGCGTTGTCTCCTGTCGACCAGAGTTAGCGCTGTCGGCCAGAGCTAGCGCTTACTCTGGCCCATGCACCTAACTCTGGTCCCATGCAGCGAAGTTGTTGTTCGACCTGGAGTTCGCGTTTCTAGGACGCTACTCTGGTCCCGTTAAAAACTCAGTTACTGCGGCTTCAGCGATTCACCAGCTTCGCAGGCGTCAGATACACCGCGATCGCACCGATCACGAGCATCGTGGCCAGCACATACATACCGGTCGCCGTGCTGTGCGTCAGGTCTTTCAGATAACCGATCATATACGGGCTCGCGAACCCGGCGAGATTGCCGATCGAATTGATGATCGCGATGCCGGCAGCCGCTGCCGCGCCCGACATGAACGCCGTCGGCAGCGACCAGAAGAGCGGCGCGCAGGTCAGCACGCCAGCCGCCGCAAGCGACAGCGCGATGATCGACACCACCGTATTGCCCGCGAACGACGCCGCGATCGAAAATCCAACTGCCGCCGCCAGCGCCGGCACGATCAGGTGCCAGCGGCGTTCGCGATGCTTGTCCGCGCTGTGGCCGAGAATATTCATCACGACGATCGCGACGAGAAACGGAATCGCGCTCAAGAGGCCGATGTTGAACGCACCGGTGACACCCGTCGACTTAATGAAGGTCGGCATCCAGAACGTCAGGCCGTACTGGCCGGTCACGAACGCGAAGTAGATCAGCGACATCCACCACATGCGCTTGTCGGCGAAAACGGCGCGCAGCGAATGCTTCGTGCCGTCGCCCGCGTGTTGCGGCTGCGCGGCGATTTCCTCTTCCAGCAGGCGCTTCTCGCGCTCGGAGAGCCACTTCGCGCTGCGGATGTTGTTATCGAGATAAAGGATCGTCGCGATGCCGACCAGCACGGCGGGAATCGCTTCGATCAGGAACATCCACTGCCAGCCGGCGAAGCCCTTGTGGCCCGCGAAACTCTGCATGATCCAGCCCGAGAGCGGATTGCCGAAGATGCCCGACACCGGAATCGCCGACATGAACACGGCGACGATCTTCGCGCGCCGGTGCGACGGGAACCAGTACGTGAGATACAGGATCACGCCCGGATAGAACCCCGCTTCGGCGAGCCCGAGCAGAAAGCGCAGGACGTAGAACTGCGTCGGCGTCTTGACGAACACGAACAACGCCGAGAGCAGACCCCATGTGATCATGATCCGCGCGATCCAGATGCGCGCACCGATCTTGTGCATCAGCAAGTTGCTCGGCAATTCGAACAGAAAGTAGCCGAGGAAGAAGATGCCGGCGCCGAGGCCAAACACGGTTTCGCTGAAGGCGAGGTCCTGCGACATCTGCAGCTTCGCAAAGCCGACGTTCACGCGGTCCAGGTAGGCGACCACATAGCACAGCATCAAGAACGGCACGATGCGCCAGAACACCTTGGCGTAAGTGCGTTTGGTTTCGTCCGCGGACGGCGCGGCAAAAGGTACCCGGGTGCCGCCCGGCACCGCTTGTTCAAGGCTCATTACGTGTCTCCAGGAAGGGATTTCGTGCAGTTCGTGTTACCAGCGCGCGTTAAAAGTAGCGCGCAGATCCTCGATGGCCGCTTCTTCGAGCGGCTCGGGGCGGGGCGTGGTCAGAAGCCACAGCCGCGCGGTTTCTTCCAGCTCTTCAAGCGCATAAGACGCTTGTGAGACCGATCGCTCCCAGACGACCGGACCGAGCCGTTCCAGCAAGACTGCGCGCACCTTGGAGGCGAGCGCCGCCACTTCTTCCGCGACCGCCGGATCGCCCGGCCGCCGATAGCGAATCAGCGGCACGTGGCCGACTTTCATCACGTAGTACGGCGTGATCGGTGGCAATACGTCGGTGTCGCGCCAGACGCCCGCGAGCGTCAGCGCGACGAGATGCGTCGAATGCGTATGGACGACGCCGCGCGCCTCCGCGTTGTTCTCATAGATCCGCCGATGCAGCGCCAGCGTCTTCGACGGCCGGCCGCCGGAAACGTGATTGCCCGCCGTATCGACTCTCGCGATTTCCGCCGGATCGAGACGGCCGAGGCAGACGTCGGTCGGCGTGATGAGCCAGCCGTCGTCGAGGCGCGCGCTGATGTTGCCCGCGCTGCCGACTGTGTAGCCGCGCTGATACAGGCTCGCGCCCGTCACGCAGATTTCCTCGCGGATGCGGTTTTCGTCGTGCGCCATGCTCATGTCAGGCAGCTCCGTCGAGGGTTTTCAACGCCTTCGCGAAGAAATCCGTCGTCCCGAAATTGCCTGACTTCAGCGCGAGTGCAAGCGGTTCGTCACCGATGGATTGCGTCGCCGGCACGCCCGGATCGATCTGCGGCCCAATGCGCAGCGTTGCGACATCGAGCGCCTGCACGACCGCGCCCGACGTCTCGCCGCCCGCCACCACGAACTTGCGCACGCCGAGATCGCGCAGGCCGCGCGCAATCGACGCCAGCGCCTGCTCGACCAGATGCCCCGCCTTCTCGACGCCCAGTTCCTTTTGCACCGCCTTCACTTCGTCCGGCGTGGAGGTCGCGTAGATCAGCACGGGCTCGTTGGCGTGCTGCTGCGCGAACGCGATCGCCTGCTCGGCGACCGGCTCGCCGCGCGAAAGCGCCATCGGCTCGACGCGAAAGCTCGGCTTCGACGCGCGCCACTCGGCGACCTGCGCATTCGTCGCCTTCGAGGCGCTGCCCGCCAGCACGACCGCTTTCCCTTCGATCTTCGGCAAGTCGGCGGCGTGGGCGGCGTCGGCAAGCTGGCCGAAGTTCTTCGGCAGGCCAAGCGCGATGCCCGAGCCGCCGGTGATGAGCTTCAAGTCCGCGCAGGCATCGCCGAGGACGTAGAGATCGGCGTCGGAGACGGCGTCCGCGATCGCAAGGCGCACGCCTTCCTTCCTGAGTTCCGCGATGCGCGCGCGCACCGCATCCGCGCCCTTCATGATCGTGTCGTAGCGGATCAGCCCGACTTTCGATTTCGTCTGACGCTGCAAGACGCGCACGAGGTTCGGATCGGTCATCGGCGTGAGCGGATGGTTTTCCATGCCCGACTCGTTCAGCAGCACGTCGCCGACGAACAGATTGCCGCGAAAGATCGTGCGGCCGTTCTCGGGAAACGCCGGGCACGCGATCGTGAAATCGTCCCCAAGCGCGTCGAGCAACGCATCGGCGACGGGGCCGATGTTGCCTTCGTCGGTGGAATCGAAGGTCGAGCAGTATTTGAAGAGGAACTGCTGGCAGCCCTGTGCCCGCAGCCATTCGAGCGCTTCGAGCGATTGCGCGACCGCTTCCGCCGCCGGAAGCGTGCGCGATTTCAGCGCGACAACGAGCGCGTCCGCCTCGATCGCGGTGCCGGCCGCGGGCACGCCTATCGTTTGCACCGTGCGCATGCCGCCGCGCACGAGCATGTTGGCGAGATCAGTGGCGCCGGTGAAATCGTCGGCGATACAGCCTAGCAGCGCCTTCGTCATTTTTTGTCTCCCTTCGGAACGTCGATGCCCGGGAAAATCTTGATGACGGCGGAATCATCCTCGCCGCCGTGGCCGGCGGTCGACGCCATCATGAACATCTGGTGCGCCGCCGCCGACAAGGGCAGCGGGAATTTCGACGTGCGCGCCGTATCGAGCACGAGGCCGAGGTCCTTCACGAAGATATCGACCGCCGACAGCGGCGTGTAGTCGCCCGCGAGGATGTGCGGCACGCGGTTCTCGAACATCCACGAATTGCCCGCGCTGTGCGTGATGACGTCGTAGAGCGCATCGGGATCGACGCCTTCGCGCAGGCCGAGCGCCATCGCCTCGGCGGCGGCGGCGATGTGCACGCCCGCGAGCAACTGGTTGATGATCTTGACCTTCGATCCCGCGCCGTGCGCGTCGCCCAGGCGGTAGACCTTGCCCGCGATCGCTTCGAGCACGTCCTCGCAGGCGGCGTAGGCGGCGGCGGGGCCGGAGGTCATCATCGTCATTTCGCCCGATGCCGCGCGCGCCGCGCCGCCGGAAAGCGGCGCGTCGAGCAGTTGCAAACCGGCCGCCTCGATGCGCTTGCCGAGATCGATTGCGAACGCCGGCGATACCGTCGCGCAGGCGAGCACGACGCCGCCCGGCTTCATCGCCGGTACCGCGCCGGACTTGCCGTCGGCGCCGAAGAGCACGGTTTCGGTCTGCGCCGCGTTGACGACGACAGTAACGACCACGTCGCACTTGCCGCCCAACTCGGCGGGCGTCGCGCAGGCGATGCCGCCTTCGGCCGCGAACGCTTCGAGCGCTTGCGCGCGGACGTCGCACGCATGGACCGCGAAGCCGGCGCGCAGCAACGAGCGCGCGACGCCGAGGCCCATTGCGCCCAGGCCGATGACTCCCACATTTCTGGACATGTCTTTTCTCTTCTGATTGAAGCGTTAGCGGATGCCGGCTTCCGCGAGGCGGCGGGCGGCATTGTAGAGATGCGTTTGGGCGGCATTGCGCGCGGCCATCGGATCGCCCGCGCGGATCGCGGCGGCGATCGCCGCGTGTTCCTCGCGGACCTGTCGCGAAAAGTCCTCGCGCAGCGCCTCGTTCCTGCGCGTGACGATCGTGCCGGCTTCGAGGTACTGATTCAGGAAGGTGAGCGTTTTCAGGAAGTACGGATTGCCCGTCGCATTCGCGATCGCGCGATGGAACGCCACGTCTTCGGCGACGCCGTCCTCGCCATCAGCGACGGCGGCTTCGATTCTCGCGAGCGCGGCGTCGATGTCGGCCATGTGCGCGTCGGTGCGGCGCATCGCGGCTTCCGATGCCACTTCCGCCTCGATCGCGCGCCGCAACGCGAGGATGTGCACGACCGAGCCCGGCTCGACGGCCTGCGCGTAATCGATGCGCAGCGGCCGGATGCCCGCGCGCTCGACGACGAACACGCCGCTGCCCTGACGCGGCTCGACCATGCCTTCGTTCTTCAGGCGCGAGATCGCTTCGCGGATCACGGTGCGGCTCACGCCGAATTCCTGTGCGAGCACGGCTTCGGTCGGCAGCTTGCCGCTTTTCGCGAAGCTGCCTTTTTCGATCTGCTTCTGAAGTTGCTGCGCGACGGTGTCGCTCAACGCCCGCGCCGGGATTTTCTCGAACATGAACCGTGTCGTCGTTTGTTAGGTGATCGGGTCATCATACAAATTTTGGTCGTGGACAACGTATTGGAGATAACCCTTAAAGGTAGACTCAGCGCGCCAGCGGCTCGTCGATCAAGGCGAGCGCGTCACGGATGTCGGAAGCATCGCCCGGCCGCACGAGCCGCGCGACTTCCCTGCCGTCGAGCATGAAGACGAGCGTCGGCCAGAGCTTCACGCGAAACGATCGTCCGAGCGGCCGGCCGCTGCCGTCCTCGATTTTGAGATGACGAACACCGGAATGCCCCTGGAACGCCTGCGCGATCAGCGGCTGCGCGGCGCGGCAAAAGCCGCACCAGTCGGTGCCGAATTCGACGACGGTCGCGCCCGCAAGGTCGTCGATGTCCGCGCGCGGCGGCTGGGAGGTCGCGTAAGAGGTGGTCATTGCCATGATTTATTCCTTCGTTCTGGTCCTTGAGGCATGCGCCAGCAGGAAACCTGCCCGCCTTGGCCCTACTGCCCGAACCCCGTCAGTCCGATTAGACTTCCCGCCGCCAGCAGCCACAGCGGATGCAGCTTCGTCCGGTACGACAGCACTGCGACGCCCGCCGTGATCGCCCCGAGCAGCCACGTCCTGTCCGATGCCTCCGCGATCAGCGCTGCGCTCGCCGCGACGAGGCCGGCCGTCATCGGCACGAGTCCCGACTGGATGAAGCGCCGCCACGGATGATCCTTGAAGCGCTCCCACGCGTGCATCGCGGCGATCGTCACGAGCGACGATGGCCCGAACTTCGCAATCGATGTCACGATAACCCCCGGCCATCCCGCCACGTGCCAGCCGATGAGCGTGACGACCATCATGTTCGGCCCGGGCGCCGCCTGAGCGAGCGCGAAGAGCGCGGAAAAATCCGCCTTCGACATCCACTGATGCACTTCGACGACTTGCCGCTGCATCTCCGGCAGGATCGTGTTGCCGCCGCCGAACGCGAGCAGCGAAAGCTGGCTGAAGATCGCGGCGAGCGAAACGAGGACGTGATTCATCGGCGCACCTTCCACGCGAGCAGCACGGAAATCGGCGTGAGAACGAGCATCGTCGGCAGCAGCGGGAAGCGCAGCAGCGCGATCGCGACGAACGCGAGCACGGCGATCAGCGCCATCTCCGGCTTCTTGCGCAGCGGCCACGCGATCTTCACCGCCATCGCGACGAGCAGCCCAGCCGCCGCCGCCGCAAGCCCCGCGAACAGATGCGCGACGCGCGGGTCCTGGTGCGTGCGCTGATACAGCACGCCGAGCGCGATCACGATCAGCGACGGCCCGACGATCAGCCCGAGCAGCCCCGCGAGCGCGCCGGGCACGCCGCGAAAGCGCATGCCGATCGCAACCGACAAATTGATCACGTTGCCGCCCGGCAGGAACTGGCAGAGGCCGAGGAGTTCGGTGAACTCGTCGGCATCGAGCCACTTGCGGCGCTCGACGATCTCCCGGCGCGCGAGCGGCAGCGCGCCGCCGAAGGCCGTGAGGCCGAGCATCAGGAAGCCGGTGAAAATCCCGGCGACGGTGGGAACGGGCGCGTGCGGGCGCGGAAGGGCGGCGTCAGGCTGCATGGCTTGGGCGGTGCTGGGTCGGAAAAGCCGCCAGCGTAACGCGGAATCCTTGCGCTTTCCAAATGGCGTCGGGGTTGCTAGTCCGCCTTCTGCCCCGTGCGAGCGCGCCGCGCCTCGTAAGCCTTCAGATGCGTGTAAGCAGCCGCCAGCACCGACGCCCCTTCGCGCGAAGTCTTACGCCGCGCCAAAAGATCGCCGACGATGTGATCCGCTTCGATCGCCGCGTTGTTTTCGAGGTCGCGCAACATCGATGCCGTCAGGAGCGACCCCTTTTCCGTGAAAGTCGTGCGGGCGCCCGCCGCGCTCCGTTCGCCCGGCGCGTGCCCGTGATCCGCCGCGACCGCGCTGCATTCGTCGAAGAGGCCGAGCAGCAACGCCTCGCCGCCCGGCGCCGCTAGAATGTCGCCGATCGGCGCGCGCATCAGGCACGTGCCCGAGGCGAGCGTCGCGAGGAACACCCACTTTTCCCACATCGATTGCAGGATGTCGCCGCTCAACTGGAACTCGAAACCGGCGCCGTCGAACTGCGCGGCGATCGCTTCGATGCGCGGCGTGCGTTCGCCCGAACGCTCGCCGATCGTCATCGAGTGCAGCTTGTTCAGGTGGACGATCTCGCCCTCCGCGTCGAGCGTCGCGGCGATCACGCACTGACCGCCGAGCACCTTGTCCGCGCCGAAATGCGCGTCGAGCACGTCCAGATGGCGCATGCCGTTCAGGAGCGGCACGACCACCGTGTCCGGCCCGACCGCGTTTTTCACCGATTCGATCGCGCCTTCGAGGTCATACGCCTTGCAGCTAAGAAGAATGATGTCGAACGGCTCGGCGATGTCCTTCGACAGAATCGTCGGAGGGCATTCGAGCACCAGGTCGCCGAGCGCGCTTCTCAGTTTCAATCCGCACTGCGCGAGCCGCTCGGCGCGCCGCTCGCGCACGAGGAAGGTCACGTCCCTGCCTGCGTCGAGCAGCCGCCCGCCGAAATACCCGCCGATCGCCCCCGCGCCCACCACCAGAATCCGCATGTCCTGCTCCTGTTTTGCCAATATTCGTGTATTCAAGCCTGCCAGACGCCGTAGCCCGCTTCCCGCAGCCCGATCGCCAGTTCGACTTCCATCTCGCGCGCGCCGTCGTAGGGCATCGGGTTGTAGACGTCGTAGAGACGCGGCAAGAGCCGCAGCCCGAAATCGCGCACGTAGCGGTTCGACTGGATGCCGGCCTTGTGCTTGTCGAAGCGCACGTCCGGATCGACGCCCGTCATGCCGACGTAGACGAACGGCATGCCTAACACGTAGTCCGGATTCGCGCGCCGGAAACGCGCTTCGTTCCAGACGGCATCGGACAGCTCGACCACGTACACACAGTAATGATGATGACGCGGCTTGCGACGAAGCGCCATGCGCTGATCCGGCTTCGGCCGGCACGGGTTGCGGGCGTTCATTCTAGATCGGCGGCGGCGCGTGCGCTCGAACGGCGGAGGCCGTGCCTGCCAGATGTGTGTCGAAGTGGTAATCTCGGGTCCGTCTGCGCCCGCGCGCGGCGCTGCGCTTCGCAGGCAAGCCTCTCGCCCGAAGCCGCACGCCGCCGGGCGCTGCGCCAATCGACACGATTCATTCGTCGCGCCGCCCGTCAGGCGCCGCCGGCGCGACGGTCATCCGGAGAGAAAGCATGAGCAAGCAAGCAATCGGCGTGGTGGGCCTCGCCGTCATGGGCCGCAACCTGGCGCTGAATATCGAAAGCCGCGGACACGCCGTGTCGGTCTACAACCGCAGCCGCGAAAAAACCGACGAACTGATCGCAGAGCATCCGGACAAGAAGCTCGTGCCGGCCTTCACGCTGGAGGAATTCGTCGAGTCGCTGGAAACGCCGCGCCGCATTCTCCTGATGGTCAAGGCAGGCGTTGGCACCGACGCCACCATCGACGCGCTGCGTCCGCTCCTGCAAAAGGGCGACATCCTGATCGACGGCGGCAATACGCATTTCACCGATACGATCCGCCGCAATCAGGACCTCGCGAAGTCGGGGCTGCACTTCATCGGCACGGGCGTGTCGGGCGGCGAGGAAGGCGCGCTGAAGGGCCCGTCGATCATGCCGGGCGGACAGCGCGAAGCGTACGACCTCGTCGCGCCGATCCTCACCGAGATCGCAGCGAAGGCGCCGGACGGCGAGCCGTGCGTCGCGTACATGGGGCCCGACGGCGCGGGGCACTTCGTCAAGATGGTGCACAACGGCATCGAATACGGCGACATGCAGTTGATCGCCGAAAGCTACGACGTGCTGAAGCGCGTGGCGGGGCTATCGAATGAAGAGCTTCACGAGGTGTATTCCGAGTGGAACAAGGGCGAGCTCGACAGCTACCTGATCGAGATCACGACGAAGATTTTCACGAAGAAGGACGAGGAGACGGGTCAACACCTCGTCGATGTGATCCTCGATCGCGCCGCGCAGAAGGGCACAGGCAAGTGGACGAGCCAGAACGCGCTCGATCTCGGCGCGCCGCTGCCGCTCATTACGGAAGCAGTGTTTGCACGCGTGCTGTCGTCGCTGAAGGATCAGCGCGTGAAGGCGAGCAAGCAGTTGAGCGGGCCGTCGCCGAAGTTCGACGGCGATCGCGCGGCGTTCATCGAGTCCGTGCGACGCGCGCTTTATCTGAGCAAGATCGTGTCGTATGCGCAGGGGTTTGCTCAGTTGCGCGCGGCATCGGACGAGTATAAGTGGGACCTGCATTACGGCGAGATTGCGAAGATCTTCCGGGCGGGGTGCATCATCCGCGCGCGCTTTTTGCAGAAGATCACCGATGCGTATGCGAAGGATGAAGCGCTCGCGAACCTGCTGCTCGATCCTTATTTCAGCGACATCGCAGCGAAGTATCAGGACGCGCTGCGGGACGTCGTCGTCGCGGCGGTGAAGGCGGGCGTGCCGGTGCCGGCGTTTTCGTCGGCGGTGGCTTATTTCGACAGCTATCGGTCGGAGCGGCTGCCGGCGAATCTGGTGCAGGCGCAACGAGATTTCTTCGGCGCGCATACGTTCGAGCGGGTGGACAAGAAAGGGAGTTTTCACGCGGATTGGGCGTGAGGAAATGATCCGGTGAGAAGGGGGCGGTCCTGTGAGGGCCGCCCCTTTTTTATTCGATGGCCACCCACTCCCCGTTCCCCCGGCTACTCCTCAACACCGCGTCGATGAACCGCAACCCCGCGACGCCATCCTCCACATTCGTCAGCAACGCACTCTCCGCCGGAGCCTCATCCGCATTGATCGCAGCGTCAATCTGCGCTGCCGCATCCGCATAAAGCTGCGCGAACGCTTCCAGATACCCCTCAGGATGCCCCGCCGGAACCCGCGTCGCGTGCAGCGCCTCCGTGCCCTGCACCCGCCCGCGCGTGATTCGCTCGGCAGCTCCCCCAAGCGGCGTCACCCATAGTTCGTTCGGATTCTGCTGATCGAAGCTCAACCCCGCCTTCGTTCCGTACACGCGCAGGCGCAGCGCGTTTTCCTCGCCCGCCGCGACCTGGCTCGCCCAGAGCAAGCCGCGCGCACCGTTCGCATAGCGCAGCATCGCCTGGACGTGATCGTCGATCGGCCGGTTTTCCACGAACGTCGACACTTCCGCCGATACTTCCGACGGCCGCATCCCCGTCACGAACTCCGCGAGCTGATACGCATGCGTGCCGATATCGCCGAGACAACCCGCCGGGCCCGCCAGCGCCGGATCGGTGCGCCAGGCGGCCTGCCGGTTCGACTCGCGCTCGATCGGCTGCGACAGCCAATCCTGCGCATATTCGACGTTCACTAGCCGCACATCGCCCAGCGCGCCCTGCTGAACCAGCGCCCGCGCGTGACGCACGAGCGGATACCCCGTGTACGTGTACGTGACCGCGAACACCAGCCCCTTCTCCCGCGCGAGCCGCGCCAGCGCCTCCCCCTCATCGAGCGACACCGCGAGCGGTTTGTCGCAGATCACGTGGATGCCAGCCTCGAGAAACGCCGTCGCAACGCGTGCATGCAGATGATTCGGCGTGACGATGGCCACGGCATCGATGCCGTCCTCGCGCGCCGCTTCCATTGAAGCCATCTCTCGGAAGTCCGCATAACTGCGCGCCAGGCCGATGCTCGCCGCGCTCGCCATCGCGCGCTCAGGATCGGACGACAACGCGCCCGCCACGAACTCGAAACGATCATCGATACGCGCCGCGATCCGATGCACCGCGCCGATGAACGCGCCCTCGCCGCCCCCGACCATCCCCAGCCGCAGACGCCGCCTCATGATTTCTCTCCGATGCCGAGCACGCCGCGCAACTGCTCGCGATTCGCGCCGCTGCCCGCAAAGTCGTCGAACGCGCGCTCGGCCACGCGGATGATGTGATCGCGGATGAACACCGCGCCTTCGCGCGCGCCGTCCTCGGGATGTTTCAGCGCGCATTCCCATTCGAGCACGGCCCAGCCGGGAAAATCGTATTGCGCCATCTTCGAGAAAATCGCGTTGAAGTCGATCTGGCCATCGCCGAGCGAGCGAAAGCGTCCCGCGCGCTCGACCCATCCGGAATAGCCGCCATAGACGCCCTGCCGACCGCTCGGACGAAACTCCGCGTCCTTCACATGAAACGCCTTGATGCGTTCGTGATAGATATCGATGAACGCAAGATAGTCGAGCTGCTGCAGCACATAATGACTCGGATCGAACAGGATGTTCGCGCGTGGATGATTGCCGACTGCTTCCAGGAAACGCTCGAACGTCACGCCGTCGTGCAGGTCTTCGCCCGGATGCAGCTCGTAGCAGACATCGACGCCGGCTTCATCGAATGCATCGAGAATCGGTCGCCAGCGCGCCGCGAGTTCCGCGAACGCCTCCTCCACAAGTCCCGCCGGACGCTGCGGCCACGGATAAAAATACGGCCACGCGAGCGCCCCGGAAAACGACACGTGCGCCGACAATCCAAGCCTCCGCGACGCCGCCGCCGCGTACTTCATCTGCGCGATCGCCCACTCGGTGCGCGCTGCCGGATTGCCGCGCACGTGTGGCGCGGCGAATCCGTCGAAGAGCGTGTCGTACGCGGGATGCACCGCAACCAGTTGCCCTTGCAAGTGCGTCGACAACTCGGTGATGCACACGCCCGCATCGCTCACGGTCTGCCGCAGCTCATCGCAATACGCATCGCTCGTCGCGGCCTTTTCGAGGTCGATCAGGCGCGGATCGGCGGGCACCTGAATGCCTTCATAGCCCAAGCCTTTCGCCCATGCGGCGAGGTGCGCGAGGTTGTCGAACGGCAACTCGTCGCCGAGAAACTGCGCGAGGAATATCGCCGGGCCTTTGATCGTTTTCATGTCATTCGCTCCATGAACACGTCCCCAAGCGAACTCAGAACGGCGAGTTCGGATAGTAGAACTGCTTCGCGTTGTCCTTCGTGATGAGGACGGACGGGATGATCGTCGTCGGCGGCAGCTTCTCGCCTTTCAGGCGCGCTTCGGCCGTCATCTTGATCGCGTCGTAGATGAACTTCGGCGAGTACGACACATCGGCCTTCACGCGCGGATCTCCGTCGATGATGCGCTTCACCGCTTCCTTCGATCCCGCGCCGCCGAATACTTCCTTGATGTCGGTGCGCTTCGCCTGGTCGATCGCCTTCAGCACGCCGACCATCATGTCGTCGTCGGCGGCCCAGACGGCGTCGATGTGCTTGAAGCGCGTGAGGTAATCCTGCATGACCTTGAACGCATCGTCGCGATTCCAGTTTGCGTACTTCGCGTCAAGAATCTTCATGTCAGGATGCTGTTTGATCACAGATTCGAACGCGGTCCAGCGTTCGTTGTCGAGCGTCGTCGGAATGCCGCGCAACGCGACGATGTCGCCCTTGCCGCCGAGCGTCTTCGCGAGATACTCGGCGGGCAGCTTGCCGAACGCGGTGTTGTCGCCCGCGACGTATGCGTCCTGCGCGCTGGTGTCGGTCAGGCCGCGATCGACCACGGTCACGTAGACGCCCTTCTTCTTCACCTGCGCGACCGGCTGCGTCAGCGACGCCGATTCGAACGGGAAGATCACGAGCGCGTTGATCTTGTTGACCGTCACGAGATCCTGCAACTGGTTCGCCTGTTCAGGCGCGCCGCCCGCCGTCTTCACGATGATCTTGAGGTCCGGATGCGCTTTTTCGAGCTCCTTCTTCGCCTCGTTCGCCCACCAGACGATGCCGCCCGTAAAGCCGTGCGTCGCCGTGGGAATCGCGACGCCGAGCACGACCTTGTCGGCGGCCTGTGCGGTCGATGTTGCGGCGAATGCGCCCGCCGCGAGGGTCACGGCGCCGATTGCGCGAAGCAGTCTTTTCATGGTGATGTCTCCAGTTTTTCAGCACGCGGTGCGCGCCCGGTTATAAATTCACTTCGAAGATTCTCAACGCCGACTACGCTGCAGGAACGCCACAAAAATAATCACGGCGCCTTGCACCGCCGCATTCAGATACACGCTGATGATGCTCGTCAGGTTCAGGATGTTGCCGATGACAGAAAGCAGGATCGCGCCGATCACCGTGCCGATCACGCGCCCTTCGCCGCCCTTCAACGCCGTCCCGCCGACGACTACCGCCGCGATTGCCTCCAGTTCCCAAAGGAGGCCCGTCGTCGGTGTGGCCGAGCCGAGACGCGGAACATACAGCACCGTCGCGACGCCCACGCACAACCCGAGCAGCACGTAGGTCGCGATCTTCACGGCATCGACGCGAATCGCCGCGTATCGCGCCACCTGCTCGTTCGAGCCGATCGCCTGGACGTGCCGGCCGAACACCGTGCGGTTCAACACGAGCGTGCCGCCCGCCGCGACGATCAGGAACACCCAGATCGGCACCGGCACGCCGAAGAGGCTCGCGTAGTACACCGGGCCGTAGAGATCGGCGAGGGAGTTGTCGAGCGTGAGCGCGCCGCCATCCGCAAGCCATGTCAGAAGCGCGCGGAACATGCCGAGCGTGCCCAGCGTCACGATGAACGGCTCGATGCGTCCCTTCGTCACGAGCAAGCCGTGCGCGAGACCGAAAAGACCCCCTAAAACAAGGGCTAAAACGATGCCGAGCACCACGATCGTCAACGGCGCGAACGTATGTCCGCCGACGCCGTCCTTCAGTCCGTTCATCAACCAGATCATGCTGCCGGCGATGAGCGCGGCCATCGATCCGACCGACAAATCGATGCCGCCCGAGATGATCACGAACGTCATGCCGACTGCGATGATGCCGATGAACGACGTTCGTGTGAGCACGTTCATCGCGTTGTCGAGCGTGGCGAAGTCGCTGTTGAGCAGCGTGCCGCCGACGCACAGCGCGACGAGCCCGAGCAACGGTCCGATGCCGTGCAGCCGCCGCGCGAAGCGTCCGATACCGCCGCTTCGTTCCGCGCCTTCAGTGTGTGCCGGTCGCATGCGCGATCAACCTCTCTTCGGTCAGTTGTTCGATGCCGAGCGTCGCGACCAGTTCGCCCGCGCGCATCACCGCGACGCGATGACACAAGCCGATCAGCTCGATCAGTTCGGAGGAAATCACGATCACCGCGCGCCCTTCGGCGGCGAGCCTATGAATCAGGAAATAGATGTCGCGTTTCGCGCCGACGTCGACGCCGCGCGTCGGTTCGTCGAGCACGATCACGCGCGGATCGGGATGCAGGAACTTGGCAAGCGCGAGCTTCTGCTGGTTCCCGCCCGATAGCATGCGCGCGCGGCTCGCGAGGTTGCCCGTGCGGATGCCGAAATCGCTGACGGCCTGGCGCAGCGCTTCGCGCTCGGCGCCGCCATCGAGGAACGGATGCGCGTAGCGTTCGAGCGTCATCAGCGTGAGGTTATCCTTCAGCAGCATGTCGACGTGCAGCCCGCGCCCCTTGCGGTCCTCGCTGAGATATGTGAGGCCGCGCTTCATCGCGTCGCGTGGATTGCGCGGATTCACCGTCCTGCCATCGAGCGCGATGCTGCCCGCCGTGCGCGCGCGCACGCCGATCAGCCCTTCGAAGAGCTCCGTGCGCCCCGCGCCGACCAGGCCCGCGAAGCCGAACACCTCGCCCGCGCGCACTGCGAAGCTCACGTTGCGCGCCCAGCCTGGCACGCTGACGCCATCGACCTTCAACGCGACGGGCGCATCGGCGGCGAGCGGCGGCTTGGCCGGGAACATGTCCGACACTTCGCGCCCGACCATCAGGTTCGCCATCTGGTGCCGCGTGACCTCGGCGGTCGGCGCGCGCGTGACGAAGCGGCCGTCGCGCATCACGATGACCTCGTCGGTCACGCGCTCCACCTCGTCGAGCTTGTGCGAGATGTAGACGATCGTCACGCCGTCCTCCTTCAGCCGCGCCATCAGCGCGAACAGACGCTGCGTTTCAGCGGGCGTGAGCGTCGCGGTCGGTTCGTCCATGATGAGCAGGCGCGCCTCGCGCAGCATCGCCTTCGCAATCTCGACCAACTGTTTCTCCGCGACGATCAGGTCGCGCACTTTCGTGTCCGGATTCTTGTGCAAGCCGACATCGTTCAGACGCACGCGCGCCGCTTCGCGCATCGCGGGTTCGTCGAGCAGGAAGCCGCGCCGCTTTTCATGACCGAGGAACATGTTCTGCACGATGCTCAGGTGGTCCGCGAGATTCAGCTCCTGATGAATCAGCACGATGCCGGCGGCTTCCGCGTCCCGCGAACTGTCGAACGCGACCGGCACGCCGCCCACCGAGAGCGTGCCCGCCGTCGCACGCTCGTAGCCGGCGAGGATCTTCATCAGCGTCGACTTGCCCGCGCCGTTCTCGCCGAGCAATCCGTATATACGTCCGGGCGCGAGATCGAAGCTCACGCCGTGCAGCACGCGCACGGGGCCGAACTGCTTTTCGATCGCGTCGAAGCTGACGGAAAGGCTCATGTCACGCGCTCCTACGCAGGATCAGCCGATGCGGCAACAGCACGCCCGGAACGTGCACCTTCGGTTCGCGCAGGCGTTTTAGCAGCAAATGCGCGGCCGTTTCGCCGAGTTCCTGCATCGGCTGCGCGACGGTCGTGAGCGGCGGATCGATGTGGGCAGCCACCGCGATATCGTCGAAACCGACGACCGCCACGTCGTCCGGCACGCGCAGGCCCACGCCGCGCAGGCCGTTGATCACGCCGATCGCGAGCGTATCGGAGACCGCGAAGACCGCCGTCGGCCGGTCGTCGTGAAGCGCCGCGAGCTGCCGCGCCGCGTCCTCGCCCGCCGCGTAATCGAGGCTGTCGAGTTCGATCTGCCACGCCGGATGCGGATCGATGCCCGCGTCGCGCAGCGCATCGCGATAGCCTTCCAGGCGCTGCCGCCCGTAGAGATAACCGTGGCCCGAATTGATCAGCGCGATCTTGCGATGCCCTCGCCCGGTCAGGTAGCGCACGACGTCGCCAGCGGCCGCATGGTTATCGATGCCGACGAACGGCACGCCCGCCGCCGGATCGAACTCGCAGCACGCGACCCAGGGCAGCGCCGACGCCTCTTCGGCCAGCGCCTTCTGCACGGCGGCGGGGTCGAGGCAGATTGCGCCATCGGCACGGCGGCCGCGCAAGAGGTCGAAGTAGCTGCGCTCGCGCAAGGGGTCGGCGCCGGTGTCGCAGAGCAGCATGAAATAACCGTTCTGGCGCGCGACGCTGTCGATGCCCCGCACGATCGCTGCGTAGAACGGATTGCCGAAGTCGGGCACCATCGTGAGAAGCAGGCGGCTTTCGGCCGTGCGCAGGTTGCGCGCGAGTTCGTTGATCCGGTAGCCGCTCTCGGCCACGGCGGCGAGCACCTTTTCGCGCGTCGGCTGGCGCACGTTGGTGTGGCCGTTGAGCACGCGCGAAACCGTCGCAACCGATACGCCCGCCCGCTCGGCGACATCGGCAATCGACACTTCTTCGCTCGCACGGGCTGTCTCGGAGACGATCATCGCGACGTGTCGCCTGCAAAATGTAATGGATTACATTATTGGATTTGCTGCGCTGCGTTCGCAACAGCAATCGCATAGGGACAAACGCGGAGAAGCAATTTGACGGCTCATGTCGATTTCATCGGGCGCGCGTCGTCGTATTGTCGAGAGCGCGATATTTCGCCCGTCATAGACTAACCAAAGGAGCTTTCAATGAGATTCATGATGCTGATGATCCCGCACGGCTACGAAACCGCCGCGCCCGACGCCATCCCGACTGCGGAAGCCGTCGCCGCCATGATGAAGTACAACGAGGAATTGCAGAAGGCCGGCGTGCTGCTCGCGCTCGACGGCCTGCATCCGCCGTCGTCGGGTGCGCGCGTGTCGTTCGAAGGCGGCAAGCCGCGCGTCACCGACGGTCCGTTCGCCGAAGCGAAGGAAGTGGTCGGCGGGTACTGGATGATTCAGGTGAAGTCGCGCGAAGAGGCGATCGAGTGGGCGAAGCGTTGTCCGGGGTCGGACAATGAAGTGATCGAGGTGAGGCAGGTGCACGAGATGTCGGACTTCCCGGAGGACGTGCAGAAGGCCGCCGCCGGGTTCGAAGATATGCAGCGGGGCAAAAAGTAAGCTTCTGCCTCGCTGCACGCTTCGTCGCTTAGTTCAGCACTTCCAGCGCCAGCGCAATCCCCTGCCCGCCGCCGATGCACAGCGTCACCATCGCGCGGTGCACACCGTCACGGCGCATCGCGTGGGCGAGACGCGTCGTCAGCACCGCGCCCGTCGCGCCAATCGGATGACCATGCGCGATCGCGCCGCCGTCCACGTTCACGATGTCGTCCGGCAAGCCGAGCGTGCGCGCAACGGCGATCGGCACCGCCGCGAACGCCTCGTTGATCTCGAAGCGCTCCACGTCCGCGAGCGTCCAGCCCGCGCGCTGCAACGCCTGCTGCACGGCCGGCACAGGGCCTAGACCGAACATCCCCGGCTCGACCGCCGCGATCCCGAACGCGACGAGCCGCACGAAAGGCTCGATGCCGCGCGCCTCGGCCGCGCGCCGGTCGGCGACCAGCATCGCCGACGCGCCGCTGTTCAGCCCCGGCGCGTTGCCCGCCGTAATCGTGCCGTCGGGCCGGAACGCGGGGCGCAGTTTGCCGAGCGTCGCGAGGGTCGTCTCGGGACGCGGCTGTTCGTCGCGGGCGAAGGCGACGGTCTGCTTGCCCGCCTTCACGTCGATTCCGACGATCTCGGCGTCGAACAATCCCTTTTCCTGCGCCGCCGCGAAGCGTTGCTGCGAGCGATCGGCCCAGCGGTCCTGCGCCTCGCGCGTGATGTCGATCTGCGTAACGAGGTCTTCCGTGTGCCAGCCGGAATGCTCGCCGGAGAAGGCATCGGCGAGACCGTCGCGCAACATGCTGTCGTGGATCTGCGCGTTGCCCATCCGGTAGCCGTGGCGGCCGCCGTCGAGCAGGTACGGCGCGCGGTCCATGTTCTCCATGCCGCCCGCGATCCCGATCTGCGCGATGCCCGCCGCGATCTCGGTCGCGATGGTCGCGATTGCCTGCGCGCCCGAGCCGCAGACGCGGTTCACCGTCAGCGCCGGCACCGACACCGGCACGCCGCCGCCGACCGCCGCCTGCCGCGCCGGATTCATGCGGTTTCCCGCCTGAATCACGTTGCCGAGCACGACCGAATCGATCCCCGACGAATCGATGCCGCCCGCGCGCCGCAGCGTCTCGCGCACTGCCGCCGCGCCGAGGTCGGTGGCGCGGACGTCCTTCAACGATCCGTTGAACGCGCCGATCGCCGTCCGGACCGGATGACACAACACGATTTCATGCGAATTCATAGTACGGTTCCTCGAAGATCAACGCGGGATGCCAGTGAGATACAGCGGTTTTGCCGTAGAAAGCGATTCCTTCACCGCGCGCCCGGTATCGTCGACGAGCACTTCCTCCCGATCGCGCTGGATCGCAGCCAGCACCTCGCCCACGACGTGCTCGGGCGTCGTCTTCGGGGCGGTCACGCCAGCGGTCATGTCGGTATCGATGTAGCCGGGATGCACGGCGACCACCAGCGTGCCCTGCTCGCGCAACTCCTCGCGCTGGACGTTGGTCAAGGCCCATGCCGCCGACTTCGACACGCTGTAAGCCCCGCCCGAAGGCAGCGCGACCCAGCTCAGCACCGACAGCACGTTCACCACCGCGCCGCCCCCGTTGCGCTTCAGGATCGGAGCGAAGGCCTGCGTGAGAGCCAAAGGCCCGATCACGTTGACTTCGAAGAGATCGCGCACGCCTTGCGTCGATGCCGGGTCGGTCAGCAGGCCGCGTGTCGTGGCTCCAGCGTTGTTGATCAGCACTTGCACGTCGGTGTAGCGCTTGGCGGCGGCAGCGATGTCGTCGGGATTGGTGACGTCGAGCGGAATCGCTTCGACGCCTTCGATCTTCACGCTGCCCGGATCGCGCGCGGCCGCATAGACTTTCGCCGCTCCCGCTTCGACGAGCGACTTCGCGAACTGCTTGCCGAGGCCGCGATTGGCGCCCGTGACGAGTACGACTTTGCCCTTGATCTGCATGGTGTTTCTCCAATTTCCTGGTTTGTTCGATCATGTAAGTGCATATACACTTTCACGATCGAAAAAAAAGGACCCATCGCCTGAAGGGTCCGTCCAATGCGATTCCGTCTCAACCCGTCGATGTCAATGCGAACAGGGATTTGCGCAATTCCCGCGCGCGGTCCTGCCCGAATTTCTCTTCGAATTCGACTTGCGCGGCCTGCCAGCGGAGCACCGCCTGCGCGAGCGTTTCCTTGCCCGTTGCGGAAAGCCGCAAGCCGACCGCCCGCGATCCCGAGGATTCCGGCGCTGCCTCGACGATGCCGTCCCGCTGCAATGGCTTCAATGCACGCACGAGCGTGGTGCGGTCCATGACCATTGCGTCGGCGAGATCGGCCATTTGCACGCCGGGCCTGCGCGCGATTGCCGCCACGAGCGTGAACTGCGCCGCCGTCAACCCAGCCTCGGACAGGTGGCGTTCATACAATTGCGATACATAGCGCGCCGCCTGCCGGATGGCGAAGCAGTTGCAGTCGAGGTAGGTAGAGGGTGTGGTTGATGCGGAAGTCATGCGATCGAGGATAGTTGTGCATATGCACTTTGTCAAGGCGGATGTTGACGCACATCGAAGACTGAAAAAAGAGCCGCGAAGCCTGTGCCGAAATCCGCACCCGCCGTGCGACGAAAAACCAAGACGCGCGGATATTGGCTTCCTAAATTGCGGGTGTTCCAACGGGATCAGGATTCGCTGGCGACGCCCGCCGCGCTCGGGGCAATCCCTGCTTGCGCCGCTTATGCCGCTCGTGTTCCAGTCGTCAGCCAACTACAAGGAGAGGAAAACATGCGTGTTCGTACGAGCTTGAAACCGCTTGCCTGGATGCTGGCCTGTGCCGCCGGCACGCTCGCCGTGATGCCGCTCGCGGCATCGGCGGAAGATCTCGCCGTGAAGGTCGGCTTTGCCGCGCCGCTCACCGGCGCGAACGCGGGCTACGGCAAGGACCTGCAAAACGGCGTGCAGCTCGCGCTCGACGAAGCCAACGCGAAGAACATCAAGATCGGCGGCAAGACCGCGCGCTTCGAGATCGCCGCGCAAGACGATCAGGCCGACCCGCGCGTCGGCGTGCAGGCGGCGCAGAAGCTGGTGGACGACAGCGTCTCCGTTGTCGTCGGGCACTTCAACTCCGGCACGACGCTGCCGGCATCGCGCGTGTACGAGAACGCCGGCATCCCGATGATCGACCCTGCCGCGACCAACCCGACGATCACCACGCAAGGCTTCGCCAACGTGTTCACCGTGATTTCGAGCGACGCGCAGAACGCGGGCAACGCCGGCCTCTACGCGGTGACGACGACCAAAGCGAAGCGCATCGCGATCATCGACGACCGAACGGCCTTCGGCCAGGGCGAGGCCGACGAATTCGAGAAGGCGGTGAAGTCGAAGGGCGGCACGATCGTCGCGCGCGAGTTCAGCGACAACCAGACGGTCGATTTCTCCGCGCAACTCACGCGCATCAAGGCCGAGAACGCCGATCTGATCTTCTTCGGCGGGCTCGACCGGCAGGCGGCGGCGGTCGTCAAACGGATGAAACAACTCGGCATGAACGCGCAGTTCGTGGGCGGCGGCGGCGTGATGGACGCGGATTTCCTGAAGCTCGCGGGCGACCCGGCCGAAGGCGCGCAGGCGTGGGAATACGGCAGCCCGCTGGAGAAACTGCCGCACGGCAAGGCGTTCGACGAGAAGTTCAAGAAGCGCTTCGGCGTCGCGATTCTTTCCTACGCCCCGTTCGGGTATGACGCTGCGTGGGCCGCGATCCACGCGATGCAAAAAGCGAATTCGAGCGATCCGAAGGTCTATCGCGCGGAATTGAAGAAGGTGTCGTTCGACGGCATCACCGGCCCGATCGCCTTCGACGACAAGGGTGCGCTGAAAAACGCGTCGTCGACGCTGTATCAGGTGAAGAACGGCGCGTGGGTTCCGGTCGTGACGAAGCAGGGGATGTAAGCGCGGCGCTTCTTCAAGCCGCTTGCAGGTAGCCGGAGAGATTCGCCCGGGTTTGCGCAGCCTCGTTTTCGAGCCACTGCGCAAACTGCTGCAACGCGGCTGAAGGCGCCGGCCGCTCCGGATAAATCAGGTAATACGCGGCGCCGCTCGGCACGCATAGCGAGAACGGCGTGATCACGCGTTTCGCGCGCACGTCTTCTTCGATCAGCGAAAGATCGCCGATCGTGACGCCAAGTCCCTGCATCGCCGACGAAATCGCGAGATCGAGCGTGTCGAAGTGCTGCGCTTTCGTCGACGGCAAGCCGCGGTAGCCGTACGCCTCGAGCCAGCGCAGCCAGTCGCGGCGGTCGCGTGTGGGATGCAGCAGCGTTTTGTCGGCGAGATCGTCGGGTGTCGCGGCGCGGCCCTTTTTCCCCTTCCAGAGCCCGGGCGCGCAAACCGGCGTCAAAACTTCGTCGAAAAGATGGTGGATCGTCACGCCCTTGACGGTCGGCTGGCCAAAGACGATCGCAGCGTCGAACTGCTCGGCGTTGAACTCGACCCCATGCGATACCGCCGCCGTCACCTCCACCACCAGCTCGGGCCGCTCGTTCTGCAGCCGGATGACACGCGGCAAAATCCAGCGCATCGCGCAGGTCGGACATTTCACGCGCAGTGTGCCGGACTGCGCGCCGCTCTTTTCCAGCGCCTCGGTGATCTGCGCGAATGCCTGCTGCAAAGGCGCGAGCAGCATCGCGCCATTCGGCGTTAGCGCAAGGCCGCGCGCCTGACGCACGAAAAGCGCGTAGCCGAGATGCGACTCCAGCCCGGAAATCTGACGGCTGACCGCGCCCTGCGTGAGATTGAGGACGTCGGCGGCACGCGTGAAGTTGAGCTTCTGCGCCACGACGAGAAAGGTTTTCAGCACGTCGAGAGACGGAAGCGGTTTCATGGAAAGTGTCCCTAGTCATGATCGGCAAGCATGGCTAGTATGACAAACTTTCGATTGTCCGCGCATTATTGCCGCGGTTGAATCATCGAAACCGCTTCTGGAGCCGCCGTCGTGAAAAGTGCATGGATTCCCCAATCGAAGCTGCCGAACGTCGGCACCACTATTTTTACCGTGATCGGCCAGCTCGCCGAAGAACATCACGCGCTGAACCTGTCCCAAGGCGCGCCGAATTTCGCGTGCGATCCGAAACTCGTCGAGGCCGCGTCGCGAGCCATGCGGGCAGGTCATAACCAGTACTCGCCGATGTCGGGCGTGGTCGCCCTGCGCGAGGCGCTCGCTATCAAGACCGAAAAGCTGTACGGCGCGAAGTACGACCCGGGCACGGAAGTGACGGTGGTGGCGAGCGCGAGCGAGGGGCTGTACGCGTCGATCAGCGCGCTCGTGCATCCCGGCGACGAAGTGATCTACTTCGAGCCGTCGTTCGACAGCTACGCGCCGATCGTGCAACTGCAAGGCGCGACGCCGGTCGCGATCAAGCTGTCGTCCGAGACGTTCCAGATCGACTGGGACGAAGTCGCCGCGAAGATCACGCCGAAGACGCGCATGATCCTCGTCAACACGCCGCATAACCCGAGCGGCAGCGCGTTCACCGCGCACGACATCGAGCGCCTCACCGCGCTCACGCGCGACACACAGATCATCGTGTTGTCGGACGAGGTGTATGAACACGTCGTCTTCGATGGCGCGTTGCATCACAGCATGGCGCGTCATCCGCAACTGGCCGAACGCAGCGTGATCGTGTCGTCGTTCGGCAAGTCGTATCACGTGACGGGATGGCGCGTCGGCTTCTGCCTCGCGCCCGCCGAGCTGACCGCCGAAATCCGCAAGGTCCACCAGTTCATGACCTTCTCCGCCGATACGCCGATGCAGATCGCGTTCGCCGAAGCCCTCGGCGACGAATCGAGCTATCTCGGCCTCGGCCCGTTCTATCAGCGAAAACGCGACCTGCTCGCGAAAGCGCTGGCTGGATCGCGTTTTGAACTCTTGCCTAGCGCGGGCAGTTTCTTCATGCTGGCACGCTTCGGCGCGTTTTCCGAAGAGAGCGACAGCGACTTCGTGCTGCGCCTGATCCGCGAGGCGCGGGTCGCGACGATCCCGCTGTCGGCGTTTTATACGGACGGCACGGACAATCGCGTGATCCGCCTCTCCTTCGCGAAGGACGACGACACGCTGCTCGAAGGCGCGCGCCGGCTTTGCTCGATTTAATGCTTACGCTTAAAGAGAAGAGACCAAAAATGATTAAACTAAACCACAAGCTGGCAGCCGCCCTCGTGCTCGCCTGCTCGTTCGGCAGCAGCGCGGTTTTCGCCGCCGACACCCTGCGCTTCGGCCTGGAAGCGCAATACCCGCCGTTCGAATCGAAGTCGTCGACGGGCGAGTTGCAAGGGCTCGATATCGACGTCGGCAATGCCGTCTGCGTCGCGGCGAAGATGACGTGCAAATGGGTCGAGACCTCGTTCGACGGCCTGATTCCCGCGCTGCAGGGCCGCAAGTTCGACGCGATCAACTCCGCGATGAACGCCACCGACGCGCGCCGCCAGGCGATCGATTTCACGACCGTCGTGTATCGCGTGCCGACGCAACTGATCGCCAAGACCGGCAGCGGCCTGCAGCCGACCCCGGAGTCGCTGAAGGGCAAGAGCGTCGGCGTGCTGCAAGGATCGATTCAGGAAACCTTCGCCAAGGCGCACTGGGCGAATAGCGGCGTGAACGTCGTCGCGTACCAAGATCAGAACCAGGCGTACGCCGACCTCGTCGCGGGGCGGCTCGACGGCACGCTCGTGCTCTCGCCCGCCGGGCAGACCGGCTTCCTGTCGAAGCCGGACGGCAAGGGCTACAGCTTCGCGGGAGCGCCCGTGCGCGACGACAAGATTCTCGGCAGCGGCATCGCGTACGGCGTGCGCAAGGGCGACGATGCGCTCAAAGCGAAGCTCAACGCCGCGATCGACAAGGTCAAAGCCGACGGCACCATCGACAAGTACGCGAAGAAATATCTCGGCGATATCGATATTTCGGCGAAGTGAGCGCGAAGTAAGCCTGAGCGCTACGCGGCGCCGGCCGTGCAGCACTTTATCGGCGCTGGCACACTGGCGGCTTGATCTCATCGGACCAGACGCATGAGCACGCCGCCACCGACCGCCGCCGCGCCCGCTGCATCGGCTGCACCCGCTGCACAGCCGCCGCTCAAGGGCGGCCAGCTCGTCCTCGCGACGTTCGCCGTCGCGCTCGCCACATTCATGAACGTGCTGGATTCGTCGATCGCGAACGTCGCGATTCCGACGATCTCCGGCAATCTCGGCGTTTCCGTCAACGAAGGCACGTGGGTCATCACCGTCTTTGCGGCCGCGAACGCCGTCTCCATTCCGCTGACCGGCTGGCTCACGCAGCGCATCGGACAGATCAAGCTGTTCGTCGGCGCGATCCTGCTGTTCGTGATTTCGTCGTGGCTGTGCGGGCTCGCACCGAATCTACCGGTGTTGCTCGTCGCGCGCGTGTTGCAGGGCGCCGTCGCCGGGCCGCTGATTCCGCTGTCGCAGGCGATCCTGCTCGGGTCGTATCCGAAGGAGAAGTCGTCGATGGCGCTCTCGCTGTGGGCGATGACCGCGACCGTCGGCCCGATCGCGGGTCCGGCGCTCGGCGGCTGGATCACCGACAGCTATTCGTGGTCATGGATCTTCTACATCAATATCCCGGTCGGGCTGTTCGCGGCGGCGGTCACGTGGATCATCTACCGCAAGCGCGAATCGCCGACGCGCAAGGCGCCGATCGACTCCGTCGGGCTCGCGTTGCTCGTCGCGTGGGTGGCGTCGCTGCAGATCATGCTCGATAAGGGACGCGATCTCGACTGGTTTTCGTCGCCGGTGATCGTCGTGCTCGGGATCGTCGCGGCGATTGCGTTCGCGTTTTTCGTCGTGTGGGAGCTGACGGACGCGAACCCGGTCGTCGATTTGCGGCTTTTCGCCGGGCGCAATTTCTTCGGTGGGACGGTGGCGATTTCCGTGGCGTATGGCGTGTTCTTCGGCAACCTCGTGTTGCTGCCGCAGTGGATGCAGCAGTATCTGAACTACCGATCCGTCGATGCGGGGCTCGTGACCGCGCCGCTCGGCATCTTCGCGGTGATTCTCGCGCCGGTGATGGGCAAGGTGCTGCCGCGCAGCGACGCGCGCGTCATCGCGACGATGGCGTTCGTCGGCTTCGCGATCGTGTTCTACATGCGCTCGAAATACGTGATCGAAATCGATACGTGGCATCTCGTGCTGCCGACGCTCCTGCAAGGCATTCCGATGGCGCTGTTCTTCGTGCCGCTGACGTCGATCGTGCTGTCGGGGCTGCCGCCTTCGAAGATTCCGGCGGCGGCCGGGTTATCGAATTTTGCGCGCGTGTTTTGCGGGGCGGTCGGGACGTCGCTCTTCGGGAACGCCTGGGACAACCGGATTGCGCTCCATCACGAGCGGCTGACTGAGCTGGCGAATGTCTATAACCCGGCGTTCGTGCAGTCGATCGGACTTTCGCAGGGCGTGCTCAACGTGAACGATGCGCAGGCGCGCGGATTGTTCAATTTCACCCTGAGCACCCAGGCCGCGATGATGGGGCTCAACGACATCTTTTTTATCTCCGCCGTTATTTTTCTCGCGATCATTCCGCTTATCTGGATCACCAAGCGGTCCAAGGGCGGCGGTGGAGGCGCATCGGCTGGCGCGCATTGATGGCGCCAGCGCTAGCGGGTCGAACGCCTACTTGAGCCCGAAATCGACCCGCGTTCCTGCTCCCTTGTCCTTGATCCCTTCCGCGTCCATCTTCGCGGCGACGACGAAAATCCGGCCACTATCGATTTTCCCGTCGAAGAACTCCTGCACGCTCGCCGCCCGCGCCTGCGCCAACGCGCGCAGCGCCGCATCGTCGACCGGGGCGTTTTCGGCGAGCGCCTTCTTCATCTCCTCGTCCGGCAGCGTCTTCGTCAGGCCGATCATATTGCGCGGCTTCTTGAAATCTGCCGCCTTGTAAGCCTTCTCCAGATACCCGCTGTACTCATCGGCGGAAACCTTGACCGCCGAAGGATCGACGCTTTCGCCGCCCTTCCTCGCATCGCGCAGCTTGGCAATGCGCACCTGCCGATCCACGTAAGCCGCGCGCAAACCAGGAATATCAACCGCCGGATCGACGCGCGCCGACAAATCCAGCTTGATCGAAGGCTTGTCCGTTAGCGCCTTGGCAATTGTGTCGAGCTTCTTCTGCGCGGCATCGTTGAGATCGGACGAACCCGGATCGAACTCGACGTAACCCAGCTCCTCCCCATTCCCGCCGAACGCACGCGCGAGCAACGTGAACGGCGCGGTGACGGCCTTCTGTACGAGATTGACGATCGCCTGCCAGACGAGCCCGCCAATCGAGAACTCCGGATTCGACAGCGATCCCGAAATCGGGATGTTCACGTCGATCTGGCCGCGCGAGTTCTTCAACAGCGACACCGCGAGCCGCACCGGCAGCTTCGTCGCGCTCGGGTTGTCGACGTGATCGCCGAACGTAAGCTGGTCGATGAACAGGTGATTGTTTGCCGTAAGCTGATCGTTCGCGAGCATGTAGTGCAGATCGACGTTGAGCTTGCCCTTCGTGATCGGATAGCCCGCATATTTCGACGAATACGGCGTGAGATTCGTCAGCTCGACGTCGTGCGCGCTCGCCGTCAGGTCGAGCGACGGCTTCTTGATCAGCGGATTCACCTGTCCCTTGATCGATACCGGCCCGTTTGCGGCGAGCTTCGCGGCGACGTCGACAGGTGCGGGCGTCGTCGAATGGGTGCCGAACGCGCCGATCGTGCCCGTAATCGCGACCAGATTCGCCGTGAAATTCGGCTTGATGAAGTTGTCGCTGTAGGTGACTCGGCCGCCCTGCAGCACGAGCTGGCCGAAGTGCAGGTTGACCGGGCTGCTCGGCCCCGTCGCCGCCGTGACGTTCTGCGGCGCGCTCGCCGCGAGCGGCGCCGAAGCCGCCGCGCTGTTCTCGCGCGTGACCGATTGCGCCGGCCCGCTCTGGCTCGCGACCACGTCGCGCAGGTTCAGCTTGCCCTGCGCGTTGAGCAGCACGCGCCCGTAGAAATTCGCGAACACGACGCGCGCGGCATCGACGTCCGTGCCGCGCTCGCTGTAATTCACCTTGACGTTCGTCAGGCCGAGCAGCTTCCAGCCGGCAAACGGGTCGGCGCTCGCCTTGTCCATCATGCGCACGTCGGTGAGCGACACGTCGCCCTTGTACGACGCCTTGAGCACCGGCCCGCTGCCCGCCATCGCGACATCGCCGTTCGCGTTCAGGAGCGCGCTCGCGATCGCGACGTTGAGCTTGCTGCCGAAATACGGCTCGAACGCGGCGGCATCGATCTGGCTGCCGTCGACGTGCAGCGCCACTTTCAGCGGGCTCACCGTCACCGTCCCGCCGACGCCGAGCGCGCCCTTCCCGTTCAGCGTGAGCTTGCCGTCGACGGCGAGCGGCTTCGACAGGTCGTCGCTGAACTGGCGCACGTTCGCGTTCAGCGAAGCGACGCGCAGCGTGACGGGCGTCGGCATCGTTTCGTCGGTGAAATTGGCGGCCGAATCGGCAAGCGCGATCTCGCCGATCTGATAGCGCCACGCCGGACCCGCCGCCTGCGCCTTCTGGATCTTGTGCGCGGCGCTCGGCTCGGGCGCGGCTTCGTGTGGCCCGGCGAGTGCGGCGAGGTCGATCGTCCCGTCCTTCTTGCGCGTGGCGTCGAGGGAAAGGCCGCTCAGCCGCACGCTTTCGAGCGCGGCCGTGCGCGCGCCGACATCGATCTTCTGGATCTTCGCCACCGCCGACGCCAGCGCGACCGGCGCCGTGTTCGCCTGCGGCACGAGCTTGAGCGACTTGAGCGTCACGTCGCCCGCGCCGACCTGGATCGCGGGCTCGGGCTTCGACCAGTCGAGCGTCAGCGGCAGGTTCGCACCGAGCGTGCCGTCGGCGACGCGCGCGGCCACCGAACTCGCGATGTACGGCTGCAACGGCGGCAGCGCAAGCGCATCAAGCACGAGCTTCACGTCGGCGGTCTTCGCGACGAGCGTGAAGCCGCCCGACGCGCTCAGCGTGCCGCTCTTGTCGAGCGCCGTCTTGAGCGTGTAGCGCGCGGGCGTTTTGGCGAGCGTCGAAAAATCGTCGACGGTCACACCGAGGTTCGACAAGGCGAAATGCGTGCGCTTCGCCATCAGGCTGTCGTCGAAGGCGATCGTGGCGCCGTCGATGGCGAGATGCTTGATCGACAAGTCGAGCGGCGGCGCTTTTTCTGCTGACTCCGCGGCCGGCGCGGATGGCGCAGGCGCCAGTTTCGCGACGTTCAGCACGCCCGACGCGTCGCGCGCGAGCTTCACGTCGGGTTGCGAGAGCCGCAGGTCGTCGAGCTGATAGACATTGCGCAGCGGCTCGGCGTTACGGATCGCCACGTGCAGCGCGCGCGACGCCACGAGCGGCGCGTTCTGCTTGTCGGTGACGGAGAGATCGGCGAGATCGGCGGTGCCGTTGATGTGGATCGCGGGGGCTTCAGCTTCGATCGAAAAGCGCACGTTCAAGTCGGTCGAGAGCCGCCCGCCCTTCACGATCACCGGCACCGACGCCGGCGCATACGACGCGATCCGCGGCACGTCCAGCCCGTCGAGCGTGACCGCGATTTCCGAGTCGCGCGACTGCGAGAACGGCTTGGTGCGCCCGGTGATCGAAAGCGGCGAACCGTCGATGCGCGCCTGCAACGAAGGCGTCACGTAAATGTCGGTGGCCGAGGGCAGCGTCGCGATGAACGGAATGCCGATCGCCCAGCGGTCGATCACATGTTGGGACTTGAGCAGCCGGTCGTCGAATTCGATTCGGCCGTTCTCCAGCCGGATATTCGACACGGAAAACCGCGCCGGGCTGCTCGAAGGCGTCGGCGACGGCTTCGAGAACTTCGCGATCAGATCGGAGAAATTGAAACGCTCGGCGTCATAGCGCACGAGGTGGAAACGCGGCGAGTCGATTTTGACTTCGTCGATGATCGGCGCCGCGCGAAACAGCGACGACCACGACGGCTGCACGACCAGCCGCTCGATATCGATGAAGCTCGCGGCCTTGTCCGGCGCGCTGGACAGATTGGCTGCCGCCTCGCCGATATGCACACGATCGGCTTCCAAGGCAAGCGTGTAGGGATTGAGCGCGATACGCCCGATCGTGACCGGGCGGTCGAGTTGCGCGCCGAGTTGCTGCTCGGCGACGTGCCGGATGAGCGGCGGCGCGGCGAAGAATCCGAGGAGACCGATGACCGCCAGCGCGACCAACAGGCCGATGATGATCCGCCGCGTGCGGCGCGCGTTCGCCACGCCGCGCAGGGTTTGTCCGGCCGATGCCAGCGAAGACTTGGTGACGCTTGCCATGCGTTTCTCGTTCAGCGCAGCCGGATGAACGTCGGCCGCCACGCTGATCCGTTATTGTGATTCCCAAGTATACGACGAGGTATCACGCAAACGTTGCACAAAAACGCATGAAAAAGCGCGCGCTGCGTTTATTGCCTCTGGACGACGGGCGGCGCCCAGGTACCGTCGGCGGCTTGCGGCTTGGGCGCGTAAAGACGCATCACGAGCTGGAAGTCGCCGCCGGGCACCGGCAGCCAGTTCGACGCCAGCCCCTTGCCAGGCGTTGCCTCGGACACGACGACGTCGATCGAACCGTCGCGGTTCTTCTTCAGCTTGTCGCGATCGGAGAGCGACAGGCGCGGGACCTTGCCTTCGACGAGCGCGCCGTCCTTCGTGTACGCGGTGAGCGTCCAGAAGCCGCGCACCGGCGGCAACTGGTTCGGCGCGAAGTGCAGCACGTAGGTGTTCGCGCCGTTGAGCGGATGATCGTCGCTGTCGACGCGCGCGACCGGCTTCACTTCGCTTTCTTTCGTCGCGGTTCCCGGGTCGCGCCGTGCAAGGTACGCGCGCAGCGTGTAATCGGCGCCGTACTTGCCGACGCTGTCGCCGAACCACGTCCATCCGTTCTTCGAGATCGCGTTCGACGGCACGGTCGCGAGACGCTCACGGCCATCGGCGAGACCTGTGGCCAGCAGCGCCGCGTCGCTCTTGCGGAACTGCACCTGCTCGCCCGGTACGACGCCCAGCTCGGCGAGCTGGCTCATCTCGTGGGCGTCTTCGGCGGAGGGCGGGTTGTCGTCAAGCGCGTGGGCCAAGCGCGCGAAGAACCTATTGGCGTCGAGCGTCTCCGCCTGCTCGGTCGGCGACGACGCGGTCGCGGGCGTCGCCGGATGGTCGGCGGCAGCGTTCGACCACGCGCCGCTCGTGGCGGCTGCCGGATCGGGCGCGGCGCGCGGCGCGCCCGACAGGGTGTCGATCTGCATCGCCGTCTGGAGCTTGCGCGCCTCGCGCACGTCGCGCGGGCCGTTCACGCGCACACGGATCGAAAGCCAGACGTAACGCGTGGGCGCGTCGATGCGCAGGACGCCCGCCGGCAGCGTGCCTTTCCAGCCGGCCGGGACGAACGCGATCGTCTGCGCCTTCGGGTACGGCGCGCGCTCGGCGCTCGAATAGAGCACGTTGGTCCACGCGTCGAACGCGCGGGCGTCGTAGTAGCGGCCGCGCGGCGCCGCCGGCAGCGACACGAGCACCGGCTCCTTCGCGACATCGAGCCAGGCGGTCGATTCGAGCGTATCGACGCTCGGCGCACCCGTCACGCCGACGGGTGGCAGCGCGCTCGCGTGGCGCAGCGTGTTGAGCGGCGCCTGGCCGGGGCGCGTGCCGTCGCCGCCCGCCGCCCGCTCGCGCGCCACATCGGACGCCACGAGCGGAAAGCCGAACGTATAGGCGTCGGCGACCTGGTCTTTCAGCCAGCCGCCGCTCGTCTTCGGTTGCGGCGCATTCGAGGCGCAACCCGCCAGGAGCGCCGCCGCGCCGGCGAAAGCGGCCAGACAGACGGCCGAACGGAGCGGCAGCAAGGAAAACGCCCAGCGTCGATTGGTTTTCATTCGAGTTCGAATCCGGTTCTTCTACTTTGTGACCATCGCCGCGACGCACCGTGGCTTTTCCCGTGGCTCATGCCTTTCGCCCGCACCCCTTGCGCCGCACAGTTTTTCTATCTTGGAATCGGGGTTTTATCTTATCTATCCCGGATAGGCAAGAAGCGCGTTGAATCGCGCGAAAAGCCGGCAGGACAAGGCCTCGACAGCGCTCGCGCTTGCCCTTCCGGCGTCCCGCCGCATCGCTTACCATTACTATCTGTATATCCCAAAAAGAAAGACGCCGATGTATCTCCCCACCCATTTCGAAGAAACCCGTCCCGAGGCGCTTCATGCGCTGATTGCCGCGCACCCGCTTGGTGCGCTCGTGACCAACGGACCGTCCGGCCTCGACGCGAATCACGTCCCTTTCGAATTCGACGCCGCCCAAAGCGAGCACGGAATCCTGCGCGCGCACGTCGCGCGGGCGAATCCGGTGTGGCGGGAGGTTCAGCCGCAGCAGGACGTGCTCGTGATTTTTCAGGGCGCGACCGGCTACATCTCGCCGAACTGGTATCCGAGCAAGCACGAGGCGCACAAGCAGGTGCCTACTTATAACTATCTGGTGGTGCACGCGCACGGCCGGATCACCGTTCGCGACGACGAAGCCTTCGTGCGCGGCCTCGTCGCGCGGCTCACGCGCAAGATGGAGGCGGGTGAGCCCGTGCCGTGGAAGATGGGCGACGCGCCGCGCGATTTCATCGACCAGATGCTCTCCGCGATCGTCGGGATCGAGATCGAAGTGACGCGTCTCGTCGGGAAGGCGAAGCTCTCGCAGAACAAGTCCGACGCGGACCGGCTCGGCGCCGTCGGGGGCCTGCGCCGCGACGGCCGCGAAAGCGCGCTCGCCGATGCGATGCTCGCCGCGCCGCCTTCCATTAAATAAGGGCATGCTTGACCTTCCAAGCATTGGAAGGTCGATACTGGGTCTATCGGGACGAGTTTGCCGTTTTCATGCTGTACTCGTCCCAGCCAGACCGGAGTGCTCTTTCATGTCAGATGTTTCCAAAACTGCCGAATTCGCCGTCGGGGGTATGACGTGCGCGTCGTGCGTCGCGCGCGTCGAGAAGGTGCTGACGCGCGTGCCGGGCGTCGAACGCGTATCCGTCAACCTCGCGACCGAAAAGGCGACGGTCCACGCCGCGCCCTCCGTCACCGACGACCAGCTCGTCGCCGCGATCACCAAGGCGGGCTACGAAGCCACGCCGATCGTCCCGGAAGCGCCGCCCGTCGCCCCTTCATCCAGCTCGCGTCAGGGCCAACTCATCGCCGTGATCGTCTCGGCGCTTTTCACGCTGCCGCTCGTCCTGCCGATGTTCGGCCCCGCGTTCATGCCCGATATGTGGGTGCAACTCGCGCTCGCGAGCGTCGTGCAGTTCGTGCTCGGCGCGCGCTTTTACGTCGGCGCGTGGCACGCGGTGCGGGCGAAGGCCGGCAACATGGACCTGCTCGTCGCGCTGGGAACGTCCGCGGCGTGGGGGCTGAGCGTCTATCAGATGGCCGCGCATCCGGGCGATTCGATGCATTTGTACTTCGAGGCGTCGGCAGTCGTCATTACGCTCGTACGCTTCGGGAAGTGGCTGGAGGCGCGCGCCAAACGCCAGACCACCGACGCAATCCGCGCGCTGAACGCGCTGCGCCCCGACAAGGCGCGCATCCGCGACGCGTCGGGTGAGCGCGAGATCGCGCTTACAGACGTGCGCGTCGGCGATACGGCGATCGTGCGGCCGGGCGAACGCGTGCCGGTCGATGGCATCGTGCGCGAAGGCCGTACGCACATCGACGAGTCGCTGATCACCGGCGAGAGCCTGCCGGTCGCGAAGGAGCCGGGCGCGCGCGCGACGGCCGGTTCGATCAACGGCGAAGGCGTGATCGCGATCGAAACGACGGCGATCGGCGCCGAAACCACGCTCGCGCGGATTATCCGGCTCGTCGAATCGGCGCAGGCTGAGAAGGCGCCGATCCAGCGGCTCGTCGATCGCGTGTCGGCGGTCTTTGTGCCGGCGATTCTCGCGATCGCGCTCGTCACGCTGGTTGGCTGGCTCGTGCATGGCGCGAGTGCCGAAACGGCGCTGCTCAACGCGGTCGCGGTGCTCGTGATCGCGTGCCCGTGCGCGCTCGGCCTGGCGACGCCCGCCGCGATCATGGCGGGGACGGGCGTCGCGGCGCGCCACGGCGTGCTGATCAAGGATGCCGAGGCGCTCGAACTCGCGCATCGGATCAAGGTCGTCGCTTTCGACAAGACCGGCACGCTGACCGTCGGGCGACCGGCGGTGACAGCGTTCGAGGTTGCGCCGGAGGTTGATCGGCATGAGGCGATGGGGTTTGCCGCGGCCGTCCAGCGCATGAGCGACCATCCGCTCGCGCGCGCAGTGGTCGCAGCGGCCGATGAAGCGGACGCGCCACGCTTCGAGGCGAGCGCGGCAAGCGCGGTGCCGGGACGCGGCGTGGAGGCGCACGTCGCATCGCAGCGCCTTGCGATCGGCAGCGGCCGCTGGCTCGACGAATTGAACGCGCAGGCGCCGCATGATCTCGCCGCGCGGGCGCTCGAACTCGAAGCGCAAGGCAACACGGTTTCGTGGCTGATCGACATGGATCACGCGCGCGTACTCGCACTCATCGCATTCGGCGACACCGTCAAGCCGACGGCCCGCGCCGCGATCGAGCGGCTGGCGTCGATGGGCGTGCAGAGCGTGCTCGTCACCGGCGACAACGCGGGGAGTGCGGCGAGCGTCGCGAAGGCGCTCGGCATCGCGCCGCGGGACGTGCACGCGCAGGTGCTGCCTGACGACAAGGCGCGCGTCATCACGCAACTGAAGGCATCGACGGATGGCGTGGTCGCGATGGCCGGCGACGGCATCAACGATGCCCCGGCGCTCGCCGCCGCCGATATCGGCATTGCAATGGCGAGCGGCACCGACGTCGCGATCGAAGCGGCCGGCATTACGTTAATGCGCGGCGATCCGGCGTTAGTTGCAGATGCAATCGATATTTCGCGGCGCACGTACCGCAAGATTCAGCAGAACCTCTTCTGGGCGTTCGTCTACAACCTGATCGGGATTCCGCTCGCCGCGTTCGGCCTGCTCGACCCGATGTTCGCCGGAGCCGCGATGGCGTTCTCCAGCGTGAGCGTCGTGACGAATGCGCTGCTGCTCAGGACGTGGCGGGCTCAGGCGGGATCGGTCGCGACGGATGACCGCCTGGGCAGGCCGATCACGCGGCCCGCATAACGTGCTGCGGACGCGTCGCTCGTGCAACACGCGGCGATGCGCCCGGCGACGTCTTCATCGAACGCGGCGGCTTTCGGTTCGCTACTCGTATCTATATGCAGCAGCATCTGCTCGCTCGCCGACACGGGTTCCTGAGAGTCGCCCTCGAACATTTCCATATACAGATGCACACGCTTCGCATCGTGCGCTAGCACAAGAGCATCGATGCGAACCTGCGCGCCTTCCTTGATCTCACGCAGGAAGTTCACGTGCGCTTCGAGCGTGTAGATCGTGCGATGGCGCGCGCGGCGTGTCGCATCGTCGAGACCGATGCGGTCCATGAACGCATCGGTCGCGAGGCTGTAGATCAGCATGTAGAACGCATCGCGCAGATGGCCGTTGTAGTCGACCCATTCGGGCTTCACCGTGTCGCGGTAAATCGTGAATGCAGCGGCCATCCGTTGTCTCCTAGTCTTCGATTCCATGCCGCGCCTTGGCGGCAGCGATTGCATCGATCACGCTCGTGATGCAGTCATCGCGATAGCGCTCCAGCTCCTTGATGCTGCGCCCGCCTGTCTGCCGCGAAGTGCCCTCCACCACGCGATCGATCAGTTCGTCGGTCAGCTTCGGCGCGACGAGCTTCGTCCACGGCAATTCGAGCGCGGGACCGAACTGCTGCATGAAGTGTCGCATGCCGGCCTCGCCGCCTGCCAGCGTGTAGGTCAGGAACGTGCCCATGAACGACCAGCGAATGCCCGCGCCGAAGCGAATGGCGTCGTCGATTTCGCCGGTCGTCGCGACGCCCTCGTTCACCAGATGCAGCGCCTCGCGCCAAAGCGCTTCGAGCAGCCGGTCCGCGACGAAGCCCGGCACTTCCTTCTGCACCTTCAGCGGCCGCATGCCGATGGACGCGTAGAAGCTCATCGCGGTATCGATCGTGTCGGCCGACGTGCGCTCGCCGCCGAGCACTTCGACGAGGGGCAGCAGATACACCGGATTGAACGGATGCCCGACGATGCAGCGCTCGGGATGAATCGCGCTCGCATAGAAATCGGTGGGCAGCAAACCCGATGTCGACGATGCGATGATCGCTTCGCGCTTCGCCGCGCGGCTCACGCGTTCGTGCAGCGCGAGTTTGAGGTCCTCGCGCTCCGGCGCGCTCTCCTGAATGAAATCGGCCTCGGCGACGCATTCCTCGACCGTCGCGACGAATCGCAAGCGCGCCTGCGACGCGTCCTTCGCGAGCCCGACGCGTTCGAGCGCGGGCCACGCATTCGCCACGTTCGCTCTCAGTTGCTGCTCGGCGCCCGGGCCCGGGTCCCACGCGATCACGTCGAGTCCATGCGCGAGCGCGCGCGCCACCCAGCCGCTACCGATTACGCCCGCGCCCAGCGCGGCGAATGTTTTCATTTGCATGTACTTTGTCCCAGTAGAGAATCAGGCGAATTCCTTAAGCGCGCGACGGTCGAGCAGACGCTCGCCGCGTGCGGGCAAACCGAGCTTTTTGCGCCCTTCCGCAGGTGTCAGCGCGCGCCCCCCGAGCCGCTCGATGATCTCGACCGCGCGCTGCACGAGCGAGCCGTTGGTCGCATGCACGCCGCGGTCAAGGTACAGGTTGTCCTCCAACCCGACGCGCACGTGGCCGCCGAGCAGCATCGCCTGCGCGACCATCGGCATCTGCATCCGGCCGATGCCGAAGCCGGCCCAGTGGGCGCCCGGCGGCATGTTGTCGACCATCGATTTCATCGTGCCGGTGTCGGGCGGCGCGCCCCACGGAATGCCCATGCAGAGCTGGAACAGGGGCGGATCGTCGAGCAGGCCTTCCTTCAGCAATTGCTTCGCGAACCACAGATGACCCGTATCGAAGATTTCCAGTTCGGGCTTCACACCGAGTTCCTGGATGCGCTTCGCACCGGCGCGCAGTTGCGCGGGCGTCGATACGTAGATGTAGTCGCCGTCGCCGAAATTGAGCGTGCCGCAATCGAGGGTGCAGATTTCCGGCAGCAACTCCTCGACGTGCGCGAGCCGCGTCATTCCGCCGACGAGGTCAGTGCCCGCGCCGAACTGCATCGGCGATTCGCCTGCACCAATTTCAAGGTCGCCGCCCATGCCCGCAGTGAGATTGATGATGACATCCGTATCCGATGAGCGGATGCGATCCACCACTTCGCGATAAAGCGCGGGATCGCGGCTGCCTCGCCCCGTTCGCGGATCGCGCACATGACAATGCGCGACAGTCGCGCCCGCGCGCGCGGCTTCGATCGCGGCATCGGCGATCTGTTTCGGCGTCACGGGGATGGCCGGGTGCTTGTTCGTCGTATCGCCTGCGCCGGTTACGGCACAGGTCACGATCACTTCGTAGTTCATGTTCGCGCTGTCCTTTGCTTGATGTTCACAGACCGAGGTACTGCTTCACTGCTGGCAAGCCGTCCTTGCCATCGACCGTCTTCACGCCCGCGAGCCAGCCGTCGAGCAGTTGCGGATTCTTCTTGAGATACGCCTTCGCGGCATCGGCGGGGCGCTCCTTGTTCATCACCGGCTGCATCAGCTGGTTTTCGAGTTGCGTCGTGAAGCGCAGGTTCGTGACGAACTTGCCCGCGTTCGGGCAGCGCGTGAGGAAGTCGGTATTGGTCAGCGTGTAGACGCGCGCTTCGCCGTAGTTCGGACCGAACACCTCGTCGCCGCCCGAGAGATAGTCGATCTTCATCTGGATGTTCATCGGATGCGGCTCCCAACCCAAAAAGACCACCCACTTCTTGTCGCGGATCGCGCGTTCGACCGTCACGAGCATGCCCGCCTCGCTCGACTGCACTAGCTTGAATCCGCCGAGCCCGAACTGGTTCGTGTCGATCATCTTCTGGATCTTCGCGTTCGCGCTGCTGCCCGGCTCGATGCCGTAGATCTTGCCGTCGAGCTGGTCGCGATGCTTCGCGATATCGGAGAAGGTCTTCAGCCCCGCCTCGTATTCGTAGCTCGGCACGGCGAGCGTCGCCTTCGCGCCCGAGAGATTCGGCGGTTCGAGCTTCTGGATCGACTTCGATTCGAGGAACGGCTCGACAGCCTTTTGCTGCACCGGCCACCAGTAGCCGAGCGAGACATCTATCTGCTTGCTCTTCAGGCCCGCGAGCGAGATCGGCACCGAGGCGACGGTCGTCTTTGGCGCATAGCCGAGGCCTTCGAAGACCACGGAGGCGAGCGCGGTCGTCGACGTGATGTCGGTCCAGCCGATATCGACGAAGCGCACGGTGCGGCACGAATCGTCTTCCTTCGCTTGCGCGTGCGCAACGCCCGCCGATGCCAAGGCAGACGCTGCGCACAGGCAGGCAAGCAGGTTCTTCGAAAATGGTCTCATGGCGTCCTGTTCCGGTTTTCCGTGGGGCGGGCGATCTAACCGCCCGTGTATAAAAGTACCGCCGCATAAAGGCGCGCAGGCGACCGGTTGCGACCGTGAGTTGACTCGCAGCGACCTTGGTGGTCGCTGGCGCTTGGGGTGGGTGTTTCAACCGTTTGATGCGCCTGGGCTTCTATGGAACTTGTTTTCTTTTCGGTCTATTGGCTCTGCCCCTGTCCGGGGCGGGACTCACTTTCTTTGCTGCTGCAAAGAAAGTAAGCAAAGAAAGCAGCTTCCAACC
>NZ_FCOL02000037.1 GCF_001544515.1 Caballeronia terrestris
TAACAGGGGCACCGCCCCCGACCGTTGCGCGTAAACGTCAGGCCGCCGCGCCGCGCCCGGATATATGCAACAACGCCCCTCGATAGCGGTATCCGTCGTGGTTCCGACGTCGTCAAGGCGATCGCGCTCGGGGCATCCGCGGTGCTGCTCGGCCGCGCGACGCTTTATGGGCTGGCGGCGCGTGGCGAAAGCGGCGTCGACGGCGTGCTCGCGATACTGAAGGATGAGATCGATCGTACCTTGGCGCAAATCGGCTGTCCGACGGTTGGGCAGTTGTCGGCCGAGTTCCTGCAATCCGAACGTCCGGCGATCCACGCCAACGACTACGCACTCGTTTAAGAAGGGAGAGAAAGATGCCGGAGATTCGCATCAAGGGGATTCGTACGCGCGCGGTAAACGTGCCGCTGGAGTATCCGATACGCACGGCGGTGGGTGTCGTGGCTACGTCGCCGCTCGTTTTGATCGACCTGCATACCGATGCAGGCGTGACCGGCAGCGCCTATGTTTTCACATACACGCCGCTCGCGCTCAAGGCGGTTCAGCAGATGATCGATGGCCTGGCGAGCATCGTGGTTGATCGTCCGCTTGCCCCGATTCAGCTGGCACAAACGCTCGAGTCCCGCTTTCGCCTGCTCGGCAACACAGGGCTCGTGCGCATGGCATGCGCCGGCATCGACATGGCCGCGTGGGATGCGCTCGCAAGGGCACATGAGCTGCCCCTCGCGCGCTTCCTCGGCGGAGAAACGATCTCGCTGCCCGCCTACGACAGCCATAGCATGGACGACGTCGATCTCGGTCGAAAGCGAGCAGAGCAAGCCGTTCGTGCAGGCTTCAAAGCCATCAAGACGAAGATCGGTTATTCGAGCCTGGATCAGGACGTGAACGTGTTACGGAGCATTCGAGACGTCGTCGGTGACGGCGTTCAGATCATGGTCGATTACAACCAGGGACTCACGGTTCCGGAAGCGATTCGTCGCGGGCGTGCGCTGGATGATGAAGGCGTCGCCTGGATCGAAGAGCCGACCTTGCAACACGACTACACCGGTCACGCGAAAGTGCGAAGCGCTTTGAAAACGCCGATTCAGATGGGAGAAAACTGGTTCGGCCCCGATGAGATGAGCAAGGCGCTTTCAGCGAGCGCATGCGACTTCTGCATGCCCGATCTCATGAAGATCGGCGGCGTGACCGGCTGGCTGCGTGCTTCCGCGATAGCCGAGCAACATGGCGTTCCCATGTCGAGTCATATCTTCCAGGAATTCAGCGCGCATCTGCTGGCCGTCACTCCGACTGCACATTGGCTGGAACGGATGGATATCGCCGGACCGATCTGCGAGCCGTCGCTGACGTTCGAGGATGGCAAGGCTCTTTTCGGTGACCGGCCCGGCGCCGGCATCGTATGGCGCGAGAAGGAAGTCGAACGATTCATTGTCTGAGAAGCAGGCTGGCCGCAACGACATCCTGCCGTTACTCATCACGCAGCCTCCTTAAGAGAGGCGTCAATTCTTTAAATACGATGGAGACAAGCATGAACCCAAGCAGCTCTGGCGACGCCCTCGATGGCGCTCGCGTCAATTCGTTTCATCTGGTTATCATGTTCTGGTGCTCGCTGTTGATGGTCTTCGACGGCTACGACCTCGTGATCTACGGTTCGGTCCTTCCGGACCTGATGGCCGACTGGCACCTTCCTGCTGTTACCGCAGGGCTGATCGGTAGCGCCGCGCTGTTCGGGATGATGATCGGCGCACTGACGCTTGGAAGTCTCTCCGACAAATTCGGCCGGCGCATCGTCATTCTCACTTGCCTCGTCTTGTTCAGTGTCTCCGCGTTGGTCAACGGCTTTTGCACCACCTCGACTGAATTCGTGTTGTGCCGCTTCTTCACCGGCGTCGGTCTCGGCGGCATGGTTCCGAACATCGTCGCGCTGATGACGGAGATGTCGCCGAAGAGGAAACGCAACGTGATGGTGACGGTGATGCTCAGTTGCTTCTCGGTGGGCGGCGTGATCGCTGCGCTCACCGGCAAGGTCATCACGCCGCACTTCGGGTGGCGAGCCAACTTTTACGTCGCCGGACTTCCGCTCCTCGCGTTTCCGATCCTGTATCGCTGGTTGCCGGAGTCGCTCTCGTTTCTCGTGTTGAACAATCGCCTCGACGACGCGCGCAAAGTACTGCGCAAGCTTGCACCCGACTTCAAAGGGACGCCAGAGTCGCTGGCAATCGCAATGCGTGCCGAAATGACCGGTGGCAACCGCGCACGAGCACCCCAGTTGTTCACTGAGAGGCGCGCACTCAACACGCTGCTCATCTGGCTTTCTTTCGGCATGTGCATGCTGATGGTGTACGGCTTGAACACGTGGCTGCCCAAGCTGATGATCGCAAACGGCTACTCGATCGGCTCGAGCCTTAGCTTTCTGATCACGTTGAACGCGGGCGCGATTCTCGGCGGATTGGTGAGCGGACTGCTCGCCGACAAGTTCGGTGGCAAGCCGACGCTTATTCTCTTCTTCGCCGTCGCGGCGGTCTCCATCGGGCTTCTGGGTTTCCGTCAGAACGCGATCGTCTTGAATATTCTGTTGCTGCTCGCCGGCGCGACGACGATCGGAACGCTTTGCATCGTCCATGCGTTCGCGGCGCAGTTCTATCCGCCGCACATCCGGTCCACTGGCGTGGGTTGGGCAGCGGCCGCAGGGCGGTTTGGTGCCGTAGCCGGGCCGGCATTGGGCGGGTTTCTCGTGAGCGCGGGCTTGCCGGTCACGGTCAATTTCATGATCTTCGCCGTACCCGGAGTGATCGCGGCGATCGCCGTGACGCTGACTTCGTCGCGCGACGGCAAGTCCGTAGAACACTCGAAAGCCTCGGTTGCCATTGCGAAGTGATACGCGACCGCTCACATCAACAGACAGGATGACATGATGAATACGGCCAAACGAAACGATCAATGGCAAGGCAAGGTGTTTTCGGACGGATGGGTGGTGCCGGCTGGCGGGACTACCCCCGTCATCGAACCCGCGACGGGCGAGACGTTGGGACTTATCGGCGCGGGATCGCCGGCTGATATCGATCGCGCCGTGCAATCGGCAATGGTTGCGCAGCCTGCGTGGTCCGCGATGCCGTTCGACCAGCGCGCGGAAATCCTGCGCGAGGCGGCGCGGTTGCTCAAGGAGCGCGCTGCCGAGATCAATGAATGGAACGTACGCGAGTGCGGATCGACATACGCTAAAGCCGAGTGGGAATTGCATGCGACATACGAGCAGTTCCTGATGGCCGCGGCAATGCCGATGCAGCCGGACGGCGCGCTCTATCCGTCGGTCGTACCTGGCCGGATGAATCTCTCGCGGCAGGTGCCGATCGGCGTGGTGGGAGTCATCTCGCCCTGGAATTTTCCGATCATGCTTGCGATGCGATCGGTGGCGCCCGCGCTCGCGGTCGGCAACGCCGTCGTGCTGAAGCCGGACCCGCAAAGCGGCTTGGCGGGGGGCTTGCTCATGGCGAGCGTGTTCGAAGATTCAGGGCTGCCATCCGGCGTGCTGCATGTGATTCCCGGCGGCCCGCAGACCGGCGATGCGCTCGTGCGGCATCCGGACGTCGGCATGATTTCGTTCACCGGCTCGACAGCGGTCGGACGTTCGATTGGTGCCGTCTGCGGCGAGATGTTGAAGAAGGTGGCACTCGAACTCGGCGGCAACAACGCGCTAGTCGTGCTCGACGATGCGGATGTCGATGCGGCGAGTTCCAGCGGTGCGTGGGGATCGTTTCTGCATCAAGGGCAGATCTGCATGCAGACGGGACGCCATCTCGTCCACCGTTCGATTTACGAGGAGTACGTCGACAAACTGGCTACGCGTGCAAGCCAATTGAGCGTTGGTAATCCGCGGACTGGACAGGTACATCTCGGGCCGCTCATCAACGAAAAGCAAAGAGACAGGATCGACAGCATCGTCCGGGAAACGGTGTCTGCTGGTGCCAAACTTCAAGCGGGCGGGACGTTCACCGGGCTTTTCTATTCACCGACCGTACTGTCTGACGTGAAGCCCGACACGCCCGCGTTTCGTGAGGAGTTGTTCGGGCCGGTCGCTCCCATCACGGTGTTCGATACCGAGGATGAAGCCGTCGCTCTGGTGAATGGATCGCCCTATGGTCTGGCCGCCGCGATCCATTCCCGATCGATGTCGCGTGCGTTGTCGATGGCTTCGCGGATCAAGGCCGGCATGATCCACATCAACGATCAAACCGTGAACAACGAGTTCCATGTGCCATTCGGAGGGATGGGCGCTTCCGGAAACGGTGGCAGGTTCGGAGGACCGGCGAACTACCACGAGTTCACGCAGACACAGTGGGTCAGCCTTACCGACAAACCGATGATCTATCCGTTCTAGCGCTGCGCGCGCGGCGCGCTTGGACGGACGCCTATACTCGCTTCCGTCTATCCGCCGCTCCCAGGACGAGATGGGCCAACGATCCAATCACGATGCCCCAGAACGCGGACCCGAGCCCAAGAAAGCTCATGCCCGATGCCGTGGCGACAAAAGTAATGAACGACGCTTCCCGGTGCTGTTCATCCTGCACGAGCGCGATCAGGTTCGATAGCGTCGCGCCGAGCAGTGCGAGCCCGGCGAGCACCGCAACGAAGCCTTTGGGAAGCGCAGCAAAAAGCAAAACGACTGTCCCCGCAAAGATGCCGCCGAGCAGGTAAAAGAAGCCATTCGCGATGCCTGCGATGTAGCGTTTATTCGGATCGCGGTGTGCATCAGCGCCAGTGCAGAGCGCCGCGGTAATGGCGGCGATGACAACGGTAATCCCGCCGAACAGAGCGACGACCATCGATACCGCGCCCGTAATCATCAGGACGGGACGCGCGGGCGTCTGATAGCCGGATACTCTTAGAATAGCCAGCCCCGGAAGGAATTGACCAGTCAGGCTGACGAGCACCAGAGGCAACGCGAGACTGACAGTCGATTGCAAGGTCCAGTGCGGAATGATGAATTCAGGCCGCGTAATCTTGAGACTCACCGACTCGAAATGTGCCGTTCCGTGCACGACGGCAAAGATGCTGCCAAGCACCAGCACGACGATGAGCGCATAACGCGGAAGCAGCCGCCGGAAGATCACGTAGGCGGCCACCATGCCTAGCGCGAGCGCGGGATCGACGGAGACTGCCTTGAACACGCCGGTCGTGAATTGGAACAGGATGCCCGCCATCATCCCTGATGCGATGCCCGGCGGAATCTTTTTGATGACGAGGTCGAAGTAGCCCGATGCGCCAAGCGAGAGAATAATCAGCCCGGCGGTGATATATGCGCCGATCGCTTCGTTGAGCGGCAGCGCGGGAAACAGCGTAACCAGCAGTGCCGTGCCGGGCGCGGACCACGCGGTGATGATCGGCTGCTTGAGCAACCAGCTCAGCGCGATGCCGCAGATAGCCGATCCGATCGAGATTCCCCATACCCACGAGGCAACCATCGCGTTGCTGGCGTGAGCCGATCTCCCTGCTTCGAACAGGATCGCGAGCGGTCCCGCATAGGAGATGAGCACGGCCAACAGGCCGGCGGTGATTGCTGAAAGGGACCAGTCTTCCCGCAGGCTGCTGCCCTGCATCTGTTTTTGGCCGTCGAGGCTCATGGTTCGCATCGTCATGTAAGGAAACAGCGCACGCAACTCTACATCGAAATCGCTGCATCGTCCTCCTCCCCAGATGCGATTCTGCTTCGATGCGAACAAGCGCGTAATCTGTCGGCTTGGATGCATCGGCGGGGACCGGCGACGGTCTTCGAATCTCAGTCACTCACACGGGACGCTTCTCCATCATGGAATATCGACAACTCGGCCGCTCGGGCCTCAAGGTCTCCACCGTCACGCTCGGCACGATGACCATGGGCGGCAAGGGCAAGTTCGCTTACGTCGGCGACGTGGGCCTCGACGACGCGCGCCGCCAGATCGACATGTGCATCGACGCGGGCGTCAACCTGATCGATACCGCCGACGTCTATTCGAACGGCGCGTCGGAGGAGATCGTCGGCGAGGCGCTTGACGGCAAGCGCCGTGGCGGCGTGCTGATCGCGTCGAAGGCGCGCTTCCCCATGGGCGACGGCCCGAACGATCGTGGCCTCTCCCGTCATCATCTGGTGCGCGCTTGCGAGGCGAGCCTCAAGCGGCTCAAGACGGATGTCATCGATCTCTATCAAGTGCATGAGTGGGACGGCATCACGCCGCTCGAAGAAACGCTCGAAGCGCTCGACCTGCTCACGCGGCAGGGCAAGATTCGCTATGTGGGCTGTTCGAACTACTCGGGCTGGCATCTGATGAAAGCGCTGCACGTCAGCGAGCGCGATCGACTGCCGCGCTTCGTGAGCCAGCAGATCCACTACACGCTCGAAGCGCGCGAAGCCGAATACGAGCTTGCGCCGATCGCACTCGACCAGGGCCTGGGCATTCTCGTGTGGAGTCCGCTCGCGGGCGGGCTGCTGTCGGGCAAGCACCGGCGCGACACGACGCCCGAAGGCACGCGCCAGCTCGCCGGCTGGACCGAGCCGCCGATCCGCGATGCAGAGCGACTGTGGTCGATCGTCGATACGCTCGTCGAGATCGCGGGCGAGCAGAACGTGTCGGCTGCTCAGGTCGCGCTCGCGTGGACGCTCGGACGGCCGGCGGTGGCTTCGGTGGTCGTCGGCGGGCGCAACGAGGCGCAACTGCGCGACAACCTCGGCGCGGCCGATTTGAAGTTGACCGCCGATCAGCGCACGCGGCTCGACAACGTGAGCGCGCCGCCGCTGCTCTATCCGTACTGGCATCAGATGCAGACCGCGAGCGACAGACTCAGCCCTGCTGATCTGTCGCTGCTTGCACCGCATATCGATGCATCGCGCAAGTGAGAGGCACACCGACATGACAGGCCATAGCAATCCGCTGCTGCGCGACTGGCAAGCGTTGCCGCCCTTCGACGAGATTCGTGCGGAGCACTTCGCTCCTGCTTTCGCCGAGGTTTTCAAGCAGCATCTGAATGAAATCGATGCACTCGCCGACAACCCTGCCGCGCCCACGTTCGATAACACCGTCGCCGCGTTCGACGCAGCAGGCGCAACGCTTGATCGCGTGCGGTTGACGTTCGAGAACCTGTGCTCGTCGGAAGCGCCGCCTGCGTTGCAAGCGGTCGAGCGCGAAATGGCGCCGCTGCTCGCCGCGCACGACAGCAGGGTCACGCTGCACGCCGGTTTCTTCGCAAGGCTCGATACGATCCACCGGCAAGCCGCCACACTCGATTTGAGCGAAGAGCAGCAGCGTCTGCTGCAACGCCTGCATACCGATTTCGTGCGCGCGGGCGCCACGCTGCAAGGCGCCGATCGTGAGCGCTTTGCGGCCATCGCGACGCGGCTCGCCGATCTTCAGACGCAGTTTGCGCAGAACGTCCTTGCCGACGAAGCCGCCTACCAGTTGCGGCTTTCATCCGAAGCCGACCTCGCCGGTCTGCCCGAATTCCTGCGCCAGGCCGCACGTGGCGCCGCGCAGGAACGCCGCGTGGATGGCTACGTCATCACGCTCGCGCGTTCGCTGGTGCAGCCGTTCCTCACGTGGTCGTCGCGTCGCGATCTGCGCGAAGCGGCGTGGCGCGCGTGGACGAGTCGCGGGGAAACAGCGGCGCGCGACAACCGTCCGCTCGCGCGCGAAATCCTGGCGCTGCGGCAACAACAGGCGCGCCTGCTCGGCTACGACCACTACGCCGACTACGCCCTGGCCGATCGCATGGCGGGAAGTGCCGCCGCGGTTCATGAATTGCTTGCACAGGTGTGGGAACCGGCGAAGGCGAGCGTCGAAGAGGAATTGAAAGCGCTCGCCGCGCACGCCTCCGCACTCGGCGAGCCGACCGACATCGAGCCGTGGGACTGGTATTACCTGGCGGAAAAAGTACGCGCGGATCGCTTCGCCCTCGACGATTCGCAAGTGAAGCCGTACTTCAGCCTCGATGCGATGCAGAACGCGATGTTCGATTGCGCGAGCCGGCTGTTCGGTCTGGAGTTCGTCGAGCAGCGGGGCGTGCCGCTGTATCACCCGGACGTGCGCCTGTGGGAAGTGCGCCGGGGAGGGGAGCGCGTGGGCGTTTTCATCGGCGACAACTACGCGAGGCCGAACAAGCAAGGCGGCGCGTGGATGAGCGTCTATCGCAGGCAAAAGCGCGATGCCGGCGGCGGCAACGTCGAGCCGATCGTCGTGAACAACACCAACTTCTCACGCGTCGAAAACGGCCCGACGCTGCTCGGTTTCGACGACGTGCGCACGCTGTTTCATGAATTCGGCCACGGCCTGCACGGCTTGCTATCCGACGTCACGTATGGGCGGCTTTCGGGCACGAACGTGCCGCGCGATTATGTCGAGCTGCCGTCGCAATTGATGGAGCACTGGGCCACCGTGCCGGAAGTGCTCGCGAAGCACGCACTGCATGTAACGACTGGCGAGCCGATTCCCGGCGTGCTGATCGAGCGCATCAGGGCCGCGCAGACTTTCAATCAGGGGTTCGATACGGTCGCGTACACATCGTCGGCGCTGATCGACATGGCGCTCCATTCGCAGAAAGACGCTGATGGTATCGATATCGCGCGGTTCGAAGCCGAGGAGCGCGAGCGTATCGGCGTGCCGCGCGAAGTGGGCATGCGTCATCGCTTGCCGCACTTCGGGCACATCTTCAGCGGCAGCTACTATGCGGCCGGATACTACGTGTACATGTGGGCGGAAGTGCTCGAAGCCGATGCATTCGATGCATTCGAAGAAGCCGGCAACGCGTTCGATCCCGCGCTCGCGGACAGACTGCAACGCCACGTGTACAGCGCGGGCGACAGCCGCGAGCAACGCGCCGCGTATCGCGCGTTTCGCGGCCGTGATCCGCGCGCCGAATCGATGTTGCGCAAACGCGGCTTGCTGGCGAAAGATCAGACGTGATCCGATCGCGGTCCCGATGCCGCGACGGGCATCACCTCGTCGGTGCGGTCGAACACTTTTTCGGGCTCGTCGGCTTCTTCGGGCGTTTCGTTGTCGAGGACTCTGCGCATCCTGTCTTCGTCGAGTTCGTGAGTCCACTTGGCGACCACGAGCGTCGCCACCGCATTGCCGATGAAATTCGTCAGCGCGCGCGCCTCGGACATGAACCGGTCGATGCCGAGAATCAGCGCGAGTCCTGCGACGGGTACGTGTCCGACCGCGGCGAGCGTTGCCGCAAGCACGATGAACCCGCTGCCCGTCACACCGGCGGCGCCTTTGGACGTCAACAGCAACACGGCCAGCAGTGTGAGCTGATGCGTGAGGTCGAGTGGTGTGTTGGTCGCCTGCGCGATGAAGATGGCCGCGAGCGTCAGGTAGATCGACGTGCCGTCGAGGTTGAACGAATAGCCCGTAGGAATCACGAGCCCGACCACCGATTTTTTCGCGCCGAGATTCTCGAGCTTGACCATCACGCGAGGCAAAGCCGCCTCCGATGACGACGTGCCCAGCACGATGAACAGTTCTTCCTTGAGATACTTGATCAGCTTGAGCACGCTGAAGCCGTGAAACCGCGCTATCAGCCCGAGCACGACGAAGATGAACAGCAGGCAGGTGGCATAGAACGTCAGCATCAGCTTGCCGAGCGAGAGCATGCTGCCGATGCCGTACTTGCCGATAGTGAAGGCCATCGCGCCGAACGCGCCGATCGGCGCCACTTTCATGATGATACCGACGATGCCGAAGAACACATGCGAGATCTTCTCGACGAAGTCGAAGACGAGCGTGCCCCGGCCGCCGAACTTGTGCAACGCGAAGCCGAACATCAGCGCGAATAGCAGAACCTGAAGTATCTCGCCCTTGGCGAACGCGTCGACGACGGTCGAGGGGATGATGTTCATCAGGAACTCGGTCGTGCTCTCCATCTTGCGACCGCTGGTGACGGTGGCGACCGCCTTGGCGTCGAGCGTCGAAGGATCGACGTTCATGCCGGCGCCCGGCTGCACCAGGTTGACGATCACGAGCCCCACCACGAGCGCGATGCCGCTGACGATTTCAAAATAGAGCAGCGCAAGCCCGCCGGTCTTGCCGACCTTCTTCATGTCCTCCATGCCGGCAATGCCGACCACGACCGTGCAGAAGATGATCGGAGCGATGATCATCTTGATGAGCTTGATGAAGGCGTCGCCGAGCGGTTTCATCATTTCTGCGGTGTGCGGCGCAAAAAATCCGAGCAGAACGCCGGCGATGATCGCGACGATCACCTGAAAATAAAGTGATCTGTAAAGCGGTTTGTGCGCTGCCATTTGAGCCCCCAAACAGTCACTTCGGTCGTCGTCAGCGCCCTCACGCGGGCGGCCATCGCGATACCGGTCGATCAGACATTATCTGCTTACCGGATCATTACGAAGGCTAGGCTTCCCGTTCGTCGGCGGCAACCGGGCAAACCCGAGGGTGCGTTGCAGCAAAAAGTTCGCAAGAGGGGGCGTTCTCGGGCGATTCGTCAAAAGGCGCAGCGCCTTACAAAGCCACTACGTGCTTAAGCCGCTCATAAGCTTCGGCTCGCTATGCTCCGTGGCACTCGCTTTTTTGAACGCCGTAAGCGTGATTGACCACCGATCGCCACTCACAGGAATTCGACATGACCAAAGACGCACATACCGCAACCGAATATGCCCTAAGCAAAGTCCCCCAGATTACCCTGGGCTTTTGGGTCATCAAGATCGCCGCCACGACGCTCGGCGAGACGGGCGGCGACTGGGTGACGATGTCGTTGAACCTCGGCTATCTGATCGGCTCGGCAATCTTCACGTTGTTCTTCATCGTGCTCGTCTCTGGGCAGATCAAGGCCGATCAGTTCCGCCCGTTCCTCTATTGGGCAACCATCGTCGCCACGACGACGCTCGGCACGACGATGGCTGATTTCGCCGATCGATCGCTCGGTGTCGGCTATCCCGGCGGCGTCGCGATCATTCTGGTGCTCCTCGTCGCGAGCCTTGCGATCTGGTACCGGACCGAAGGCGACGTCTCCGTTCAAAGCATCACGACGCCCAAGGCCGAATGGTTCTACTGGATCACGATCCTTCTTTCGCAGACGCTCGGCACGGCGCTCGGCGACTGGCTGGCCGGCGACGATCGCGGCGGGCTCGGGCTTGGCTACGCATATGGTGCGCTGATCTTCGGGGCGTGTCTGGTGGTGGTCGCCGTGCTCTATTTCCGCACGGCGATATCGCGCACGGCGCTCTTCTGGGCCGCTTTCATCCTGACGCGGCCGCTTGGCGCGACGCTCGGCGATTTTCTCGACAAGCCCGTCGCGCAGGGCGGCCTGCATGTCAGCCGGCTGTACGCTTCGCTGATCCTGCTTGCGTTCATCGTCGTCAGCGTGGCGCTGATTCCGCAGCGGGCCGCGCAGAAGGCCGAGCCGGTTTGAGCAGACGCGTTACAGCCTTATCGGCCGAAGAAGACGTTGCACTGCGGGTCCGAACGGCATGGCCGTGACTGGTATCGTCCCATTTGTTTCTGGGTGTCCGGTACCGCTCCGTACGACGTGTCCGGGGTCGACTGGCTCGTTGCTGCGGCGTTGGTGGGATCGGCGGCGCCGGGCTGGCCTTGGGCGTACGCCGTCCCCGTCAAGGCGAACAAGCCGAGCGCGGCTGTCGCCAAAATCTGTGCTGATTTCATGTTAGCTCCTTGGATACACGCGAGTGCGGACCGCCAAAGACGGTTCATGATGTCGATATGACGGGTTATATAAAGGGGTTCGCATCCGGCACGCGCAGGGCATGGCACGGTGCGAACCTCGTACGTGGGACATCTGCGCGGCGGTCGCCGGACAGGGCAGAGAGGCGTGCGAAATCGGTAAAAGCCGATTCGACTTCGTGAGTCGTTCGGTGCGGCAAGAAAGCGGTCTGCCTTTACGTTATAGACCGTCCGAATGCTTGGTGTGAGGAATTGCGCCTGGCGCCTCGCCGGTGGCAAAGAACGGGCGGCGCGGAGACTAGCAGGTCGCTGAAAAGTATCGTGATCCTGGTATGGGAAGACACACGAACGCAGCGCACGCAACCGATGCTATCGTTCCTGCCATCCGTCGTCATCGAAAAGGAGAGGCTCGTGAGCGCATGGCTGCATCAAGTGTGGTCAACGGTGCAGCGCGAGTTTTCGGATCTGAACGACACGGAGGACGTGACGCAAGTCGTCCTCCGGCTGGGTCTCGCGCTCGTGCTCGGCGGTGTGCTCGGTTTCGAGCGCGAAATGGCGGGCCGGGACGCGGGCTTGAGGACGCACATGCTGGTGTCGGTCGGCGCGGCGCTCTTCGTGCTTGTGCCGCTCCAGTCGGGCTTCTCGCAGGAGAACATGAGCCGCGTGATTCAGGGACTCGTGTCCGGGATCGGCTTTCTCGGCGCCGGTGCGATCATCAAGCTGAGCGCCGAGCGCGAAGTGCGAGGGCTCACGACGGCGGCGAGTCTTTGGGTCAGCGCGGCCGTCGGGATGGCGGCGGGCTTGGGGCGCGAGGCGACCGCGATTCTCAGCGTGGCGATCGCGCTAATCATTCTTTCGGCGGCACGGGTGCGCAGGCCGGCGGAGTCGTCGGAGACATCGGAGCCGCCGAAATGATCGAATGACGAGTTCAGCGACGGTACGTGAGTCGCGCCTCTTCGAACTCGTGCAGCACTTCCCTCTCTTCGACGCACGAACTCCGGCTTCGAGCGTCGGCGCATCTCTGAAGCCCCTTGTCCTGCGTCCAATCGTTCGCTGCGATGACGTCGCGCGCTAATGTCTGCTGCTGATCGCCTTTGGACTGATCCCGGCGGAGCGAATTACGCGTGTTTTGATTAGGGTTTATACTTATATACATCTGTGAGCGTTCCAGAGCGAGCGCGATGGCGCCCTTTTTGCGCCCGCATCAGCACATCTGTTGCCGAAGAAACATATTTAGAGGTATCACGCCATGAAATCGCTTTTTGCCATAGTCATCTGGGCTACTGTCCTGACTCCTGTCGTCACGGGCTGGATTCCGAGAATCCGCGCATCGGTGCTGGAAGCACTGCAAGTGCGCGCCGAGGTCAGTGAAATCATGGCCGAAGCGTATCGTCGCCAGCGCTAGGCTCACGCGCAGCCAGGCAAGCAGGGGCGACGCAATGTCGCCCTTCGTCGAGCAGTTTTTAACACAGCCCGACGCGGCGACGTTATTCATACACCCGCTCTGCATCGAGCCCCACCTTCGCGCACAGCCAGTCGCAGAAGCACTTCACCTTCTCCGTGTTGCGTTCGTTTACGCGATACGACAAAAAATGCATCTCCCGGGCGAGCGGCTCGAAAACTTCCGCACCGAGCTCGACCAGTTCTCCAAGCGACAGCCCGCGCTCGGCGAGCCGCGTAGTTTCGAGCGCGACGCCCATGCCGTCTACCGCTGCTGATATCGCGAGCGCGCCGCGATCGAACGACGGCCGCGCGCGCGGTGGCAACGCAAGTCCGAATCACATGAACGGGTCGCACGGCATCGCCGGCTGGCAGTGGCTCTTTCTGCTGGAAGGTATTCCGACGGCGATCGTCGGGCTCATCGCGTTCTTCTATCTCGACGACAAGGTCGCCGATGCGAAATGGCTCACCGGTTCGCAGAAGGCGATGCTCGAAGCCAACCTGAGGGAAGAGCAGCCCGCCCACGCGCTGCATTCGGTGAAGGACGGCCTCATGCATCCGAAGGTGCTGCTGCTGAGCCTGATCTACTTCTTCTTCACGATGGGCCGTACGGCGTGAGCTTCTGGCTGCCGACACTCGTGAAGGCGAGCGGCGTGGCCGATCCGCTGGACATCGGCCTGCTTTCCGCGATTCCGTATGCGGCGGCGGCTGTGTCGATGCTGCTCGTCAGCCAGAGTTCGGACGCACGCGGCGAGCGTCGCTGGCATCTGGCCTTGCCGGGCGTGGTCAGAGCGGCGGGATTGTGCGCGAGCGTCGCGTTCGCCGATTCGACGCCGATCTCGCAGTTCCGGGTGCTACCGCCCGCGATCCTGAGCGGCGCTGCGGCCGTCGCGGGACGCGCGCTGGCGAACTCGATCGGCAGCGTTTCCGGGGTCGTCAGTCCGTATGTGATCGGACTGATCCAGACTGGCACGGGATCGACGGTTAACGGGTGCTCGGGTTGGCGGTGAGCCTGATCATCGGCAGCGTTGCCGGCCACGCCCCAAACTCACCGAAACCGGCCCAAACACGCCGATGGGCGTACATGCGCGCGTTCTGGCATCCCGTGTGCATGTCGATCGAACTGACGGACACGCCGCGCTTTCTGAAGATCCTCGGCGAGAAGCTGGTGGCGTTTCGCGATGGCAGCGGACGCATCGGCGTGCTGCACGCGCATTGCGTGCATCGCGGCGCGTCGCTGAAATATGGCGCGATGCAGGAACGCGGCATCAAGTGCTGCTATCACGGCATGGTCTTCGACGTGGACGGCACGTGTATCGCGTGCGCGAAGCAAGGTGCTTGTGCTTGATCTTTAATCGGCATCGGCGCGTCGGCGCCATTCCAGCCGCGTGCGTCCTTGAGGTTCGTAGTGTGTGCCGAAGCGCACGAGTCCATGCTTCCTCAGATGGCACGTCATTTCATAGCTCACGAGCATGCCGCTCTCCGTCGGCAGCACTTCGAGGTCGATCGAACGGATGCGCGGCTCGTAGACAAGTAACGTCGCCTCCATCTGCGCCTTGAGTTGATGCGCGGACGCCGGCAGGTTCCGGTAGATCGTGCTCAGATCGGGCAGGCCATAGTCCGGCAGATGCTTGAGCGTACCGGCGCGCGTGTTCAGGATGCGCTGCAAATTCTCCAATACGCTCAGGATTTCCAGCGTGTCGTTGTCGTGGCCTTCGAGTGGTTCTCCGTCGATGTGGCCGAGCAGCATGTCGTAGAGCGATGGCCCGATCGTCATGCAGTGCTGCCTGCTTCCTCGAACTCTACCGCGATGCCTTCGTCATCGGAGAACGAGAGGCGCACGCCTGTGCATTCATGCTGAGTGGCGGCGCGTGCGAGCAACTCGCGCGCGAGTACCGGCAGGATCTGCTGGTCGAGCAGACTGTCGATATTGCGCGCTCCCGTGTCGGGCAACTGACAGGCGCGCACGAGTTCGCAGATCAATGCGTCATCGCAGACGAACGGTACGTTGAAGCGCCGCTCGATGCGTCTTGCCACTTTATCGAGTTTCATCCGCAAGATCGATGCCATCGCATGAGTCGACAAGGGGCGATAGACCACCGTCTGAAACCGCGCGAGCAGCGCCGGCTGAAAGTGATCGACGAGCAACGGACGGAGCAATTCCATCAGCATGGCAGTGGTCGGCACGCCCCCGGGCGCGCTCGCTGCCATGATCTCCTCGCTGCCGAGATTGGACGTCATCAGGATCACGGTATTGCGAAAATCGATCACACGGCCTTCGCCGTCTCGCATGAATCCGCGATCGAACACTTGATAGAACAGGTTCAGCACATCGCGGTGCGCCTTCTCGACTTCATCGAGCAGGATGACGGAGTACGGCCGTTGACGCACGGCTTCGGTCAGCACGCCGCCTTGCCCATAACCCACATAGCCCGGCGGTGAGCCCTTCAGTTGCGATACCGTATGCGCTTCCTGATACTCCGACAGATTGATCGTGACGAGTGAACGCTCGCCGCCGAACATGAGATCGGCAAGGGTACGGGCGGTTTCAGTCTTGCCGACTCCCGACGGCCCCACGAGCAGAAACACGCCGAGCGGCGCTTCCTCCGGCGTGAGCCCCGCCTTCGCGGCGCGCAGGCTCTTGCCGAGCGTTGCAAGCGCATCGTCCTGGCCGACCACGACGCGTCCGAGTTGCGACTCCAGGTCGAGCAGCGTAGCGAGTTCATCGGACAGAAGGCTGCCGGCCGGGATACCGGTCCAGTCGGCGATGACGCGGGCGATCGCCGCTTCATCGACCTCCGCGTGGATCAGAGCGTCCGCGCCGTGTTGCGCAATGGCCGCGTGCGCCCGCGCGATCGATTTCTGTAGATCGCGTCGCGCGGATTCATCGGTAGCCGCGAGCCATTCTTCGCGGCGTTCGATGAGTGTTTTAACTGCGGCCTTCTGCTCGCCGACCGCGCATTCAAGCCGTTCGAGTTCGATCGCGAGCGCCGCAAGCCTCGCATCGATCGCGGTCAATCGCTCGCTCACGTCCGCCGATGTCGCGCCTTGATCGCGCACGAGCGCCGTGCGTTCGACTTCCAGCGCCGCGCGCTCCGCCATGAGGGTCGACATCGCGACCGGCGTCGCTTCCATGCTCATCTTCACGCGTGCGGCCGCGGTATCGAGCAGGTCGACGGCCTTGTCGGGCAACTGGCGCCCCGTCAAATAGCGGCGTGACAGACGCACCGCCGCGCCGACCGCCGCATCCGTTATATGCACGCCGTGGTGCTGCGCATAGCGCTCTTTCAAGCCGCGCAGCATGAGGCAGGCGCGCGCGTCGTCGGGTTCGTCGACTTTGACCATCTGAAAGCGCCGTTCGAGCGCGGCATCGCGTTCGAAATACTGTTTGTACTCGGACCACGTCGTCGCGGCTATCGTGCGCAACTCGCCGCGCGCGAGGGCGGGTTTGAGCAGGTTCGCGGCGTCCGCGCCGCCCGCTGTATTGCCCGCGCCGATCAGCGTGTGCGCTTCGTCGATGAAGAGCAGGATCGGCGTCGTGGAGTGCTGGACGGCTTCTATCACGTTCTTCAAGCGCTGCTCGAATTCGCCCTTGACGCCCGCGCCCGCCTGCAACAAACCGAGATCGAGCGTGAGCACGCTGACGTTGCGGATCACGGCGGGCACGTCGCCTTCTGCAATCTTGAGCGCAAGACCTTCGACCAGCGCCGTCTTGCCGACGCCCGGCTCGCCGACGAGGATCGGGTTGTTCTTGCGGCGCCGCGCGAGTATATCGACCATCTGACGAATCTCGACGTCGCGGCCGAACACGGGATCGATCTTGCCATCGCGTGCCTTTTGCGTGATGTCGATGGTGAAGCGTCGTAGCGCTTCGGATTCGGGTTGCGGCTCCGCTGACGCAGCAAAAGACGCTTCAACCGACACCCGATCGAGCTCGCCGCGCAGCCGTTCGATCTGGGTCGCGGACACGGAGAGCAAAGGCCACGCATCGGGCGCGCGCAAGAGATGAGGTGCGTCGGCGAGCGCCGCGAGTAGATGAGCGGAACGGATCGATGGCGAGTCGCCTTCGAGCGACGCGCGCACCCACGCCGCCTCGAGCCACACTCCAAGCCGTTGCGATAGCCCCGGTTTGCCGCGCAATTCGTGCGGTAACCGATCGATGGCGGCAAGCAAACCGTTCCAGATTGAGTCGACGTCGAGCTCATAGCGTCGCAGGATCGCGACGAGATCGCCATCGCCCAGTTCGAGCAACTTGATCAGCCAGTGCTCGACATCGAGATCGCGGTGCGCGCGCGTTTCGCACAGGCTGGCCGCAGCGGCGAGCGCGCGGGCGCAATGATCGTTGAGACGGCGCAGGTACGGGGAAAAGTCGCGTTGGGTCATGGCGAAAAGGGCAAGGATGGCGTCGGTCCGCGCGCGGCGGACCGACGATAAGAAGGCTGTTACGAGCGCTCGTTCCAGCTATCGGTGTGGATGATGTTGCCGTCCTTGTATGACCACGTAATCTTCTCGTAGCGCAGTTCGATGTCTTCGAGATGGTTGTGCTTCTCGAACGACGGGTTCTTGATGTCGAGCATCTTCGGCTTCACTGCGACGACCTTCACGTTGTCGAGCTTCGTGTTGAAGTACTCCTCCTCCTTGCCCGCATCGTCGATCTTGTACCACTTGATCTCAATCGACTTCAGCGTCTGCCCGCTCGTGACGGCCTTGTAGAGATACGGCGTGGAGGCGTCGGTTTCCTTCGTGAAGGTGATCGGCGCATGCACGCGCGTGCCGGTCAGCTTGCCCGTGTTGTTGTCGGTCGGAATGTTGACGCCGTGATTGAACTCGACGATTTCGACACTGCCTTCGCGTCCATTGACCGTGACCGAGCCCTTGATGTCGGCGCCGCCATCGTCCTTGATCCACATGTATGCCGGAATAGCCATTTCTATTTCTCCTTGGTGGGTTGCAGCAAAAGTCCCGAAGCGCCTTGCTTCGGGGAGGATTCGGGTTCACGGAACATCCGGAACCAGCGTGATCTCGACGCGCCGGTTGCGCGCGCGGCCTTCAGGCGAGCGGTTGTCGGCGATGGGGCGCGTGTCGCCGTAGCCCTGAATCGCGAACGCCGATGCGGGCGTCGCGGACGCTGCCATCAGCCAGTCGCGCACGGCGCTCGCGCGTGCGATCGACAGGAGTTGGTTGCTTGCGGCATCGCCGATGTCGTCAGTGTGGCCGGCGATGAGGATTCGTTCGCCGCGCTGTGCGTTGATCATTTCCAGCGCGCTGACCAGCGCGCGCGTCGAGCCGGGATTGAGTTGCGCGGGACCGCTGTCGAAGAGCGACATGCTGTCGAGCGTGATGATCGAAGGCCTCGGTTCGTACGACGCAATTGTCTGGTTGAGCACAGGCAACAGCGCCGCGCCGCGATACATCCCGAAGCTCAGGCGCAGTGGTACGCCTGTGCGCTCGTGTCGATCGAGCCGGTCTCGATCAGCGATGAGCGCGGAAAATGCTTCGCGACGCGCGGCGTCGTTGCTGGCAGGCGTGCTTGCATAACGCGTGAGGTTCACACCGATCTGATCGATGAGCGCCCGATTGTTCTTCCCTGCGCCCCAGCACGCGAGCGCCACGGCGCAGGCGAGTATCGCGATCGCGTGGGCGAATGCGCGCAGACGCGGCGGAACCCACGCGCGTTCTGGACATGCCTCGATCAGCGGCTCAGGCAAGGACCACGGTGTCTCCGATCCGGTGAGCGGTGGCAGGACGAGATGCGTGAGCGATCGCAAATGCGCTAGCCATGGCGAAGCGGGCTGGCTCGCGGCGCCGCAGTCGATCCAGGCCGCGCCGTGCAATAGCCACGGTGCGGCGGGCTGGCGAGGGTCCTGCAGCACGCCGTTGACGTACCGCCAGGTCCAGTCGATCAGCGACGCAAGACCCGCAGCGCGTGGTTCATGCCGCTCAGCTTCGGCTGCGTGGATGACGGCGTCGAACTGGCTGACCGCTGTTAGCGGCGCTTCGGCGGACAGGCCGTACCAATGCGGAGTCGGGCCGTTCTCTTGCGTGAGCCGCTGATACACCGCCAGATAGCCCGGCACGCGCGTACCGAGCAAGCGCGTCGTATCGCTGAGCGCCTGCCGATGCACGCGCAGCATCTGCGTGAGCGAGTCGTGCGTGTGGACATCGGGCGCGAGCGTCAGCACGACGCCATCGAGCGGACGATCGCCGCGCCACGCTCTCGCTGCGAGCGCGAGATCGGGCAGGTGGCGCGGCTTGTCCACGCGCATCCAGATCGAGCTCGCGCCGACATGGACGTTTCGTCCGTTCGCGAAGAGATGTGCGAGCGCATCGCCGAGCACCATGACGAGCGGCATGCGAGAGCGCAGTTCATCCGGCAGATCGCTGACCGCCCGCGATGTGCCGAGCGCTGACAACGTCGCGGCGTTCTGTTCCAACGCGCGCCGCACGCGCATCGTGTGCCACGCGATCAGGGCCGCAGCGGTTACGACTATCGCGAACGTGACACTCCACGCGATGCCACGGCTCAATGGCAGGACCGCGAGCACGACAGGCACCGCGAGTAGCGCGGCAAATACGACCAGCGCGCGGAACGGGTAAGCGTGGGTGTTCATTTCGTTCTGGCGGCGAGCAGGCGCGAGACTTGGGCATCGAGTGCATGCCCACAGGCGAACCAGACGAGAGCCGCCACGACGCACGCAAGCCCTGCAATGGCCCACGGCGAAACGTGCCGCAGCGAGCCGAAGCGATTGCCGCCGCCGGTATCGATGATGAAGTTCGGTTGCGCAGCCGGCCGCGCTTTGGCGATCTGTGCATTGAGTGCCTTCATCAACGCAGCGCGTTCGTGCTCGTTATCGTCACGCGCGTAGCGTCCACGAAAACCGAGGCCCAGTATCGCGGCATAGCATTCGAGCAGTTCAATGTTCGACGGCGTTTCGCGCATGCGCACCGCGAGTCGTTCATAAATCTCTTCGCCGGCGTTGTGATTTCCCGAGCGTTCGACCTGCAGCGGATAAGCATCCCATTGCGAGCGTCCGTCGAGTGAAAGGTGCTTCATCGCCATCTCGTCGAGTAGCCCGCATTGCGCATGGACCGCGTCTTCCTTCACGTCGCGCGGAACGTGGCGGGCTTCGAGCGATGCATCGAATTCGTGAACCAGATGCAGACAGCGTGTGCGCAGGTTCGGCACCGAATCGGTCGTAGCTCCTTGCGCAAGCAGCGATACCTGCAGCGCGGTGTCGCGCAGCAGGGCGCGCATCGTGGATGCTTCGCTCATGACGTCAGCACCGCGTAGAGCTCGAGCGATGCCTCCGGCACGGAAGCCGGCAGATAGAGCTGGCAGGCGCGTGCGGCGAGCATGCGCGCGTGTGCGGGATCGCTGGCATCGAGGGCGAAGTACTGGTTTTCGAGGCGCACCGGAATCGCGGCCGGCACCCGTTGCACCGCTTTCAAAGGGATGCCGGCAAGCGCCGAGTTGACGATGTGTTCGATATCGTCGGGCGAGCCGATCTTGCAGAGCTTCGGAATCTGCTCGATGAGCTGGAACGCGGGCAACGCGGCATTCACCGACAGGTAATAGTCGGCGCCTTCGAGCAGACGGTCGTCCTTGAACTGACCGGTCCAGGACGTCGCGCTCTTGTGCGTCAGGCCAATCGGAATGACGCGCGACGGAATGATCGCATCGAGCAGGTCGCGGATCAGCGCTTCGAGCGTCGTGAATATCTCATCCTGCTTCGTGTGTTCATACGGCGGGATGGCGGTGAGCGCCGTGCCCGTGGAGAAGGTCATCAGCGCGCCGGTCAACGTCGCCAGCACGTCGTACAGGCGCTCTGGCGGCTGGTTCGGATGCGTGCCGAGAAACGACAGCCGCGGCCAATGTGTATGCATGCAGTGCAGCAGCCAGAAGAGCGAAACATCGGCGACACCGAACTCCGCGATCTGGTCGATGCGTTCGCTGCGTCGCGCGGCGAGGGCCGTGCTCTTTGCGAGCAGGATGTCCGAAAGACGCGCGACGCGTTTCCGATGGCGTTCATGCGCGACGAGCGTGAGGCACGGCGGCACGAACGCGCGGTCCAGCTCGAACTGGCCGCGCGCACCGCGCACGAGCCGTGCGATCGGGCACACGACATCGTCCGCATGCGGCTCGAAATCGAATAGCAGATGCACGGCCTGACGTTCGACCGACAACTCCTCGACGCCGGTTCCGTTCAGGTCGGGCACTTCCACGAACTCGCGAAAATAGCGACGCGGACGCGAAAGCGTTTCGTCGCCGAAGCGGCAGTTGCTGCCGTCGGCGTTCAGCAGCGGCAGCGCCGCGAGCACGGTCACGCTTTGCACGTCGGCAGCGATGTCGCGCGAAAGATCGCGGGGACGGGGCAGCACATCGGCCACCGACGTATCGACGAGCGTTCCATCCGGGAAGCGCAATTTCAGGCGCGTGAGCGTGAGCCGGTTCGCGGTGAGCGTGTCTTCGTCGAGTCGAACATCGATGATTCCCCAAGGCTCGGCGATGGCGAGCGACGCAAATTGCCGGTTTGCCGCATTAAGCCATTGTTCCTGTTGCTGAAAATGCTGTGGCGTGAGAATCAGCCCCTCGTGCCAAAGCGGCTTGAAAGTCCGCATAACGACTAATCGCTTATTTTTTGGTTTATCGAATAATGGGCATTTTAAACATGAACCATGCGGACTCGTCTATTATTGAGATAAATATCACGATTCTGGATGCGTCTCCAAATGTTCGGAGCATGTATCTTATTTAAGATATTTTGAGGGTGTGTCTGAGATGTTCTGTGACTTAGGAGCTCTCTGGCTACTCGCCCAGGCTTGATGACCGGGCGATTTCTGCGCCTCAAGACGGTAAGCCCTTAGGCAGCTTGGACAGCATTTAAAAAAAGCGAATTATCTCGAAATTATTTTTGTTTCATCTCAATATAATCAATGTCTTTGCGCTTGACGAAAGTTGGCTTCGCCTGATCTAATAAAAATAAAAAGGAGTGCAGCAACGATTCTCCCGCGATTTCGCAACGACGCAGGTTATTTTTAAAATAGCCGGTTAATCGGATTTTTCAAGTGAGCATGGCCGCGCGTCGTGGCGGAGTCGCTTGCGTGTCGTATAACCATCGATAAAGGAAAAGCCGAACCATGTCAGAAAGTTTCCAAAAAGAGATTCCCAAGGCGCGCGTCAATATTTCGCTGGATTTGCATACAGGCGGGGCGCAGAAGCGCGTCGAGTTACCGCTCAAGTTGCTGGTCGTGGGCGACTACAGCGCGGGTCAGGCGGCTGGCGCGCTTGCCGATCGCAAGAAGATCGACGTCAACAAGAACAACTTCGATGCGGTGCTAGGCGATCTGAACCCGCAGGCGCGCATCAACGTGCAAAACACGCTGGCCGGCGACGGATCGGACATGACCGTCGCGTTGAACTTCAAGTCGATGAAGGACTTCGAGCCGGAGCAGGTGGCCAGGCAGATTCCCGAGTTGCAGACGTTGGTGGCTGCGCGCAACCTGCTGCGCGACCTCAAATCGAACCTGCTCGACAACAGCACGTTCCGCCGCGAGCTGGAGAAGATCGTCAGGAACCCGGCGTCGACGGAAAGCCTGCGCGCGGAGCTGGAGAAGATCGGCACCACCCTCGTGCCGCCGGTGGCCCATGACTGAACGCGCCCTCGCCCGCTAATCAAACTGACAACGCACAACAGGAAGACCATGTCACGCAATGAAGCCCAGGCGCTCGGCGCCGAGACGGTCACGCTGGAAAAAGACGGCCCCAGCGTCTACGCGACGCTCTTCGAAAAGATCAATCTGAAGCCTGTCGCGAGCGCTCGTCCGCTCGAAGCGTTCCAGGACAACGACGCGCTCGCCGAAGCGCCGACCGACGAGCGCCTGTCGCGCGCGGTGAGCGTGTTCCTGAAGATGGTCGAGGGGTCGAGCCGGCCGGTGGATCGGGTGGACAAGTCGCTGCTCGATTTTCATATCGATACGCTCGATCAGAAGATCAGCCGCCAGCTTGATGCCGTGATGCATTCGGACCAGTTCCAGCAGATCGAATCGGCGTGGCGCGGGCTCAAGTTCCTCGTCGACCGGACGGACTTTCGCAAGAACGTGCGGATCGAATTGCTCGACTGCTCTAAGGACGCGCTCCAGCAGGACTTCGAGGACACGCCCGAAGTGATCCAGAGCGGCTTGTATCGGCACACGTACATCCAGGAATACGACACGCCCGGCGGTCAGCCGATTGGTTCGATCATCTCGAACTTCGAATTCGCCAACTCGCCGCAGGACATCGCGTTGCTGCGCAACATCTCGAAGGTGGCGGCGTCCGCACACATGCCGTTCATGGGATCGGTCGGGCCGAAGTTCTTCGGCAAGGAAACGATGGAAGAGGTTGCCGCGATCCAGGACATCGGCAACTACTTCGATCGCGCCGAGTACATCAAGTGGAAGAGTTTCCGCGATACCGATGACGCGCGCTATATCGGCCTGACGATGCCGCGGGTGCTGGGCCGTCTACCGTACGGCCCCGATACTGCGCCGGTGCGCGCCTTCAACTATCAGGAAGCGGTCAAGGGCACTGATCACAGCCGCTATCTGTGGGTCAATGCGTCGTTCGCTTTTGCCGCGAACATGGTCAATAGTTTCATCAAGAACGGCTGGTGCGTGCAGATTCGCGGGCCGCAGGCGGGCGGGAAGGTCGCGGATTTGCCGGTGCATCTGTACGACCTCGGCACCGGCTATCAGCCGAAGATTCCAACCGAAGTGCTGATCCCCGAGACGCGCGAATTCGAGTTTGCCAATCTCGGCTTCATTCCGCTGTCGTTCTACAAGAACCACGACTTCGCGTGCTTCTTCTCGGCGAATTCGGCACAAAAGCCCGCGCTGTACGACACGAAGGAAGCCACTGCGAACAGCCGCATCAATGCGCGTCTGCCGTACATCTTCCTGCTTTCGCGCATCGCGCATTATCTGAAGCTGATTCAGCGCGAGAACATCGGCACGACCAAGGACCGTCGGCTGCTGGAGATGGAACTCAATAACTGGATCAAGAACCTCGTCACCGAGATGACCGATCCGGGCGATGACTTGCAGGCTTCGCATCCTTTGCGTGAGGCGAAGGTGACGGTGGAAGATATCGAGGACAACCCGGGCTTCTTCCGCATCAAGCTTTTCATCATTCCGCACTTCCAGGTCGAAGGTATGGACATTGGGCTGTCGCTCGTGTCGCAGATGCCGAAGGCGAAGAGCTGAGAGTCGCCGCCATGGGTTCGATGACCTTACCGACGCAGGCTTACACCTTAAGTCTCGCGAAGCAGCCCGCGCCGTTCTCAGTGCTGTCGTTCGAAGGGCGCGAGGCGATCAGCGAGACGTACCGGTTCGCGATCGAATTCACAAGCGCGCGGGCCGCGATTCCTGTCGCGGACGTGCTCGGCAAGCCGGCCAGGTTCGCGATCGAACCGATCGACACCAACGCCGGGCTGCCTGCGGAACTCGTCGCGCGGCTTGCCAGGGAACCGGCGCGGCTCTTCAACGGCATCGTCACGGCGTTCGACGAATTCGGTTCGTCGGCCGATGAAACGCGCTATCGCGTGGTGCTCGAGCCGCGTCTGTCGGATCTGAAGCTCGAAGTCGCAAGCCGGCTGTTTCAGAACCAGACGGTGCCTGCGATGATCGAATCCGTGTTGCGCCACTATGGTTTTATCGCGATCGATTTCCAGTTCAAGCTGCGCGCCAAGTATGACAGCCGCGAGTACAACACGCAGTACGGCGAATCGGCGCTTGCTTTCGTCGGGCGCATCGCGGCCGATGAAGGCATCTGGTTTCGCTTCGAGCAGACGGCCGAGCGCGAGGTGATCGTGTTCGGCGACGACCTCGATGCGTACGCGCGCGAGCCGAAGTTGAACGCGCCGTATCGCGAAGAAGGGGGCACGGGGGGCCCGGGTGTGGAATCGGTGATGTCGCTGAGCGAGCATCGTACGCGTGTGGTGCAATCGGTGACGGTGGACGATTACAACCATCGTGCGGCGGGTGTGGCGTTACTGGCTGAAGTCAACGCGGCGCGCGATGATGGAACCACGGCTGGCAACCAGTATCGCTGGGGCGAGCATCACGCGACGCCCGAGGCGGGCAAACGTGTCGCGACGCTGCGGCATCAGGCCGAACTGGCGCGTCAGGTGGTTTTCGAAGGCGCGGGCAACGTGATCGGCATGACGCCGGGCGCAGTGTTTCGATTCAGCAATCGCCAGCTTGCCAACGCCGAGCATGGTCTGTTGCTGACGACCGCCGTTCATCGCGCTTCTCGCAAGGAAGCGTATACGTGCGCGTTCACGGCGATTCCTTCGGATCGGATCTATCGGCCTCTGGTCGATGCGTCGGCGAAACCGAAGATCACCGGCATTCTTCCTGCGCGCGTGATGTCGCCGGATAACTACAAGTACGCGTATCTCACGCCGCAAGGCTGGTATCGCATTCGGTTGCCGTTCGATCTCGATACGTGGAGCCCGGGCGGCACGAGCCGGCCGGTGCGGCTCGCGAAGCCCTATGCGGGGCGGGATTATGGGCATCACTATCCGCTGATCGATGGTACCGCACATACGCCGGGATGTCCGATTGCGACATCGACATCGTGAATGCCGGAGAAATCGGACGCGTGCGAAAGACCAAGCGCCAACTTTGGCGCGCTTTCCAGAAAAGCGGTCTTGTCCTCAGGAAACAAACCTGCCTGCCACAGATCGTTGACTTCGATGTTCGTTGCATTTCCGCACAACAATGCTTTAGGGATTCCGGTGTGAAAATCGGATACGTCGCTTACGGTCGGGCGATGCAACAGTGCAAGGGGCGTCAGATTTCGCCGCACGGCCAACGGCGCCCAGGCAAGCAGCGTTGCGACCGCAGACTCGGCACTGTTCTCCGGAGGACTCCTGTGCAACTGCGCAGATACGAATAGCACGAACTTTTCGAGCGCCGGTCCCCCTCTGACGTCGAGCCATTCGTCGAGAACCATCAATCCCTGCTCAACTGGAACCAATGTCACCCTCGCGTGACGAAACTTCTTTGCCTTCCAGCAACCCTCCCATGCCGACACGAGCTTATCGGCTTCGGTGTCAGCGGGAAGATGCAATGCGACGGTAAGGGGAACGTCACTCGGGACACTATTGAGCGCCTCATCCATCCGATCAAGCAGATTGTCGAAACACCTTCCGTATTGATCTTCAGTGCTCGCACTAACGTCGACGTCGAGCGCGGTATGCCGTACGGCGTGCTTGCCTCCCCGAGGCTTTCGAGCACTGAGGATTTCCTCTTTAGAGAGAATCAGGTCTGAGAGCTTGCTCTCTCCCGCTGCAGTCGAATATGCGATCTCGATGACGGCCAATGGCTCGCTCGCGAATCGAATCGCCTTCTCTCTGTCCTGCCGGCGGACTTCTTTTTCCGCGTTCTGGCGCGCGGTCTCGTCATCGTAGTGGTGCAAACGAAAGCCGTATACGAGGCACCATGCCAATGCCGGTAATCCAAGCAAGCGAATCCAGAACCACGCCGAACCTGTTGGCTCGCTCGTCGGCCACGTCAATAGTCCAATGACAACGCCGGCGAGCATGAATACCACGAACAGACCCAACCATATGATCGGCCTTGGAGGTTTGGGCGCGGCTTCATCTAGCTCGGCAGGAGGAAGAACTACGGGCATAACCTGCGGGGTTTAGATAAGACTCGAAATCAAACGACACCCGCACATCGCTCGATGGCCATGTCGGGCAATTGGCACACCATCGTCCATCATTGACTCATCGCCCTCGATGATGAGATTGGGGCTGATGTCATGTAGCGGACACGACACCCTGTCGCCCTTCCTCGCGACAGAGCGTTCGTCGTAGCTCATGGATGACGACGCGCTGATCACCCTTCCACCGTGATCGGTCGCATCGCCCAGTCGAACGAGATTCATGCTATTTATCTCTTCTGTTGTGTCGATCATTTCGCCGAAGCCGTCGGCTGATCGGCCCGAACTGCATTCGGTCTCAAGCGAATCGACTTCACGATGGCGTCCCACAGTCCGATGCCTTCGTTTGGCGTCAGCGATGAGCTCACGTAGTCTCCTGTTCCCAGTCGTCCACCAGTCCCGAGGTTGATCGAAAGATAGGGGCGAGACAACGCCGGCCTGGCTCGCATCGACTCGGCGACAAAACGGAGCAGCATGTTGTCGTGCTCGTCCGTCATTCGTACCACCGCCTCGTGGGCTTCCATGCCGCCAAGCGTTGTGTCTCGATTGCGCAGCATGTGCATGTCGGATCGACCATCCGCGATCCGCACGCGTTTGGCCAATAGTTCATCAGGTTGGTCCGGTAGCAGCGCCTTGTTGTAAACGTTCAAAAGAAGATCTGGATGTCTGTCCATCATGTAGTCAATATCCGCGTGCTCTTCGTCCTGATTGCTGTCGATCACGACCGGCCCCAGGCAAAATCCCGGTCCGGCCTTCTCGGCATCGTCGTAGCTGCGGATCTGCTTCGCGACTTTCAGCATGCGGGCAGCAACTTGCTCGGGTAACTCAGTCACGCCACCCGGCTCGTAGCGGCCAGCGTCGGGAACACCTTCGTAAGATTCCGCGGTCAACCGTAGCTGCGTGCTTCCAACCAGCACGAGCAACGCGTGCTTGCTGGCGGACGGGCTTCCAATATCGTCATATTGGCGAAGATAGATCGTTCGATCGTCTATGACTTGATAGTCGAGCAACATGGACTTTTTCGTCGACCAGTTCTGATCGCTTTTGATCCTCTCCGCTTCGGTCGAGGCTTTCGCGCGCATCGCCTCTATCGTGCTATCCAGCGATTCGATCTCCACGTCCACTGTGTTGAAGCTCTCGTCCAGACCAAACGACAACTCGACTCGCCCAAGCACCTTCATGTCACGCGGAACGTCCATCACGAACCGGCCCACGCAGACGGTCTTCATGTTTGCGGTCAAACCTTCAATCACCTTCTTCTCCTTAGCCGTGGGACCACATCCAGCGAGCGTCAATATCAGGAAGGCGCCAATCGACATCCATCCACGCGCCGTCATGCATTCACCTTTGCTTTGGATGCAATCTTCTGTAACGCATACAACACGACCAACTGTGCCGTTTCATTGCGGTAGGCTGGTTCGTGCTTGATGTCGGGCAGGCCGAATTGCTGCTGAATCGCGTCGCCGCCGCTGTGAAGCGGGAACGCCCCCGAACTGACAGGGACGGTGCCGTCACCCCCGCCATCCTGCTTTGCGCAGATCAAATCCCAGTGGCTTGTTTCGTACGAGGTCGGGCCTGCGCCATATGTATCGCCCAGCGTCAATACGGTCTCGGTTTTACCTCCAACCCGCAATGGGTTGCCGCCGTCATCGCGCACACCATCGAAGCCCATGTCACGGACCTGTTCGGGGGTCGGACGATTCGATTGACCCTCAGGGCGAAGCGCACCGGCCTTGATCGTCCAATGCACGCCTTCGAAGCTCGGAACAGCCTTATCCCTGCCATAGAAAACGTATGTATTGCGGTGGTAGGAACTCGCTATCCCTGCATGGAATGTCGCCGCAAGCTCAAGGTTTTGTAAGTATTGCCCCCATTTCAGCCCAGTTCCGCCCGGCGGACTCAGCCACTCCTTTCGAATCAATCCCCACCAGCGATCTTCGCGGAGGTAGATCTCACGATAGGGGTCGCCTTGACTCGGTTCCGCACTCGATGACTTGCCCGACGGTCCATCGATCGTGAGCCAACCTGCGCGATACTCAGCGGTGGGAAGCAGTTGCAGGGCGCCCGGCGCCTGCGCAAAGACCGCAGTCACCTCCTGCCCGGTATTGCCGATGACCACGCCGGCCATCGGGTCCTCGTCTTTCATGCCGATCTTGCAGCGACGATACGCAACCGCCGCTCCGACGCTGGGCATAACGCCATGCACGACCCCCGCGATCAACTCGTGCATCGCGGGTAGCTGCTGACACGAACGCGCGACGAGACCACCCATCGAATGAGTCACCAAAATGACCTGCGAGCACTGTGAATGGGCGTGATTGTTCTCCACGATGACCGCCTTGATTCGTTTTGCGAGAAGCTTGGCAGCAACAGCGTTGCTCTCCAGCCAGTTGTAGCCGAATGCGTACACCGGCATACGGCACCGCGCACGTGCAATCAGGTCATCCGACAACAATTCGACTGGGCCCTTGTCGCTATGCGTTGGCAGGCCGCGCATCGACATGCGAATGCCTTTTGCCAAAGGTGGCGCTTCGCGCGGCCGTTCACCGGGCTTGGGGCTGGCGTTCATCGCCACGTACGAAAACTGCGGCCATTTGGCGGGGTTGCAGCCCTGACCGTTCAGAACCCGTTCCAGCCACAGCAGAAATTCGTGATAGCTGCCTTCTCCCACCTCGCCCCATCCACGTGATCGGTATTGATCATGCTTGTGGACTGAGCCACCCAATCGCTTGGGTACGGCGCCTCGAGGATCGACTTCCACCGCTGCTGGATTAAGTGTTCTCTGCCGGTCGCCGGGGCTCCTTATCCCCATATCCTTCGCAAGCCCAACCGGCACGTTCTTTAGAGGGCCTAGGTTAAAAGCTTCGGAAGGGTTGTCAAGCCTCCAAGCGCTTTTGGTTTCACTCTTCGCTTTCAAATTCGAACCCATGATCCCCGGCACGAAGATCACCGGCAGCACATTCCCAGGCGGCAATTCGAGAATCACCGGGTCGGTAAGATGGGCCGACGTCAGTTGCCAGCTAAACTCCAAGTCCCCGTTAGCACTAAACCCGCCAGGCGCAAATCGCGATGTTTGATCGACTCCGCTCATTGAGGAGCTCCTTCATTTCCGCTTCCAGGAAAGCTGATACGCAGCCCCTCTACGCTGACGCCCTGCTGAAGTTCGATCACTCCGTCGGCATCGGTCACGCCGCGAATCTCGCCCCCATCCGCGCGCGTCAGGATAAAGGCGTGATTGCGGGCCGCCTCGCCATTCGGTAGCTGCACGCGAAAACGCTCATTGAACGCCGTCCCACTCCATTTGTTGGCAGCCAAAGATTGAAACTGCGCCCCGCTCTTTCCCCAATACGCGCACTTCTCCAGGATGTCCCCAGGCGTACCGTTTTCAATGCGCTCTCCGCTTATCCGGATATACGATCCGCCTGCGCCAATCCAGACCTCTTTCGCAGCGGTGAGAACAAGCTTCCCGTCACTGCTGGTGATCGTCACGTCGTTGAGTGCGGAGAGAGCCATTTGGCCGTCCTGCGCCTCGATCTCGACTTTGCCGCTGGCCGCGATTAGCTTCATCCCGAGCTTCTGGGCAAACAGTGAGATGGCTTCGCCAGCCGCCACCGTCGCTTTCTTCAGAACACCGATGTCGACGGAGCCGCCAGCGTTGAACGACAAGTTGTTCCGCGCTGCGAGTTGCAGATGCTGCCCGCTCGTCAGCGCGATACCTTCAGGCGCGGACGCAAGAATCACGGCGCGCTGCAGTCCATCAAGCCGTTGTTCGAGGAACTGCCGTTGCTGATCGATCTCGGCGAGATGCGCGTTCGCAACCGCAGCGCGGTCGGTAAGGCTTCGCATCAATTCGAACGCTTCGCTTAACTGGGCTTTTGCCGCTCGCATATCAAGTTGCTTGCCGTTCGCCTCAGGCTGTGCTTCTGTTGTCAAAAGCATGCCTTTTTGGGCGCGAGCAACCACATGTCCGTCAGAGCGCAACTCGGCGCCTTGCCCCCGCTCCCTACGGCCGGCATCGACCATCTGCCCCAAATTCAGCTCACTACTCTGAAACGGCGTCCTCAAATGAACGTGCTCGGTCCCTTCACGATCCTCCATCCGCAGCTCATTCCTGCCAGCCGTGCGAATGATATTGCGCGTGTGATTCTCGTTGTTGACGTGATCCAGATGCTGGCTGTCGTGCAGCGCGCCGATGATCACGGGCCGATCAGGATCGCCTTCCGTAAAAATGACCGCGACTGCGGGATGGTTAGCCGTGGCACTAGCCATCGAGTACGCGGCACGATCGGCGACGCCACAACTCATCGCGTGGCGAGAAGAAGACTTACGCCTTGCCGTCGCACAGCCATTGAGCCTCGAAAGCAACTGACAAGTAATACATGAGCGCACGCAAAAGAAAAATTTGGGGATATTGGATCATCGTCGGAGCCGTTACGTTGGCGATGGCAATCCTTGCGTACTACAAAGGCGGCGCGGTAGATCCAATGCCGTGGCGAAGAGTGTGGCCAGCATTGGCGGCCGGCATCGCAGCCGTAATGCTTCGCGCCCCGCTCGCGAGAGCCTGGCTCGCTGTGGCACGTTGTGCACCGAAGCGGCAATCCGGTCAGTATGATCGCGACCCGATGGCCCGTGTCGGAGCGGAGCAAACAACAAAGGCTGTCAATCTGAACTCGTACCGCTCCAACAGGCTCCGGGAAACGCTTCGCGAACTTCACGGATGGCGCTGGCGTTATCGCGAGCGATGGGTGCTCGTTGCAGGCGACGAATCGCTGGTCAAGCGCCTGGCACCCGGGCTCGCCGATACCGGCTACGCGATCGCCGGCGACACGGTGCTTCTATACGCCAAGCAAACTGGCAGCGCGCTCGACACTGATTGGCTCGATCAGATCCGGCGCATGCGCGGCCGGCGTCCCGTCGATGCGATCGTGGCTGTGTTACGCGCGCAGACATCCTGTGAGCAACGGTTCGATGGCGGAGCACTCGCACAGCGTTTGGCTCAACACGTCGGTGCACTGCGCTGGATCGCGCCAACATATCTGTTGAGCGTCACGGAATCGGGCAGCCGCGCGCCGATTCTGGACGAGTCTATTGGCTGTACGTGGTCCAGAACGAGACCTCATGTCGATGAAATCGACAACTCTCTGTGCCAACTCTCTCGAGAACTGGCCGGGATCGGTGTCGCACATGTCGCGAAGAAGCTTCACGATAGCTATCCTGCTGAACTGTCGAAGCACATCGAGAGGTATGGCAGGGCTTTGTCGGCCCTCATCAGCCAAATCGACCAGGCGCGTGTGTGGCGTGGTTCGATTCATGGTGTGTTCTTCACAGCGTTTCTCAAAGAGCGTCCGGCGAGCGAGGCCGAAGCTGAAAAAGTCGATACCGAATCTTGGAACTCCGTGTGGCACGCTGTTGCCGCACACAGCCACCACCTCCGTGGCCACCGCGTCGGCTTTTCACTAGCGTCCGCAGTAGCGTGCCTCGTCACAGCCGCCACTGCTCTGTGGATCGCCGGCACTTTACTCTCCGGCTTCAACAACCGCACAACGATCCAGACCGCTGCCGACACGGCATCGAACCTCTCAACCGCGCAAGATCGCACGCAAGCCGCACTCACGCTCGACGCCCTGCAAAAGACGATCGACACCCTCGAAACCCGCCAGCGCGAAGGCAGCCAGTGGTACACCCGTTTCGGCCTGAACCGCGATACGGAGACGCTCACCGCCCTCTGGCCCACCTACGCCACAGCCAGCAACCGCACGCTGATCCAACCGATCCGCGCAAGCCTCGAAGCCGACTTGCGACAACTCGGCGCGCTAACCGATCAGCAACTCGCGAACGGCGGCGAAGCGCAGATCAAGCGCGCCTATAACAAGCTGAAGGCTTACCTGATGCTGGCCCAGCCGCAACACGTCGACGCCAGATTCCTGATCCCCGAACTGATGCAAACATCTGAACCCACGCGCCCCGAATCGTCGCAGGTGAGCCCGGGCGCCTGGCACGACCTGACTCAACGCCTCGTGACCTTCCACGCGAACCACCTCGCGCAGCACGGCTCTTCGCTCGCGATCCCTGCCGACGCAAGCCTCGTCAGCACGGCGCGCCAGACGCTCGTCAGCGTGGTCGGCCTGCAGAACTCGACCGACACCGTATACGAGCAGATCCTCGAAGAAAACCGCAGCAAGTATCCGCCGATATCGCTACAAACGCTGCTAGGCGACGAGATCACCAGCGGCGGCCTCTTCGCGACGAACAAAACCGTACCCGGCATCTACACCCGCGCTGCATGGGACGAACGCATCGGCCGCGCGATCGACGCCGCTGACGAGCAACGCACGATCGCAGCCGACTGGGTGCTAACGACGGCGCCCTCAACCGTCCCAACCAGCTCCCTCAAACAAGCCCTGCGCCAGCGTTACTTCGACGATTACGCGCGCAACTGGCAGCAGTTTCTCAACAGCGTGCGCTGGCAGCCGGACACGACGCTATCGGGCACCGTCGACCAGTTGAGCCTTTACGCCGACGCCCAACGTTCACCGCTCTCGGCGCTGTTCAAGGTGATCGCGTTTCAGGCCGCAACAGGTACGAGCGGAGAGTCGCTGTCGGACACGCTCGTCACGAAGGCACGGGAGTTGATCAAGGGCAGCGCGAAGGAGGATCCGTCCAAAGCAACCCCGTCCAAAGCAACCCCGTCCCCCGACGCCCCGCTCGCCGCCGCATTCGCGCCGCTCCTGCGCCTGGCCGGAAGCGATAAGACTTCGACAGCACAATCCGACCTGAGCCTCCCGCGCTACCTCGAACGCGTTACGGCGGTGCGCCTGAAGCTGCAGCACATCATGGCGAGCCCCGATCCCGACGCCCTGTCCCGCACGGCGGCGCAGGCGGTCCTGCAGGGCAAGACGTCGGACCTCGGCGACAGCCGCGACTACGCGGGCCGGGTCGCCGCGAGCCTCGGCGAACAGTGGGCTGGTCTCGGCGATGCGCTGTTCCAGCGTCCGCTCGACCAGACCTGGGATGTCGTGCTCAAACCCGCATCGTCGAGTTTGAACGAGACGTGGCGTGCCTCCGTCGTCGCCGCATGGAACAAGTCGTTCGCCGGGCGCTATCCGTTCGCGGACTCGGACAACGATGCGTCGCTGCCGGAGATGGCGCGCTTCCTGCGCGCCGACAGCGGCGTGATCGCGCAGTTCGTCACGACGCAACTCGGCGGCATCCTCGAACGTCAGGGCGACCAGTGGGTCGTCGCGCAAGGGGCGGGGCGCAATGCACTGGCCGTCGACCCCGAGTTCGTGCGTTCGCTGAACCGGCTCACGCGCGTATCGAACGTGTTGTTCCCGAACGGCGACGCGGGCGTGCGGTACGAACTGCGCGCGATTCCGACGCCCGGCGTCATCGACATGAGATTCAAGCTGTCGGGCCGTGAGCTACATTATTTCAACCAGAAGGAGGAATGGACGCCCTTCATCTGGCCGGGCGATGCGCTGGAGAACAACGCGCACGTCGAATGGCAGACAGAGCAGGCGGGCGTTCGTTCGGACCTCGATTTCGCGGGCCGCTTCGGCCTGATCCGGCTGCTCGAGCGCGCGACGGTCACGCAGCAGGACGGCGCGCGCTATGTGCTGAAGTGGATGCCGGGTGGACGGACTTCGGTGCCCGTGGCTCGTAAGGACGAACCCGCGCGTCCGCGGCTCGAAGCGAGCGTATCGGCTCCGGCAAAAGCTGTGCACATCCACGACGACTGGAGCGCAGACCCTTCCGCGACGCTCGTGTCCACAGCGCTTACGCTTGCAGCCGTCGAAACCAAGCCCGCGTCCAGCCCGCGCGCGACGCCGAAAGAAGAAGTACGCCCCCGCGCGCCGGTCCAGCCGATCGCGTTGCAAGTGCAACTGCGCAGCGAGTCGGGCGCGGGTCCGCTCGATGCGTTAAAGCTGCGCCACTTCGCGCTGCCCTCGCGCATCTTTCTGACCGGTGCCGGAGGGCAGAGCTTGTCGTCTGATCCGCCGCCCTTGCCCGCGGCGGCAATCGCGGCGGCGAAGCATGCCGCGACGCCGTTGCCGCGTCATACGATGCCGGAGATCGAATGAGCCTTTTCTCGAATCTGCTCAAGTCGCTGATCGGCGCGCGCGATCCCGACGACCTGCTGCGTGAACGTATCGATTCGTGGGCAGCGTGGCTCGAGCCGCTTCCTGGCGCCGACGGCATCGGTCGCGACCCGGGCTATGAGGACGCATTCTTCGCGATCAAGGACGAACTCGCGAAGCTCTCCGGCATAGACGATGCATTGATCACGCATTCCTGCGAGCAGTTGCTCAAGGAGACGGGTAAGGACCTGCGGCTCGCCGCCTACTACGCGTACGCGAGGCTTCGACAGGACGGCACAACCGGTTTCTCCGATGGGCTCGAACTGACCGCCGCGCTCGTCGATCGCTTTGGCGAAGCGCTGCTGCCGGCGCGTGCGGAAGCGAAGAAAGGCGCGCTCGACTGGCTCGCGACCTCGCGCATGATCGACCAGTTGGCAGGCGTCGGCGATAACGCGTCATTCGCCCCCGCCGACCTCGAACGCGCGATGGCCGCGCTGAACCTGCTCGTCACGCGCACGGCGCAGTGGTCCGAAGCCGCGCGTCCGAACCTGCAGCCGCTCATCTCGCGCTTTGAATCGTACACACAGCCGATGCAGCCGACGCAATCGGCGCCTGTGCCCGCGGCGCTCGCGACGGCGCAAAGCAGCATCGCGCCGATCGCGTCCACGCGCGACCTGCTCGACCAGACCCGCACGATGGCCCGCTACCTGCGCGATCAGGAGAACGGTTATCTGCCCGCCGCGCGCCTGATCCGCTGCGTGCGCTGGGATACGGTCCACGACCTGCCGCCCGCTGATACCCAATCGCGCACGCGTCTACCCGCGCCGCGTGCCGAGTTGCGCCAGCAAGTTCGCCGGCTCGTGCTGCAAAAGCACTGGCACGAACTGCTCGAACGTGTGGAGGGCGCGTTCACCGAAGGCGCGAATCACCTGTGGTTCGACCTGCAGTTCTTCCAGCACACGGCGCTCGATCACGCGGGCAGCCCGTACACCGAGTGGCGCGATCTGCTGCGCACCGATTTCGCGCTGCTGCTCGAGCGCCTGAATGGCATCGAGCGGCTCGCCTACAACGACGGCACGCCCTTTGCCGACGACACCACGCTCGACTGGATCGCGCGCCACGCCGTGGTGCGCGATCTGGAGGCAGGCGAGACGCTAGCGCCGCTGCCCATATCGGGCGACGAAAACGATACGAGCGGCTGGGTCGAGATGGAAGCGCAAGCGCGCGATCTGCTCGCAAGCCAAGGGCTCGATGCGGCCTACGCGTGGCTGGCGGGCCTGCCCGGCATCCAGTCGGATCGACAGCGTTTCCTGCAACGCTGGCTGATGGCGCGCATAGCGGACCACGGCGGGAAGCCCGACACCGCGCTCCATCTCCTCACCGATCTGAATGAAACGACCGGACGATACGGCCTCACGCATTGGGAGCCTGTATTGACTTTCGACGTGAAGCATCACCTGCTGCGCGTGCTGAAGGTAGCCATGACCCGCAAGGACGCCGACAAACCCGCGTTGAGCCGTCGCGTCGAGCAACTACAGGGCGAACTGACCGTGCTCGATCCGGCTCGCGCCGTAGCGCTCTAAACGAACCAGGGAACTCAAAAAAAATGGATGACTCCATCCTGCGCTACTACGAAGCGGAGATGCGCTATCTGAGCGAGGCCGGCAAGGAATTCGCCGAGGCGCATCCGGACCGCGCGCGCATGCTGAATCTCGATCGCGTGGGAGATCGCGATCCGTACGTCGAGCGTCTTTTCGAAGGTTTCGCGTTTCTCACGGGCCGCCTGCGCCAGAAGCTCGATGACGAATTGCCCGAGCTGACCGAGGGCCTCGTCAGCCTTTTGTGGCCGCATTACCTGCGCATGATCCCGTCGCTGTCGATCCTCGAAATGACGCCCGCGCTCGAAACGCTGCAGCAAACGGAGATCGTGCCGGCAGGGCTCGCCGTGCGTTCCGGCAAAGTCGGCTCGAGCGGCGTGGAGTGCCTCTACCGGACGACACAGCCCGTCACGCTGATGCCGATCCGTCTGACAGGCGCGGCGCCATCGGTGCGCCACGACGCCCGCTCGGTGATTCGCTTGAGCTTCGAAATCGATCGGTCGGCGCGTCGCGAGGCGCTGGATCTGTCGCGCATCCGTCTGTACCTGAACGCCGATTTGCCGGTGGCTTTCGCGCTGCATCTCGCGTTGACGCGACAAGCGCAATCTGTGTCGCTGCGCATTCCGGAAGTGCGCGACGGCGTGCCCGTGCAAGTCAAAAACGCGCGGTTCGAAGCGGCTGGCTTCGCGGCGGACGAACGCCTCTGGCCCAAGGCCGATATCGCTTTCTCGGGCTATCAGTTGCTGCTCGAATACTTCACGTTTCGCGAGAAGTTCCTGTTCGTCGACCTGTGCGGCCTGGGCATCGACGCCTTGCCGCCCGATGCCTGGAGTTTCGAGGTCGAAGTGCTGCTCGCCACGAGCTATCCCGCCGATCTGGGCTTCACGGCGGCCAACGTGCGCCTCTTTTGCACGCCGATCATCAACCTCTTCGAACTCGATGCGGAGCCCGTGCGCATCAATCATCACGACACCGAGTATCGCGTGAAGCCGATGCATCATCACGGCGCTTTTGTCGAGACGTATTCGGTGGAAGCGGTCGAATCGTTCGATCACGAGAGCGCCGAGCGCTTCGAGTATGTGCCGTTCTCGACGTTCCGCCATCGCGGCGGAATGCTTCGCCACGAAGCGCCGGAGCGCTACTTTCACACGCGCGTGCGGCAGGGCGTCAAGGGCCTCTTCGATGCGTGGATCATCCTCGGCGGCCACGCCTGGGAATCGATGCAGGACTTGCCCGAGGAAACGCTCTCGCTGCGCGTGACGGGAACCAACGGCATGCTTCCGCGCAAAGGCCTGCGCGAAGCGAGCATCGTCGATCTCGTCGAAAGCGCGCCGAACGTGGCGCGCGTGCGCAATCTTACGTCGCCGACGCTGCCGGTCTATCCGCCCGTCGACGATCGCTTTCAATGGCGCGTGCTCTCGCATCTGGCGCCGAATTTTCTATCGCTGATGGACGCGGAAGTGCTGCGCGGCGCGCTCGCGCTTTACGACTGGACGAGCGACGAGATGAACCGTCGCAGGCTGGCCGGCATCCAGCACGTATCGCAGACGTTGAAGCGGCAGGTGAAGGGCGGGGGCGTCGAGCGCGGCGTGCTGGTCGAAGTGACGCTCGACAGCCACGCGTTCGCGGGCGAAGGCGATGTGTGTCTCTTCGGCGAACTGCTGCATCGATTCTTCGCGCTCTATGCGGAAATCAATCTTTTCACGCAACTAACGGTCATTTCGCTGCTGTCCGGTAAGCGCATCGGTTGGCCGGCGAGTCATGCCGAACGTGCGCCGCTATGAACGCGACGGAAACCCGAGTCGGCAAGCCGGATGTTCCGCCCCTCATGCGTGCGGTGCTCGCGCGCGCGTCGCGGATGAACTTCTTCCAGTTGTGCCAGTTGCTCGAACGTCTTGCGCCGGACTACGCGAGGCTCGGGCTGTCCGACAGCCTTGCCGACGAGCCCGTGCGGTTCCGGCCGTATCCGAAGGTGGGATTTCCCGGCACGGAGGTCGCCGCCGTCGAATTCGATGACGAGCGTCCGCACGCGCCGCCATCGGTTCGCACGACGTTCCTCGGCCTCTACGGCGTGAACGCGATGATGCCGCCGCACCTGATCGACGACATCGTTCTGAGGCGAGAAGGGCACGAGGAGGTCATGGCCTTTCTCGACGTGTTCAATCACCGGATCGCGACGCTTTTTTATCGTGCGTGGCGCAAGTATCGATACGCGGCGGGTTTCCGGCCGGGCGGCACCGATGCGATGTCGCGCGACCTGCTGTGTCTCGCGGGCTTCGGTCTCGGCGACAAGGCCGCGCGCACCGGGTTGCCTCCTGCACGCGTGCTCGGTTTGCTGGGCCTGCTTACGCAACGCACGCGCACGGCCGAAGGGCTCGTCGGAATCGTGGCGCTCGCGGTGCCCGGCGCGGGCGTGAAGATCGACGAGCGGTTTCCGGTGTGGGTCCGGCTCGAAGATCAACGCGGGCTTTGCTCAGGCGAAGGTCTTGGGCGCGGACACGTACTCGGGCGGCGCATCCTCGATCGCGGCGGATCGGTGCGCATCACGCTTGCGCCTGCGAGCGCCGCGCAGGCACATGGCCTTCTGCCCGGCGCGCCGCTCTATCGCGAGCTGATGAGCCTGCTGCGCGTGTATCTCGGTAACAAGGCGGATGCAGTGCTGCGCATGGAAGTGTCGGCGGCTGTCGCGCCCGTGCTGCGGCTCGGGACGACCGCTGGAAAAGAGGAAGGCGGCCGTCTAGCCTGGACGACGTTGTTGAAACCCGTGGGGGATCGCGTGATCACGATCCCTCTAGGCCGCTACGAGGCCATTTGAACCTGGAGTCTGCATGCGATTTTTCGTTGTTCTAGTAGCGCTTGCGTTGAGCGCGTGCGGCGCGTGGCAGTCGGTATCCGATACGACATCGGACGCTTACCACGCCGTGTTCTACAAGCAGGTCAAGACGCTGAACGTCGATTTCACCGCACGCGCGTCGCTGAATCCGGACGAGGCGGATCGTCCGGTCTCGGTCGCGGTGCGGGTCTATCAGTTGAAAGACCGCCAATCGTTCGATGCCGCCTCCTACGACGATCTCCTGAAGAACGACCGCACCGCGCTAGGCGGCGATCTGCAGGACGCGGCGGGCGTCGTCGTCAATCCGGGGAGCGCAGCGAGCCTGTCGCAACCGATGCGTACGGACACGCAATATGTGGCGATCGTCGCGTTCTTCCGCGATGTGCGCAATGAACGCGACTGGCGCCGCGTGATCGCGAAGAAGTCGATGCCGGCGGATGCGCCGCTGAAGTTCGAGCTGATCGATCGCGAGTTGATCAGCTCGAGCGACTCACGCTAAACCGGATTCGCCGCGATGAAGTTCTTCATCGTCGCGTAGGCCGGGTTGCGGGTCACGCCATCGGGCTGGATGAGGCCGTAGTTCCCATCGATCACCGCGTACATCATGATCGACTGGATGTTGTACTTGTCCTTGATCTCGCGATACGAGCCGAGTGCGTACGCAATGTAATCGGCGGCGGCTTGCGGCGTGTCCTTGGCGCCCGACCAGCCGAATTCCGTCAGCCAGATCGGTACGTTAAACGAGTCCTTTAGCACCTGAAGGATATTTACGCACGCATTGTTGCGCCCGGCGCATTCGATTTTGCCCGAGCTCTTGTACCAGTGATACGTCGTAAAGTCCCAGCGCACGGGCGCGGCGCCGCTCACGCCCTGCGCCGTGCCGTTCGGCGATACGCCTGTCCACAGCATCTGCAGCGCGCGATACCCCATCGGGATGCCGACGTTTACGCCGCAGTGGATCTTCGGATCGACCGCCTTGACGCCGTCGATCATGCCGCGAATCACGCCTCGGAACGACGGCCAGTGCGCGGGATTCCAGTCGGACGTCTGACTGCCGTCGCCAGCGATCTTGAGGCCGACGGTATCCAGCTCATTGCCGCATTCGATGTATTTGACGAGGCCCGCGAGCGGCTTCGTCACGCGCACGGCGAGGTCGTAGCCGAGCGTGTAGGCGGCGGCTTCCGTGCTCTCGGGGTCCCAGCGGGCCGAGCGCGGGTTGATCACCGGGAAGATCGCGACGCCGCTGCCGGCGAACGGACCCTTCAGCGCGGTCGCGAGATACGTGGACATGCCGGCGTCGGCGGTGTCGCAGCGGTAGTTCGTGACGCCGAGGTCCTTCAGGATCGCGAGCTGCTGCTCGGGTGGCATCGTTTGGTAGATGCTGTTGTTGCCCCACGCCATATGGCCGTTGATGCCGTAGAAGAGCGCGGCGTCGGCGGCGGCCGTGTTGCCGCGCGGGTCGGACGTGCCGATCGAGGTCCACGGACTGCCGTTCTTGTACCAGCCGCCGATCGAGTTTTGCGCGTAGATCTCGCCGTTGAAAAACAGGATCAGGACGAGCGGTTTGGCGGAACCGGTCGGGACGCCGGCGCCGTTCTTCGTCACACGGCTGTTGACGAGCGTCCAGAGGTTGCCGGTGTTGTCCGTGATCGATGCGGCGGGCGGGATGACCGTGCTATTCGGCGATGCCTTGTTGGTTGCTGCTTTTGAAACGGGGGTGATGTCGACTGCGTTGTCTGGTTCGCCTGCGCTGCCGCCGCCGCCGCATCCGGCGAGCACTGCGCTGCCGGCGCCGGCTATCGCCAGGGAGAGAAACTTTCTGCGGGTGAGGAGTGATGTTTCGCGTGAATGATGGGTCATGATTAACAGGTATATCCGATCCGATTTTGTCAATGGACCGAATGGTATTTAACGAACTTTTACCTGTCAGCGTTACGGATTCTTAAAAAAATGTGGATGAGTTAATAGATTTGGAAAATGCCGGGCGGAGAGGGAATTTGCTGTTCATTTCGCTCCAGCGGGAAATTATTTCAATGCGTTATCAATGCGAGAAACGATCAATATCGATTGGCTGAATAAACGTTGCTCGCAGAAAGTCCGATCCGGTTATTGGAAAATGATTTAGCGGATTTATCCTATTTACCGGATTTTAAATTCGCTGAAGCGCAGTAAATAGCGCACCTTCCCATCTCGAACACTACCCAATTCGCTCCACTTTCAATCCGGCAAACAAGCGCCCAAACCCCCGTCTGTTCGACGCGCCAAGTTCACGCCTCTGCTGCGACACTCCTTCCATGCTCGCGAAGAACCAGCCAGAGCCGATTACCGAAGCGTTTTCCCATGATCCCGATTGCAGTCAGTGGATGGTCCGTTTGAAAACCGTCGTCGAACACCGGCGGGAGGCCGATCACGTCCGGCATCGGCTGGAAGACGAAGGCGTGACCATCGCGCGGCATCGCTCGCGTTCGGCACGTGGCAAGCGCACGCGCGACGACTGGCTGATCCTCGGCGGGCTCGCGCTGTTCATTGCGTCGGTCGCCGTGTTCGGGGTGATCGCCGTATGGCAGGTGGCCCAGTGGCTGCTGCCGTTTCACTGGATGTCGTTCGCCGACTGACCGGGCGCCAGGCATCCGACGTAACAATCCCGGTCCGCGGCGGTCTTGCACCACGCGGCCATTTACACCATGAAGGCAAACAGCGTGAAGAGATTGACGATTCGACAACGCATCCTGGCGAGCCTCGGCATCATCCTCGCGCTGATGCTCGTGATGGCCGCGCTTTCCTACGCGATCCTGCGCGGCATCGACCACGATGCGAACAGCCTGCAGGAAGACACGATGCTCGGCACGGCGATCTCCAGCGACCTGCGCGCCGCATGGACGGAGAGCTATGCGACGGCCGAGCGGCTCGCCTACATCGACGACGATCCCGAGCAGACGAAGCGCGACACGCAATTGCTCGCGGAGTCGCGCACGTCGATCGAGCGTCTGATGGACCGCTACGTGCCGACCATTTTCGACGATCGCGACCGTCAGCTTTTCGAAGACTTCAAACGCCACAGCGTGGTGTACGGCCCCGTGCTCGACCAGTTCCTGCACGAACGGGCGACCTCGAAAGACGCCGCGACCGCCACCTTCAACACGAAGCTGACGCCGGCATGGGAAGCGGGCCAGAAGGCGGCGCGTGTGCTCGTCGAGAACAATCAGGTGGCGCATGCGCAGTCGGTTGCAAGCATTCGCGAATCCGTGCGCGAATCGCAGATCATGCTGGCCGTGATCATGCTGATCGCCGTTGCAGCGGCTGCGGTGCTCGGCTTCATGCTGCTCAAGTCCGTGACCGTGCCGATGCTGCGTCTCGTCGATGTCGTCGACAAGATGCGTACCGGCGACCTCACGCAGCGTCTCGCGCTCGACCGTCGCGACGAGTTCGGCACGCTCGAAGCGGGGTTCAATCGCATGACGGACGAACTGACCGGGCTCGTCGGCCAGGCGCAGAAGTCGGCGGTGCAGGTGACGACTTCCGTCTCCGAAATCGCCGCGACGGCGCGCGAGCAGCAAGCCACCGCCAGCGAAACAGCCGCGACGACAACCGAAATCGGTGCGACGTCGCGCGAGATTTTTGCGACCGCGCGTGACCTCGTGCGCACGATGAACGAGGTGTCGGGTGTGGCGGAACAATCGGCGGCGCTCGCTGGCACGGGGCAGACCGGCCTCACGCGCATGGAAGAAACGATGCGACTCGTGATGGATGCGGCCGGCTCGGTCAACGGCAAGCTCGCAATCCTGAACGAGAAGGCGGGCAACATCAATCAGGTCGTCGCCACGATCACGAAGGTCGCCGACCAGACCAACCTCCTGTCGCTGAACGCCGCGATCGAAGCCGAAAAAGCGGGCGATTATGGACGCGGCTTCGCGGTCGTCGCGACCGAGATCCGGCGTCTCGCGGACCAGACGGCGGTCGCCACGTTCGACATCGAGCAGATGGTGAAAGAGATTCAGTCGGCGGTGGCGGCGGGCGTGATGGGCATGGACAAGTTCTCCGAGGAAGTGCGGCGCGGCATGCTCGACGTGCAGCAAGTGGGCGGCCAGTTGTCGCAGATCATCCATCAGGTGCAGACGCTCGCGCCGCGCTTCGTGATGATCAACGAAGGCATGCAGACGCAGGCGACCGGCGCCGACCAGATTTCACAGGCGCTCTCGCAACTGTCTGAGGCCGCGCAGCAGACGGCAGAGTCGCTGCGCCAGTCGACGCAGGCCATCGACGATCTCACGCACACCGCGAACGGGCTGCGCACCGGCGTGTCGCGCTTCAAGGTCGCGGCCTGAACGCGGGTGAATGAACCGATGCTCTTCGTCCAGTTCTCGCTCGGCTCCGACCGTTATCTGCTCGACAGCGCGCAGATGGAACGCATGCTTCCGCTCGCGCCGCTGAAGGCGCTGCCGGGCGCGCCGGACTGGGTCGCCGGCATCATGGATTACGAAGGGGCGCCGGTGCCCGTCGTCGATCTCAGTGCGCTCGCGCTCGCGCGTGCTTCGCGCGAGCGGCTCTCGACGCGGCTCGCGCTCGTGCGCTATCCGCAGCGCACGGCGAGCGGCATCGAAGAGCGGCGTCTCGGGCTGCTGCTCGAACAGGCGACGCGCACGATCAAACTCGATGCCGCGAGTTTCCGCGATGCAGGCATCGATACGCCGCACGCGCGCTATCTCGGGCCGCTTGCGCACGATGGTCTCGGTCTGCTGCAATGGGTCCGCATCGAACATCTGCTGCCGGACGACGTGCAGACGCTGCTGTTTGCGGAGCGTGCTACGTGAACCATCCACACGTTCAATACGATCTCGCTCTCACCGAGCGCTTCGTCGCGCTGTTGCACCGGACGATCGGGCTCGATGCCGAATCGATCGGTTCGGGCGCGATCGTGCGCGCGGTGCGCGAGCGCTTTACGGCATGGCGCGATGCCAACGCTTCGGAAGCCACGCTCGACGACTACTGGCACGAAGTCAACGCCGCGCCTGAACAACTGCAGGATTTGATCGAAGCCGTCGTCGTCCCGGAGACATGGTTCTTTCGCGATGCAGAGGCGTTCGCCGCGCTCGTGCGTCTCGCGCGGCTGCGGCTCCACGATCAGCCGGAAAAGCGCGTGCGCGTGCTGAGCCTGCCGTGCTCGACGGGCGAGGAAGCGTATTCGATCGCGATGGCTTTTTGCGATGCGGGCATCGCGCCGGAACGCTTTGCGGTCGAAGCCATCGACGTGAGCGAGCGCGCGCTGGCTAACGCCCGCCGCGCGCACTACGGACGCAACGCGTTTCGCGGTCATGCGATTGGCTTTCGCGACCGACACTTCGAACGTACGAACGATGGCTGGCGTCTGAACGCGGCTATCGCAGAGCGCGTGCGCTTCACGCATGCGAACCTGCTGCAGCTCGATCCGCACGCGTTCGAGCGTTTCGACTTCGTGTTTTGCCGCAACGTGCTGATCTATTTCGATCCCGCGACGCAATCGGCCGCGCTGCGCGTGCTCGACGCCCTGCTCGCCGACGGCGGCATGTTGTTCGTCGGTCCTGCCGAGACGGGCCTCATGATGCGCGAAGGGATGCGTTCCGCGAAGATCCCGCTCGCGTTCGCGTTTCTGCGCGCGGAGCCGGAGGTCGCTGTCGTGCCGATCAAACCGCGGGCCGCGCCGCCAAAGCCGCTTCCGGCGTGGACGGTTCCCGCGCCGCGTCCCGTTACGCCTGCACCGTGGACGATGAAGCAGCCCATCGCTCCGGTCCCGGCTAAACGCGACGACGCCAACGCAAGCCTCACCAAAGCACGCGTGCTCGCCGACGCAGGCCAGCTCGATGCCGCCGAAGCCGCCGCACGCGCTTATCTGGAAGGCCACGCATCGAGCGCTGACGCCTACTACCTGCTCGGCGTAATCGCCGACGCCCGCGACGACCGCACCGCCTCGCGCAGCCAGTACAAGCGCGCGCTCTATCTCGATCCCGCGCATCGCGAGGCGCTCACGCATCTCGCCGCTCTCCTGCAAATCGATGGCGACGCGGCCGGCGCGGGCCTTCTGCTTGCACGCGCCGAGCGGCTCGAAGCGAGGCCGCGATGAACGATCGTTTAAATACCGCAGTCGATGTCGCCCACATCGACGACTGCTGGAACCGCATCGGCGTACGCGGAGACGGTTCGTGCTCGAAGCTCGAAGAGTACGTGCATTGCCGCAACTGCCCGGTGCACGATGCCGCCGCCGCGCGCGTGCTCGATCGCGTCGAGGCACGCATCGAAGCACACGACTTCGCCAAAACGCCGTCGGCGGCGCAAAGCGCGGAAGCCGTGTCGTATCTCGTGTTCCGCATCGGCGACGAATGGCTCGGCCTGCCGACCGCGATCTTCCGCCAGGTCGCGCAACTGCGGCCGATCCACTCGCTGCCGCATCGGCGGCATCGCGCGGTGCTGGGCGTCGTGAACGTGCGCGGACGTTTGCTCGTGTGCGCATCGCTTGCGCGGCTCTTCGGCATCGAAGCGGCGCAACCGCAGGCCGCGAGCCGCGCGTCGAACACGGCTATCGACGCGCGCGAACTGGGACGCTTGCTCGTCGTCGAAGGGCAGGGCGAAGCGAACGCGGGCCCGATCGTTTTCCCCGTCGATGCCGTCGATGGCGTGCATCGTTTCGCGCGCTCCGCGTTCAAGCCGGTGCCCGCGACGCTCGCGCATCACGCGGCGTCGCATGCGCGCGCGGTGGTCGCGTTCAAGGGCGTGACGGTCGGCCTGCTCGACGCCGGGCGCCTCCTCGATACCCTGAACCGGAGCCTCACATGACGAGCGGCGACACCATTCCGCCGTCGCTGATCGAGCTGTTCTGCGAGGAAGCCCGCACGCAGGCGCAGATTCTGTCGGACGGCCTGCTCGCGCTCGAACGTGCGCCGCGTGAGCCCGTCACGCTTGAGGCGTGCATGCGCGCGGCGCATTCGCTCAAGGGCGCGGCACGCGTGGTCGGCGTGCCTGTCGGCGTGACGCTCGCGCATGTGATGGAGGATTGCTTCGTCGCGGCGCAGGAAGCGCGCCTGACGCTCGATGCCGGACATATCGACATGTTGCTGCGCGGCGTCGATCTGATCGTGCAGATCGGAACGACGCGCGGCGCGGAAGAGGAAGCGCAACTGGAGCGCAATGCCGATGCGTTCGCCGCCGAGTTGAGCGCGCGGCTGGAAGGAACGGCTGCGCCTGCATCAATGCAGCTGCATGAAGCACCGTTCGATTTGTCGAGCGAACTGACGCTGCCAGTCGTTGCAGCCCCCGAGCCGGAACTCAACGATGAACCCGCCTACAACGCGCCCGCTGCCGGTCCGCGCATGCTGCGCGTGCGCGCCGACACGCTCGATCGCCTGCTGAGCCACTCCGGCGAGTCGCTTGTCGAATCGCGCTGGGTGAAACCGTTCGCGCAATCGATGCTGCGTGTGAAGCGCATCCAGCGCGATGCGAACCGTGCGCTCGAACGCCTGCACGAAACGCTCGCCGACGTCCCCGAATACCAGCAGTTCGACCCGCGCGCACGCGCCGCGCTCGACGAAGCGCGCCAGCTTTCCGCCGAAGTTCACCGGCATCTCAACGAGCGCCTCGCCGAACTCGAAAACTTCGACCGCCGCTCGACGCATTTGTCGCAACAGCTTTACGACGAAGCACTCGAATGCCGCATGCGTCCTTTCGTCGATGCCACCGGTGGCTTCGCGCGCATGGTGCGCGACGTCGCGCGTTCGCTTGGCAAGGAAGCGCGGCTCGTGATCGTCGGCGAATCGACGCAGGTGGACCGCGACATCCTCGACATGCTCGACGGCCCGCTCGGGCACTTGCTGCGCAACGCCGTCGATCACGGCATCGAGCCGCCGTCGGTGCGGCGCGCGCTCGGCAAGCCCGCCGAGGGCACGATCACGCTCGAGGCGCGGCACAGCGCGGGGTCGCTCTTCATCAGCGTGTCCGACGACGGCGCGGGAATCAACATCGATGCGTTGCGGCGCGTCGTCGTGCAAAAGGCGCTCGCGAGCGAGGCGACGGCGGCGCGCATGTCGGACGTGGAACTGTCCGAGTTCCTCTTCCTGCCCGGCTTCTCGATGCGCGATACCGTCACGGACGTGTCAGGCCGCGGCGTCGGGCTCGATGCCGTGCAGGACGCAGTGCGGCAAGTGCGCGGCAGCGTGCGCGTGATCCACGACGCCGCGCAGTCGCACACGGGCACCCGCTTCCTCTTGCAGTTGCCGCTGACGCTTTCGGTGATCCGCAGCCTGATCGTCGAGGTCGCGGGCGAGCCTTATGGGCTGCCGCTCGCGCACGTCACGCGCACGATGGTGCTGCCCGCGAACGCGATCGACCTGCTCGAAGGCCACCAGCATTTCTCCTTCGACGGCCGCCGTCTCGGCCTCGTCACGGCGCATCAGGTGCTGCAGGCCGGCACGTTCGACGCCACCGGCGACCAGTTCAACATCGTCGTGATAGGACAGGGCGCGGTGAGTTACGGCATCGTCGTGGATCGCTTTCTCGGCGAGCGCATGCTCGTCGTTCAGCCGCTCGACAAGCGCCTCGGCAAGGTGCGCAACATCGCGGCGGGCGCGCTGATGGAAAACGGCGACCCGCTCCTGATCGCCGATCTCGATGACTGGCTGCGCTCGGTGGAGAAGCTCGTCGCGGGCGGCGAGATCGGGCGCGTGGGCGCGGGCACGGCGCGCACCGAAACGGCGGCGAAGCGCGTGCTCGTCGTCGACGATTCGCTGACCGTGCGCGAGCTGGAAAAGAAGCTGCTCGTTTCGCGCGGCTACGACGTGACCATCGCGGTCGATGGCATGGACGGCTGGAACGCCGTGCGCGGCGAGCGCTTCGACCTCGTCATCACCGATATCGACATGCCGCGCCTCGACGGTATCGAACTCGTGTCCTTGATCCGGCGCGATGCGCAGCTTTCGAATCTGCCGGTGATGATCGTGTCGTACAAGGACCGCGCGGAGGACCGCCAGCGCGGACTCGACGCGGGCGCCGACTATTACCTCGCGAAAGGGAGCTTTCACGACCAGACGCTGCTCGACGCCGTGCGCGACCTGATCGGCGAGGCGAAGTCATGAAGCAAGGCAACAAGGAGCCGCGATGAAAATCGGCATCGTCAACGACGTGTCATTGGCCGTGGAAGCGCTGCGCCGCGCGCTTGCCGCGCGAGCCGACTTCGAGATCGTGTGGGTCGCGCACGACGGCACGCAGGCCGTGGACTACTGTGTCGCGCAGACGCCCGACGTCGTGCTGATGGACCTCGTGATGCCGAACCTCGACGGCGTCGAGGCGACGCGCCGCATCATGGCGCGCGCGCCGTGCGCAATTCTCGTCGTGACGGTCGACGTCGGCGCGAACGCGTGGCGCGTCTACGAGGCGATGGGCGCGGGCGCGCTCGATGCCGTCGATACACCCGCGCTCGCGGGCGCCGACGCGCGGCGCGGCGCGGCGGCGCTGATCGCGAAGATCGACCAGATCGGCGCGCGGATCGCGGCGGCGAATGGCGCACTCGCGGCGCGCGTTGCTCCGCGCGTGACGAAAGGCAGCGCGCTGGTTGCGATCGGCGCGTCGGCGGGCGGCCCTGCCGCGCTCGCGACGCTGCTCGGCGCGCTTCCGGCGGACTTCGCGGCGTCGATCGTGATCGTGCAGCACGTCGACCGGGCGTTCGCCGAGGGCATGGCGCAATGGCTCGACGCACAAACGAAGCTGCCCGTGCGCATCGCGCGCGAAGGCGACACGCCCGTGCCGGGCACCGTGCTGCTCGCCGCGACCAACGACCACCTGCATTTCGCCGATGCCACGCGGCTCGGCTACACGGCAGACCCCGTGGACCTGCCGTACCGGCCCTCCGTCGACGTGTTCTTCCAGAGCATCGTCGAGCGCTGGACGGGGCGCGCGCTCGGCGTGCTGCTCACCGGCATGGGGCGCGACGGCGCGATCGGCTTGAAGACGATGCGCGCGAAGGGTTATCACACGATTGCGCAAGATGAAGCGACCTGCGCGGTCTACGGCATGCCGAAAGCGGCGGCCGCGCTGAACGCGGCCGTCGAAATCCTGCCGCTGCCGCGCATCGCGCCCGCCATCACGGCCGCATTCAGAACGGCTGGCTGACACCATTTATTGACCAAGGACATCTCAATGGAACATCCCAATCCGGATTCGCTTGCCGAACGCGCCAGACGCGCAGTCGGCGCAGTCGGCGCTGCCGGTGTGACGGGAGCCGCGACGGCCGCAGGAGCGGTTGCCGCGAGCATCGAACGGGCCAGCGCGCGCTCGCACGCCGACGAGCGCGCGGTCGCCGATCTGCTCGCCGCCGCGCTGAACGCGCCGCCGGCTGCCGAATGCCCGGTGATGGCGCTGCTCGTCGACGATCAGGCGATCATCGCCGAGGCGCTGCGCCGCGCGCTCGCTGACCAGCCCGACGTCGACCTCCACTACTGCGCGAATCCCGAGGACGCGTTGCGCGTCGCGCGCGAGACGCGGCCGACCGTGATCCTGCAGGATCTCGTGATGCCGGGCGTCGACGGGCTGACGCTCGTGCGCCAGTATCGCGAGAATCCGTCGACGCGCGATATCCCGATCATCGTGCTCTCGACGAAGGAAGAGCCACGCATCAAGAGCGCGGCGTTTTCGGCCGGCGCGAACGACTATCTGGTCAAGCTGCCCGATACGATCGAACTCGTCGCGCGGATTCGCTATCACTCGCGCTCGTATCTGAACCTGCTGCAGCGCGACGAGGCGTATCGTGCGCTCAGGCAGTCGCAGCAACATTTACTTGCGACCAACCTCGAACTGCAGCGGCTGACGAATTCGGACGGGCTGACGGGGCTTTCGAACCGCCGGCGTCTCGACGACTACGTCAGCGCGGAATGGCGGCGGGCGATGCGCGACGGGACGTCGATCGGTTTCCTGATGATCGACGTCGACAACTTCAAGTCCTATAACGACACCTACGGCCACGTCGCCGGCGACGACGTGCTGAAACTGATCGCGCATGCGATCGAAGCGAGTCTTAACCGGTCGTCGGATCTTGCTGCGCGCTTTGGCGGCGAGGAATTTGCCGTAGTGCTGCCGGGGACGTCGGTGCCGGGCATGCGGCTTTTGTCTGAAAAAATCCGCATCGCAGTCGAGGCGCTGGGCGTGCCGCACTCGGGCTCGTCGCACGGGCGCCTGACGGTCAGCATCGGCGGCGTGACGCAGACGCCGCATGGCGAAGACGGTTCGAAACAACTGATCGAAGCCGCCGACGTGGCGCTGTATCGGGCGAAGCGCGACGGGCGCAATCGCGTGGTGGTGGGATAGCGTTGTCGCGGCCGGCCGACACGCGGGTAAACGACAGGAGAGGCACGACGCCAGGATGCGGTGCGCCGTTCGCGCAACGAAATAGCAATTCGCATCGATTTCGTGATCGCGGTTGAGGACATTTGCGCGATAAGGCAGATGAAAGCACCTGATCCCTGGTTCGAAGTTGCGTTTTGCAACCCAGACCTTTTTTGCACCAGTTTGACGTGCATGATTCATCTGGATAATCTTCGCCTTCTGAAGATAGCAGGATCTGTAATGAGCGAGCATCAAGAAGTAGCGGCGCTGGACAGTTCTGCTCTCGATATCCCCGTTCCGCCGCGCGATTTTGGTGCGACACGCCGCCTGCTGATCATCGTTCTGGTTGCGTCGATCGTAACGCCCCTGTTTTTCATCGTCGGCTACGGATATTTCGGATACCGGAGCAGGATCGCCGAATCGTCTGAAGTTATCGACCGCCTGGCACGCGTCGCCGAAGAGCAGGCGGTCAAGGTGCTCGATTTGAACCGCGAGATGTCGTCGCGCCTCGTCGGCATGCTGGGCACCGACGGCGACGTGCAAATCCTTGCGCGTCAGGAAGAATTGCATCGCGAGCTGCATGCGATGACCGAGCGCCTGCCGCAGATCGCCGCCATCGCGATCTTCGGGCGCAACGGCGACTTGCTCGCCAGCAGCCGCGGATTTCCGGCGCCGCGCGTCTCGATCAGCGATCGCAGCGACTTTCGCACGGGCCGCCGTTCGGCCGCTGCGCAGATCGATATCTCGCTGCCGTTTCGAGGTGTCGTCACCGGCGCCGATGTGTTCAACACGAGCACCGCCCGGCGCGACGCCTCCGGACGCTTCCTCGGCATTGTCTCCATCTCCCTGCAACGCGACTATTTCATCTCGTTCTACCGCGAACTCGCGGCTCAGGACGGCGCGCTCACGCTCGGGCTGTATCGACGCGACGGCGGCATTCTCGTGCGATCGCCCCCTCCCCGGATACAGCCCGCCCCCACGCGCAACCTGCCGCTCGTCAACGCGATCGACGGCGCTGGACCGCACGGCCGCATCCGCTTCGAATCGGCGCTCGATGGCGTCGACAAGCTGCTCGCGTATCGGCAGGTCGGCACGTATCCGCTTTACGTGACAGCGGGAATCGCCGTGTCGGCGGTGACGAACCGCTGGCTGCAGCAGGATGGCCTGATCGCGCTCGCGACCCTGCTTCCTTGCAGCGGGATCTGGATTCTCGTGGGCTTTTCGCTGCGCCGGCTGAAGGAAGAGCAGGCGGCGTGGGAAAGCTGGCGCACCGAAGTGGGCATGCGTCTCTCCGCCGAAGCGACGGCACGCCAGATGCGGCGAATGGGCGCGCTCGGCAATCTGGTGGCGAACGTCGCGCACGATTTCAACAATCTGCTGATGGTCGTCAAAGCGAATATGGAGCTGGCGCGGCGCAAAGGCTTCAACGGGCTGGAGAAGGAGGTGACGGCGGTTGAGCGGGCGTCGGTCGGCGCGGAAGTGCTGGCGCGCAAGCTGTTGAGCGTCGCGCGCAAGCAGCCCTTGCGGCAGGAAACCACCGATTTGAGCAAGTGGCTGGCGGACGCCACATCGCTCATCAAGACATCGCTTGGCGAGGATGCAAAGCTGACGATCTTCTCGGCGCCCGGTCTCTGGCCAGTCTACGTCGATGCCACCGAATTGCAGGCCGCGCTGATCAACATCGCCGTCAATGCGAAGGACGCGATGCCCGACGGCGGCGAGTTCGCCGTCCGTTGCGAAAACGTTCAACTGAAGCACACGTCCGGGCGCCTGAAGCCGGGCGAGTACGTCGTGCTCGCGTGTTCCGATGACGGCACCGGCATGCCGGCCGCCATCGCACAACGCGCATTCGAGCCGCTCTTCACCACCAAGACGACGAGCGCAGGGACAGGCCTCGGACTCGCGCAAGTGGCTGCGATGTGCGAGCAGGCGGGCGGCACGGCGCGCATCGACAGCGTGCCCGGTAAAGGCACGACGATCCGCCTCTTCCTCCCGCGATGGGCGGGCGAGGCGTCGGATGCGGCGGCATCGGCGCAGTCGGCGGCATCGGCCGGAGCGTCGAGCCAGGGCTCTGTGCTGCTTGTCGAGGACAACGAGGAGGTCGCGGCGGGCCTGGCGGCCGTGCTGGAAGTGTTCGGCTGGGACGCGCGTCACGAGCTGACCGGCGACGCCGCGCTCAAGGCGCTGGAGGAGGGCGCGACGTTCGACCTCATCCTCTCTGATATCCAGATGCCGGGCGCGAACAACGGCATCGACGTGGCCGAGAAAGTCAGGCGCACGTGGCCGCATCAGGCGATCGCGCTGATGACCGGTTACGCCGACGAACTGGAGCGGGCGAAGCACGTCGGCGTGACGATCCTCGCGAAGCCGTTCAACATCGACGACTTGCAGGCGCTGCTGCAACGCGTGCACGTCTCGACGCGGCTGGCCGGAGCCGGCACTGAACTCCGGCTGAGCTAATTCGATGCCCTAGTGCGCGACGATGCCTGCCGTACGAAAACACACGCGGCGTCCACGTTTTGAAGGCATAGAATGAGCGCTCGTCTGTCTGGGCGCCTCACATGCCGATCCACTATCTTCGCAGCCTGACTGCCCGCAACCGCACCGGCGCGGCCAACCGGCGCCTCGGCCTGGCACTCGCGTTCGTCGCCGGGGCCGCGAACGCGGGTGGATTTCTCGCGGTCGGGCAATACACGTCCCACATGTCGGGCATCGTGTCGGCGCTCGCGGACAACCTCGTGATCGGCGAAACGATGCTGCTCGTCGGCGGCCTGAGCGCGCTCGTCGCGTTCATCGCGGGTGCGGCGGCTTCGGCGATGCTGATCAACTGGGGCCGCCGCCGTCAGGCTCACAGCGAATACGCGATGCCGCTCCTGATCGAAGCCGCGCTGCTGCTCGTCTTCGGCTTCCTGGGATCGAACCTCGAACAGCATCGCGTGTTGTTCATGCCCGCGACCGTGGCCCTGCTGTGCTTCGTCATGGGTTTGCAGAACGCGATCATCACAAAGATCTCGAAGGCCGAGATCCGCACGACGCACGTGACGGGTCTCGTCACCGATATCGGCATCGAACTCGGCAAGCTCTTCTACTGGAACCTCGGCGAGGCGCACGACGGGACAGCCAAGGTGCGCGCGGATCGCGCGCGCCTGCGGCTGTTATCGTCGCTGCTCGGGATGTTCGTCGCTGGCGCGCTCGCGGGCGCTTTCGGATTTAAGCACGCCGGTTTCATCGCGACGGTGCCGCTCGCGACGATCCTCGTCGCGCTTGCGGCAGTCCCCGTGCTCGACGACTTGCGCAGCAAGAGCATGCGCGTTTGAGATCGACATGAAACGTCAATTCGACGACTTGCAGATCGGCAGCATCGAACTCTTTTGCCTCGCCGCCGAACTGAGCAGCTTCAGCGCGGCCGCGATCGCCGCGAGCGTGACGCCGGCGGCGGTGAGCCGCTCCGTGTCGCGGCTCGAAGGAAGGCTAGGGGTGCGGCTTTTCGTGCGCACGACGCGCCAGATCCGTCTCACCGACGAAGGCCAGATCTATTTCGAGCAATGCCGCGGCGCGCTCGCGCAACTCGTCGATGCCGAGCGTCAGGTCAGCGGCCAGCACGGCCACCCGGCGGGCACGCTGCGCATCAGCCTGCCGACGCCTTATGCGCACTATCGCGTGCTGCCGCTGCTGCCTGAATTCAGGGAGCGCCATGCGGATGTCAGGGTCGAGACGCACATCAGCAACCGCAACGTCGATTTCGCCGACGATGTCTTCGATCTCTCCGTGCGCGGCAAGGCACCCGACGATTCGAACCTGATCGCACGCAAGCTCGAAGATGCGGAACTCGTCGTCGTTGCGACGCCGGGTTATCTGCGCCGCGCGGGAACGCCAGCGACGACTGAAGACCTCTTGCGCCACGAGTGCATCCAGTTCGATATGCCGAGCAGCGGACGGCGTCTCGCGTGGACGCTGCGCTACGACGGCGAAGACATCGACGTGCCGACAGCAGGCAGTTACGGCTGCGCGGAGGACGTGCTCGGCGGCGTCACGCTCGCGCGCGCGGGGGCGGGGTTGTTTCAGACGTATCGCTTCGTCGTGGAGGAAGACCTGCGCGCGGGCACGCTCGTCGAAGTGCTAAAGGAGTACGGTGGCGTGACGCGCCCCTTCGTGCTCCTCTATCCGCATGCGCGGCACATGTCGTCGCGCGTGCGCGCCTTCGTCGATTTCCTGATCGAGAAGAAGCGGCTCGTGAGCTGAACCGCGCGTCAGTCGCCCTGCGGCCTGATCTTCGCGATGACCACCAGCACCACCGTCGCGTTCGCCGGCAACTGGCGGTGCGAGAACGCGGATCGCGCGTGGCCGGCCTTCGATTCGAGCACGTCGGCGAAGAGATCGGATGCGCCGTCGATCACGGCGGGCTGCTCGAAATTGCCGTCGGCGCTCGCGACATGCCCTTCGACCCGCACGATGTGCTCCAGCCGCTCGAATCCGCCCAGGTGCGCGTGGATCTGCGCGAGCACGTTGAGCGCGGCGATTTCGGCGGCCTGCCGGCCTTCCTCGACGCTCACGTCTTCTCCGACACGCCCCTGAAACGCGACGCGGCCATCGCGCAGCGGCAGTTGTCCGGAGACGAACAGCAGGTCGCCGGCTTCGCTTGTCGCCGTGTAGCGGCCGAGCGGCTTGGGCGGCACGGGCAGGGCGAGGCCGCGTGCGGCGAGACGAGTTTCGACGGACATGATGATCTCCTTGCTTGGTTTGGCTTGAGTTGAACTATAGAAAGCGGCAGCGCCGCGAAAAAGCCCCTGAGCCGAAAAGGAGTTGATACATGAGGGAACAGGCGACGCTGGATTGCCTGATTCTCTGCCCCTGCGGCTCGTTATGCACCACGACAACGCACCAACCCGGTGAGTTCTGCAAGACCCTTGATGCGATGTTATGTTGCGGCAACGACTGGCTCGGGAACTCCTCCGCAGCCGCACAACCTTCAAAAAACCCTATCGATGGAAAACCTCTCCTCAACCGTTAGCGATCTACCTCTAAGCGACACACCTTCTTCCTTGCGCCAGTGGCTCGCCGTAGCAGCGGTGACAACCGGCGCATTCGCGTTCGTCACGACGGAATTTCTGCCGGTCGGCCTGCTGCCGCACGTCGCCAGCGAACTGGACGTGCTGCCGGGAACCGCCGGGCTGATGGTCACGACGCCGGGGATAATCGCTGCGATCTCGGCACCCGGACTGATGCTCGGTGCGGGGCGCATGGATCGTCGTCATGTGTTCCTGCTGCTCACCGCGATGCTGCTCGCGTCGAACCTGTTGTCCGCGTTCGCGCCGAATTTCACCGTCATGCTGCTCGGGCGCGCGCTCCTGGGCGCAGCATTGGGCGGTTTCTGGACGCTCGCCACATCGGCAGCAAGACGCCTCGTCGAGCCCAAAGACGCAGCCCGAGCGATGGCGATGATCCTCACTGGCGTGACCTGCGCGACGGTGATCGGCGTGCCGCTCGGCACGTTCATCGCGAGCCTCGCATCGTGGCGGGTCTCGTTCATGGCGACAGGCGGACTGGTCGCCGTCGCGCTCGTGGCGCAGTTGTTCCTCGTGCCGTCGCTGCCGTCGGCGGCGGCGTTGCGGCTCTCCGATCTCACGCTGTTGCTGCGACGCTCGCATCCCCGCAGGAGCCTGCTGATGGTGGCGCTCGTGTTCGGCGCGCACTTCTCGTCGTACACGTACGTGACGCCGTTCCTGCTCGGCGATGCCCATCTCGATATGTCGACGATTACGTGGCTCTTGCTCGGTTTCGGCGTGATCGGTTTCGTGTCGAATTTCGTGGCATCGGCTGCGGTCGCGCGCAACCTGAAGCTTTCCGTCGCGGCGATGGTGTCCCTCTTGATGTTCGCGTTGCTGCTGATGCCCGTGCTGCGTCACTCGGAGTTCGGCGTGAGTGCGGTCGTGCTCGCGTGGGGCATCGCGTTCGGCGCGCTGCCGCTTTGCTTCAGCGTGTGGATCCAGCGCGCGACGCCTGAACAGCCGGAAGCCGGCTCGGCGCTTTTCGTGAGCATCATCCAGGTGGCGATCGCGGCGGGG